>CAVJMJ010000005.1:19232-93094 GCA_963650915.1 Parasutterella excrementihominis | reverse complement strand
AAGAATGACAAATTCTCTTGAAAATTTGAAAAGCGAAATTTTGGAGTTCTGTAAAAAACTGCGATTGTGTCCACAGCGGATATTCTAACTTTTTAAGTATTACCTAAATTACATAAAAAGCGTTGACTTTTATTCGTAAATTATGTAAAATAGGTATAATCAAATAAGGAAAATATAGGAATGAAAGATTTTTATCAAACTCATGCATTATTTCGTACACAAGATATTTTAGAAAATTTTACAAGTGTGCGTAGCATGCAAGCGAAATTAAAATCGCTAATTGACGGTGGGTGTGTAGCCAAAATTAAAAATGGGTTATATGCGACAGTGAATCCTTTGACAGGCGATATTTTTGCGAGCCGTTTTGAAATAGCGTCAGCGCTCTTTGAAAACGCTTGCGTTGCATATCATTCGGCGTTAGAATTTCACGGGCTTGGCAATCAAATGTTTTCGGAAGTGCAAGTTTTTACCGAAAAAAGAAATATTCCCTTTGAATATAATGGGCTTGAATACAAATTTTTCTCTTATACTGCAAAGGGTGGAATAGTGCACTTAGAGCAAAATGCGGAAATCGTCGTTACCGATTTAGAAAGAACGGTAGTGGATTGTATTGACCGTATCGACCTTGCGGGCGGACTTGAAGAACTTGTTACGGCGTTAAACGGGATTACCCATCTTGACGAGCAAGCGTTATTATCCTATTTGAAAGAGTACAATAAGAAATTCGTTTATAAAAAGACGGGCTTTTTGCTTTCATTGTTCAAGAAAGACCTCCTCTCGCAAAACTTCTTTGATATATGTAAGCAAAACTGCTCTATAAAATTAGAAGATATAAGCGAAAATAAAAAGATGCCGAGAAAAACGGATAAGTATTGGGGGATTATGTATCCTGAAAAACTTATAAACACGGAGAACTGATATGATAAACATATCTCAAAAGAACGTAGTTAAAATAGCAAAAGAGACGAATTTTATAAAAGATAACGTTGAAAAGGTTATGCGCCTTGCGGATATTTTAGAGTTTGTGTTCACGTCTAAATGGAAAGATAAGCTTGCTCTTAAAGGCGGAACGGCTATAAATTTGTTTTATCGTGAACTTCCGAGACTTTCAGTTGACATAGATTTAGACTATATCGGCGATACGAAAGAAGAAATGGAAAAAGATAAGGATGAATTGTGGAACTTCCTGCAAATGGCGTTGTTTCAAAAGAATTATTCGCTTTCGCCGCAAAGTAAAAGGTATTTTGCGTTAGATTCCGCCGTTTTTCAATATATAAACAATGCAGGCAACCGTGACAATATAAAAATAGAAATAAACTATCTTGATAGAAAGCACGTTCTTCCGCTCTGCTACAAACCTATTAGAACTCCCGTTGCCGAAAGCAATATATGCGTAAAAGTTTTAAGCGCTTGTGAATTATACGGAAGCAAACTTGCGGCTTTAATCGGTCGTTGTAAACCAAGAGACGTTTACGACGTTTATGGTCTGATTGCAAATGGTATTATCGAAGATAAGGAAATGCTTAAAAAATGTACCATATTCTATAACTGTATCGGTGGCGATGCAAGTATTTGTGACGTTTCGCTTGATATTTTAGATGGAGTTACGGACAGAGATATTAACAGGCAATTAAAACCTATGCTTAACAAAAACGACCGTTTCAAAAAAGACGCGGTAATTGCATCGATAAAAGAATATTTGCAAAAATTGTTTGTGTTTAGCGATAACGAAAAGGAATTTGTAAAAGAATTTGCTTCTAAAAATTATCGCCCTGAACTGTTGTTTGGAGATAAAGAAATATTAGAACGTATCTCCGCTCATCCAATGGCATTGTGGAGAGTAAGAGAAAATAACAATTAGAATTTTTATAAATATGACGTAAGTTGTCATATTTAATTTCCTGCGGTTTTAACCTTCATAAATTTTATTTAATGAGTTTAGCGGAGAAACTCGCCGCTTAAAAAATAAATTTATCCACATAAAACGAATGGAAGAAAATCGGCAAAATTGCTGTCGGTTTTGTTTGTTGTACATAAAATTGGAAAATGTCAGAAAAAGTTCCTATTTTGGAGTTATTCCATATAAACCATCATATCAAAATAATTTTTATTGCACCAAAAAAAGTGAGATCTCGACAATTTGTCAATATCTCACTTTTTCTTCGGTTGTTTTTTTACAGCCCCTTTTTTCTAACTTGCGCACTTTATTTTACAATATCATTTTTTGGGGCAATAAAATTGATTTTTTATTGCCCCGTTAATTTTTAGTTATCTTTTTTCCGGATAACGGGGGTGACGCCGTCGTCGGCGTAATGCCAATAGTTGCCGTCGTACGCCGTGCCGTCGGAATTTAGAGCAGGCTCGCTTTCGCTGTAATAATACCGCGTCGCATTTGTTAACTTGCTGTTATATGTCCCAATTGAAATCTTATTCCATTGTTCGGCTGTACCTTTATAGTAAACTGTTTTAAGTCCGCTACAACCACAGAATGCACTCTTATTTATACTTGTTACGCTATCGGAGATAGTGACACTTGTTAAACCGCTGCAATTATAAAACGCAAAAGCAGATATTTTAGTTGCGGTGGTTAAGTTAGCTTCGGTTACTAATTCGTCGTTTATGTATAGTTTTTTTGCATAATATATCGGATTAGAAGTATCACCACCAAAACTAATTTCTGCCCATTGGTCTATCGTACCGAGATAATATACACTCGTAACTCCGCTGCAACCATAGAACGCAAAATTACCGATAGAAGTTACACTGTCGGGAATTGTTACACTTGTAAGTCCGCTGCAACCATAGAACGCATAATTACCTATAGAAGTTACACTGTCGGGAATTGTTACGCTTGTAAGCCCGCTGCAACCATAGAACGCAAAATTACCGATAGAAGTTACACTGTCGGGAATTGTTACACTTGTAAGTCCGCTGCAACCATAGAACGCATAATTACCTATAGAAGTTACACTGTCGGGAATTGTTACGCTTGTAAGCCCGCTGCAACCATAGAACGCAAAATTACCGATAGAAGTTACACTGTCGGGAATTGTTATGCTTGTTAAACTGCTGCAATTATAGAACGCTTGATCACCGATAGAAGTCACGCTATCGAGGATAGTTACACTTGTAAGTTCGCTACAACCGGATAATGCGTCTTTGCCTATAGAGGTTCCGTTAGTGATTGTCACCGATTTTAAATTGTCTTTCGGAATATATCCGATTGCCAAAAATGGTACAGTTGCAGTTTCTATCGGACAACCTGAAAACGCATCTTCGCCTACAGAAGTTATACTGTCGGGTATAGTTACACTTGTTATATTTTTACAATTCCTGAAAGCGCCATTGCCGATAGACGTTATAGTGATACCGCTAATTTCGGACGGAATATCGATTGCGCTTAATTTTTTACCTGTTTCAGTTAAACCTGTGATGCAATTACCCAACACATTGTAATATTCAGACCATTTTGCGTATAACGTTAAATCTCCGTAAGTAGTTGTGGTAATTTCCGTAAACAAATTATTATAATTTTTGTCGGTATACCAAGCAACGAATTCGCCGCATTTACTTAACGGATTATTCAACGTTAAGGTCTGCCCGTAATAATAGCAGTTCGGATTATCGTTCGTTGCAACGTTGCCAAGCATATAGACGATATTATATTTTTCTTGTCTTATTTTCAAAGTTGCGGTAAAACTCTTTGTTTCGTAACATTCGTTGGTTAGCGTTGCGATAACAGTGTATTCCCCGACTTGCGTTTGTTCATTATTTTTATAAGATATAACGGTACCTTCGGGCGCACCTTTGACCTCAAGCTTTTTTGGAGTGCCGTCCGCAACGAAAATCTTATCCTCAAAAAAGACGTCTGAAAAAATTCCTATCAATGTTACCTTAAATTCTCCGTCGACTCCGCCATAATTGATAAGCAATGTTTTTTTGCCTTCTGTTTGAAAGTCGTCTAAATCATTTTTAAGATATTTAACATCGAATGGAAAATTTTCGGCAAAACCATCGGTATAAGTTACTTTTAATAAATAATTGTCGAAGTCGAATTCATTAAGATATACTTTACTATCGCCGACGAGAGTAACGGATTTTATAGGGAATTTTTGTTTTATTTCTAATTTACAACCGAGTCCCGTAAAAACTTCGTTATATACGGAGATAGTTTGATCCGTTATAATCAAAGTCTTCAGCGACGTATCGGGCGTATAGTAAAAATTTGCCGTCCACGTCTTTGGTTTTTTATAACTAACGCCAACCGTAGCCTCATACCAATTCTGCCAAGAATTTACGGTTATCGGTTCATCCTTATAAGTGTAATATAAACCGTTATACGTAACACCTTTGCCGTCATAGTACCAGTTTGTTCCGTCTAACGGAATATTGAAAACATATGATACTCCATTTGAATCTTTATAAGTATAGGCTTTACCACCTTCGGGATATAAATTATCCGAACCGGAGCCGGACATCGTATACTTATACGTCGGAACACCGAAATAATAGTTGTTAAACCTGTTATTTTCATCTACGCGAGGAATCGTAAGACGGTCCAGTGAAGAACATCCTTGGAATGCGTTTTGCGCAATTTCCGTAACCCCCGAACCTAAAACGATTTCTTTTACGTATTTATTCCCGGCGAATACACTGTTTGATACAGTTCCCGATTCAATCGTTATTTTAACAAGCGAAGAGCATTCCGTAAACGGAGACGTTCCGATAGAAACAAGCCCGTCGGGAAAATAAATTTCGGCTAAAGCCGTACAACCTATAAACGCTTTATCTTTTAATCTCGTACAAGCGGCAATTTCTATTTTAGTGAGCGAAGTACAATAACCGAATGCTTCAGTGCCGATTTCTTTAATAGTATTTGGCAAAACCACTTCGTTTATCTGCGAACAATCGTAAAACGCGCGTTCGCCTATCATTGTAACGGTTTTCCCGTTATGCTTCGCCGGTACTTCAACTACGCTCTCATTTCCTATGTAAGCAGTTACGGAATAATTGTTGCCTACAGGAGCAAATAAAAAGTTTTCTACATCTAAAGAACATGTCGCGGATAATTCTCCCGCTGTTGCGGTAATTATCGTCGAACCTTTCGCAATAGCGGTAATCTTTCCGTTTTCGACGGTAGCAACGGTAGGTGAAGAACTTGTCCATACTACCGTTTTGTCGGTTGCGTCCTCAGGCAATATTGTAGCGACAAGATCTATCGAGTCACCAACGCTAATAGATAATTCGGTTTTGTTTAATGTAATACTTGAAATCTTTATGGTTCTGTCATATTGGCATGTCGTACATATATTGTTTACAAAGTTATGCGACTCCTCATCCTTCCTTACGTTATGAATACAGGTAGATACATGCCAATGTCTTGATTTATCACTTGACCATTCGGGTGCATAGGTATGATTGCCATATTCTCCATACTCGAAAGTTTCCGAGCCTTTTTCACCGCAGGCGCAGGAATAGTAATAGGCTGCTTTTTCTGTACAAGTTGCCGCCGTAGCCAAATATTCTCCGGTAACTATTTGTTCCGTGAATCTGTGGGTATGAGTAAGTTTCGGTATATTTTCGCTTTCCGTATACGTACAACCGCTACGGGTGCATTTTCTTGTTTTTAAGCCTTGCTCTGTCTCGGTGGGTTGTTTGACTATTCCCCACTCGCTCATAGCGTGGTCGAGCGCGGAAGTTGTGTTATCTTTATATTCCTCTCCGCATTCGCATTTGTGCAGAGTATATCCGCCCGTGGTACAAGTAGGCGATACAACTGTTTCCTTATAAGAATGGGTATGAGTAAGTTTCGGTATATTTTCGCTTTCCGTATACGTACAACCGCTGCGGGTGCATTTTCTTGTTTTTAAGCCTTGCCCTGTCTCGGTGGGTTGTTTGACTATTTTCCACTCACTCATAGCGTGGTCGAGCGCGGAAGTTATGTTGTCTTTATATTCCTCTCCGCATTCGCATTTGTGCAGAGTATATCCGCCCGTGGTACAAGTAGGCGATACAACTGTTTCCTTATAAGAATGGGTATGAGTAAGTTTCGGTATATTTTCGCTTTCCGTATACGTACAACCGCTGCGGGTGCATTTTCTTGTTTTTAAGCCTTGCCCTGTCTCGGTGGGTTGTTTGACTATTTTCCACTCACTCATAGCGTGGTCGAGCGCGGAAGTTATGTTGTCTTTATATTCCTCTCCGCATTCGCATTTGTGCAGAGTATATCCGCCCGTGGTACAAGTAGGCGATACAACTGTTTCCACATAAGAATGGGTATGAGTATCCTGAGTTTTATCGTTGTTGTTACCGCAACCGACTGCGAAAATCGATAGCGATAGCAAAAAGACTAAACATAAAGTCAAAAGAGTAAATTTTTTCATCCGAAATCATCCTCCTATCGGCGTAAAATTTTAATGCACCTACAATGCTCCGGAATGTACATTAAATATTCTGATAGATGCACAAATTGTCTTAAAAGGTCACAAAAAAGTGTAAGAAGGATGTAATTTATAATGATATCATCGTTAATCCATTATAATTTTATCATTTTTTTCGTTATATTAGTTGACTAAAAGGAATGTATAAATTATAATATATCCAAGAATGTGCATCTATCAGAATAATAGGTGCACATTTTTTTGTACCGTTTTTTCTAAAATTTTGCCGTTTTATCGTCCGCCAAATTTACAAAATTTTGTTCTTTATAGCGTTTTATTTTTCTAAAATTTTGCCGTTTATTCGGTCGGCAAATTTACAACATTTTGTTCTTTATAGCGTTTTATTTTTCTAAAATTTTACCATTTATTCGGTCGGCAAATTTACAACATTTTGTTCTTTATAGCGTTTTATTTTTCTAAAATTTTACCATTTATTCGGTCGGCAAATTTACAACATTTTGTTCTTTATAGCGTTTTATTTTTCTAAAATTTTACCATTTATTCGGTCGGCAAATTTACAACATTTTGTTCTTTATAGCGTTTTATTTTTCTAAAATTTTATCGTTTTATCGTTCGGCAAATTTACAATAATTTGCCGAGTTTATTCATCATTTCCGACTTATGTTCCCACAGCGAATGTACATAACGATTTAACGTTATAGTTGCATTTTTGTGTCCGAGAATTTCCGACAGAGTTTTTACGTCCATCCCACATTCCAAGGCGCGAGTGGCAAAGGTGTGGCGTAGCGAGTGAAACCCTTTGTGCTTTAGCTCGAGTTTTTTAAGCAATAACTCGAAAGTTCGTTGGTAACTGCGGACGAAAACGGGCTTTTTTCCGTTGGCAATAATGAATTCGCATTTGCTTTTTCTTTTCATTTCTTTCAGCATTTTAATAAGGGTTTTGGGCAAGGGGATTTTCCGCCTTGAATTTTCCGTTTTGGGCGTGTCGAGAAAACGCACGTGTTTACCGTTTTCGTTTCCGTCACGGCAAGTTTTGGTAACGAATAAAATGCCTTTTTCAAAATCAATGTCCCTCCATTTAAGGGCAAGAAGTTCCCCGATGCGAAGCCCCGTATACAGGCACAAAATAATTCCGCGGTATTTATCTTTTTTGGCGTCAAGCACTGCTTTTTCTATCTTTTTTTGCTCATAAAGAGTAAAACATTCAACCTGCTTTTCTTTCGGCTTGGGGCGTTTTATTTCGTTTGCCGAATACTCCTTTAAATAGCCGATACGTTGCGCCGTTTTTAGCGAATTCTGAACGATCGACAATATCGTTTTTACGTAGTTGGGGGATAACCCTTTGCCCGTGCGCTTGTTTCCGTTTTCGGTTAAACCGCTAATAAATTTTTGCAAAATATACGGCGTTATATCCCGTAGCTTTAAGTCGCCTAAATTCGGCAAAATATGTATCTTTACAGCCTTTGAATATTGCTCGTAAGTTCGCCGTTTGCTCGACGGTTTTATGTAGTTAGTAAGCCATTCATTAAGCCAATTTTCGTATTTCATAAATCCTCCTATCGTTAAAAAGTCCGTTTTTTAATTTTTATCGTATTTTTTATTGTAATTTATAGGTTTTTCGACTGATTTTGCTTGTAATTTTATAGGGTTAATTTTTAATTTCGGTAATCTTTTTTGATTGCGAATTTTAGATTTTAGCCGTAAAATTTATAGTTTTTCGTTTAATAAATAATTAATTTTTTGATGCCGACTACCCGATTTTATTCCTTTTTCGGTAAAACGAGTACCCGATTTTATTCCTTTTTTGTTGACAAACCGTGGCAACTTGCTTAAACCGTTTTTAAAATAAAAAATTCGGGGCGTATTGCAAAAAAGCAACCACTTGCAATGCGATTGCGCCGTAAAAAAAGGCAGGCATATCATAAAAAAACAGAGATTGCGCCATAAAAAAGCAGAGAGTTCGCCGTAAAAAAGGGCAGGGGTGTATCGCAAAAACGGCTATATCGGCGATTTTTACAAAAAAAGCGACACAAAGAAGGTCAAAAATTTAAAAAACGGCGTAAAAACGCTTGCAACAAAATTTGCTATATGATAAACTAATTATCGGCCCGGTGGTCCTCTTGTATTCAGGCAATGAACACTTGGTATTATGTTTTAGGAGGTTGCCAAACTATGGAAGGCATAATCGAACAGATTAACAAAGAGAATCTGAAAGCTGAAGTTCCCCAATACAACATCGGTGATACCGTAAGGGTATACGTAAAAGTTGTCGAAGGTACGAGAGAAAGATTGCAGGCTTTTGAAGGAATCGTTATCGCTAAACGCCACGGCGGTATCAGCGAAACCTTTACCGTAAGACGTTTGTCGTTCGGTATCGGCGTTGAAAGAACGTTCCCCGTTCACAGCCCCAAGATCGACCGCATCGAAGTCGTTCGTAAAGGTAAAGTCAGACGTGCTAAACTCTATTACTTGCGCGGAAGAACCGGTAAAGCGGCTAAAGTTAAAGAAATCATCTAAGTTAATTCTTAAAAAAAAGAACGGTTTTTCGCCGTTCTTTTTTCGTATGGTTTTATTGATTTTTTTAGCCCGTTTTTGCTGAATTTTAAGTGTGTTTAAGCCTCACTTTGCCCAATTTTAAGCGTATTTTCGCCCGTTTTTGCCTCCTTTTAGCACATCTTTAAGCCCGCTTTTGCACGCACCTTTTCACCGTTTTAAGCGTTTTTAAAACGGTTTGTTTTTTAAGGAATTTCCTTGCGAGTTTATCGGGTATTTTTCGGTTTTATATTCAAATATTTGTTTTTGGTGGCGATACCGCCTCTGATGTGCCTTAACGAAAGGTTATAGTTCAAAATTTTTCTGACCTTTACGTAAAGGGTGTGGTCGATGTAATAAAGTTTTACCGAAACGTCTTTATGAACGGTCGATTTTGAAACGCCGAACTTTTCTGCGGTTTTTCTCACCGTCGCGCCGTTATCTATAACGTAATTTGCTTCGAGCAATATTCTTTCTCGTATATCGGAACTCATCGTTATCCTTTCCGATATTATGTATGTAAAAATTCGGCGATATATTACAGATTTTTTACCGTTCGTTCTATTTTAAAAATAGCCGAAATAATTTATATCGACGAAAGATTTTTTTAAAAGACTTTCGTATTCGGTAAAAATTCACACAATTCGACTAAAAAAAACAAAAAATTTTAAAACGGGTATGGTAATATGATTGCGGAATTCGGAAAAAGAATTCTTAAAACAACGGGCGGATTTAAATACCTTCTCGTCATAACTTTGTGCACCGTAATAATAATTTCGTGCGCGATATCGGGCGGTGTCGATTTTTACGCCGTTTTGTCTAGTAAAACGACTAAAAAACTTCCGATATACAGGGTGAAAAGGGAAGATAAAAAAATAGCGATATCTTTCGATTGCGCTTGGGGTGTCGATTACACCGACGAGCTTTTAAAGGTGATGGAAGATTTCAACGTCAAATGCACCTTTTTTGCCGTGGAATTTTGGGTAAACAAATATCCCGATTACGTCAAAAAAATAGTCGACGGCGGTCACGAAATAGGCACGCACAGCGCAACGCATAGCCATATGGCAAAGTTAGGTGAAGTCGCAATCGATTTAGAACTTAAATCTTCGGTATCGGCGATAGAAAAGATTACCGAAAGTAAAGTAAAACTTTTTCGTGCGCCCTTCGGCGAATATAACGATACCGTGATATCGGTCGCCGAAAAAAACGGACTTTTTACCGTACAGTGGGACGTTGACAGTCTTGACTGGAAGAACCTTTCGGCAAACGAGATAGCCTCACGCGTTTTAAAAAGAATAAAGTCGGGTTCGATAATTTTATGCCACAATAACGGGCTTAATACATCAAAAGCACTTCCGATGATTTTTTCGACGGCAAAAAATTGCGGATATGAATTTGTGCCGATTTCCAAACTTATTTACACCGAAAAATATATAATAAGGGCAGATGGCGAACAAATACCGATATAAAAAACGTTCGGCACAAAAAAAAGTGCCGTAAAAATAAACGTTCGGCGGTTCAAAACGCCGTGTCCTACTAAATTATAAAGAATATTATAAACCTAAGGAGTAATATTATGAGTAACGAACAACAAAACAACAAAGTTTTCTTGAAAGGAAAAGTAGTAAGCGAAAAGCGTTTTTCTCACGAAGTTTACGGGGAAGGTTTTTACGAAACCGACATTGCGGTTGAGCGTTTGTCCGGTCAGGCAGACGTTATTCCCGTTACCGTATCCGAAAGATTGATGGAAGACTTTTTCGAGCAGGGTAAAAAAGTTGCCATAATCGGGCAATTCCGCAGTTACAATAAAATCGTCGACGGCAAAAGCAAATTGTTCCTCACCGTTTTCGTAAGGGAAGTCGTCGATTATAATACCATGAAGAGCCCTAACAGCATCGTTTTGTCGGGCTACGTTTGCAAGCAACCCAACTTCCGCACCACGCCGTTTAGCCGTGAAATCGCCGACCTTTTGATTGCCGTAAACCGTGCTTATAACAAGTCCGATTATATTCCGTGCATCGCTTGGGGAAGAAACGCAAGATTCGTTAAAAACATTCCCGTCGGCGAAAGAGTATGCGTTGCTGGCAGAATCCAAAGCAGGGAATACCAAAAGAAGGTGAGCGAAACCGAAGTGAAAACGCTTACCGCTTACGAGGTATCCGTAAGTAAGATTGCCGCTTACGAAAACGTCGATAAATTCGACCTCGACGCCGAATTCGGTTTATCCAACGAAAAGGAAGAAGATTTTTTAAAAGACATCATCTGATTTTAAAAAAGCAATTTTAAAGACATTGCCTAAATGGTGTTGCCTAAAAGGAATTTCTTAAATGGTATTGTCTAAAAGCTTTGTGTGATTTATTAAAACGATTTTAATGCCGTAAACCCGCCTATAAGCCCGTTAACGGCATTTTTTTATTGCGTGGCGGTGCGAGTATTTATATGTTGTGTAGTTATAATTATATTGCATGTGTCCGTTTAAGAATCTATTTATAATATCGTGGCTAAAATGCCGTAAACCCGCCTATAAGCCCGTTAACGGCATTTTTTGTATAGAAAATATTTGTATATCGCTTGTGCTTGCGTTAAACGGTAAATTTACCATACCGACGGCGTTGACAAAAATCGATATTCGTGTTAAAATATAAATATAAGACGATAAAAAAAGAGAACGAAATATGTTTACCCCAACCGTTATAGCAAAAATAAAAAGTCCTTTCCCCGATAAATTCGGCATACCCCGTCAAAGCGGAATGGCAACGGTCGAGTCCGAAGTGGTTTTTGAAAAGCCTTTCAACAATCCGTCTGCAGTAAAGGGGCTGGAAAACTTTTCTCATATCTGGCTTTTATGGTACTTTGACAAATCCGACGATAAAGAAACTTCGCTCACGGTAAGACCGCCCAAACTCGGCGGAAACGTCAGAATAGGCGTGTTTGCTTCACGCTCGCCGTATAGACCCAATCCTATCGGGTTGACCCTCGTAAAACTTAAAAAAATCAACGTTGAGGGTAAAAATCTTTCCATTACCGTCGAGGGTGCCGACCTTGTGGACGGAACACCTATACTCGATATAAAACCCTATTTACCCTTTTTTGAATCCGTTCCGTCGGCACTCGGCGGTTTTACCGAAGAAACCTCAAAAGTCCGCCTATATGTCGATTTTCCCGATGTTTTACTTAATAAAATAGAGGAGGACAAACGGCTTTCGGTTCAAAATTTATTGTCGTACGATCCTCGGCCCGGCTATCAACACGACGACGAGCGTGTTTACGGCGTTACCTATTATAACTACAATATTAAATTTAAAACGGACGGAAAAACTTTATTCGTTACCGCCGTCGAAACTATATAAAATAAAGAAAAAAGCGTTCGCACCCGAATATACCGGTGTGAACGCTTTTTTTATTAAAGTAATATTTTTTTAACGTCGGTGATGTCAGCCGGTAGCGGGTAGCCGATAGCCGTTAGCCGATAGCCGATAGCCGAATGACTTATTTATCGTCACGGCGGGCGTACTTGCGTTTATAAATAAAGATAACCGTAACGATTACCGCGACCAAAACGACGGAAATTAATATGAAATTCCTAACGATGGTAAGCCCTTTGGGGCGAATGTCGGAAGCCGAAATATAAGCGGTTTTTCCGTCAAAGTCGATAACGGCAACGCCGTTTTCGGTCTTATAAACCTTCACTTCGGAAAAAGCGTCGAGGCTACCCAAAAATTCCGTCAACCCGATATCCGAATACACTTTTGCGCCCTTTCTCGAAATCGTATATGTTCCGAATTTTAACGGCGTGTCAGTTATGGCGACGCCCGTTTTCAGCATGGTGTAGGGGACGTAACCTGTATTCCCGTCGTAACTTACGGTTGCAAATTCGACGCCGTTAAAGGTAAAGGTATCCGTCACGCTCACGGCTTGGTTTTCGGTTGCCGACGTAAGTCTGAAAAACTCCGATAAAACGGGGTATGCGTAGCAATAATCGTCAACGACGTAATACATATTTTCCGTCCTTGCTTTTTTATCCGAATCGATTTCGGTTATATCCGAAGTCCTTACGATGCAACTGAGATTTTCGTTGCAAACGAGGGTATATTTGTCGTCGCTGTAAATTACGGCAAAGTTTTCTTCGCCCGTATAGGTGGAGTAACCGATATAGTCGAAATATTCGCCTTGGTTATCCGATAAATTCACCTCAAAATATCTCGTTTTGGCTTTTAAGGCGCAAATTTTGAAATCGGGGTTAAATTTATTTAGCGTAGTGCTCGGCTTTTTCATTCGCATGGGACTTGAAATGTTTAAATCGGTAGGGTTTAAAGTGAGTATAAAGCCGTCGAAAAGTGCGTAAATAGAGTCGGTTGCGGGCATTACGGTCAAATCTTTTGCCGTAGAATATTGCGGAAGATTATCCGAAATCGTCAAAGTGTAATATTCGGCGCCGAGGTCGCTATCTATCCTTGCGATTTTGTTATTATTCAAAAGGACGTAAAGGTTGCATTCGAAGTCGCATACTATCGAATTGATTTTATCCGATTCGTTTGAAACGTTGTAAAGTTCTTTGACTTCGGCGTCGCCTTCGTTGAAAGACAAGACGGAAGAAAGGGAGTTTTTGTAAATCTGAATGTAAAGTTTGCCGAAAATATCCGCGCAAATATCGTCGCCACGACCCTGAACGGAGGCGATTTTTTCAACCTTTTTAAAGTCTAAAGACGAAATCGAATAAACCTCGGCATAAGGATTGCTATCGATAATGGTATTGTTTAAAAAGTAGAAATTGTCCGAAAAACTCGTTATTGCGGTAACGCTGGTAAATTCCGAAAGGTTTGCACCGATGGGGATAAGTGAAGGCGCTTCGTTTTCACCGCCTAAGTCTACGGCGTAAATACTGCTTCCGTTGGTGACGAGCATTTTATTGTCGATAACCGAAAACGCCGTAAAAGTTCCCGAAACGGGCAAAGTTTTATAAGATTTGTTTTTGCCGTTAAAAATCTTTACCACGTTTTTATCTATGGCGTAAACGGTATCGACGGTGCATTGAATGTCTTTTGCCATTGACGAAACCCTTGCCGAACCGTCCGACCGAGAGGTGATATAAAAGCCCGTAAAAGTTTTGGTGTCAACGTCGAATTCCGAAACGGCGTTTAACGAATAGTCCGTTATATAAAGTTTTCCGCCGTAGCAAGATATCCCTTGCGGTGATACTACGTTACCGAGAAGGTGTAAACTTTCCGAACTTTTAAGTAAATAAGTTTCACCCGTCGAAACGTTTACCGAGTAAACGCCCGTAGGTCTCGTCAAATAATAGAAACCGTTATAATAGGTTGCGTATCTGGTATCTTTAAGGTTGTAGGCAACCGTTATGAAACTTCCGTTGCCGTTCGAGTTGAATTTAAAAAGTGTGCCTTCGTTCACGCAAAGCCATTCCGTTTCGGAAATTATCGCTATTGCCGTATAATTTTTTTCAACGTTGTAAGAAGATTTGTCCGTCAAACTTAAACCGTTAGAGGAGGCAATCGAAAAGGTCATAAAACTGTTGCCGACGGAGGAAACGAGAAGGTTTCCAAAGATATCGAAGTAATTTGCCACGATATTGCAATCGGTCAGGCTTTTGTCGGTAAGGTTCAAAGTGTACAACTTGCCGTCCGACAAAAACAAAAGATAATCGGAATCGTAAAACTTAATTTGGGTTACGTTATAGGAAGGTAGTTCGACGTAATCGAAATTTCCGTCACGATATATTATAAGCCTGTTTGCTTCCGCGATAACGTGGGTGTCTGAGGAAGATTGGTAAGCGTAATCGATGGGTGAAGAAAGTTCGCAAAATTCAAGGTAATCGTCGGGCGAAAAAATGTCCGTCGATACCCCGTTTAAAGCAAAAACGCCGTAAACCGAAACGGATAGGCAAACGACAAATATTATAGATAAAACAAAAAGTAATTTTTTCATAGTAAGTTGTGGCGGGGTTAATGTAACTAAACCATCGACCTCAAAAGGTAATATATAATATTATAACAAATAATCTTATTAAAAACAATAGTTTGCGTCGAAAAAATTAAAATAAAAAAGGTGCGAAAATTTGGCACCTTTAAATTTTATAATTAGAACAAATGTTCGATAAACAAAAGACAAATCGGAACGGTGAAAAAATTGCGGTAAATTGCTTGCCGTTTAATTTTGAAAAAAATTTGTTCAAAATTTGTCATAAAGTATTGTATCGGGCGTTTGGGTCTTGTATAATGAAAGCGTAAAGAAAAACAAAGGGATGATTTTTAATGACTTACGCAAAAATAATTTTATTCGCTTATCCTTACATCGAGGATGCATGTCGCATTATCGACAGACAAATCGAAAAGCGTTCGAGGCTTAGTTTTTATTCTTATAAGCCTTGCGAAGCCCTTGCCGATAAGATAGCCTCGATGATAGCCGACAAAAGGTATTTATTGCTTTTAAAAAGCAAAGTGAGTATGATTTTTGAAAGGCTTACGGAAGACGAAAAAAGACTGATCGGTTATAAATACTTCAATAATCGACCTATAGATGGCTTTGATTATAAGTCAAGACAATACTTTAGAAAACAAATAAAGGCTTTGGAAAGATTTAAAAAATTACTCGAACTAAGTAAAATTACCGAAGAAAATTTTGAAAAGTACTATGCGGACATTCCTTTTATAAAAAGTATCGCTATAAGGATAACCAAACTTGCCGCGTAAATTTATAAGCCCTAAAAAGAGTTTTTTGGTTAATTTTTAAAATAGGGATAAAATAAGATAACGGTTTTAGGGTGCGACAAATAGATACATAAAACGACAAAAAACGACAATACGTGGCAAAAATAATTTTGAACGATAATTTTGAACAAATTTATTTTTACGAAATTTATTTTTATTTTCAATCGTCGTCGTCAAGCCGTTTATATGTATTTTTGGAAGTGGATTTTACGGCAAATACGATAAGCGTCAAACAGGTTACTATTATAACCGCGACTACGATGATTTCCGCTGTATCCAACTTTTTATAGTCTTTGTTGTCCTCGCTTTCAAAAAAACTAACGACGTCGCTTTTGTCATCGTATTCGGGTTTTAATAAAATTTCGTTTTTTATAACTTCGTAGTTATTAAATCCGTCCTTTCTGACGTAGCCTATAAAGCCGTTTACGTATACGTAAAGATATACCGTGCCTTCAATTTTAAGTTCGCCGTAAAATTTTGCCGAAGATCCTTCCGTTATTACGGCTTTCGGCGAGGAAAGTTTTGCGTCGCCGAAAATGACTTCGTCGGTTTTCAGTGTAATTATCGGCGGAAAATTCAAAACGTTTTGGCTTTTTTCGACAAAGTTTAAGCAAACGTTTTTAACGTAGCCTTCGGCGGGCGGGCAGGATAAGTCCTCACTATAATAAATAACTCGAGAGGCTTCCGCTCCCACAGATATAATTTTAACGAAGTAGGAGTACGGCAAAATAAACTTGACGATTTTCAAACTCGCGTCCGAATAAAAGACGCAGTCGTCCGTTACCGCTTGCGCGTATTCGACGGTTTCGGCGTTCGTCGCTATAACCGAATAATTAAAATTCGTAAAAATTACGAAGATAATTAAAAACGGTATTATTATTTTTTTAATCAAACCGATCGCGTATAGTTTCATAGCGAATCAATTATAAAGCGAAAGAGTACGCAAATTATGGAGAGTTTTAACAAAAAAGGACTAACAATGTCAAAATCTTACGACACGGCTTTAAAAATAATCGCGCTTGACGGCGAACTCGAAAAAAGAAAAGACGACAAGTTGTCGGCGTACAACAGGGACAAAATACATAAAAAACAAATTGCCTTTCATAAGTGTCAAAAGCGAAACAGGTGGGTTTTCGGGGGTAACCGTAGCGGTAAAACGGAGTGCGGGGCAGTTGAAGTCGTGTATATGGCGAGGGGAATACATCCGTTTAGACAGAACAGAAAAAATGTGTTCGGGTGGGTTGTTTCGCTTTCCTCGCAGGTGCAACGTGACGTAGCGCAAAAAAAGATTTTATCATACTTGAAAAAAGAGTGGATAGAGGGCATAGTTATGAGCGAAGGACGGCGCGATAGCCCCGAAAACGGTATTATAGACCAACTTTTTATAAAAAACGCCCTCGGCGGAAGGTCGGTTATAGGCTTTAAAAGTTGCGATCAGGGAAGGGAAAAATTCCAAGGAAGTTCTCTCGATTTCGTGTGGTTCGACGAGGAACCGCCCAAGGATATTTACGACGAATGCAAAATGAGGGTGCTTGACAAAAAAGGTGATATTTTCGGCACGATGACACCGCTTAAAGGGCTTACCTTTATTTACGACGAAATCTATCTTAATAAGTATTCGAGTAAAGAAGTCTGGTACGAATTTATGGAGTGGGCGGACAACCCCTACCTCGACAAAGCCGAGGTGGATAACTTAACGGCAAGTCTGTCGGAGGACGTAATAGAATCGAGGCGTTACGGCAGATTTTGCGTTCAGTCGGGGCTTGTGTATACCGAGTTCGACGAAAACTTGCACGTAATAGAGCCTTTCGATATACCCGACGATTGGCAAAACAATCTGTCGATAGACCCGGGACTTAATAACCCCCTTTCATGCCATTTTTACGCCGTCGATTACGACGACAACGTTTACGTAGTCGCCGAGCATTACGCGCAGGGCAAAGACGTAGGCTATCACGCCGAAAAAATAAAGGAAATCGCAAAAAAACTCAACTGGAAGACTGATAAAAACGGCAGAATAAACGCCCTTATAGACAGTGCGGCAAACCAAAAAACGCTTGCGTCCTTAAAAAGCGTGAGCGAACTGTTTTTCGAGCAAGGCATTGCCGTCGACGCACGTGTCAATAAAGACGTTTTCAGCGGTATATCTCGGGTTAAGCAATATTTCAAAGAAAGGCGCATTTTTATTTTTAAAAATTGCGTCAATCTTATACGAGAACTCAAAAGTTATTGGTGGGGAAAAGACGATTCGCCTATAAAGCGTGACGACCATTGCTTGGACGAATTGAGATATTTTATAATGTCAAGACCGAAGGGCGAGAAAGTTAAACAAGTACTTACCGACGTTCAAAAGGATAAAGAAAGGCTTATGAGAAAACTTAATCGTAAAAGAAGGGGGCAACAGTATCAATAACATCGAAAACGAAGTAAAAAAAGCAATCATCAAAAAAGCGACGGGTTACGAAGCCGAAGAAGTCGTCGAAGAATATTCCGTGGAGGACGACGTTATGACGCTTACGAAAAAGAAGGTGTCCAAAAAGCATTACCCGCCCGACACTCAGGCGGCAAAAATGCTTTTGGAAGCCGAAGAGGAAGAATCGGTTAACGATTTAAGCGAGGAAGAAATAAAAGACAAAATAAAAAAACTATTGATTAAATATAAAGGAGAGTTAAATGAAGAAGACGAAACTTGATGAAAAAGTAGTGTGCGACGTCATAGGATGTGGCGGTTTATCGACCTATAGGCTGACTTTTTCAAACGGAACGGATATGTTCCTTTGTGAAAATTGCTACCATGAGGCAAAGGAGTTTTTCGTAAACGAAAGTAAGCAAGATGAAAAATCAGATAAAAAACGATAAGTATTACGACGACCTTTTAAAAGAGGTCAAAGAAGATTTCGACAGAAGGCGTGAAGAGCGAAGAAGTTTAGAGCAACAATGGAATCTTAATCTTAACTATCTAACCGGCAATCAGTATTGCGAAATCTCACCGTCAGGCGACGTATTGGAAGAAGAAAGTTATTATTACTGGCAAAACCGCAATGTGTACAATCACATTGCGCCCATCGTCGAAACGAGGCTTGCAAAATTATCTCGCGTTCGCCCGGATATGAGCGTGCGTGCGGCGGGCAGCGAAGACAGCGATTTAAAAGCGGCAAAAATAGCGTCCGACATTTTAAAAGCCACCTCGGGGAGAATAGATCTCGATTCGATAATATCCAAAGCCACGCTGTGGAGCGAAACCCTCGGCACGAGTTTTTACAAGGTAATGTGGAACGGCGACAAGGGTAAATGGGTAGGCGAGTTGGAGGGGAGTAAAATAAAAGAAGGTGACGTCGACGTAATAGCCGTTTCGCCTTTTGAAATTTTTCCCGACAGTTTGTTTAAAGAGGAAATATCCGATTTAAAATCGTTGATACACGCACGGGCAATGGACGTAAACGACATCGAAGCCATTTACGGCGTAAAGGTAGAAGGAAAAGACATCGACGTTTTTTCGCTTTCGCCGATTGCAAAAGGCACCGTCGGAAAGCAAACAAAGATTACGAGCGGTGTCATTCACAAGGCGGAACTCGTAATCGAGCGTTACGAAAAGCCCTCTAAAGAGTACCCTTTGGGAAGGGTGGTGACCGTTGCGGGAGATAAAATTTTGAACGTATGCGAATTGCCCTATTTAAACGGCGTCGACGATACGAGAGAGTTTCCATTTATCAAGCAAACGAGCATAAAGCAGGCGGGTATGTTTTTCGGTGCAAGCATCATCGAAAGAATGATACCCTTGCAACGAGCCTACAACGCCGTTAAAAACCGCAAGCACGAGTTTTTAAACAGAATAAGCATGGGCGTAATCGCCGTGGAAGACGGCTCGATCGACACCGACGATTTAACCGAAGAAGGTTTGTCGCCGGGCAAAGTCATCGTTTACAGGCAGGGCGCAAACCCGCCCCAAATGATGGCAACGGGAAGCGTCCCCATAGACTTTTCTTACGAAGAAGAAAGACTCGAAAGCGAGTTTATAACCATAAGCGGCGTAAGCGAAATTTCCAGAAACTCGAAAGTACCCGTCGCGACGACGAGCGGTGTTGCCCTGCAATTACTTATCGAACAAGACGAAACGAGACTTTCCGAAACCGCCGAAAACATAAGGCTTGCCATCAAAATCATGGCAAAACAAATCATAAGACTGTTTAAACAATTTGCCAAAAACACCCGCATAATGAAAATCGCGGGCGAGGGCAGAAAGGCTGAAATATTCTATTACAATTCCAGCGACTTAAACAGCGACGACGTAGTTTTCGATACCGAAAACGAACTCAATTCCACACCGGCGCAAAAGAAAAATTCCGTTTTCGAACTTTTAAGCAGCGGTATTTTGACCGATAAAGACGGAAGGTTAAGCACGCGCACCAAAGCCAAAATTCTCGATATGTTAGGCTACGGCAGTTTTGAAAACGCACAGGATCTTACGAGTTTGCATTTAAACAAAGCCGCCGAGGAAAATTTGAAATTCGCCGACGGGGAAATAGAGGTCGACGAGTACGACGACCACGAACTACATATCTCCGAACATACCAGATATCTCTTGTCGGGCGAGATATCCGGTCAAGATAAAAAAATTACCAAGGAAAACGCAATCAAACATTTGAGAGCGCACAAAAAAATCAAAGAAGAACTCGCCGAAAATCTTCTGAAAAAATACGGCGAAAACAATTAGTATAAGGGGACAAAATGAAACAAAACAAGAAGCATATCGGCGAACAAGTCGGATTAAACGCGCACACCGCGGAGGCGGACGGTTTTTCGGGCGAAGGGGAATTTCCGACCTCACTAAATAAGTTTCGAGACCTTGAATCATTATGTAAAGCGTACAACTCTTTACAATCTGAATTCACCAAGCGTTGTCAGAAAATAAAAGAGTTGGAAGGGGAAATCGAAAAACTTAAGGAAGAAAAGTCGGATTCTTTTAAAAAAGAAAATACCGACGAAAATTATAGTAATATCGTCAATCACAAATCCGAAGAAATCGCGAATAACGGGCTTATAGGCGGAGATTTCGACCAAAAAGAAGAAAATACCGAGGATGAAAAACTTGAAAATAAAGTTATCGACGGGGAGAAACTTCTTAGAGAAAAATTACAAGAAGAAAGTATCGAAAAGGGGAATCTTTTAGACGAAAACCTTGCGGTCGAAAACGCCGACGAAGGGAAAGAAATCGCCGACGAAAAGTCTGAAAACGTCGACGAAAAGAAAGACGGCGACGAAAAGAAAGACGGCGCCGAAAAGAAAGACGGCGAAACCAAAGACGATTTTAAATCTAAAAGTTCTGTCTTAGCGGAAGAACCGCCGATTAAAAGCCGAGATAAAGTCGGCGCATGCGGTGATGTTAAGCCGAGCGGATCGGTTGACGAAAACTTAAGGAAGATTTCGGAGGGAGCAAAGGTAAGGACGATAATGGAATTTTTCAAAGACTACCCGGAGGCAAGCGGTTACGCGCTCAAAATCGGCGTAAATCTTAACGATGAAGAAATCACGAAAACGTCCTTACTCGATGCGTACGTAAAAGTTTTAAGGCAGGAAAAATCAATCTTGCCGAAAAAAGTCGATCCGTATGAAAAAAACGGGAACGCATACGGCGTTCCGGACGGCGTAAAAGAAGAAATCATAAAAGATTATCTTATATCGCTCAAACAAAACGGACCGAGGCTTATGGGTGGCGGAGGCGAGATTGCTTTAACACCGCCCGTAAGACCCAAAACGCTTGCCGAAGCGGGCAGGCTTGCTCAAAACATTATAAAACTTAAATAAGGAGATATTATGGTAACATTAACAAGTGCGGAAAACGCTCTTAAAACGGTGTATTTAGGACCGGTTGCGGAACAAATCAATACGGAAACCAATCCGTTGCTTTCAAAAATCAAACAATCCACTCAAGACGTATGGGGTAAGGAAGTAAAACGTCTCGTTCAGTACGGCATAAACGGCGGTGTGGGTGCCGGCGGAGAAACCGACAATTTGCCGTCTGCAGGCGGAAACAACTATAAAACGTTGACTACTGGGCTTAAAAACCTTTACGGAACCATTCAACTTTCGGATAAAGCCATAAGGGCGTCCCAAAACAACGTCGGCTCTTTCGTAAATTTATTGAACGCCGAAATGGAAGGTCTTATAAAAGCGTCGTCATTTAACTTCGGAAGAATGCTTTTCGGCGACGGCACGGGCGTTCTTGCAACCGTAGTTTCGGTATCGGGTACAGAAGTAACCGTAGATTCCGTAAAAAACCTCGAAGTAGGTATGACGATTGAATTCAGAACATCGGACGGCGAAGTCATCGACGGCGTTTCGGTAAGAAGAATTACCGGCGTCGACAGAACAAATAAAAAGATACAGATAAACGGGTTGTCTTTGGGCACCGCGGTGGCAAAAGACAATATAATAACCGTTCAAGGCTCGTACGGCAGCGAACTTACCGGGTTAAAGGCGATATTCAAAGACAGCGGTTATCTTTACGGGTTAAACAGGTCAAACAACAAGTGGCTTGTTCCCTATATAAAATCGAGCGTCGGCACAATTTCGGAATCCGAAATTCAAAAAGCCATCGACTACGTCGAAGAAAACACGGGTTCAAAAATCAACTTTATAGTTTGCTCGTCGGGCGTAAAAAGGGCTTTCCAAAACCACCTTGCAACGTACAGAAGAAACACCGACGTAATGAATCTCAAAGGCGGTTACAAGGCGATTTCTTATAACGGAATCCCCATCGTGTCCGACAGATTTTGCCCGGACGGCACTATGTATTTACTTAACACCGACGATTTTACTTTGCATCAACTTTGCGACTGGAAGTGGCTTGAAGGCGAAGACGGCAAAGTGTTAAAACAAATCCCGGGGACGCCTACCTATACGGCAACCCTCGTCAAATACGCCGATCTCGTCTGCACGAGACCTTGCGGACAAGCAATGCTCTCCGGTATAACCGAGGCTTAATAAAAAAACGTTTTTCGCCGTTCGCATACAAATACGGACGGCGAAAAGAAAAGGTGAATTATGAAAGTGGGAAACGTTTTATCGACGGCTGCCTTTTTGACGGGCAACGCCGATTTATCCGCTAAAATTATCGTCCAACTAAAGGGCGAAGAAGTTTTATCCGGTGAAGAATTAAAAGAGATAGAAAAACTTATAGGCTACTATAACGTAACGATATCCGAACTTTCGGACGAGTATTTCCCCCTGTTAACGGGTGAAGAATTAAAATCGTCGGACGGAAAATTTTATTACGATAAGTTAAAAAAAGTTCCCCTTGAAATCAAGTCGGTAAGTAGCGGAAACGCTCCCGTTTCTTTTGAAGTTTACCCGACTTATTTCAAGGCTGAAAAAAACGAAGTTTACGTTACTTACGCCTATAAGTACGAAAATAAAACCGACATCTCGCAAGAATGCGAATACACCGATACCGTGGTTAGCGAAAGAATAATCGCCGAGGGCGTGGTTTCGGAATGGCTTATGAACGACGGTATGTTCGAGGAAGCCGTAATGTGGAGGGACAGATACGTAAATTCCCTTAAAAATTGTCTTATAAAGCGCAAAGTCGGAAAAATAAAACCGAGGGGTTGGTACTGATGTTTGAAAACTTTTATACGCACAATCTTAAGAAAAAAAAGATCAACCTTTTTGACTTCAATAATAGCGTTAACGGGCGTATAGACGGACATTTGGGTAAAAACACGAGTGCGAAAAACTGCTATAACTTCGATTACGCCGACGGTGCGTTAAAGTGCGGTGCGGGCGTAGAGCAACTTGAAATTTTAATAGGCGACAATCATTACGTGCCGAGCGTTCCCGACGGGCTTATTCCGAAAAAGTTGTTTTATTACAAAAGATTCGACGACCAAACGAACTTACGCGACGACAGAATAATAGCCCTTTACGAAGGAGGGGACGTGTACGAATGGAAGATATATTCGGGTAGCGGTAAAATGACGAAAATAAGCGGTTTAACCTTTTCGTCCATTCCTTTCGGTGTAAATTACAGGCTTAATTCGGAAGACGTAATACTGTTTTCGTTAAACGGCAAACTGCACGTTTACAACGGTACGGAAGTAAAAACTTACGACGCGCCGACGATTACGTCGATGTGCATACACAACGAAAGACTTTACGCCGTCGCGGGAAACGGCGAAACCGAACTTTGGTTTTCCAAAACGTTCGACCCTACGAATTGGAATTTAAACCTCGAAGAAGGCGGTTTTATAGACTTCCGAGGTAAGGCGGGCGGACTTTTGAAGGTAATAAGCATCGACGGGTATCTTTACGCTTTCGCAAACTACGGCGTTTACAGAATAACCGCCTACAACGACCAACTCGAAACGATTGCCGAGGCTTTATATCTTAATTCGGGAAGAATAATCAAAAACTCGGTAACCGAGTGCGGAAGTTATATAATTTATCTTGCCGAGGACGGCTTTTACAAGTTTAACGGCACGTCGTCTTATAGAATTTTAACCGAACTCGACAAATACCTTAAAGGCGTAAGCAACGAGGATATGTCGGCAATTTACCATAACGGCAAGTTTTACGCCTCAGTAAGGATAAAGACCGACAAAGCCTATAAAGCCGTAATCTGCTACGACCTCGACTCGAAAGAATTTTACCTTGCCAAGGGTTTAAACGTTTACGACCTCGAAAAAATAGACGGCGACGGTTTTTCCTTTTTAGCGGTATTGTCCGAAGGTTATAGCGAGTTCGGCTCGTTATCTTCCGACGGCGCGCTTTTCGGTAAACCGCTTTCTAAAATTTGGAAGTCCAACCCGAGCGATTACGGCGTTTACGGCGAAAAAACTCTGTCGTATATAAGTTTGTATACGAGAAGCGACGTAACGATAGAGTTTGAAAGCGAATACGGCAAAAAAACAGTCGGTATTTCGGGTAGTACGTTCAGGCAGAAAAAATACGTCGGACTAAAGGGTACGACTTTTACCGTAACGATAAAATCGCAAAGCCGTAACGCCGAGATCTCGAAAATGCTTTTGGAATTGCAATATCTATAATTATGAACGAATATAATACTGATTTTGAAAGAAGATTGAGGGCAGTCGAAAACAAAAACTTTCCACCGCAAAAAACACTCGTTTTTAACGAAGAAGATCTTATAATAAACGCAAACGAATATTCCTTAAAGTTTACGGCGACGAAAAATACCGAGGTAATTATCGACGTCGAGTTTAATATCGAACAGCAAACGTCGCTCGAATTATTTTTGAACGGGGTAAAAATAACCGCCTATAAGCCCGTTATCGGCAAAAACAGACTGGTTATGAAAGCAACTTGCCAAAATAGCGCGACTTTAAAAGCAAAGTTTGACGATATACTGCCTATTGATATAAAAATTTATATATCGGGTTATATAGAAGATTTTCCTTACGGCGGGACTACCGAAATTTTGCGTTGCGTAGGTAATATATACGTTTGCGTATTCGATGAATTAAAATCCGTTGCAACCGTTTATAAAATCGGTTCTTCGTCGCTTGAAAAAATCTGCTCGACGGGTGGTGTAAAATCAGTCGCAATATCGCAATCTAATATAGGCTTATTCAATTTGTATCGTGTAACCGATGACGGAAAACTCGAAGTCTCGTCGGTATCGCAAGAGGGAAATTTTACTTTCAATGAAATCGATACCGACGTAAGAAAGGTGAACGGAGCCTTGTTTGACAATACAGGCGGTTGCTTTTATATAAAAAACAATGTGGTTTATTCGGCAAAAACCGTTGACGGAGAGTGGCAAATTACAAATTACGGCATTAAAAACGCATACGATATTAAATCCACGCCCTCGTATAGCGAGGCTTTCATAGTTATCGGATACGATAAAAATTCGACTTTATACGTTAAATAATTCCCTAAAAAACAAGACCTTAAAAGGAGATAATATGAAAAAATACGCTATCGGGCGAAACGGGAATTTTAATCTCGACTTTGACGGCAACCTTGCGGTGTATCGCACCGAAAACGGTTGCGTTTACAAAAGAGCGTTTTTAGATTCCGCCATTTTAAAAGAAAAACCAATTGCCTACGCCGACGAGGCTTTTACCTTGGACGACGCTAAAATTCTTATAAGAAACAAAAATAAACTTGAAATCATTTAGGAGAAAGCATGACAGACATTAAAAAGAAGTATAAAATATCGGACATAACCGAGTCCCAACTTACCGACGGAGGAGGAGAAAGTAAACGTAAAGATAAAGTCTATACGGGCGGTGATGACATAACGAGACCCCTCGAATACGACAAAACGAGCGACGACGAACTTTATAAAGTTGCAAAAGCGACTTACGAAACGGCAAAAGACGAAAAAATAAAATCACTGCAAAATAACGCCGAAAACAAGAAAAAGTCCCTCTATGAGTCGATTAACGGGCAAAACGAAATTGCATTAAATCGCACGGAAAAGGCAGAGAATGCTTTCAAAAGGGCTGAAAGCAATTTGGAAGATCAAACTTTGCGTCGAGGAATTCAACGTTCGAGTGCGGCAATAGGCGGACTTAAAAATTTGGAAAAAGAACGCCTCGATACCCTCTCGAAAATAGATTCCGATAAAAAGGAATATATCGATAAACTGAATGCCGAAATCATAGACCTCGAAAGCGACCTCGGAAAAGAAATTTCGGCAATAAACGAAAAATATAACAACGCCGTTCAAACGAGGCTTTACGAACTTAAAAAAGAAAGGGACGAGAAGAACGCCGAAATCACAAAATACAATAACAGTCTCGATTTGTTCTATCCCGACGACTATTATCAAAACGATTCTGAAAATTCATCGTCCGACGCCGAAGATTTCGACGTAACCAAGGTTAAAGAGCGGTTTCGCGAAAGAATAAACGAGGTTTTAAGAGACTACACCGCCTTTGAAGATCCCGCCGAAGCCCTCTCTTTATTCGAAACCAACGATTCGGTCAAACATTACCTCGGAAAGTATTACGACTACGTGCATAACCTTTTGAAAAATTACGTCGCCGAGAACTAATTTAAAAATTAAAAAGTCGTCTAAACGACATATTTAAGATAAATACTAACGACGTTTTAAGTTAATTTATAATTAAAATTTAGTTAATTAAAAAATTAAAAAAGTCGTTTAATCGACCTATACAAGCACTTTTTAACATTTGCCCACTTAAGCATATTGCTTTTGCGGGCTTTTTTTCATTTATTTTAAATATAATAATTTCGGTGTAAAAATTACCATGACGACCCTTAAAATTAATTTAAAAAACGCAAAAGAAAATTTTAATTCGGTTAAAAAACTTACCGATAAAAAGATAATTTGCGTTGTAAAATCAAACGGCTACGGACACGGGCTTAAAGTTGCAAAAGTATTTCAAGATTGCGGCGCCCACGCTTTTGCCGTCGCTAACTATGAAGAGGCTTTTATTTTAAGAAAAATGGGAATAAAAAAAGACATTTTGATAACAAACTTCGCCGAAACCCGCTACATAAACGATTTGGTTAAGTTTAACGTTACCCTTGCCCTTATAGACTATTCTTACGCAAAACACCTCAACGATTTTGCAAGAAAACATGGAGTAAAAATAAAGGCGCATATTGCTTTCGATACGGGTATGCACCGTTTCGGTTTTCCTCTAAGCCAAGTCGGCGTAAACTGCGCAAAGCAAGTTTTTGAAATGAAAAATTTGTCGATAACGGGCTTATACACCCACTTTTCGTGTGCGGACGAACCAAACGACGGCTATACGAAAATGCAAATAAATAATTTTTATTACGTAAAAAACCATTTAAATTTTTATCGTCTTTTTACGCATGCGTCCAATTCCTCCGCGCTTATAAATTATCCGTACATAAAAGAGGACGCCGTAAGGACGGGTGTTATTTTATACGGCGGTATAAATACATCGCTTTCAAAATCAAACGGCGCATGCTCGAAATTAACTACTACCGATTTTAAACCGTTGTTTGATTTTAAAACGACGATATGTTGCGTAAAAAATCTTTCGGCGGGTGACAGGCTCGGTTACGGCGGATATTGTTTGTACGAAAACAAAAAAATAGCAATATTGCCAATCGGCTATAATAACGGCTTTTTTCCGAAACCCGACGAATACGCCCTATCTGTAAATGGCAAAAAAGCCCCTATTATCGGCAGAGTATGCATGAATCATTGTTTTATCGACGTAACGAACGTAAACGTATCCGTCGGCGACGAAGTAACCGTCTTGTCGACCTCGGAAGATTTGTTTGCCCTATCCAAGGCGCAAAATCTTTCCGTTTATCAAACTCTTTGCCTTCTCGGCGGTCAAAACGCCCGTCACTTAAAATATATCGCCACTTAAAATATATCGCCACTTAAAAATTCGTAGTGCTTTTAAAATATCTAAACGTTGACTTAAAGCCACGAAACACAACGCCTATTCTGCACGCCGTAAAAATTATTCCCGATTTTGCAAAACTTAAAAATTCGCCTATTTTGCACGCCGTAAAAATTGATTAAACAATTACATTGACAAAAATTCCGTTGCGTTATATAATGATATAGGAAAACGTAACAAACTTACGGCACCCGCCCTAAGCGCAAAACTTAAACCCAAGCTACGGCGCCCGCCCTAAGCGCAAAACTTAAACCCAAGCTACGGCGCCCGCCCTAAGTACAAAACTTAAATCATCGAACGGCAAGTCCATGACGCCAAAAAGCGACGGAGGCAAGCCAAAACGCCAAAAAGCCGAACGGCGTACAGTCGTCTTTTTACAAGTCGTTTTAAAATCAAGCGAGAGGAACCATGACGGATATAGAAATTGCTCAAAACACGAAAATGTTAAAGATAACCGAAATTCTCGGTAAACTCGGGTTTTCCGACGAAGAATACGAATTATACGGAAGATACAAAGCAAAAATAAACTTGTCGGTTTTTGACAGACTAAAAACCAAAAAAGACGGCAAGTTGATTTTGGTAACGGCAATTACGCCCACACCCGCGGGAGAAGGCAAAACGACCACCACGATCGGTCTTGCGGACGGTCTTAACAGATTAGGCAAAAATGCTGTCGTCGGGTTAAGGGAACCTTCTTTAGGTCCCGTTTTCGGTATCAAAGGCGGTGCTGCGGGAGGCGGTTACGCCCAAGTCGTTCCCATGGAAGACATCAACTTGCATTTTACGGGTGATTTTCACGCAATCGGGGCGGCAAACAATTTGCTTTGCGCCATGATAGACAATCACATTCAGCAAGGCAACACACTTGAAATCGATCCCAAGCGTATAACCTTTAAACGAGTCGTCGACATGAACGACAGACAACTCAGATACATTGTCGACGGTCTCGGAGGAAGGGCTAACGGCGTTCCTCGCGAAGACGGCTTCGACATTACCGTCGCAAGCGAAGTCATGGCGATTTTGTGTCTGTCAATCGGTATCGACGATTTAAAAAACAGACTTTCGAAAATCGTAATCGGTTACACTTACGACGGCGCACCGGTATATTGTAAGGACTTAAAAGCCCAAGGTGCGATGACGGCTTTACTCAAAGACGCAATAAAGCCAAACCTCGTGCAAACCCTCGAACACACCCCCGCATTCGTTCACGGCGGTCCGTTTGCCAACATTGCCCACGGATGCAATTCCGTGCTTGCCACCAAACTTGCCTTAAAGTGCGGAGATTATTGCGTAACCGAAGCGGGTTTCGGTGCCGATCTCGGTGCGGAAAAGTTTTTCGACATCAAATGCCGAACGGCAAACCTAAAACCCGACTGCGTCGTGGTGGTTGCAACTATCCGTGCCCTTAAAATGCACGGCGGCGAAAAAAAGACCGATTTGGCAATTGAAAATATCGACGCTTTAAAGAAAGGCTTTCAAAATTTATATAAACACGTTAAAAATATTACCGACGTTTACGGGCTTCAAACGGTGGTTGCCATAAATAAATTTCCGACCGACACGGAAAATGAGATTTCGACCCTAAAAAAACTGTGCGAAGAAAACGGCTTTCCCGTTTCGCTTGCCGAAGGTTTTGAAAGGGGAGGCGCGGGCATGACCGATTTAGCCGAAAAGGTAATAAAATTATGCCAAACTCCTTCAAACATATCTTATCCCTATTCGTTATCACATTCTTTGAAAGACAAAATTCTTGCGCTTACGAAAAAGATTTACGGCGGAGCGGACGTAATGTATACTCCGAATGCCGAAAAGCAAATAGAAGAACTTACAAAACTCGGTTTTTCAAATCTACCGATATGCATGGCAAAAACCCAATACAGTTTATCCGATAACCCTGTGCTTTTAGGTGCGCCGACGGGGTTTACGCTTACCGTCAAAAACGTAAAAGTGTCAAACGGTGCGGGGTTTATCGTCGTTTTAACGGGTGACGTTATGACCATGCCGGGGCTTCCTAAAAAGCCGGCGGCGGAAAATATAGACGTTGAAAGCGACGGTAGAATTACAGGGCTTTTTTAACTTCGAGGTGCGACTATGAAAAAGATGACTGCCTTTTTTATCGCAATCCTTTTTGCCGTTACGGCGTGCGGTTGTGCACCCAAAGTTTTCAGGGCAAATTATTACAACACGACGAAGAACGATTATTTAAAAATAATAAGCGTTTTTAAAGAAGCGAAATCTCCTTTTGACCTAAAAAGCGGAGAATATCGTATTGTGGGCGATATTGCCTTGGTAAACGGGATCAACGTCGTTAATTACTCGTCCGACGTTACTTATAACGCAAAAACGGTAAGTGTGAATGGTAATGTAAGCGTCGCGCGGAAAACACCGATATCGATTTTAAACGAAACTTTAAAATATTACGACGAAGAAAATCAAACGTATATCGAAAAAAACGGCGAATCAAAGCCATTTATCGTAAGTAGCGACAATTCGCTATACGACTTGGGTTGCCCCGACGAGGTAATCGACTTTTTGCAAAGGTTGTTTAACAATTTGGAACTTATTCCCGCAGATGACGTTGAAGTGGCAAAACGCTCGGGGGTAATTTACCTTAGAATAAAAGTCAACGAAGTTTCTTTTAAGTCTGCCATGAACAATTCGCTCGAATACGCCACCGCGGTAGGGGATGTATATTTGACTTTTGATCAAAAAATTTCGCAATTTATAGGCGTAAAACTTGCCTTTAAATCGTATGCCGACGAAAATTCTCTTTCAAACAGCGATATAATAGTCGGCAACGTCGGTTTGTTTACCAAACTCGACGCAAATTTCTCCTTTTATAAAATATAAAGTTATAGTATACAAAAATATAGATTTATAGTATATAGATTTGTAGTATACAAAAATATTAAGTGCTAAATTTTACGGAACGATAAAATGCCGAATTTTATGAAACGATAAGGGTAAAATTTTATGGAACAAAAAAATGCGAATTTTATGGAGCCTGAGAATTTTGTAAACCCGAAAATATAAAGTTTCTTATTCTTGCTCCCGATTTTATTGAACTTGAAAAATTTATAGAACGTAAAATTCTTACTCCCGATTTTATGTAATAAAAGGTTTACAAAATATATAGCTATATAAAATCCGAAAATTTTTTAAACTTGAAAAGTCAAAAAATTTATAAAATTTAAAACACTAAAAAATCCGATAGTTCAACGAAACTGCGAACTATCGGATTTTTTATTCTATCGGAAACACCCATCGGCTATGTCGGTGTTGCCGAAAATTTTGGCTTCAAGTTTGTTTCCGGCATGTCATCCCGAGCTTATGAAGGCTCTATCCGTAAGGCGCATATTATATAATTCTTCCGCAGGTCATCCTGAGCGTAAGTCGAAGGATCTAGCCGAAGGCGCATATTATATAATTTGTTTATCCTTGTTCATGACCTCAGGTCAATTCAAGCAAACGAAAGTTTGCAATTCACGCATCATTAGACATAATTCATGCCTCGAAAGAGGCAATACCGCTCCAAAAAAATAATTTAAAATCCCGTTTTAAAAAAACTTTTAAAAAGAAAAATAGACCCCCTAAGGGGTCGTAAGTTTGTCTTAACGATTATGCTAAGGCGTTGATTCTCTTGGCAAATCCGGACTTTTTGTTAGCGGCGGTATTGATGTGCATTCTGCCTGCGCTTACTGCCTGGTCTAAAAGTTTGGACGTTTCCCTGAAAATCTCTTGTGCGTTTGCTTTTTCACCGTTTTCGATAGCAGCGTTCAACTTTCTGATTGAAGTTTTTACTTCTGCAAGAGCGCTTCTGTTACGAGCGTTTTTGGTTTCGGTTACTAAAACACGTTTTTTAGCGGATTTAATATTGGGCACGGTTGTATCTCCTTATGTGTGAGCCCATACGGGCTTTTTTATTTTTCTACTGTGGTATTTTATCATACTTGGATGGTTTTTGCAAGGGTTTTTAAGGTTTTTTTACATTTTATGCCGACTTTTTTATATCCTTCCTTCGTTTTTTTTAGACGCCGTCTAAGATACCGCCCCTTTGATTTTTATATTTTCTGTCGGTAAAGCCTATGCGGACTTTTAACTTTGCTTGTAATCAAAAATTACGAAACTTTTTTAAACGAAATTAAGCAATGTTAAAAACTCGCTTTTTTAGCGAAATTTTTGTTGATTAAAACGATTTTATAAAAAAGTTATCAACATTTATCGCTTTACATATAGTGTCCCTTGACGGGAAACATATCACTTAAATATATAATTTTTGTAATTATAAAATCTTTGACATTATCGATGTTTTTCATCTATTAAAACTTCGCAAACATATGTTATGTATTTTGTCCGCTTACATCGATTATTTTTTCATTTGTGGATAACTCGTTATTTTTTCGAGAAAAAACGAGTTATTCACATTTTTTGCTTAAATTACGATTGCAAACAAAGCGTATTTTTGCGCTAAAAAAGGCAAAAAGTTTGTGCATGCAAAAAATTTTGCTTAACGGAGTAAAAGATTTTTCCTTAATTTTTTATGCTGTCGTTATACCGTTGCGCTCGAAAAGTCCGCAGCAGTCGAAAAGCAACGAGCGAAAAAATTGTGGCAGTCGGAAAAGGGGTAGAAAGGATGTTAACAATCAAAAGTAGTGGTGGAAAAGCGACGGTGAAGAATGTTTTTTGCAGTTGCAAAAAGTGATACTGTGTGGAAAAGTTTGTAGCGTCGAACGATAATCGCCAAAGGGAATCTCGATATTTTTGTCAGAATTAAAACCATCCCTCTCCGTCGATTAAACACAAAAATCCGATAAACAACCGACAACAACCGACAACAACCAAGAACAGCCAAGAACAATCAAGAACAACCAACGACAACCAACCATTATGTATCCGACTTTCAACCGATAACTTGGGTAACCTATGACTTTGTTTAAAAAGCGAATCCGACGCCACAAACACCCGACGCCACAAACACCCGACACCTCGAACACCCGACACATCAGGCGACACGGCAAACAAACACCCGATGTCTTAGAAAACTAACCAACACCCGATTCCTTATGCGACCGTCGGCGATGTTAAAAAAAGGGCGAAGGACAAGCGTTATTGACCGTCGATTTTTTTAACTTTCGTTTGTTTTTGCCGTTTTTTCGTAAAAAAGGTGGGATTTTAAGCCACCGAAAAATCGGGTTGCAGGCAATCGTAGCCACTTCAACAAAATTAGGGTTAAAATTTGATAAAAAACGGCAAAATCGCTACTAAACACAGGGGATTTTAAATATATTTATTTAAGGCGTACTGTTTTAATTTTCACATATTAGCACAAATGTTCCAAAAATTCCGCTAAAAATCTTTAATTTTTTTTATTTTTTTTCGTCAAAGTGGTTGATTATGGCTAAAATTTATGCTATAATCATCTTGTCATCAAATCAAGGAGGGTAAGTATATGTTTTTCGGCACGTACTTCCATCAAATGGACGCTAAAAACAGAATACGTATCCCTTCGCGCTTCAAAAGCGAACTCGGCACGACCTACGTCGTAGGGCGTTCGGCAATGCCGGGTGCTTTAGCCATTTACACCACCGAGGCGTTTGCGGAGATTGCCCAAAAGAAGCACTCGCCCTTTGACAGGAAGGCGGAAATGGCGTACAACGTATTTTTCGGCTCTTTCTTTGAGGTGTCCGAGGATACGCAAGGCAGGCTACAAATAACCGAAGCGATTAAAAAAATATTACCGCTTGATAAGGATATCGACAAAGATATCGTTTTTATCGGGGCGCAAGACCACATAAATTTGATGTCAAGGAGAACTTACGACGGAATGAACGAAGCGTTAAGTTACGACGATGCGCTTGAAATACTCGATAAAGAGTATCAAAAAAACAAAGAAGAACAAAAGTAACCATAAATGGAATATAAACATCTTCCCGTAATGCTCGAAGAGTGCATGGAAGGGTTAAATTTAAAAGACGGCGGACTGTACTTTGACGGCACGATGGGCGCGTGCGGACACACTCGCGAAATCTTACGTCGGAAAAACACCGAGGTCATCGCAACCGATCTCGATACGGCTTCGATAAAAAACGCCGAAAAGGTGCAGGAAGAGTTTCCCGGAAGGCTAACCGTCATACACGACAACTTTAAAAACTTTACCGAAATATCAGACAGGTTATCCGTTGAGGGGTACGACGGAATACTTTTGGATCTCGGGGTTTCGAGTTTTCAGTTAGACGAGCGTTCACGCGGTTTCAGTTACATGGCGACGGATGAAAAACTCGACATGAAAATGAATCCCGACGGAAATTTTTCGGCTTACGATATCGTAAACGAATATAGTTATAAAGACCTCGATCGCATACTGAGAGATTACGGAGAGGAAAAATTCCATTCAAAAATAGCAGAGAACATCGTCAGACTTCGTCAAAGCGAAAAGATAGTGACTTGCGGGCAATTAAACGAAATAATCGACAAATCCATTCCCGCAAAATTCAAGCAAGACGGTCATCCTTCGAAGCGCACTTATCAAGCGCTTCGCATAGAAGTTAACGGCGAACTCGACGGGCTTTACGAAGCCGTGGTCGCCATGGGGGAGAGATTGAAGAAAGGGGGAAGACTTGCGGTTATAACCTTCCATTCGTTGGAAGACAGAATAGTAAAAAACGCATACAAATATTTGGAAACCGATTGCATTTGCGATAAAAGTTTACCCGTTTGCGTATGCGGAAAGAAAAAAATAGTTAAAGTGTTAACCGCAAAACCCATCGTCTCGGGTGAAGAAGAGCTGGACCGTAATCCGAGGGCGAAGAGTGCAAAATTAAGAGTTTGCGAAAGGGTTTAAAAATAAAAAAACAATTCGGTCGGCGAGAATATTTTTAGAGGAGAGATAATAGTATATTATGGTAAATAACGGATACGACACCGACTCCCGGAAGTATAGCCGCAGTTATGCTGAACCGGAGAATAACGGATATAATCAAAGTACGGACTATCAAAGGCAGAACGGAAACGGTTTTGCCGACAGTTTGGAAAATCAATTTTATTTCGACCGTCCCGCCAAAACAGATATGAACGACGGTTACACCGAAAGAGGTCGCAATTATACCGAAAACAACACGCAAAGGTATGCCGATTACACCCGTCAAAATAACGATAACACGACCTATCAGGGTCAACAAAAGGGTTATACGGACGGCAAAACTTACGACCAAGGCGAAAAAAACGACGGCTATTACGACGCCGACCCTACCTATTACGACTATAAAGAGCAGGAAAGACAACAAAATCTTTCCGCCCGTTATCAAAAGCCCGAACCTATAAATAACGGCTATCAAAAGGAACAAATGTCGTACACGACGGACGACGACACCGCGCCCACGCCTACGACCATGCAGTATTCCAGCACGGAAACGGGCGACAATCCTTTTGAAGACTTCCATCAAAAGGGCGAGCCTATCGACAAACAATACACGATAAATACCAAGGGTAAAATTCTTATTGCCGTTTACGCTCTCGTTATAGCCACGGTTTTTGCCCTTATAATATTAAATACGAGGCTTTTAAAGACCATGAACGCTTCGATAAGCGTTAAAGAGATGCAAATAACCAAACTTAGCATGGAAATTGACGACCTTCAAAAGGAATACGAATACGTTTCTTCCGACGAAGTCATCGAACAAAAAGCCGAAGAAAAAGGCATGGTAAAAGCGTAAAAATTTACAAAATGCCCGAAAAACACTCTCATTTTGGTTTGCAAAAGAGGTTAATTACGATTTTTCGTAACTAACCTCTTTATTTTTATAAAGGAGATCAAAAAAATATCCGATTATTCGCTCAGTGTGATACGAAAGAGGTTATTTTGCTACGTTTTGGCAATAACCTTTTTATTTTTTGCGGTCATAGTAAGGGTTTTTACCGTTGAAGTTATTTCTTCATCTTCGCTACAAAAAAAGGCTGTCGATCAATGGACGAGGGAACTTCCCGTGAAGGCAAAACGGGGTGATATCTTATCTTCCGACGGTAAAGTTTTAGCGGGAAGCCAGCCTTGTTTCGCCGTCTATATAAGAACCCGTTCGGTTACCGATCCCGAAAAGGTTTCAGACGTTTTATCCCGTTTATTTTCCGTCGACAAAGACAAACTTTACCAAAAAATAATAAAAAAAGCCACTTCGGAAATAACGGTCAAAAGGCGGGTTACCAAACTCGATATCGTCAAACTTTGCGAGTACGATTTAGACGGCGTTTATTATTCCGCCGACCAAAACCGAGTATATCCGTACGGCGAAGCCTTGTGTAGCGTTTTAGGCTATTTATCTTCAGATTTTATCGGGCAAGCGGGGCTTGAAAAGTATTACGACGAATATCTGAAAGGCGTCGACGGGGAAATTTTGTACGAATCCGACCTTACCGGGGAGGATTTGGAAGGCTCTACGCCTTACTACACCGAGGGGGTAGACGGCTTAAACGTCAACCTTAATATCGACCTCGAAATTCAACTTATTTGCGAAAACGCCCTCAAAAAAGTAATAGACGAATATACCCCTAAGCGTTGTTCGGCTATAGTTTTATCGCCGTCGGACGGAAGAATTTTAGCCTTATCTTCTCTTCCTTCCTACGACCTTAACCAAGTCCCGAGGGACGATATAACCAAATTGAACGAACTTTCCCGAACGACCGCCTTAGTCGATTGTTACGAGCCGGGTTCGACTTTTAAAATAATTACGGCGATAGCCGACATAGAAGAAACTCTTCTCGGAAATCCTAAGGCAAAATCTCTAAACTACGTTTTTTCCTCGTCGAGGTACCGCACCGTAAAGGGCGGAAAAATCAAATGTTGGTCTAACCACGAAAACGGCAAACATTCCAACCAGACTTTAAAAGAGGCACTTAACAACAGTTGTAACCCTTGTTTTACGGATATAGCCCTGTCGCTCGGAAAATCCACCTATTATAAATACGTAAACCTTTTCAATTTCGGTAAAAAAACAGGTGTCGATTTTTACGGCGAAGCAAGCGGAATGGTAATACCCGAAAGCGCGGTAAAAGAGGGCGATTTGGCAAGGATTGCTTTCGGTCAAAGCGTAGCGGTTACCGAAATTCAACTTGCCGCGGCGGCGGCTTCCGTAGTGAACGGCGGAAATTATTACGCTCCCCGATTCATAGACAAAATAACCGACAAAGAGGGAAACGTAGTGGAAATATTCCCGCCGAAATTTGTTAAAAAGACTTGTTCCGAAAAAGCGTCGCGCATTCTGGCGGCCTATCTCGAGGGCGTCGTCAAAGATGGTAGCGGTAAACAGTGTTATATAGAAGGCTATAAGATAGGCGGAAAGACGGGAACCGCACAAAAGTTTGAAAACGGTGCCATTAAAAGCGGTAAATACGTAATGTCGTTTTTGGGCTTTTTCCCCTCGGATAACCCGAAGTATCTTTGCCTCGTGACCGTCGACGAACCGATAGGCGGTGCTTACGGTTCCACGGTTGCCGCTCCCGTCGCGCGCGATATATTCCAAGGCATAATAAACGCAAAATCAATTCAAAAATTCGAGTAACGAAAATGAAACTTACAGAGATTATTAAAGGTTTTAACAAGGTAAAAATTTATCCGAAAGACGTCGACGTCGAAATTAGCGGTATGAGCCACGACAGTCGCAAAATAAAGCAAGGCGACTTGTATTTTTGTCTGAGAGGGGAAAACTCCGACGGGCATAACTTTGCCTCCATAGCAGAAAACAACGGTGCCGTTGCCGTAGTAACCGAAAAATTGCTTCCTAAAATAAATTGCGTTCAGGTGTTATGCGAAGACGCTCGTCTTGCATATTCTTATTTTTCGGCGGCGTTTTACGGAAATCCGCAAAAGGACTTGAAAATAATAGGCGTCGTCGGCACCAACGGCAAAACAAGCACGGTAAAAATAATAGGCGATATTTTATCCGCACACGGAAAAACCGTCGCAACCGTAGGCACAAACGGCGTAAAATGGCAGGGCGGAACCTTACCGCCCACCTTAACCACGCCCGATCCGAATGAATTTTATTGTCTTTTGTCACGCTTTAAAAGTAGCGGGGTAAAATACGTCGTAACCGAACTTTCCGCCCATGCGATATGGCTGAAAAAGTTGGCGAGTATAAACTTCGAATGTTTGGTTTTTACCAATTGCACCCACGACCATCTCGATTATTTTACCGATTTCGAAAGTTACAGAAAGGTCAAAAAAAGCGCGTTTTCCAAAAACGCAAGGTTTTTCGTAGTCAACGCCGACGACCCTTTGGGACGTGAAATTTACCGAGAAAACCCTAAAAAGACCGTAACTTACGGCATATATTCGCCATCCGACGTTTTCGCGATAAATCTGAAAGAATCGTTAAACGGTTTAAGTTTTATAATAAACATGTTCGACATGATTTACAAGGTAAACTCGAAACTTTACGGGGAGTTCAACGCCTACAATCTTTTAGGATCTGCCTGCGCCTGCTTTTTACTCGGTATAAAACCCGAAAAAATAGTTAAATATATAGGCGACGTTACGTCTGCGGAAGGGCGAATGCAATGCGTTGAGGATTTTAACGGCGCAAAAATTTTCGTCGATTACGCCCACACTCCCGACGGACTAAATAAAAGCCTTTCCTTTATAGCGTCGGTTACCGAAGGTCAAACCTTTCTCGTGTTCGGTTGCGGAGGCGATCGCGACAGACAAAAACGCCCCTTAATGGGCAAAATAGCGGGGGACATTATAGATAACGTAATAATAACTTCGGATAACCCGAGGTTCGAGGACGAAAACGAGATAATAGAGGAAATCGAAGAAGGCTTAAAAACCGTTTCGTCAAATTACGTAAAAATTGCCGACAGATACCTTGCCGTAAAATACGCCGTAGAAAGGCTAAAATCGGGCGACACCTTGATTATAGCGGGAAAAGGTGCCGAAAAGTATATAGAAAAGCAGGGCGAAAAAATAGAGTATTCCGACGAGTCCGCCGTAAAAAGGATAGTCGCCGAACTCACCGCTTTTAATCTTCAAAACAATAATACGCCCAAAATCACGATATAATAAAACCTCGATACGCTCAATAAATATAATACCGACGATATAAAAACCTAAATGTAACAAAAACCTAAATATAACAAAATCATAATATAAAAACTAATATGACTAAAACCTTGATATGGCTAAAAAACTTATAATCGTATATTTAGTTTGCCTATGTCTTTCGGCTACGGTTACCTTTATATTAATACCGATACTTAAGCGGGCGAAAATCAATCAAACCATACTAAAATACGTTCCCGAACATTTTTCAAAAAACGGAACGCCGACTATGGGCGGAATAGGTTTCGTCTTAACGACGGCTCTAATTTATTTTTTTGCGGTAAGGTCGAAATTCATCTCTTTAACGGCGATGCTCGTTTTCCTTTTGTATGCTTTGATCGGCTTTTTGGACGATTTCATCAAAATTCGGTATTGCAAAAACGAAGGTCTTACCCCGTGGCAAAAAATACTTTTTCAGACGATAATAGCGGTAATTTCGGCGGTATTTTGCATGCGTAACGGCTTGAATAATCTATATATTCCCTTTACCGATAAACTCGTAAACATAGGTTTGTGGTTTTTTCCTCTTTGCGTTTTCGTGTTTTTGGCAACCACTAACTGCGTAAATCTTACCGACGGCTTGGACGGTCTGGCGGGTACGGTTTCTTCCGTCGTTTTAGCCGTTATAGCCGTAATTATTTTGTTACAAACGGAAAAGTTCGGTCAAAGTTATCTCGACAAAGAAGAATATGCCGGCTTGTCGATTTCGGCTATTGCCTGTGCAGGCAGTTTAACGGGATATCTTTTGTTCAACGTAAACAAAGCAAGCGTATTTATGGGTGATACCGGTTCTCTTTCCTTAGGCGGACTTATTGCGTCGGTATACACTTTTAGCGGAAACGTTTTATATATACCCTTAGTCGGTGTAACCTACGTTTTGTCGGGAGTGTCGGTAATATTGCAGGTACTGTACTTTAAGCGAACAAAAAAGCGAATTTTCCTTATGGCGCCAATTCATCATCATTTTCAGCACAAAGGGTATTCGGAAAGTAAAATCGTATTTTGGTATTTTACCTTGACCCTCGTCATAGGCTTAATATGTATTTTAAATTTCGTATAATATATGAGGTAATAAATGAAATATAGCAATGAAAAATATCTCGTTTTCGGAATGAAAAAAAGCGGTATCGAGTGTGCCGAATTTTTGCTTTCTAAAAACGCCGTCGTGGGGATATTCGACGAGGATAAAGAAGTTTTATCCTCTAAAGAGTGCTTGCGTCTTGTTGAAAAAGGAGCCAAAATCGCGCATGATATCGAAGAAAACGAAGAAAATTACGATGAGCGTAAAAATTATTTGACCAATTACGACACTATTGTTTTAAGCCCTGCCGTTCCCGTCGACAACCCGATTGCGGTAAGGCTTAAAAGACTGAATAAGCGTATAATAGGCGAAACCGAACTTGCCTATTTAAACTCGAAAGCCCCTATAATCGCCGTGACGGGGACGAACGGAAAAACCACCGTTTCGACCCTTATCGGAAAGGCTTTGTCGGATAGCGGAGAATCGTCGTATCTATTGGGCAACGTAGGTACGCCCTTTATAAAGCACGCCGACGAAACCACCCAAACCGACGTTTGCGTAGTCGAAGTTTCCTCCTTTCAACTTGAAACGGTACATCTTTTTACCCCGCACATAGGGGTAATGCTTAACGTAAGCGAAGACCATCTCGACAGACATTACGACATGCAAAATTACATTTATTTAAAAAAGAGGCTTTTTAAAAATCAGCGTGAAAGCGAGTGGGCGGTTTTAAACTACGACGACGAAATCGTCAGAAGTTTTGCTAAAGATTTACGTTCTGAAATCGTTTGGTTTTCGACCAAAGAAGAGGTTAAAGGGGCTTACTTAAAGGATGAAAAAATTTATTACTTCGGCGAAGAAATTATGCCCGTTTGCGATTTGCAAATAATGGGGGAGCATAATATCGAAAACGCCCTTGCCGCCCTATGCGCCTTAAAAATTTACGGACTTAAAACGGAAGATATAGTTAATACGTTTACCGACTTTAAAGGCTTAAAATACCGCATGGAAACCGTCGGCGAATATAACGGCGTAACCTATATAAACGACTCGAAATCCACAAACGCCGACTCTACCGTAAAAGCCATAGAAGCCTTAAATAAAAGCGGGGTGCTTATTATGGGCGGTAAAAACAAAAATCAAGATTTTACCTGCATTTTTAACACGATAAAAAATAACGCCGATAAAATAAAGCAGGTAATTTTAATCGGGGAAAGTCGTTACGACATGTTAAATTGCGCAAGAAAAACGGGAGTGGAAGCCTCAGTCGTTTTAGATTTATTGACTGCGCTTCGTCTTGCAAAATCCACGGCGGGGGAAGGCGAAGCCGTTTTGTTTTCGCCTGCGACTTCGAGTTTCGACGCTTTCAAAAATTACGTCGACAGAGGCGAACGGTTTAACTGTCTTGTCAGGGGACTTAATGAAGAAACGGGCGATTGACGGCGACTTATTTATACCCGTTACGGTAATCGCCCTCGCCCTTTACGGCATTGTGGCGGTGTATTCGGCGTCGAGTTACGTAGCCGAAGCCGATTATAATAACCCTTATTACTTTGCCGTAAAGCAAAGTGCCGGTTTTGTTGTCGGGCTTGTGGCAATGGCGGTTACCGCAAATATCGATTACCGAAAATACATAGGTAAAACCAAGTGGCTGTATCTTATAGGCGTAATACTTTTAGCCCTTTGTTTTCTGCCTTTTTTATCCGTGGAAGTTTACGGTGCCAAGCGTTGGATAAACTTAGGCTTTTTCACCTTACAATCGTCCGAAATAGCAAAATTTTGTTACGTATTTTTCGTAGCCGAATATTTTTATGTATCGCCGTCACGGGCAAGAAGTTTCAAAGGCATAATTTTACCCGTCTTGTCGGGAGGAGTAATGTGTCTTCTTATAATGCTCGAACCCAATATGTCGATAACCGTGTGTTTGGTGGCGGTAATGCTTTCCGTGCTTTTTTTGGCGGGTGTAAAAACGAAGCATTTACTTATGCTTTCAGTGCCTCTTTTGTTAGCAGTGCCCGCCCTTATCGTTTTGGAGCCTTATAGGTTGAAACGGCTTACCGCCTTTTTAAACCCGTGGGAAACGCCCAAAGGTGAAGGCTATCAACTTTTGCAGTCCCTTTACGGACTTGGCTCTGGCGGACTTTTCGGCGTCGGACTTTTCAATTCCCGCCAAAAATACAGATTTCTTCCCTTTTCCGAAAGCGATTTTATTTTATCGGTAATAGGGGAGGAAACGGGGTTTGTCGGAACCGTCATACTCTTTTCGGTCATGGCGTTTCTCGTTTTCAGGTGCATAAAGGTCGCAAAAAAGTCGGAAGATTTTTTCGGTTATCTGTTAACTTTGGGCATAACGAACGTATACGCCGTGCAACTTACCGTAAACGCCCTCGTCGTCACGGGTTCGATACCGCCGACGGGCTTACCTCTACCCCTTATTTCGTCGGGTAATACCTCGGTAATCGCTTTTATGTCGGCGTTCGGCGTTATATATAACGTTTCAAAAGAAAGAAAAATTTCTCAACCTCTAAACTGCGTCACCCCGTAAATCACATCTTAACCCGCAGCGTAACTCACATCTTAAATCACACCGTTAATCACATCGCAAATCAACCCCGTAAATCATACCGTAAATCACACCGAAAATCATACCGAAAATCACATCTTAAATCACACCGAAAATCACGCAGCAAATCACACCGTTAATCACATCGTAAATCGTGTGGTAAGGCGTATCTAAAACCCCACCGCATAAAATTAACTAATATAAGCCTTTTCGCATACTATAAATTGTGTTGCGGAAGGGCTTTTTCGTAGTTATTTACGGCTTTAACGGCAAGTTTTTTTAAAAGAACCCTCTCCGCTTTCGGGAATTTTATGTCGAGTTATTTAATAAACGGCGGGAAAAGTTTATACGGCGAAATAAAAATAAGCCCCGCTAAAAATTCCGCACTGACTTTAATGTGCGCATCTTCCTTGACGGACGGTAAAGTTTTTATAGAGGATTGCCCCGATATCGGCGACGTAAAAGTTTTAAGCGAAGTTTTAACGTCGATAGGAGCTTCGGTCAAGCGTAAAAAAGGCGGTCTTGAAATTGACGGACGACCTATTTTTACGCCCGAATTGCCGAAAAACACGGCGTCTAAAATTCGCGCGTCCTTTTTTCTGACGGGGGCTCTTTTAAGTAGGTTCGGCTATGCTAAAATTCCCAAACCGGGCGGTTGCAAGTTAGGTACCCGTCCCGTCGACATTCACCTCGACGGGCTTAAAAAACTGGGTGCCGAAGTTTTTGAAACCGATGAATACGTGACGTTATTTACGAGTTGTTTAAAAGGTTGCAAAATAAATTTGCGCTATCCTTCCGTCGGGGCTACGGAAAATCTTATTTTAGCCGCCGTTACCGCAAAAGACGAAACGGTTATAAAAAATTCGGCAAAAGAACCCGAAGTCAAGGACTTGTGCGACTTTTTAAACAGGTGCGGAGCAAGGATAAAAGGCGGCGGATCCGACGAAATCGTAATATCGGGAGTAAATAAACTTAACGGCGAAATAAGTTACCGTCCTATCTCGGACAGGATAGAAGGCGGTACCTATTTGACACTTTCTTACCTTTTGGGCGGAAAGGTGGAAATTTGCGGTATAAACAGCCAAAATATTTCGTCTTTAACGAAAAAAATTCTCGATAATACTTGCAAAAACGGTGACTTATATGTTAAGATATATAGTGATAAGATATATATACAATCGCGCGGGGAAAATTTAGCCTTCGGTACGATAAAAACGGGTCCCTATCCGTTATTCCCGACCGACCTTCAACCAATAATCACTTGCTCGGCGGCGGCTTTAAAAGGAAGTACCGTCGTAACCGAATCAGTTTTCGACAATCGTTTTCAGTATTTACAAGAACTTGAAAAAACGGGTGCGTCGTTTAAAACGGATGGCAAAACGGTTACCGTCAACGGCGGGAGATTACACGGTGCGGATATGGTAGCACCCGATTTAAGAGGGGGTGCGGGGCTTACCGTGACGGCTTTAAAAATCGAAGGTTTTTCGGTAGTCGAAAACGCCGAAGTAATAATGCGCGGTTATGAAGATTTCGACAAAAAACTCAGCAATGCGGGCGCAGACATAAAATTATTTTGCGACCGATAAAATTTACCTTAACGAGGACGAAACATGAATTACAAAAAGACGGTTTTAATATCGGGAATAATTGCGCTTTGTTTATACTTTGCGCTCGTTTTCGTTACCGTTACGAGGGTGAGCGACATCAACGTAAATTATTCGGCTTACTCTTTTGAAGACTACGAACTTTGCATGCAGGTTTTATCCGAGTATAAAGGCAAAAATCTTCTCTTTTTAAACACCGACGAGGTTAAAGAAAGGGTGGTTGCGAAAACGGGCTTCAAAGTCAAAAGCGTAAATAAAAATTACCCCTTTTCTTTGGAAGTAAACCTGTATTCCGACGAGGAAAGATTCGCTATTGTTTACAACGACGAAATCTACGTTTTGGACGACGACTTTTCGGTGCTTAGAAAGCGTGAAACCCTTATAAACCCCGCAGACGGGTTATCAGACGTTTTGATAGAATTCAAAACGGAAATTCAACCGACGGTTGAACTCAAAAAACCGCTTGTTTATCCCGACGAAGAAGTTTTTAACTCTTTAAAAACGGCAATATCCTGTTTTTCGAGTCCCAGAGATTATTTATCTTCCGTTGCCGTTATAGAAACGCCCGAAAAGGGGAATTACCGTATAGAAATAAACATGCGTAGCGGTTTAAAGATACTCGTCTATAAAGCCGCCGAAAAAACTCAGGAAAAGGTTTTGGCGGCAATTTCAAAATACAACGGGCTAAACGGCGGTGATCTTATTTGTGGCGTTATAGAAAGTTACACCTTATCGGATTCCGGCAAGGTTACGGCTGTCTACACGAGGCAAAACGTTTAATAAAGTGCGCAAATACGAAAACGCCTTCATAAACGCCCGCAAAAAGTGCGCAAATATAAAAACGCCTGCATAAACGCCCGCTCAAATCGGTCTTTACTAAAAATAAACAAGGGTAGTTTAAACGAGGGCGTTTAAACTACTAAACGGGTCGTTTCAAAAGAGCGTTTAAACTACGAATAAAAAAGCCTATAAATTACGAATAAACCAATGAGGTAAAATCATGTTAAAAGACGCGGTTGCGGTAATCGACGTAGGAAGCTACTCTCTTACCGCACTAATCGGCGAAAACGGAATTAACAACAATTTCACCATTCGTGCCATAAGAAAGTGTGTTCACGACGCTTTCGACGGCGATAAAATCAACGAAGGGAATTTATATAACGCCGTTTCTAAAAGTTTAAAATCCGTTTCGGCTTCGGCAAAGGCACGCTTGAATAAAGTTTACGTCGGCGTGCCGGGCGAATTTTTGCGTTTGTTCAACACCGAGCAACGCGCCTTTTACAACCGTAAAAAGCGCATTCGCCCCAAGGATTTAACCGAGTTTTTCGACGGAGCATGCCATGGTCTCGACACCGGCGATTACGAGATAATCTCGCGCAACGCCGTCTGTTTTTTGATTGACGGCGGATTGCGTTGCGACGATGTTTTAGGCTTAAAAACGTCATCTCTTTCCTCCTACGTTTCCGTTTACGGGGCGAGGCGTGATTTTATGGAAATCATGAGAAAGATGCTTAAAAGTTTAAAGGTGGACGAGGTCGTTTTCATCCCCGTAACCCTTGCCGAAGGCTCTTTATTGTTTACCAAAGAAGAAAGAAGAACGACTCAAATTTTGCTCGACGTAGGGTATTCTACCTCGCAACTTACGGTGTTGTCGGGTGACGGTGCCTTGTTTGAAAGGGTTTTCCCCGTGGGCGGCGGGCATATAACGGCGTATCTTTACGATAAATTCAACGTCGAGTTCGACGTTGCCGAAAGGTTGAAACGCAAAATAAATTTAAGTATACACATGGACGTCGGCAACTACGTCGTTTTGTATGGGGACGAGCAGTATAATTTCCCCGTTTCATCCTCAAACGACGTAACGAGGTACGTTATAGACGCAATTGCCGAAGATTTCGACAAGGCAATATTAAACAGCAGGGTAAAGTTACCCCATAACGTTTCGGTATCTATTACCGGCGGCGGAATTTCTTATATCCGCGGAGGTGCCGAATATTTGTCGGGAAGAATCGAAATGCCCGTCAATATAGTGCGCCCCAAAACGGCTTATATGTCCAAGCCAGACGACAGTTCGAGTTTAGCCGTTTTAAACTACGCCTTAAACCACGATATGTTTTAATAACCGCATACCGTAACGTTGAAAAGCCGAGATATTTTTTAATACATAACATCGAAGAGCCAAGATATGTTTTGGTAAACACCAAACCGAATCGTAACGACAATACGAATCGTAATACATTTTAATAAACCGCAATAACGTAGCATTGACGAGAATGGCAATATATTTTAGGGAGAGTTTTTATGAAGCAGCAGTACCAATCAAAAATCAACAAAAAGAAGCACAAATTCGGTAAGGGCAACGGCGGTTACGGCGCCTTAAAGCCCGAACAAATTACCTCGCTCGAGGTAACGGCGATTGAAACCGCAGACCTTTCTACTTTGGACGAGGAAACCGAAGTCTTAAACGAAAATTTTAACGACGAAAATTTACAAGACGAAAATTTTCAAGACGACAATAATTTCGATTCCGTAAGCGATTTTGATTCGTCCGAACTCGACGAAGTCGAAGATGAAAATCAAGATGAGTCAGACGAAGTCGAAGATGAAGAACAATTCGACGGACTCGACGAAGTCGAAAATGAAATTCAAGATGAGTTCGACGAAGTCGAAACCGAGCATTACGCCGTAAAAGATGATTCCGATGATAATTCCGACGAAGAATATTATTCGACGGCGGTTTATCTCAACGAGAAAGGCGAAGCCGATTTTACCCCGTCGGAAGCCAAATCTCAAACGGAAAACGACTATTACGACGACACAGAAGAGAATTTGACAGACGACACCGAAGACGAAATCGAAGATTTACCCGATAAATCCGAAGATTTGGCGGACGAAGGCGAAGATTTGGCAGATGAAACCGAAGATGTTTTAGACGGACAAGCCGACGACGTCGAAAACGATTTAACAAGCGACGTCAAAGACGATTTAACAAGCGACGTCGAAGACGTTTTAGAAGAAAACTTAGCAGAAAATAACGAGGCTTTAGACGAAGCCGAAGAACTCGAAGAGTTAATCGACGAAGAAAACGAACCTCGCGAATCCGTAACCGAAGCACTCGATTCTGCCGAAGAATACCAACCCGACATTAAAATCGCAACTGGCGAACCCGAAAACGAATCGACAGACGAATTCGAAAGCGAATCGACAGACGAATTCGATGACGAATCGGCGGGAGTTGAAGATATTCAAGAAAATTTGTCCGACGAAACCGAAGATATCGAAGATGACAAAGATATCGCAGAAGAACGATTCGACGAAGTCGAAAACGATTCGACGAGCGAGTTTGAAGATATTTTGGACGGACAAATAGACGAGGCGATAGCCCAAGCCGACGACTTGACTGCCCAAGCCGATGACTTGACAAAACGAGCCGACGACTTGACAGTCGAAGCCGACGACTTGACGGAACAAATAGACGAGGCGATAGCCGAAACCGAAGAACTTACCGAAAACGACGACTTGGCTGAACAAGCCGAAGAATCGTCAGAGCAATCCGAAGAATTCACGGAACAAGTCGAAGAATCGGCAGAACAAACGCAAGAACTTACCGAAACCGAAGATATAAAACCCGCACTTTCGCAAGACGAACTTATCCGTCTTGCCGTTAGTCAAGCGTTAAAACAGCGTGAGGAAGAAGAACTTGCCCGCAGTGAGGCTTTAAAAAAGGAAGAAGCCGCAAAGCGAGAAGAGGCTGTCAACAAAGCCATTTCGGAAAAGGAAAAATCGGAAGCCTTAATGAAAGAAGAAGTCGCAAAGCGTGAAAAAGAGGCAATGGACAGACAAAAGGCTTTTGAAGAAATGATGCTTTCTTGGAAGCAAGAACTCGCAAAACGTGACGAAGAAATTCGCACGATGCGTGAAAACCAAGCACTCCAAGAACAAAAAAGGCAAGAGGAGTTAAAACTCAAACAAGAACTCGAAGAAAAACAGCGTGAGGAAGAACTCCGCCGTCAAAAGGAACTCGAGGAAAAGCAAAGATTGGAAGAATTCCAAAGACAGAAAGAAGAACTTTTAAAACTTCAAGAGGAACTCCGTCGTCAACAAGAACTTGCCGAACAGCAAAGACAAGAAGAACTTCGCAGACAGCAAGAATTAGAAGAAAAACAGCGTGAGGAAGAACTCCGCAAACAACAAGAACTTGCCGAACAGCAAAGACAAGAAGAACTCCGTCGTCAACAAGAACGCGAAGAGCAACAAAGATTGGAAGAATTCCAAAGACAGAAAGAAGAACTTTTAAAACTTCAAGAGGAACTCCGCCGTCAACAAGAACTTGCCGAAGAGCAAAGACAAGAGGAACTTCGCAAACAACAAGAATTAGAAGAGCAACAAAGACAAGAGGAACTCCGCAAACAGCAAGAATTAGAAGAGCAACAAAGACAAGAGGAACTCCGCAAACAACAAGAATTAGAAGAGCAACAAAGACAAGAGGAACTTCGCAGACAGCAAGAATTAGAAGAACAAGAATATAATTGTCAAAATTACGAGGAGGAAGACAATATGTATACTCAAAACGTGGCAAAAATTAAAGTAATAGGCGTAGGCGGTGCAGGCTCCAACGCCGTAAACAGAATGATAGAATTAGGTGTCGATACCGCGGAATTCGTTGCGGTAAACACCGACAAACAAGCGTTGATGTTATCGCTTTGCGATGAAGAAAACAGAATTCAAATCGGTGCGGGCATTACCAAAGGTTTAGGTGCGGGCGCAGATCCCGCCGTGGGCGAGCAATCGGCTGAAGAAAGCAAAAAAGCCCTCGAAGAAGTAGTCAAAGGGGTTGATTTATTATTTATCGCCGCTGGTATGGGCGGCGGAACGGGTACGGGTGCGGCACCCATCGTTGCCAAAACGGCAAAAGACGCAGGTTGCGTAACGGTTGCCGTCGTCACGAGACCTTTCCATTTTGAAGGCAAAAAGCGTGAGCAAAACGCCAAAAAAGGTATTTCCAATTTAGCAAAATACGTAGACACCATCATCATTATTCCTAACGACAGACTGTTAGAGGCACTTCCTCCCGACACTCCTTTCGTCGACGCCTTAAAGTATGCGGACGACACACTCCGCCAAGGCATTTGCGGTATAGCAGACCTTATCGCTACACCCTCGCTTATCAACCTTGACTTTGCCGACGTAAGAACCATTTTGAAAAACCAAGGTCTTGCGCACATGGGCGTAGGCAAGGCGAAGGGCGAAAACAGAGTTATAGAAGCCGTTCGTCAGGCGGTTTCGAGTCCTTTGCTCGAAACTACCATAGAAGGCGCGCACGGTATTATTTTGAACGTTACCGGCGGCAAAGATTTATCTATGTCGCAAGTTAAAGAGGCAGCCGACAGAGTACAGGAAATCATCGATCCTACCGCAAATATTATCTTCGGTATGAACGTTAACCCCGACTTGCAAGAGGAAATAATCATTACCATTATAGCGACCGGCTTTGACAAAAAGGTTGACGACGAAGAATCCGAACAGAAACCTCGCCCCGATTTTGCCTTTAACGTTAACCGCGGTCAAACCCTCGGGCAAGCCTCCGAAACCAACGAAAGACGCGAAAACTCCAATCGTAATCCCGAATATATGAACATTTCGAGAAACGACGGTCTAAACCAAAACGGCGGTCGTACCCAATCGAACCAAAACGGCGGTTACCAAGGAAACGGAAAACCTTACGAGCCGACCTTCCCGAACGGACAATCTCGCTACGGCTCGGATTCTATGAGCCAAGGTCAACGCTACGACACCGATTCCATGAGCCAAGGTCAACGCTACGACGAAGATCAACGTTACGACGAGGGTCGGGAGGGCGAGCATTCCTATAAGGAAACCGCTCCCGAAGAAACCAACGTAAAACCCGAACGCAAATCCGACGTTCCTTCCTTCGTAAGACGTCTTTTCGGCAAAAAATAAAAATTCCCCAACCATAAATTCTTAATACCTCGTGCCTTCACCTGGTAGGGGTGCGTAGGCGTTAAGCAAACAGCACAGTGCGCTGTTTGTAGCCGAAGCCCGAAGGTCGTAAGACCGAGGCGGAAGGGGGACCGCTTTGCGGTGGATGAGGTTGGACGGCTTATATAACTGTAAAGTTTATATAGAGTTCGCCAATCCTTGAAAGCCTTCCCCACGGTAGGTAGCGCAGTCGGCGTTAACTATATTTCACCGAACATCGGTTTGTCAAATTAAGCTTGTAAAATTTCAAAATATAAAAATCCTTTGAAATTTCAAATAAAATTCATTATTAAAAGACCGCAATTACTTAATTATTTCTATAACCGCAGTCTTTAAGAGTATCAAATCATGAAACATTTAGGAACGAAAAATTTAAAATCCGCCGGATTGATTCTTCGTCGTTTTAAAACAACCGACGCAAAAGATATGTTTTCCAACTGGGCAAGTGACGCAGAAGCAACGAAATACTTAATTTGGCTTGCTCATAAAACCGTGGAAGAAACACAACTTGTTATCTCCTCTTGGATAAAAGAATACGACAAACCTACCTTTTATCATTGGGCAATTTGTTTAAAAGACGGCAATGTCCCGATAGGTTCGATAAGCGTCGTCAATATCGGTGAAAAGGACAAGGTTGCCGAAATCTCCTATTGCATCGGCAACAGGTGGTGTATTAAAGATTATCCCGAAGAGGCTTTGCATCGTGTTATAGCCTTCCTTTTCAAAGAGGTCGGTATTCGCAAAGTTTATGTCAAACAAGACGTTTTGAATACGAGATACACCGAATCAATCGAAAAATGCGGGCTTAAACTTACAGATATTCTTCCTTCGCAGGGTAAGCAAGCGGACGGCACTACTTACGATTTAGCAATTTACGAAATAATTAAAAAACGCGGTAGACGAGAAAAAAATAAAGAGTAGGCTTATTTTGACCTCTCTATACATAATCTTAAAAAGACTTTTTACTATATGTAAACTAATCGGCGATTTGCTCGTTTTTTCTCTCTACACATAATCTTGAAACCGTTTTTACTAAAAGTTATAAACTGCACTTGAAAAGTTTTTTGTATAGGTTACGGAACTTGAAAACGCCTTTTGTTATACGAAGATACGGAACCTGAAAAACGTTTTTACTAAAAATTAATTACGGAGCATAAAAACATTTTTCAAGTCGTTAATAATCAAAAAACACTTTAACTGTAGAATAAACGGCGACGGACTTACAAGAATTGCTTGTAAGTCCGCCCGTTTTTAATGCTATTATCTTGCCCTACATTCTGCGTGATTTTTACGCCCGACCTCACGCCCTACATTCTGCGTGATTTTTACGCCCGACCTCACGCCCTATATTGCTATTACTTTAAGTTTTTGTCCTAAGTATGTCGCATCTTAACCACGTTTTCGCCCTAAGCAAAAACCGCTTAAACCCGATTATTTGCTCTAAACTCCGAAGCGTATTGATAAACATCGGCTTAAACGCTGTTTTGATATTCGGTTTATGCGGGTTTCCCGAACTCGGCATTGCGGGTGCGGCTCTCGCTACCGTAATTTCAAAGGCGGTCGAAGTTATTTGGTGCATAACAGAAACGGCAAAAAAAGACAGAGCCAAACTGAGAAGATCTTATTTTTTAAACGACGATAAAGATTTGCGACGTGATTTTTGGAAGTACACCACTCCCGTTTTATGCAACGAAATCGTATGGGGGGTAGGGTTTACGATGTATTCGGTCATAATGGGGCATTTAGGTTCTGACGCCGTAGCCGCCAATTCGATAACAAATATTTTAAAAAACCTCGTAGCGTGCTTTTCGTTGGGCGTGGCATCGGGCGGAGGTATCATCGTCGGTAACGAACTCGGTGCGGGTAATCTCGACACCGCCAAAAGTTACGGGAAAAAGATATGTCTGATTGCCTTTATAAGCGGTCTAACGGCAGGGGTAGTATTACTTTTAATAAGCCCGTTAATCGTAAAATTTACCGCTTTAAGCCAAACCGCAACGGAATATTTACAAAAAATGCTTATAATTTGTTCTTTTAACCTCGTCGGGTATGCCGTAAACAGTTCTACGGTGGCAGGCATATTTTGCGCGGGCGGAGATACAAAATTCGGGTTAAAATGCGACGCCGTAACAATGTGGTGCGTAATTATACCCTGTGGGGCGACTGCTGCCTTTTTATTAAAGTTACCCGTCTATTTGGTGTTTCTGATACTGAACCTCGACGAATCGGTAAAACTACCGGCAGTCTTTATTCATTATAAAAAATATTTATGGGTTAAAAATCTTACAAAACAAGAAAATTCGGAGGTATTAAACAATGTATAACGGTATAAGCGATTGGGATCGCATGGTAAGCGGAAAACTTTATAATTCCGCAAGCAAAGACATAGAAAAACAGCATATGCGCGGACTGACTTTGTGCGACAAGTTTAACAAAATACCCGTGTGGCAGACAAAAAGAAAGCAAAAAACTCTCGAAAAACTTATTCCTTCGGCAAAAGAAAACGGGCTTGCCGTTTTTGCCCCTTTATATTGCGAGTACGGCGTTAATATTCACGTCGGCAAGGAATGTTTCGTCAATTATAACTGCGTATTTTTAGACATTTCGCCCATAGTTCTCGGCAACGGCGTATGGATAGGCGCAAACGTTACTTTGGCAACGCCCAACCATCCGCTTATCGCCGAAGAAAGACTTAACGCAAACTATCCCGACGGGCTACACGACCTCGAATTTTCCGGGCAAATTACCATTAACGACGGTTGCTGGATATGTTCGGGCGCAATAATTTGCGGTGGCGTTACCATAGGTAAAAACAGCGTAGTCGCGGCAGGTGCCGTCGTAACGAAGGACGTTCCCGAAAACAGTATAGTAGCGGGCGTTCCCGCCAAAGTCGTTCGTAAAATAGACGAAGACGACCGCATCGACGTTTGGCAAACTTACGTAAACAACCAACCGCCCCTTTCCGCAAGAAAAAAGAATAATTAACTCCGCCATAGCCTTCCTTTCGTAAAGGTGCGTAGGCGTTATAGCCTTCACACAATATGAAGCCTTGCATGAGTGAAGCCTTCCCCTCGGAGTAATTCTATCCGCAGTTCATCCTGTATTTTTCGATAAACAACAGATGTCCGCAGGTCATCCTGAGCTTGTCGAAGGATCCAGCGGCAAAGCTGCGCATATTATATAATTTGTCGTTCCGCTTTTGCCTTCCTTGTGCAAAGAGGGGTGTCGATGAAATCGACGGGGTGATTGTTTTATATAATACGCCATTCCTTGTTAGTCTTCACCTCGGAGGTGTTCATAGGCTTCACTTGGTAGGTCGAAGAAAGGCTTCACCTGGTAGGGGGGAGCTGTCGATGAAATCGACTGAGGAGGTTGGACGGCTTATATAATAGGAAAGACTATATAATTCTTAATCCTATTAGCCTTCTTTGTATAAAGTGAAAAAAGATTTGCTTTGGCAAATCAGTGGTGCATCGTCACGTTGCATAAGCAACAATTCACCCGTCACATCACTTAATTCATTCTTTATAATTTCTCATTCATTATTAAAACCAAATAAAAAAAATAAAGCCGAAAATAAGAATTAAAACCAAATATAAGAACAAAAACCAACCAAAACCAAAAATAATTACAAAAACATAATCAAATCAAAACAATAATTAAAACAAAACAAAACCAAAAATAAATAAACATAATCAATAACAAAATTTACGGGCTGTCGCATTCGCGACAGCCCGTAAATTTTCTATCTATAAGTTATTTACTTGCTTATGTTTACTTATAAATTTATCAAGTCGCCTTGCGACAACCGCTAAATGATTTACTATAATTTTATCAATAATTTTATCTAACTATAATTTACCCATCTATAATTTATCTATGCGTTTTTGCCCATTCCTTCATACGAAGTTCTTTGGACAAAATTTTCTTTCTTAGACGAATGTTTTTAGGGGTAATTTCCAAAAGTTCGTCGTCGGCGATAAATTCCATACATTGTTCCAAACTGAGCGTGGTAGGGGGAGTAAGTTTAAGTGCGTCCTCGCTACCGCTTGCACGGTTGTTGGTCAAATGTTTTTGCTTGCAAACGTTGACGGCAAGGTCGTCCTCACGGGAGTTTTCGCCTACAATCATACCTTCGTAAACGTTTAAGCCGGGACCTACGAAAAGTGTACAACGTTCTTGAGCGTTAAATAGCCCGTATTGAGTCGTTACGCCCGTTTCGAATACGACCAAACTTCCGCGTGTTCTTTCCTGAATGTCGCCCTTGTATTCTTCATAGCCCGAGAAAACGTGGCTCATAACGCCGAAGCCTTTCGTATCGGTCAAAAGTTCCGATCTGTAACCTATTAGACAGCGTGAAGGAATTTTAAACTCGAGTTTTGTTTCACCGCTCGGGTTAATGCTCATATTTTGAAGTTCGCCCTTTCTTGCGCCTATTTTATTCATAACCGCACCAACGAATTCGTCGGGGACTTCGATAACAAGGTCTTCCATAGGTTCGCAACATCTTCCGTTTATTTCTTTATAAATAACCTTGGGGCGTGAAACCTGAAATTCGTAACCCTCTCTGCGCATGTTTTCTATAAGAACGGAAAGGTGCAGTTCGCCTCTGCCGTAAACTTTAAAGGTGTCGGCGGATTCCGTTTCTTCTATTCTCATCGAAACGTTGGTTTCTACCTCTTTAAACAGTCTTGCCCTTAAATGGCGGGATGTAACGTATTTACCTTCTTTTCCCGCAAAGGGGCTGTTGTTTACCATGAACATCATTGAAATAGTAGGCTCGTCGATGGCAACGAAGGGCAATGCTTCGGGGTGATCGCTATCGCAAACGGTTTCGCCGATATTTAATTTTTCGGAACATATTACGGCAACGATATCGCCCATTTTACCGCTCGGAACTTCAACTCTTTTAAGCCCTTCGAACTGATAAAGGAAGGAAACTTTTGCCTTCGTTACGCTTCCGTCCGTTCTGCAAATGGAAACGGGTTGGTTTTGGTTTAAAGTTCCTCGGATTATTTTACCTACGCCGATACGACCGACGTATTCGTCGTAATCGATGTTGGAAATCATAAGTTGCAAAGGTTCCGTTTTCGAACCTTCCGGGCAGGGGATTTCTTCCAAAATAGTGTCGAAAATAGGCGTTATATCCACTCTGGGTGCGTCAAGGCTCATTGCCGCCCAACCTTGCTTTGCCGAAGCGTAAACGGTTTTGAAACCGAGTTGGTCGTCGTTTGCGCCGAGGTCCAAAAACAAATCTACTATACCGTCGAGGGTGGCGTCTATATCACCGCCTTTATCCACTTTGTTTATAACGACGATAGGCTTTTTGTTAAGATTGAGTGCTTTTTTCAAAACGAATCTCGTCTGAGGCATACAGCCCTCGACTGCGTCTACCAAAAGTAAAACGCCGTCAACCATAGACAAAATACGCTCTACCTCTCCGCCGAAGTCGGCGTGTCCCGGGGTATCGATAATGTTTATTTTTACGTCTTTATAGTGAACGGATGTATTTTTCGCCAAAATGGTAATACCTCTTTCACGCTCGATGTCGTTAGAGTCCATAACTCTTTCCTGAACGACTTCGTTTGTACGGAAGATATGGCTTTGTTTTAAAAGTTGATCCACGAGCGTCGTTTTGCCGTGGTCGACGTGCGCTATAATCGCAATATTTCTGATGTCTTCTCTTTTCATAAAGTCCTCGTAATCTAAAAGGTCTAAAACGAGAAAAATTATAACTTAAATTTGCGTGTTTTGTCAAATAATACGATTGTAAGTGACAAAAAAAGTGTCGCTTTACTTAAAAAAAATGGACAAATAAGCCTTTTTATGATATATTGTAGTGGATAAACCATTCAACTAACGCGGTGAAAAATGATTAAAACGAACAAAGCCAAAAAATATTCCGCAGTAAAACTCATCGGCGAATTTTCAAAATACTACAAACCCCATTTAGGGCTTTTTATATTCGATTTGACTTGCGCCTTTTTAATGACAGTTTGCAATCTCGTTTATCCTACGATTGCGCGCAGTATAATAAACGTTTACGCACCAAATAAACTCGTAAACGATATTTTGCTATGGTCGGGCGTTTTACTCGGCATATTTTTAGTAAAAGCCGTATTAAACTATTGCGTAACCTACTGGGGGCATACCGTCGGCGTAAGAATTCAAGGCGATATGCGCTTAACCCTTTTTACCCATCTTGAAAAATTACCCTTTTCCTACTACGACGAAACCAAAGTAGGCTCTATTATGTCGAGGGTAACCAACGACCTTTTCGAAATTTCAGAACTTGCCCATCACGGACCCGAAGATTTGCTTTTATCATTGCTTGCAATTATTGGCTCTCTTGCCATGATAACCACGATTAACCCGTGGCTCGCGCTTATCGTATTTGCTCTTCTTCCGCCCATGTTTTTCGTGGTAATTACTTTACGCAAGCAAATGCGTGCCACCTTTACCGAGGGCAGGGAAAAAACCGCCGCTATAAACGCGAGCGTTGAAAGTTCGATTTCGGGCATCAGAGTATCCAAGTCGTATACGGCGGAAGATCACGAAATTCAAAAATTCGCCGTTACCAACGAAGAATACAAAGAGGTAAGAAAGAAGAATTACAAAATAATGGGTAAATTCCATACCGGCATGACGTTGTGCATGGATATTCTATATCTTGCAACCCTCGTTGCGGGCGGGCTTTTTTACAGTTTCGATTTAATCGACGTGGGCGATATGACCGCTTACATTTTGTATATTTCCATGCTTTTAAACCCCATCAGAACCTTCGTAACCCTTTTTGAACAGATAGAGGAAGGTTTGACCGGTTTTGCGAGATTTTCCGAAATAATGAAAATCGCCCCGGAAAAAGACGCTGTAAATCCCGTCAAAGTAGACAAACTTAACGGCGACATAGTTTTCGACCACGTAACCTTTACCTACCGCAAAGACGAAAAAGAGGACGATTTGAAAGAAAATAATCGCAAAAACGAAAGCGAAAACGGCGAGATTAAAGATGACGGCATGGTCGTAAAAGAAGACGAGCGAGTCGGAAATATCCGCGGGAGAAGGAAAAACGTCATAAACGATTTATCCCTTAAAATAAACCGCGGTGAAACCGTTGCACTCGTTGGTCCGTCGGGCGGCGGAAAAACGACTTTATGTAATCTTATACCGAGGTTTTACGATATCGACGAAGGCAAAATTTACATTGACTCAATCGACATAAAAAATATCGCTTTAAAAGATTTGCGCCGAAACATCGGCATCGTCCAGCAAGACGTCTTTTTGTACGGCGGAAGCGTTAAAGAAAATATCGCTTACGGCAATTTGGACGCAAGCGACGATGAAATTATAAAAGCGGCAAAACTTGCAAACATTCACGACTTTATATGCTCGCTTCCCGACGGTTACGACACCTACGTAGGCGAAAGGGGAGTGAAACTATCGGGCGGGCAAAAGCAACGCGTTTCCATTGCAAGAGCCTTTTTGAAAAATCCCCCCATACTTATATTGGACGAGGCAACGAGCGCACTCGATAACGTTACCGAACTTCAAATACAGGATAGTTTGGAAAAGTTGTCTAAAGGCAGAACTACCATAGTCGTCGCACATAGGCTTTCCACCATAAAAAACGCCGACGAAATTATCGTAATAACCGAAAAAGGCGTGGTCGAAAGAGGTAGCCATAACGAACTTTTGAAAATAGAGAACGGCGTGTACAAAGACCTTTACGAAAGAGGTTTAAGAAGTTAATGTTGACAAAAAGTGAGGCTATAAGCCTGTTATCAAAGAATTTTGACAAAAACGTCGGCATTATTCAAGTGTTAAAACACGATAAAAATGCAACGATGGTTTATGCCGAAAAAAACGCCGTAGTCGTTAAAAATACCGACGGAATATTTCTTATATCGGTTACCGATAGTTTGGCAAACGATAAAATTTTATCGCTTATAGATAGCGGGTATTGCTTTATGTGTACCGACGAAAATTTGGCAAAACTTCTTCAAAACAAGTTAAAAATAGAGGTTTTTAAAAAGTGTTATCAGGCTTTTTGGGCAAATAACGAAAAAATCCCCGAAAATCTCGATATAACGATTGACAAATTGATTGCCACCGATTATAATATAAAGGCTGTTTTGGAAAATTACCGTTTGCCTATGGATTATAACGAGGTAAAAACGGCAATAGACGAAAGGGGAATGTTCGGTGCATACGTAAACGGAGTCCTTGCAGGCTTTATAGGCGTTCACAGCGAACTTTCAATGGGAATGCTCGAAGTATTTCCGCCTTACCGAAAACTGGGTATAGGCACGGCACTTTTAAAAAAAGATATCGATTATTGTTTATCCAAAAACATAACGCCCTTTTGCCATATCGTTTACGGCAACGAAAAGTCTTTTAATTTATGCCGTAAAATCGGCTTGAAATTTTACGACGGTTTCGTTTATTGGGTAGGGTAAATATAGGTCTATAAGCCCGTTATCGATGTTTTTTAGCAAATTTTCGAATTTGCGCACAGCTTTTCGGAAGCCTTATAGGTTAAACAGTTTAAGTTTATTTAAGTAAGTATTTTCTAAAATAAACATTATACGTTTTTTAATATCGTTTATTCTAAATTTTTTCAATATATCTTTGTTTCCTTTGCAGTAAATTTATAGCCACTGTGTAAATTTACCGCTTTCGAGGTGTAGCGCAGTTTGGTAGCGCGCTTGGTTCGGGACCAAGAGGTCGTGAGTTCGAGTCTCGTCACCTCGACCACCGTAAAAGCACGGCATTAGCCGTGCTTTTATTATATAAAAATGCAAGATTTACTTTATATAAAAAAATACACTGTTAGATTTATATAAAGGAATGCAACGTTTACTTTTGAATTTTTTACTTTGCATATTGTCAGTTATTTAATTATCGAACGACCGTATGATATATTTTAAAACGAAAAAGCTTAAGTTTTTATGAATTAAACCATAGATTGTTTATTTAAAAGGTTAAAAAGCCATAATGCTCGAGACAAAATTAAATGCAATAGCAGTTGAAAAAAAAGAAAATCTATGCTATAATATAATCGTTGGAATTTAACGTTACACACGGAGAAACTGTAAATGTTTACAAGTATAGAACTATTTGCAGGCGCAGGCGGGTTGGCACTCGGGTTAGAACAAGCGGGTTTTAGCCATATCGGTCTCGTTGAGTTTGACCAAAGCGCGGCAAATACCCTTATTTTAAATCGTCCGAACTGGAAGGTTATTTGTGAAGATATTGCCATTACTTCTCAAAAAGATTTAGAAAAAGAATTTAATATAAAAATAGACGAATTAGATTTATTGTCGGGCGGTGCGCCCTGTCAATCTTTCAGTTACGCAGGAAAACGTCTTGGTCTTCAAGACGTCAGAGGAACGATGTTTTATCATTACGCAACTTTTTTGGAAAAGTTGCAACCCAAAATGTTTCTTTTTGAAAATGTGCGCGGCTTACTTACTCACGATAACGGGCAAACATACAAAACGATTCTTGATATTTTTCAGCAACAAGGGTACTTGGTAACATATAGAGTCCTTAATGCGTGGGATTACGGTGTTCCTCAAAAAAGAGAAAGACTTATTACTATCGGCATAAGAAATGATTTAGTTGATAAATGTAAGTTTTCTTATCCGAAAAAACACAAATACAAACCTGTTATCAGAGATATTAAATTGGATTCAAATCCGTCGAAAGAAGACTGTGCACAATACTCTCAATATAAAGCATCCGTTTTTGCGTTAGTTCCGCCCGGCGGATATTGGCGCGATATCGACCCTACCGTTGCCAAAGAATATATGAAAACATGTTGGAATATGGGTGGCGGAAGAACGGGAATTTTAAGACGTATCGGATTGGACGAGCCGTCATTGACGGTTTTAACCAACCCCGGGATGAAACAAACGGATAGATGTCATCCCTTGGAAGTTCGACCCTTTTCATATAGAGAAAACGCACGCATACAAACCTTCCCGGATACATGGGGTTTTTACGGAACTTTGTCGGAAAAATATAAACAAGTAGGAAATGCCGTGCCTGTCAATCTTGCAAAAGAAATAGGCTTGGAGATTATAAATACTTTGGAGGAAATGAAAAAATGAGCAACGACTACTGCATACCGTTTATCAAAAAAGAAGATTTTGAAAATCACGTTGCCCAAACTATTAAAACTTACAACGCTACTTTAAAATCAATAGATTTGACAAAATTTAACAGCAATATTATCGACCCTATTAAACTTACGTTCGATAAGGCTTTGTTAAAAAAATCCATCGAAGACATTATCGAACTTGAAATACATAGGCAAAGGGATAAATCCAATACAAACGCAATCGGCTATTTTCATCAATATATGTTTAAGTATATTGCTAATTGCGAAGTCCCTAAACATGGCTTTGACGTTATTTTTACTCAGGTAGACGGCACAAAAATATACGTAGAGATGAAAAACAAACATAATACGATGAATTCTTCTTCATCTCAAAAAACGTATATCGGTATGCAAAATCAAATTTTAAATCGTCCTGACGACATGTGCTTTCTTGTGGAAACGATTGCAAAACGTTCTCAAAATATCGCTTGGAACTGTTCCGTGAACGGCAAAATAGTGTCGCACGAAAAAATCAGACGTGTTTCGATAGATAAATTCTATGAACTTGTGACCGGAATAGAAAATGCCTTTTATCTTGTATGTAAACAGTTACCCGTAACTATAGAAAAACTTATTAGAAACGATATCGTCTATACGGTTGAACACGATACGGTAATTGAGGAGTTAAAAACAAAAAATCCCGACTTACTGAAAGCGTTGTATTTGCTTGCTTTCGAAACATACAACGGATTTGATAAATTACTGTAAATACGATGTAAAATATCTTTAAATTATGTATTTTGCGTATGCGTGCATATAAAAAACCCGCTTGCGATAAACCCGCTTGCGATAAACCCGCTTGCGATAAACCCGCTTGCGATAAACCCGTTTGCGATAAAACAGGTTGACATATGACGCATTGAGCTAAAACCGACTATATGAAAAGCGATTATATTAAAGACGATGTTAGAAAAGAACTTAAACTTTTAGCCGAGCCTAAGTACAAAGATTTTAACGAAAAAATCGTAAAAAACGAGCATCCGATGATAGGCGTAAGAGTACCTAAGTTACGAAAAATCGCCAAACGGATAGCCAAAAACGAACCTTTAAAATTTTTAACGAAAAACCGACTTTTTTATTACGAAGAGATATTGTTGCAAGGCTTTGTCATCGGCTACATGAAGATATGCGATGACGAAAAATATAGATACGGTTACGAATATTTTAAACTCGTAAAAGATTGGTCGGAGTGTGATTTAGTCGTCGCAACCTTTAAATTTTTGGCAAACGACGTTAAAAAAACTTACGACACGGCAATAGGCTTATGTAGTTTAAAAAAGCCTTTTATGAGGCGTTCGGGCATCGTTATGCTTATGGATTATTGCCTCACGAGCGATTATTTCGAAAAATCTCTCTCGGTATTTTTAAACCTTAAAAGCGACGATTACTATGTAAATATGGCTATAGCTTGGGCGATTTCGGAATGTTTCGTTAAAGATTTCGATTATACTTTTACAAAATTTCGCGATTGCGATTTGGATAAATTCACTTATAATAAAACCATACAAAAATGTGCCGAAAGTTTTCGTATCGACGACATTAAAAAATCTATGCTAAACGACTTAAAAAAATAATACCGCTATACCGCTTAGCGAATTAGAACCTTCCTAAAACATCGTTTAAAAAAATTTTGCTAAAATATCCGAATAGCGAAAGATTATTGTTGTTAAATTTTATGACGTTTGGTATAATTAAAGCGATAAATTTTTGGTAGGTGCAGTATGGCAAAATACGTTTTCGTAACGGGGGGAGTCGTTTCAAGCCTCGGTAAGGGTATTGTGGCGTCGTCAATCGGCAGACTTTTAAAGGACAGGGGATTGAAAATTTTCGTTCAGAAATTCGATCCGTACATCAATATCGACCCCGGTACGTTAAGCCCATACCAGCACGGCGAAGTTTACGTTACCGACGATGGTGTGGAAACCGACTTGGACCTCGGTCACTACGAAAGGTTTATAGACGTTTCCTTAACCAAACTTTCAAACATCACCTCGGGCAGAATATATAAAGAAGTTCTCGAAAAGGAAAGAAAGGGCGATTATTTGGGGAACACCGTTCAGGTCATCCCTCATATAACCGACCGCATAAAATCAAAACTTAAAAAAGCCGCCGAAACGAGCGGTGCCGACGTCATTATCACCGAAATCGGCGGAACTGTAGGCGATATCGAGTCTTTACCGTTTTTGGAAGCAATTCGTCAATGGCGCAGAGACGTAGGTCAAAAAAACACCTTTTACGTACATACCACACTCGTTCCTTACCTTAGGGTTGCGGGCGAAATCAAAACAAAGCCCACACAGCACAGCGTAAAGGAATTGCGTTCTTTGGGCATCCAACCCGACATGGTGGTTCTTAGGTCCGAAGTAAATATCAAAAAAGAAGTTAAAGAAAAAATCTCCCTCTTTTGCGATATCGACCCCGAAGCGGTCATCGTTTCCAAAGACGTACCCGTTTTGTACGACATCGTTCCCGCTCTTCACAAACAAGGTGCCGACGATATAATTTGTAAGCATTTCGGGCTTGAAACGCCCGAGCCAGATCTTACCGAATGGAACAAGATGATAGAGTCGGTAAGAAACGCAAAAACCGACCTTAACATTGCGTTGGTCGGTAAGTACGTGGAACTTCACGATGCATATTTATCGATTGCCGAAGCCCTTCGCCACGCAGGTTACGTTTACGGCGTAAAGGTAAACATCGGTTGGATTTTATCCGAAGACGTAAATAACGACAACGCCGCCGAAATTTTGAAAGGCTATTCCGGTGTATTGATTCCCGGCGGTTTCGGACAAAGGGGAGTGGAAGGCAAAATCGCCGCGGTAAAATACGCGCGCGAAAATAAAGTTCCTTGCTTCGGTATATGTTTGGGGCTTCAAGTGTTCGCCCTCGAATTTGCAAGAGACGTTCTTAATTTGAAGGATGCAGATTCCACCGAATTCAACCCCGAAACTACCAATCCCGTAATATCACTTCTTCCCGAGCAGTACCTCGGCATCGAAATGGGCGGAACCCTTCGCCTCGGGTTAAATCCCTGTAGGATTAAAGAGGGTACGAAGGCCTATAGCGTCTATCAAAAAACCGACGTGGAAGAACGTCATCGCCACCGCTATGAGTTTAACAACAAATATTTACAAGCGTTTGAAGAACACGGAATGATAGCCTCGGGTAAAAACCCCGACAAGCAATTAGTGGAAATTTTGGAATTAAAAGACCATCCTTGGTTCGTCGCTTGCCAGTTCCACCCCGAATTTTTATCTCGTCCGTATAAAGCGCACCCGCTTTTCAAAGGCTTTATAAAAGCAAGCCTCGATTACAAAAACGAACATACTAAATAAAAAACGCCGATAATCGACTTATAGACAGACTTATAGTTGTGAACTAACTTATAGTTTATATAGTAAATTATAGTTCATAAACGTAGTTATAATTGTTTAGATTATTATAAAGCAAGCCACGATTACAAAGACGAACATAAGCTAAAAAGTTTGCATCGTAGTTAAAAGGTTACTTGATAGATCTTTTGCAAATTGTTTGAATTTGCCGACGTCAAATCGCAAATAACGCCGATAATCGACATATAGACAGACTTTTTTATAATTTTTAGTCGTATTTAGACTTCGTTAACGTAAATTTTTTCTAAAATCGGGAAACTTTACTTATAGAATTTGTAATTTTAATATTATGTGATTTCCGATTTTAATTAAATTAGATTTCTATTTTGATATAATTAGATTTTAATATTCAATTTTGTTGAAATTAGATTTTAATTTTGATATGATATACATTGAGATTTATAATTTTTATATAAATCGTTCTCCTTTTTAAATTTTTTGTTTATATAAAAGCGGCGGTTCGAATTTTCGAGCCGTCGCTTTTATTATGTTATCGTTATTATGTTATCTCTAATAATAAGATTCCGTCTACTAACCGTTTACTTATCAAATAAACCGACTTAACTTTCCCTACAAAGCCAAATTGTCCGACAAACAAATCGGCTTACATGCGACCGAAGGTCAATTCATGCGTTGAAAAACGCAATTCATAACCGAAGGTCAATTCATGCGTTGAAAAACGCAATTCACGACCGAAGGTCAATTCATGCGTTGAAAAACGCAATTACTTCTTATATTCCATGTCATTTAGAACCGTCGAATTAACTGTAACACGACGCATACAAAAGTAAAAAAGTACGCCGTTAACCGACCTATAGACGGACTTTTATAATAATTTACCGTCTTTTATTGCCGATAATTTCGTTTACGGCATCGTAAACTGTACTCCAATCTTTGCACCTATAAATATCGTCGCCGTAAACTTTTTTATTATAGCCCGCTTCCATACAAATTATCGGCATATGCTTTTTCAAATATTCTATGTTTACGGGGGAATCTTCTATCATCAAATCAAGTTTTAAATCAATGCAAACCTTTTCTTTATCTTCGGTAGAGAATACGACTTTATCGTATAAAAACCCGTTTTTATCAAGCCAGTCGTAAACGGCTTTTCTCATTTTCGAGCCTCTTTCGTCGTTGTCGGTTGTATAAGTCCTCGCCGTAACGAAAATTATGCTATGCCCATCCTTTTTAAGTTTTTCGATTGCCTCTTTTGCACCCTCTTTTGCGGGTACGTTTATTGCGTAATCGAAAACTTTCGTAAGCCAAAAATTCTCTTCGTCTTTTAAAGTTCCGCCGAAAATTTTATAAGTTTTGAATGCGTTTTTATCGATCGGAGGGCGATTAAAATACTTTTCGCCTTCAACGAGTTGATATTTTTCAAGGTCGGTCAAAACGCCGTCGATGTCGCTACCTATTATCATAAATCACCTAAAAACGTTTTTGTAAGTCAATTATACACGAAATGCCTTTTTAAGACAACAAAAAAACGGTGCAACCGCCGTTAAATTTTCGCAAAACAAAAAAAACGGCGCAACCGCCGTTAATTTTTAAAAATACCGTGCATTCCTTTTTGACTATCCGCACCGAAGCGAAAACCTTACAGGTAGCTCCTTTAAAGCAACCTTATGGCACACGGCGCAAATTGTTTAGTGCTGCTATATCCCTATCCTGACACGGTTCGCAACCGCCCGTTGCACAAGACCTTAATATCAACACCCCTTATAAGATCCGGCCAACCATACGTATAGCCGAGAAGGACCTTCAGCCCTGCTGTAGCGGATTGCAGGAAGAGGGCACCGCTAGCTCCCCGCCTAGCACGGTAAAGTTATTTTATACTATTTCGAGAAAAAAATCAAACGATTTAAAGCAATTTGCTTTACAATAAACTATAAATTTGTTAAAATTATCGTGTAATCGTTTGTTCGGTTACGAAAATCGCCGTAATTTTCCGACACAGGATGTTTTACGGCGCAAATAATTGCAATAATCGGAAACAAGTCCTTAAAAAACGCGCTTTAAAGCGAGCGGTTACGGTGAGAGTCCGCAAGGTCTGCATTTTAAGGGTATCCTTCCGTAGCAAATCGCTAAAAGCGTGGCTTTATAGGGGGCGGGCGAAGTAGGCGGTCGTTTCAAGTTTTCGTCAAACTTAGTTAAGGGTACGGTGTTTTTGCCGTAAAAAAGAGTGGTACCGCGGTTATTTTCCGTCTCTTTATAAGAGGCGGTTTTTATTTTTTTGACCGTAACCTGTTTTTGCCGAAAGTAATTCTTCTTGTCGAAAGTAATTCTTCTTTTAGACGAAAGTAATTTTTTTCTAAAACTTTTCTCCTCGCCGACAAACGAGTGCGCAACGGCAAATTTCGGCGAACACAAGCACGCAACGGCAAACACACACTCCAAAGCCGACAAAAAAACAAAACCAACCCCAAAAAACCGACCCCAAAGAACCACAAGTCAAAAAAACAAAAATCAAAAAATAAAAAATTAACGTTTCATAAGGAGCGAACTATGTATAAAAAAGTTGATACGAAACTCGACTTTCTTGCAAGGGAAAAGGAAGTTTCCGAGTTTTGGTCCGAAAACCACATTTTTGAAAAATCCATAGAGCAAACCGAAGGCGGAAAGGAATTTTGCTTTTACGACGGACCTCCGACGGCAAACGGCAAACCCCACATCGGTCACGTTTTGACACGTGTCATGAAGGATATAATTCCCCGTTACAAAACTATGAAGGGGATGCACGTTCTTCGTAAAGCCGGTTGGGACACTCACGGTCTTCCGGTAGAACTCGAAATCGAGAAAAAATTAGGGCTTGACGGCAAGCAGGATATCGAAAAATACGGTATCGAACCTTTTATCGACCAATGCAAGCAATCGGTATGGAAGTATTCCAACGAATGGAAGCAAATGAGCGAAAGGCTCGGTTACTGGGTAGACATGGAAAACCCTTACGTAACCTATCACGACGACTATATCGAATCGGTATGGTGGTCGCTTAAAGAAATGCACAAAAAAGGGCTTTTGTATAAAGGACATAAAATCGTGCCTTACTGCCCCCGTTGCGGAACGGCGCTTGCCTCGCACGAAGTCGCCCAAGGCTATAAAGACGTAAAGGAAAAATCCGTTTACGCGAAATTCAAAGTAAAAGGCGAGGACAACCTCTACTTTTTGGCGTGGACGACTACCCCTTGGACTCTTCCGTCAAACGTGGCACTTTGCATGAACGCTCATGAAGATTACGTTCGCATAAAAACCGCCGACGGCGAAAATTACATTTTGGCAAAGGCACTCGTCGGCAAACTTTTCGAAGACTACGAAATCGTAGACGAAAAGAAGGGCAAAGACTACGAATACGTAGAATACGAACCCCTTTTCGATTGCGCTTTGGGAACTTTCAAACAAAAAGCCTTTTACGTAACCAACGACGATTACGTAACGTTGACCGACGGTACTGGTATCGTTCACATAGCACCCGCATTCGGCGTCGATGACGGAAGGGTAGGGCACAATTATAATCTTCCCTTCGTTCAAATGGTCGACGACCGCGGTAAAATGAAGGACGAAGTCACCGTCGTTAAAGGAATGTTCTGCAAAGACGCCGACAAATTTATTATAAAAGATTTAAAGGAAAGGGGATTACTTTTCAAAGAAGAAATGTTTGAACACTCCTATCCTTTCTGTTGGCGTTGCAACACGCCCTTACTTTACTATGCGCGTTCGAGTTGGTTTATCAAGACCACGGCGGTAAAGGACAGGCTTTTAAACTCCAACGAATCGGTAAACTGGATTCCCGAAACCATCAAAAACGGCAGAATGGGCAACTTCCTCGAAAACGTAGTCGATTGGGGTTTGTCGAGAGAAAGATATTGGGGCACGCCCCTTCCCGTTTGGGAATGCGACGAATGCGACCATTTCGAAGTAGTCGGTTCGAGGCAGGAACTAAGAGAAAAATGCGGACTTAAAGAAGACGTAGAACTTCACCGTCCTTACGTAGACAAACTCACCATGACTTGCCCCAAGTGCGGTAAAAAGATGCACAGGGTAAAAGAAGTCATCGACTGTTGGTACGATTCCGGTTCCATGCCCTTTGCGCAGTTCCACTATCCGTTTGAAAATCAAGAACTTTTCGAAAAGCATTTCCCTGCGGACTTTATAAGCGAAGCTATTGACCAAACACGCGGTTGGTTCTACGTTTTACTTGCGATTTCCACCATTTTATTCGATAAAGCCCCCTTTAAAAACTGCATAGTTTTAGGTCACGTAAACGACGAAAAGGGTTTAAAAATGAGTAAGCACCTCGGCAACGTAGTCGATCCTTGGTCTGTTCTCGACAAGCAAGGCGCAGACGCCGTAAGGTGGTACTTCTACACCTCTTCGGCACCATGGCTTCCTTCGAGGTTTTATGAAAAAGCGGTAAGCGAATGTCAGGCAAAATACATGGGTACGTTGTGGAACGCCTATGCCTTCTTCGTTTTGTACGCCGAAATCGATAAATACGATCCTTCCGAATTTAGTCTTGCAAACTGCAAATTACAGATAATAGACAAGTGGATATTGTCGAAACTCAACACCCTCGTTAAAACCGTAGACGGTTATTTAAACGAATACAAAACCTTCGAATCCGCAAGAATGATGCAATCTTTCGTAGACGAACTTTCCAACTGGTATATTCGTCGTTGTCGCGAAAGATTCTGGGGCGAGGGCATGACGGAAGATAAGGCGGCGGCTTACACCACTTTATACACCGTTTTAACTACTTTTGCAAAACTCACCGCACCTTTTACTCCCTTTATAGCCGAAAACATTTACAGAAACTTGGTTCCCGAATTTTATAAAGACGCGCCTATATCGGTACATCTTTGCTCCTTCCCGAAAGCCGATGAAAATTACATCGACGAAAAACTCGAAAAGGACATGGCAACGATAGAAGACATGGTCGTTTTAGGAAGGGCTGCAAGAAACCTTTCGGGCATCAAAAACCGTCAACCCCTTTCAAAACTTTATTTCTCCATGGGCGGAAACACCGAACTCGACGAAAAATTGTTTGAAATCGCGAGCGACGAACTCAACGTCAAAGATTTTGAAGTTTTAACCGATTCCGGGAAATTCATAAACTACAAACTCAAACCTCAACTGAAAACTTTGGGTCCCAAATACGGCTCAAAACTCGGTTTAATAAGGCAATTCCTTGACGGTTGCGACGCAAACGCCGTCGTATCCGAAATCCGCAAAAACGGTAGCATAACAGTAAATTTGGGCGGTGAAGACATAACCTTTGAGGAAGGCGACCTTTTGATTTCCACGGAATCCAAAGAGGGTTTCGTTTCGGCAAGCGAAAACGGGCATACCGTCGTTTTGGACGTAAACCTCACCCCCGAACTTATAGACGAAGGCGTCGTCAGGGAAGTTATTTCCAAAGTACAAACCATGCGTAAGGAAGCGGGCTTTAACGTTACCGACCGTATAACCCTTTACGTAAAGGCAAACGATTCGATAACTTCGGCACTTAAAAAGCATCTTGAGCGCATTTCCAAAATCGTTCTTGCCGAAGAAGTCGTTTTCGGAAGCATCGACGGTTACGAAAAAGATTGGGACGTAAACGGCGAAAACGTAACCCTCGGCGTCAAAAAACAATAATTAAAAGCAATAATTTAAAACGATATTTAAAACACGATAGTTTAAAAGAAAAGATATGTTACTTGCAAACAATTGGAAGGATTACGTCGTTTTGGCAACCGGCGACGGCTATAAATTGGAAAAATGGAAGGACGTAACCCTTCTTCGCCCCGATCCGCAGGTAATTTGGCGCGGACAAGTCGACCTTGCTAATTTTAAGGACGTCGACGCAAGATATTTAAGAAGCGAAAAGGGCGGCGGTAAATGGGAATATTTTAAAAAAATTCCCGACGAATGGGTTATCGGTTATAAAGATTTGAAGTTTAAGGTAAAGCCGATGGGCTTCAAACACACAGGGCTTTTCCCCGAACAGGCTGTAAACTGGGACAGAATGACCGACCTCATTAAGTGCGCTAATCGACCTATATCGGCACTTAATCTGTTTGCGTACACGGGCGGTGCAACTTGTGCGATACTTTCGGCGGGTGCCTCTTGTTGCCACGTAGACGCAAGCCGAGGCATGGTCGAAAGGGCGGGCGAAAACGTCAGACTTTCCAACTTACAGGATAAACCCGTTCGCTACATAATAGACGATTGCGTAAAATTCGTCAAAAGGGAAATAAAGCGCGGTCGTCGTTACGACGCCGTAGTCATGGATCCCCCGAGTTACGGCAGAGGACCTAACGGCGAAATGTGGAAAATCGAAGACCAACTTTACGATCTCGTCAAACTCTGTTCGGAAGTTTTATCCGACAACCCGTTGTTCTTTTTGATAAACAGTTACACTACGGGCTTGCAACCGCAGGTACTCGACAATATTTTGACTTTAACCGTTAAACAAAACCGCGGAAGGGTTGAAGCCTACGAAGTAGGACTTCCCACAAAGGAAGGCATTGCTCTTCCCTGCGGTGCGGGAGGTATGTTTATAAATGACTGAAGAATTAACCGTTTTATACGAAGACAATCACATAATAGTGGTTTTAAAACCTCAAAACATGCCTTGTTGCGAAGACGTAACGGGGGATAAAGACCTTTTAACCCTCATAAAAGAGCATATAAGGGAAAAGGAAAACAAACCCGGCAACGTTTACGTAGGGCTCGTCCATCGTCTTGACAGGGTCACCGGCGGTGTAATGGTTTATGCAAAAAGTTCAAAGGCGGCGTCAAGACTGTCCGAGCAGATAAGAAACGGCGATTTCGAAAAGAAATATCTGACCGTGGTCGTCGGCGAGCCGAAAGAGGACAGAGCCGTTTTGACCGATTACATGAAGAAAAACCCCGTAAACAATATGGTTTACGTATGTCCGCCTACCGTCGAGGGGGCAAAAAAAGCCGAACTCGAATACCTTACGGTGGATAAAAAAGAGGGGCTTTCCCTCCTTTCGGTAACTCTGCACACCGGGCGCACCCATCAAATCAGGGTACAAATGGCTCATAACGGAACCCCCGTTTACGGCGATATGCGTTACGGCGGAGAAAAGGCGGTTAAGGGAAGAATAGCGTTATGGTCTACTTCGCTTGCCATTTTTCACCCCGTTTCCAAAGAAAGAATGGTTTTTAAAATCCAACCGCCTATAGACTTAAAGCCTTGGAGTCTGTTTAATATCGACGACGACGTTTTGATTTACAACCGTTAAAAGGCTCGAATTTCATTAAAGAGGCTTAATATAATATAAAAATTTCATTAAATAAGTTTAATATAATACAAAAAAAGTAAATTACTCTTGATAATGGTTTGACAAAACGCCTTTTCAAGTGTACAATAGAATAGATTTATTGGTATATACGGCGTTTTAGCGCCGTTTATAGGAGTTATATTTCAAATGAAACGTAATTTATTAATCGCAACAGTACTTACATTCTGTTTATCCTTGCTGTTTTCGGTTCTCGCCGTTAACCCCGTAGGCGCATCCGCCGACACGACGACGGTAACCAAAGTTTCCGGCTACGAATACGAAGTTTCTTACTTGGTAGAATCGGCAGGCAAGACCTACGACAGTGCTTACTATTTCACCGTAAACGACGTAGCGTTGGTTAAACCTTCCGAAGAAGAAGGCGGAACTACCGAAAAGACACAATCTGACGCAGGTTTCAGAACCACCGACGGCAAGAAAATAGAGTTTTTAAAGAAAGGCAATTTTAAATTTGTCGGCACTAAAGAAGAGTCCGACAACGTTGAATTCACCGTCGATACAAACAATCTTCCTACCGTTTCCAACCTCGGATACGCCGATTTAACAAAAAGCGAAACTCCCGACAACGAAGCGTCTTTAACCGCTTACGACAAGTATTTAAAGGCAGTTCAAGCCGCTACGACGGTAAAAGACGACGATGACAGCAGTCGTCCCATTCGCGTTGACGACGATTATGAAGTACCTTCCGTCGCTTCCTTGATAAAGGACGATTATTTTAACGTTGACAAACTTACCGGCACGTTGTATTACGCAGGTCCTTCGGCGACTTCTTATTCCAGCAAGTCTATATCCGATCTCGACTCCGTTAAGTTTGAAGTTTCCAAAGTCGGTACTTACAGTTTTTATATCTTACTCAAAAACACAATGGTTTCAATGACGACCACAGACCTCGTTCAAGGTGCAGACGGTTGGTATGAAAAAGATGCCGACGGTAACCCCACGGGCGAACTTATTATCCCCGTATTTACCTTTGAAGTAGGAGCATCGTCCAGTCCTAAAATCACGGTAGGTACTTCTGAAAAGGCTTATTACGGTCTTACCTATAAAGTTGATTGCTTCAATATCGTTGCTTCCGACTATAACACCGAATACACTTTATATTATAGTGAAAGCAAAATCGATACTTCGACTTTGACCAAGTACGACGCAGATACTTTAGAAGGTCTCGGCATGAAACAGGTAACCACGGAAAACGGTTTTTCCGAAAAGAACTTGTTCGATTCGAGTGCTAAATCCTTTACACCGGAAACCAAAGGTTACTATTACGTCGTTTTACACGTAGTCGACTTTGCCAACGAACATTCTACGGCAATCTCTCGCGTTATAGACGCAACGAGCGAAGTAAGACAGGTAAAATACGAAACTCAGTTCTTCAAATATAACTGGGTATCCATAGTTTTACTTTCCGTAGCAGTACTTTGTTTCGTTGCCATTATCGTTCTTCTTTGCGTAAAACCCAAAGATAACAATACTCTTCAAACCAAAGAATAATACGGGCTTTTACCCGCGAAAAGGGTTCGTTATCGAACCCTTTTTACTTTTAAAGACTTAATAAATTTAAAGGTGTGTTAAAATGCTGATTAAAAACTCATTAAGATTACTGATAAATAACCTTACGATAGTTTTTAAGGTAATGGTTTGCAGTCTCGTCGTTTTATTGCTTTCCTATCTTTTGATGACTTCATTTTTTTCCGACGTAGTCAAAAAGATATCCGGCGGGGAAGAATTCAAAAAACTTATCGAAAAGGTAAACGCCGTTTGGACGGCTTTTATCTCCGGTGACTTCCGTCCCGAAATCGATTTCGTCGTTACCTTCGAAGCCTTTATGGAAACGGTCAGGGTTAACTTTTCAAGTTATTCGCTACCCCTTCTTTGTTTGTTTATAGGCTTTTATCTCATAACGGTTTTAAGCAACTTATTCGTATATACGCTTACCTACATGATGAATGCAAGAATGTCGACTTACGAAAAAAAGGGCTTTTTGGCGTCCTTTATATACACGCTTAAAAAATCTCTTCCATTCGAGGCTTGGTATTCGCTTTTGACGCTTATAGTTTTGTTGTTAAGCGTATTCGTAACGGTACTTTTCGTAGTTTACACCTTTTCCAAAATTTACTTTTTGTCCATAGTTATCGGCTTGTGGCTCGGCATTGCGGTGTATTCCCTTTATCAGTCGATGACGGCAATGTTCAGACCTCTTTCCGTAAACGACGTAAAAATTAAATCTCTGTTCAAAAACAGGTATTCGCGTTCGGGCTTCGTTCAGGTTTTCGCAACGTTTTTGTTCTCAATAATTACTTTTACTTCGTTAAACGTTATGACCTTTATAACCACCCTGGGTGCCGGGCTTTTGATTTCCATCCCGGTAACTCAGGTATTCTTCGTTATTTTAAGGCTCGTCCTTTTGTATTCCGCGGAAGGCAAAAAGTATTATCTCGATTACGAAACCATCGAAACGCCCAACAAAATAAAAAACGACGCCTCCCGCGCCGAATTCTTGGACGATATCGAAATGTAATTTTTATATTATAGCCACATTTTTGGCTATAAATATGATTGATAAATAAGGTTTGCAAATAAGGTTTGTAAATAAGGTTTGTAAATAAGGTTTGTAAATAAGATTTGTAAATAAGGTTTGCAAATAAGGTTTGCAAATAAGGTTTGCAAATAAGGTTTGCAA
>CAVJMJ010000005.1:0-19099 GCA_963650915.1 Parasutterella excrementihominis | reverse complement strand
TAAGGTTTGCAAATAAGGTTTGCAAATAAGGTTTGCAAATAAGGTTTGCAAATATAATCTTTCATATATGGAATAAAATTTTGTATTTACAATCTTTATATATAGGTTATAATCCTTATATATATGAAAGCAATATTTACAATCTACATATAGGTTAAAATCCTTATACATATGAAAGCAAAAATTACAAACTATATATAGGTTATAATCCCTATATATATATGAAAACAATTTTAGATAAGTAAAAAAATATATAAGCAAAAAAACGGACTTTAAGTCCGTTTTTTTGATGTAAAATCAGTCTGATATTCCGCAGGTCAATTTACGCCCGCAAAGGCAATTCACATCCGCAGGTCATCCTGAGCTTGTCGAAGGATCTATCGGCATTGCCGCGCATATTATATAATTTGCCGTTCTTTATTTGCCTTCACCGCATGGACGAAGCCTTTCCGCAGGGCAATTCATGCAAACGCAAGTTTGCAATTCATGCGTCGTTTGACGCAATTCACTCTAAAAAAACTAACTTACTGAGCGTTTTCGTCGGTTGATGCTTCTTGCTTTTTCTTATATTCCATAAGGGCGGTAGCAAGCTGATCTGGGCAAGAAGTATTGCCTTTGCATTTAACGCCCTTTAAAGTAGCGATAACTTCGTCGATGTCGCGACCCTCTACGAGCCTTGCGATGCCTTGAAGGTTACCGAGGCAACCGCCGATGAATTTTACGTTTTTGACTTTGTTGTCCTCAACGTCGAAAATAATTTGTCTTGAACAAGTTCCTTTCGTTGAATATGTAAGCATAATTTATTACTCCTATTAGTTTTCTGTATTTTTTATCCCGAGTTGCCCAAAGTTACTTTTAGCAACCGAAAAAGTTTAATTTTTAGTATGCTGATATGTGCAACCGTTACAAATTAGTTTTAACCTAAGCAACCGTTGCTTGCATACGAGGTTATTTTACGCCCGGTTTGCCGATACTTTTTAAACGTCAACCGTTTAAAAGATAAATTTTAATTTGCAATCGTACGGCAAATACGATTTAATCTACGAGTAAATCATAGACGGCTGCAAACAAAACCTCGGCTTTGTCCGGCCATTTTTTGTAGATATTTTTGGCAATCTGCCTCGTCGGAACGGTTAGTTTTAGTTCGAGTTGCGCACCCGCAAGTTCTATAATTTTCAAAAAAACGGTGTAAGTGCCGTCTTTATTCATGTAATAGTCGGCTATGTACTCCTGTTTTTTGCGATATTTAACCCTGTTCGTTCTTACAAAAGCGACGATGTCTTCACGCAATGATTTAGGTATGTTTACGTAAAAATCGGCTAAACAAACCCTTCCTTTCGGCGTAATGGAATAGAAAGGTTTTTGCCCCCCGGAAGACAGTTCGTAAACGAACTGATCGCTCAATAAGTGCGAAAGGGTATCTTTGCAATCCATAAAACTAATCCAGTCGTTTTCCTGACTGCAAACCTCTTCTATCGTGGCAGAAGACAAAGGAATTTCCATTTTGTCAAAGACGAACAATAATATTAATTTGTTAATAAAGTTATTGCCTCTGACCGGCATATGGCACCCCTAAAAAATTTATACGGCAAACGGCGTTAATTCTTCCAAAAGTTCGTCGCAATCCTGACTGTGGATTTCAACGTCCAAAGGTCTTTTAAGGTTAAGACTGAAAAGCCCCAAAATGGACTTTGCGTCTGCGGTATAAGAGTCCGACCTTAACACGATATCGAAGGGATATCTTTGAACTATTTGTTCAAAATTTTTTACGTCGTCGGCACAAGTCAAGCGTATTCTCAATGCTTTCATATAAAAAGACCGCCAAAAGATTTCATACATATCAATTATACATAAAAGTCAGAAAAAAATCAACAGAATTGCAAAAAGATTTGAAAAGTAGAAAAAATTGTGGTACAATAATTAATGTAACACAATTTGTAGTATCGTTCAAGTAAAAAATCCTTTTTTTAGCGTCAATTAAGGTGGTAAAATGCAGACAAAACAAAAGTCAATCGAAAATTTCAAAAAATATATTGACGAACTTATTTCGTCGAGTTTCGTTTTATCGGATAAAAAACTTACCGACCTTATGCGTGCGATTTCGACCTCTAAACTTTTTTACACTTTGTTCGAGTATTGCACCGAAGATTTCGATTACGAAGAAGAGTTTAAAAAAGCCTTTATAAAAGGGGACAGTTACGGTGACGGAAAATTCGTTTTACCGACTAATCCCAAAGATCAAATTGCCCTTATTTTCTGTCTTTTGTATCAAATAAACGCAAAGGAAGTTGATTTTTTAAACATACTCGACAATTACTTTTTCGTAAACAACTATAACGAAAGTTTCAGAAACTTTTCCATTCAGGTTTTATTGCCTTTCAGGTCCGAAGTTTTGAAAACCGTCGAGGCAATGGCGGAAGACGACGTCGTTTTAATGCCTGAGGAACCTGTAATCAAAAAAAAGAAGGTTACTTGTTCCATAAAGGAAGGGGACGTAAAAAAAATCATCGAACTTTTAGACGAATCCCGTTCCATTATTTTGCAATACAAAATCGAACCGCAATTAAAAGCCGAACTCGTCGACCTTTATTCCAATTTTAAAGATTCTCTTTACGACGACGAGCCGTCTAAAATACGTATTGCTTATTTAGGGTATAAGTACGCTACGTTGTATCACAGAAAACTCGACAACACTTTTTATAAAATACAGTCTATTTTGGAAGATAACGGGATTTTGTAAAAAAATCGCCGAAAACCGTATAGCGTTCGGTGTAAAACCAAAAGTTATTTGAAAACAGTTGCCAAACGACGAAGGCGTTTACCACTATAAGTACGGGGATAAAAATCATTAAAACGAGGCTGTCTAACCTGAATTTATAGACGAACATGGCAACGTACAGTCCGAGTGCTCCGCCGAGAACGCCCGTAATAAGAAATTTGCCGTACAAAGGTTTACAACCGCCGTCGGCGTTTTCTTCCCTCTTTAAGTAAACCAAAATATAACCGTAAGCATTAACGGCAAGAATATAAACGATAGATAAAATTCGCAAAAACAACAGCATAATAGCAGTATGCCTAAAATTAGGCTAATAATACGCTAATATAATAGCGTTATGTTTTTTTGCGACCTAAAAACGATTGCTAAACGGTTTTTAATGTGCTAAAATAAAGGAAGTTAATTATGAAGTGTCATTATTGCGGATGCAAAGAGAGTAAAGTAATCGACTCGAGAACCTCCGACGACGGGGACTCGATTAGAAGAAGAAGGGAATGCGTCAATTGCGGAAAACGCTTTACCACCTACGAAACCATCGAAACCACACCGATTTTGGTAGTAAAATCAAACGGCACGAGACAGGCTTTCGATACTAACAAAATAAAAGGCGGTATCATCAAAGCGTGTGAAAAACGCCCCGTTCCCATGTATAAAATAGACGAGCTTGTAGAGGACGTAAAAAAACAAGTCTATAACTCTATGGAGCAGGAAATTTCCTCTAAAAGAATAGGGGAAATGGTCATGGAAGGGCTTATGAAGATAGACGAAGTCGCTTACGTCAGGTTTGCGTCCGTCTATCGCTCATTTAAAGATATCTCCACTTTTTTAGCGGAAATAGAAAAACTCGCAAAGCTTACAAACGTCAACGGTGAGGTTGACGAAACAAAACTCGGCGTTAAAGCCGACAACGGAGGCAAACAATGAAAAAATTTATAACGCTAACTCTTGCGCTCGTATGCGCTTTCGCTATGTGTTTAACCGTCGGTTGTTCAAAAACCGGCTACTCGTACTGGCAAGTTAACAAACTCGTTGCGTCCGACGACGAAAACGACGTTATGACGCAGTACCTCGAATTCTCACTAAAAGAAAGCAACATAAGAGAAATTTGGCTTAACATTTCCGATTTAGCCGTTGACGAAACCACCATCGGCTACGTATTCGGTTCATCGTCGAGTTTATCCAAAGTTACCATAAACAAAAACTTTTTGAGCGTTTCTAACGGTTGGTACAAAGTAAAAGCAAGCAGTTACAGCAAAACGCTTAAAATAACCTTTACCGATCAAATGAAGGTAAACGAAATAGTTTTCGTCAACGAAAAAGACGAAGTTATGGAATTCGATTTCGTTCAATACGTAATCCGTCCGAGTTTTACCTCTTCTCAACAACAAATTCACACCAAAGCCGAATTGGAAGAGGCAGGCGAAAGCAATTCTCCTTTATGCGTTTTCGACGAACAAGATAAGTTTGACCTAAACTACGCCAACGAGGTTTTTGAAAAAGCCGAAACCCAAACGGGAAGCAACGAATAACTCGTTTTTTCAAAGTTTACGCAATTTTTGACTCAAAAGTATAGTCAAAAAAGCAAAGACTGAAAAGCAAAGACTGAAAAGCAAAGACTGAAAAGCAAAGACTAAAAGCGAACCTTTATGCGTATAAATTCGCCTTAATCGGAATTTTAACGGCGTCGAATTTTACCGCAAATATGATTTAAACCCGTCGAATTTTGACGCAATAAACGATAATTTTAATTTTATACCCGACTTTATTCTTGCAAGGAAGAAGTCGGGTTATTTTTGTTTTTCTTTCAAAATATACATAGATGTAGAAATTGAAAACGAAAGGAGAAGAAGAATGAATTATTACGCCGTACCGAAAAACGAGGTTTTAAAAAGTCTGTCCGTCGATGAAAAAACGGGGCTTAAAAACAACGCCGTTTATTCGATGCGCAAATTAAACGGCGTAAACGTTTTGACTGAAAAGAAGCCGAAAAGTATCGTTAATCGGCTTATAGAGGCACTTTTAGAACCTATGATGCTCGTTTTGCTAATTGCTTTCGTAATAACTTTGGGCGTAAATATAGGCAAATTCATAAAAAGCGGGCGGGGAGATTTTTACGAGTGTTTAGGCATATTTATCGCCATAGCGGTGTCGGTTAATTTGACGGTCATAATGGAAGGCAAAAGCCAAAAAGCCTTTCAAACGTTATCTAAACTCGGAAGAGCGTCGGCGGTAAAGGTCAAAAGGAACGGTGAAATCAAGTTTATAAAACAAGAAGAAATCGTCGTCGGCGATATAGTGATGTTGGAAGCGGGTAATAAAATTCCCGCCGACGGAAGACTTTTAAGATGCGTTGATTTTAAAGTGGACGAATCCACTTTGACGGGCGAAAGCCTTGCGGTATCAAAAAACGCCGACGTTATCTTAAAAGTCGGCTCGCCGTTAGGCGAAAGGTCAAATTGCGTATACTCGGGTACTTTCGTAGCCCGTGGCGAGGCAACCTACGTCGTAACCGCAGTGGGCGACAGGGCGGAAATCGGCAAAATAGCCGAAGACGTTTCCACCGAAAAGGCAATTTCCGCCCCCTTAAACGAAAAACTAAAAAGACTCGGAAGAATGGTTTCCGTTTTCGGTATAGCGTCATCTGTTTTCGTTTTCCTGTTATCCTTTATAAAATTGGCGTATTCGGGCGAAATAACTTTCGACAACGTACAAAATCTGTTCGTCGAATCGATAGTTTTAATAGTCGCCGCCGTTCCGGAAGGGCTACCGACGACCGTTGCCATATCCCTTACTTTAAACGTTTTACGGCTTGCAAAATCAAACGCTCTCATCAAAAAATTAGTCGCGACGGAAACTGTCGGTTGCGTAAGCGTTATTTGTACCGACAAAACGGGAACGCTTACGAAAAACAAGATGTGCGTTAAAAAAATCGTTACCCCTGACGGTGAATTTTTGCCCGACGAACTTAAATGCAAAGCCGTAATTATAAACGCTTGCGTAAATTCCACCGCCGAAATAATAGACGATAACGGCAAAGAAAAGGAATACGGTTCGTCAACCGAATGTGCCTTGCTTTTAGCCGCAAAAAATAGCGGATACGATTATAAAAAAATACGCAAAAGCGGGGCTATAAGCCCGTTAACGCCCTTTTCATCGCAAATAAAGTACATGGAAACCGAGCAAGTTACGGGCAAAACTAAAACCGTATATTTAAAAGGCGCACCCGAAGTCGTTATCAAAAAATGCCTTTTATCGGAAGCCGAAAGAAAGTTAATCGAAGCAAAAATAAAAGTCGAACAGGAAAACGGCGCAAGGGTTATATGTTTTGCGTCTACAAATCAAGGAGCCTACGTTTTCGACGGTTTCGCCGTTTTATCCGACGGACTGAGAGATGACGTTAAAGAATCGATTTTAAGTTGCCGTAAAGCAGGCATAAGGGTAAAAATGCTGACGGGCGACAATAAAGAAACGGCAAGGCGCATTGCCGTCGAAGCGGGCTTGGAGGCAAGCGAAACCGAGGTCGTTACCGCCGATTACATAGAAAGCCTCACCTTTGAACAATTAAAAGAAAAAATCCAAACGATTACCGTAATCGCAAGGTCTACGCCATCTACAAAACTAAAAGTGGTAATGGCATTGCAAAGTTCGGGCGAGGTGGTAGCCGTAACGGGCGACGGCGTAAACGACGCCCCCGCCATAAAGCACGCCGACATAGGCATAGCGATGGGCGACGGATCGGAAATCACCAAACAGGCAGGCGACGTCGTTCTCCTCGATAATTCTTTTTCGACGATTTTAAAAGCCATATCCTTCGGGAGAAACGTTTATTCCAACTTTCAACGTTTTATAACCTTTCAGTTAACGGTAAATCTTGCCTCGATGACGATAATTATAGCAAGTTTACTGACTGGGCTTAGCAGTCCCTTTTCAAGCACCTGTCTGTTGTGGCTGAATATAATAATGGACGGACCGCTCGCACTTTCGTTGGGGCTTGAAATGCGTCGTGTAAAATACATGTCGAGAAAGCCTATAAAAAGAAGCGACGATATTTTAAACGGTAAAATATTATTAAGGATAGGTTTGCATTCGCTATACATGTGCGTCGTCGTTACCTTGCAACGTTTTTTCAACTTTTTAAACGTCCTCGAAACCGAACAATTAACGACGGTTATAACCATGTTCGTGTTTTTCCAAGTATTCAACGCCGTAAACTGTCGCGAAGTAACGTCCGAGTCGGCATTTAAAGGTATATTCCAAAACAAATTGCTTATTCTTATGATAGTTTTGACCTATTTTTTACATGTTACGATAATAACCTTTGCCCCTCAATTTTTCGGCACGGTAAAATTAGACGGACTTACGATTATAAAAATAACGGCGGTATGCTCGTCGATAGTGGCTTTTTCCGAAACTTATAAATTTATATACAGAAAGTTTAGTTTGCTAAAACGCGTAAGCTTTGCAGAGAGAGGAGACAAAAAGGAGTTGTGTAAATTTTCCATAAATGAAAAACGGTCCGTTACGTAAAATATGAGTGAAATGAATTATAAAATAACCGATTTATCTTCAAGAAAACAAAACGTAAACTATATAGTAAACACCACCCTTACGGAACTGAGAAAACTCGATGCCGAAGTATATACCGAAATAAAAAACGACAGGGTAATTTTAAACGTTACCGTACCGCACGACGGGGAGGAGACGGCATTTAGAACTCTTTCCGATAAAATAGCCGACGTTATAGCGGTAAATTACAAATACGACTATTTTACCAAATATATAAGAACTTGCGGACTCGACGCAATCGATTACGAAATGCTTATAGCCTCGCTGATTGCCGCCGATCTCGACGAAGACAAACGCTACGTTTTGTCGGGTGGTTTAAACCTAAATGATTTTTCAATAGACGGCTACTTTAATTTCAGACTTCGTCCTTTAAAGGAAAAGTGGTCCGAGATAGTAACCTATATTCCTTCCTATTTTACAAAAGACAAACTCAATGAGTTCGTATCCTACATCGTTTGCGAAAAACGAGGTCGCCGTGCCTACGTATTCGGCGACAAGGTTTACGACGGAAGGTTTCGGCGAATGCAAAAAAGTTCTCTTATCAAAAAGATAGAAAAGGGTGCGGTTGCAAGGGAAGTCATACTGTCCGGCTTTTCCGAAGTCGAACTCGACTACGACACGAGCGAAGAAGATAAAAAGTATCTTACATGTTTTTTCGGCGACAAAATATTTTTTAAAAAGAATAAAATCGATTGAAAAATCGTTGACAAAAAATTATAATCGTATATAATAAAGACAACAAAAGAATCTCGCATATTTCGAGACAAGTAACCTCGGGAAGACTTAAAGAGAGCGGCGCCTTGGCTGTGAGCGTCGTAAGGGATACCGATAAGCGAAACCACTCGGAAGCGTGGGGCTACGACGCCTACAAGTCGCAAATAAGGCAGTTTTTTCTGTAAAATAAGGTGGAACCACGGTATATTATCGTCCTTATGCTTCGGCATAAGGGCGTTTTTTTACCGAAAACCTGTTACGGAACCTTTATCGTCGGCTTTAAAAAACGGCTTAAAAGCAATTTAAAAAACGATTTAAGAAATCGGCTTTAAAACAACCTTAAACCGCCCCACGACTTTTGTTAAAAACGACTTTATACGAAGTAAATTTCGTATTAAAATTTAATACGGGAGCAATTCCGTATAAAAACTCACTAAAAAAATAATTCCTACAGAAAAAAATAATTCCATATATTTTTAAGGAGCAATAATGAAAATCACATTGAAAAACGGAAACGCAGTCGAATTCGAAAAAGCAATGAGTTTATACGATATCGCAAAATCGATTTCCGAAGGTTTGGCAAGAGAAGCAGTCGTCGCATCCGTCGACGGCGAACTTAAAGACATGTCGTCGATTATAGATTCCGACGCCACCGTAAACTTTTACACTCTTAAAGACAAAGAAGGTTTAGACGTATATCGTCATACCTGTTCACACGTTTTGGCTCAAGCGGTCAAAACCATATATCCTACCGCCCTTTTGGCGATAGGTCCCACCATCGAAAACGGTTTTTATTACGATTTCGATTTTAAAACGCCCATCGGTCAGGAAGATCTTAACAAAATCGAGGAAGAAATGCACGCCATAATAAAAGCTAACCTTCCCATAACCCGTTTTGAACTTCCGAGAGAAAAGGCAATCGAACTTATGAAAGGCTACGGCGAAACTTACAAGGTTCAACTTATAAAAGACCTTCCCGAAGACGCTCATATTTCCTTCTATAAACAGGGTGCTTTCACCGATTTGTGCAAAGGACCCCACCTTACTTCCACGGGTAAAATAAAAGCCTTTAAACTTATGTCGGTAACGGGTGCGTACTGGCGCGGTAACGAAAAGAACAAAATGCTTACCCGTATTTACGCAACCGCTTTCGAGAAAAAGAGCGAACTCGACGAATACGTTAAAAAACAGGAAGAAATAAAAGGACGCGACCATAACAAACTCGGCAGAGATTTAGGTTACTTTATGACTTCCGACGTCGTCGGTCAAGGCTTGCCCCTCATTATGCCCAAGGGCGTAAAGGTTATGCAAACCATGATAAGATTCGTCGAAGACGAAGAAGAACGTCGCGGTTTTATGCCCACGAGAACGCCTATCATGGCAAAGAGCGACCTTTATAAAATTTCCGGTCACTGGTATCATTACAGAGATAAAATGTTCGTAATAGGCGATCCCGATGCCGAAGGCGAAGTTTTGGCACTCCGTCCGATGACCTGTCCTTTCCAATATCAAATTTACAAAAACGGTCTTAAATCTTACCGTGACTTGCCCGTAAGATTCAGCGAAACGGCGACGGAACTAAGAAACGAAGCGTCGGGCGAAATGCACGGTCTTATCCGCGTTCGTCAATTCACCCTTTCCGACGGACATATCATTTGCGCACCCGAACAAATCGAAGGCGAATTCAAAAAATGCCTCGATTTAAGCATTTATTTCTTAAAATGCCTCGGTATGGAAGACGATATTTCTTACCGTTTCTCCAAGCGCGGTAAAGGCAACGACAAATACATCGACAACGACAAGGCTTGGGACGAAACCGAAGCGTTGATGAAGAAGATTTTGGATCACTTGGGGCTCGATTACGTCGAAGCCGACGACGAAGCGGCTTTCTACGGTCCCAAACTCGACATACAGGCAAAGAACGTTTACGGCAAAGAAGACACTCTTATTACCATTCAACTCGACTTTGCGGCAGGCACCAGTTTTGAAATGAGTTACGTCGATCAAGACGGCAACAAGCAAACTCCTTTCGTCATCCACAGAAGTTCCATCGGTTGCTACGAAAGAGTTTTTGCAATGCTCATCGAAAAGTACGCAGGTGCTTTCCCGACCTGGCTTGCCCCCGTACAAGTCAAAGTTTTGCCGGTAACAGACAGAGCCCTCGACTACGTTAACAAAATCGCCGATAAGTTAAGAGAAAAACACCTCCGCGTCGAAGTCGATACGAGATCGGAAAAAATCGGCAGAAAGATAAGAGACGCTCAACTCGACAAAGTTCCCTATATGCTCGTAGTAGGCGATAAGGAAGTCGAAGACGGCACCATCGTTTCGGTAAGGTCGAGAAGAGAAGGAGAACTCGGAAGCATGAAGGTTGAAGACTTTATCGAAAAAGTTTACGTCGAAGACAGAGATAAAGTCGTATATAAGGACTGATTTTAGTTAAAAATCGTTAAAAATCGCTTGACAACGCCGAAAATAAGTGGTACTATATTAACGCTTGAAGCAGAAGTTACCCTTCTCACCGCCAGTTTTTTCAAAGCGGTACATAATAAACAAACGGCTTGCTTAAGTAGTATTATGTAATTTTATCGGGTTTTCTTATGCGGAAAGCCCGATTTTTATTTTGCCGGGAGGGGCTTACTATTAAAGTTTCTAACAACATCAACGAAATGATAAGACACGCCGAAGTAAGAGTTATCGGCGCGGACGGGGCGCAACTCGGAATAATGAGTTCCAAAGCGGCGCTTGCCATTGCGGAAGAGGCTAACCTTGACCTCGTTGAAATTTCCCCGCAGGCTAATCCGCCCGTTTGCAAGATTATGGATTACGGTAAATTCCGCTTCGAACTTTTAAAAAAGCAAAAAGAAGCCAAGAAGAACCAAAAAGTAATCGAGCTTAAAGAAGTCTGGCTGTCAATGACCATCGACGTCGGCGACCTTAACGTTAAGGCGAAGCAGACGATCAAGTTTTTACAGCAAGGCAACAAGGTAAAGGTTTCTATAAGAATGCGCGGAAGACAAAACGCACACGCAAACATGGGCGTCGACGTCATGAACAGGTTTTTCGACATGGTCAAAGACTACGCCGTTATGGAAAAGAAGCCATTACTTGAAGGAAGAAGCATTTTAATGATTCTTGCGCCTCAAAAAGCGTAATAAAAATCGAATGCCGTTAGGATAATTAAAATATCTTTTTCGGCACACTAAAAAGTAAAAAATATTAAGTTATATACGGAGGGCACGGATTATGCCGAAAATGAAATCCCACAGCGGATCAAAGAAGCGTTTCAATCTCACCGCATCGGGTGAGGTTAAAAGAAGTTGTGTCGGTCATCGCCACAAACTTGCAAACAAGAACACCAAGAGAAAGAGAAGACTCAGAAGCGGTACTTATGTTTCTCACGCTCAAGAAAAGACCATAAGGAACATGATTCCTTACAAGGCTTAATCAAGGGGGTAATAATCAATGCGTATTAAAAGAGCAGTTAACGGCGTTAAAAAACGCAGAAAAATATTAAAACTTTCCAAAGGTTACTTTGGTGCCAAGAGTAAACTTTACCGCGTTGCCCGTCAAGCGGTAATGAAGTCTTTAACCTATTCTTACGTTTCGAGAAGAACTCGCAAACGTGATTTCCGCAAACTTTGGATTGCCCGTATCAACGCGGGTTGCCGTCAAAACGGTTTGAATTACAGTACCTTTATACACGGTTTGTCCGTTTTAGGTATCAACCTTAACAGAAAGGTTCTTTCCGACATGGCAATCAACGACGCTCAAGGCTTTGCGGCACTTTGTGACCAAGTTAAGGCTAAATTGGCGTAATATATGCTAAAAAAGGACCGCTTGTTTTTTAAGCGGTCCGTTTAATTATATGGAAATATCATCACGGAAGAATGCGGAAATAGTAAAACTCGTTTCCTTAAAGGACAAAAAGTATCGCGACGAACTCGGCTTATATTTGGTCGAAGGCGAAAAATCCGTTAAGGAAGCAGTTAAATTCGGGGCGGATATTGACCTTATAGTCGGCACTTTAGATAAGGTACAAAACTATTTAAACGGCGACTTTAAGGTGATTACCGTAACCAAGCAAATAGCCGATTATTGTTCGGATTCCGTAACCCCGCAAGGTATCGTTGCAGTGGTAAAAAAGCCCGAAAACAGACTTATAGCCCCACTTTCTAACTCGGTTTTGCTCGACAACGTGCAAGATCCGGGTAACGTCGGCACGGTTATTCGTACCATGGTCGCGTTAGGGATAAAGGACGTTTATACGATATCCTGCGCCGATCCTTATTCGCCGAAAGCCGTCCGTGCGAGCATGAGCGGTATTTTTAACGTAAACGTTCATGACGGAAGTTACGACGAGGTTTTTAACTGTTTAAAGGGCGTTACCGTTATATCGGGCGATATGAAAGGTGAAAGCGTTTTTACCTATAAGCCTCCCGAAAGGTTTTGCCTTTCCATAGGCAGTGAGGGAAGAGGGCTTTCTAAAAAGGTTAGAGAATTTTCAAACGCATTCGTAAAAATTCCGATGAGCGATAAAATGGAAAGCCTCAACGCAGGCGTTTCCGCATCGATTTTACTATATCAACTTACATTCAATCAACATAAGGAGTAGTCATTATGTCAGGACATAGCAAGTGGCACAATATACAGGCAAAAAAGGGCAAAGCGGACGCTGCAAGAGGTAGAATTTTTACCAAAATCGGCAGAGAAATCGCCGTTGCGGCAAAGCAAGGTTCCGATCCCAACTTAAACAGTAAATTAGCCGACGTTATAGCAAAAGCAAAAGCGGCTAACATGCCTAACGACAATATTAAAAGAAGTATCGCCAAAGCAACGGGCGAACTCGGCAACGTCAATTTCGAAACTTTGGTTTACGAAGGTTACGGCGTAGGCGGAAGCGCGGTTATCGTCAACACTTTAACCGACAACAAAAACAGAACGGTCGGCGAAGTAAGACATATTTTCGATAAATACGGCGGAAGTATGGGGACGAGCGGAAGCGTTTCATTTATGTTTACCAATCAAGGCGTTATAGTTATAGCAAGAACTCCCGACTTGGACGAGGACACCGCTATGGAATACGCTTTGGAAGCGGGTGCCGAAGACTGCATCGCTCAGGACGACGTTTTTGAAATCAGAACCACTCCGAGTGCTTTTTCGGACGTTCGTAAGTATCTCGAAACCAAAAACCTCGAATTTTTGGAAGCCGAAGTCATGATGATCGCAAACGACAAAATAGCCTTAAACGAATCTCAGACCCAGACTTTTGAAAAAATGATAGACGCTTTGGAGGATTTAGACGACGTACAGGAAGTTTACCACAACGTCGACCTCCCCGAAGAAGAGGAAGAAGAATAATTTTCAGGCGCGGCTTTTCTGTCGCGCTTTTTTTTATTGTTTTAAGTCTTGTTTTTTTATTGTTTTTTAGTCGCGCTTTTTTATTTTTAAATAATTGCAAATCTTATTTTTCTGTGGTATAATCGTCCCGTAGATGGCGTTTTGATAAAAACGACTAAAAAAGCAACTTTTTAATAGCAAATAGCAAAAAACGACTTTCAAAAGTTACTTTCAAATAGCGAAAATATTATTTAATTTTTCAGGTGACCACATGAAAAAAGCAAGTTCAAAAACGACCTTTTTACTTATACTTTCCCTTGTTTTAACCTTTGCTTTCATCGGCGGTATTCCGCTGATTGTTTTAGGCGCGACCCAAAACACTCTCGTACTACTTATAATCGGCGTAATTTGCGTCGTTTGCGGTTTTTACGGCATGCCCCTTAGTTGGACTGCGTACGGCGAATCAAAGAAACTCAAACGAGTTGTTTTAGCCGTCGAATCGGAGCATATATACAGCGTCAAAGCCATTGCGACCCATTTGTCGGTACCGCCGAAAGTTATCAAAAGTTATTTGCAAAAGTGCATCGATAAAGGGTACCTCGTAGGTTTTTTGTTCGACGGGGAAAATCTCAACGCCAATTTCAACGTGTCAAAACAAGAGGAACTTATAAGCGTTAAGTGCGAAAGTTGCGGTGCCAAATACCAAACCAAGCCGACGGAAAAAAGCATTTGCCCTTACTGCGGAAGCGTAAACGAACGTCAAAATTAGCCTATAACGAGCGTTAAAATATCTAAGGATAGTCGAATTTAACGAGCGTCAAAAACTGTGGACGACGAATGTATAGCGAGCGTCAAAAACTGTGGACGACGAATGTATAGCGAGCGTCGAAACGATGTACGACGAACCTTTATTAAGCGTCGTCGGAATAGGGTTTTACCGCATCGTTATTTTGTCTTTTTAAGCGACGGAAAAAGAGTTTTTCGTTTTGCAAAATTCACATATATGCCTCGCACCTAAAACCGCTGTATCTTTCATAACCGAAATACCCGTGCGTTTTAATAACGGAGACAATCGCTCATTTAAAAACCGCATGTACGGTTTTCTATAAAATAACCATATATTTCCAATACGATTTTTTGTGTTAGTCGGTATAACTTAAATAAAATTAGGCAAACTACTATTACAACGGTAGCGAACCGACCGCTCGACAAACATTTAATCGTAGAATCGAAGAGTTTGATTTTCATGATTTAATCGCCGATATAAGTCAGTTAAGTTGCCGTTTTATAATCCGAATACGGCAAGGACTATATTGCGATTGTACGAATATTTTCGTAAATTGAATTTAACCGATGAAAGATTTCACCGTAGACGGAGTATATCGGGGTTGTCGCGCTTTGCGGCAACCCCGAATTAAGTTCGGCTTGATGTAAACTACCCGTTATCCGAGTCGTTTTTTCTTAAAATGTATTTGTTGTAAAGACACTTTTTACAAAATATCAGTGTATTTTTACAATAATGTCACAAAAAGACTTTACAAATATGAAATTTGATGCTAAAATATACTCGTAAATTAAATCAATATGGCGATTGTTTATTTACATCAAATCATTCACACTAAAGTTTTTCCCCCAAAAACTTTCTCCTTAATTTCGGCAGGCGTAACGCAAGTTACGCCTGTCGTCTTTATTTTACTTTTCTAAACTTTCGGTCAATCAAAAACGATTTTTTATCCGATATTTTCGTGTGGATAGTTTTTCGCACGATTTAACGGCGTAATTTTGCCCTTTCCTTTTTATTGAGAGGGGTAAATCGTTTTTATACTTCTTTTTGCGTTGACATCCGATTTTACTTATAGTATAATATATTTTAACTATATTGCGTGTGTCGGCTTTTTTGCGTAAAAACTTTAACTCGCATTAAAATATCGTGCTTACGTTAAAGTTTTTCGTATGAACGTTCGTGCATTTTAGCATTACGTTAATTTTTTCGGTGTTATAACACCGCTATATTTTTTGTAGGAAGCACTTAATTATGACTGTTTTAGGCATAGACCCCGGGTTCGGAACGATAGGTTACGGCGTAATTAAAGAACAGGGCATTAAGAAAACTGCAATCGACTACGGCGTAATAAAGACGCCGAAGGAAATGACTTTCCCTGAAAGACTTTCCCTTATCGAAAGGGCTATAGACGCACTTATCGAAAAGTTCAAGCCCGACGAAATCGCTTTGGAAGAATTGTTTTTCAACACCAACATAACGACGGGTATAAACGTTGCCCACGCAAGGGGAGTCATAGTGGTTACCTGTTATAAAAAATGCCAAAAACTTTACGAATACACACCGCTACAGATAAAGCAAGCCTTGACCGGTTACGGAAGAGCCGAAAAAAGGCAAATACAGATTATGACCGCCAACCTTTTGGGTCTTAATAAAATTCCTCGCCCGGACGATGCTGCGGACGCTTTGGCGGTTGCCTTAACCCATCTTAGCACCAACAGATTTTCTTCTGCTTTCGGCATTAAATAATTAAAAAATTCGATACAAACAGCCTGAAAATCTACTGTAAATCGCCAATAAATTCTGCACAATTCGACCGAAAGCATAAAAATTCGGCACAACTCGACAAAAAGAAATTAGATTCGGCAAAAAACTACAAAAAAACAAAAAAATCTACTTACGAAATTTATAAAATCGCGTGATAATAAATGATAGGATACGTTAAAGGAAAACTTATACATTACGAAGACAACGTCGCTATATTGGACGTTAACGGAGTGGGTTACGAAATGACCTGCTCTGCTTCTCTGTACGCTCGTCTTATAGAAAACGAGGGAGGGGAAGCGTTTACATATCTTGCCGTAAAAGAGGACGGAATGTATCTTTACGGGTTTGATTCTATTGCCGAAAAGAAGATGTTTTTACAACTTATCACGGTATCGGGGGTAGGACCTAAAATGGGTATAACCATTTTATCGGGTACAAGTCTTAAAGACCTTGCCTATTTTATTGCGTCGAGCGACGTAAAAAGCCTATCCAAAATAAAGGGCTTGGGCAAAAAGACCGCCGAAAGGATAATCGTAGAATTAAGAGAGGCAATGCAAAAAGTTTCCGACACTTCACAAACCAAAACGGAAAAAACGGTTATAAGCGAAGAAGGCGAAAACGCAATACTCGCGCTCATGAGTTTGGGTTACACGAAGGCAGAAGCCACCGATGCGGTAAGCCGTTCGGTTTTGGACGGAAACAAAACTTTAAACGACCTTATAACGGGTGCTTTGAAATATTTTGCAAAATAAGAGCGGGGATAAACGATGTTTGACGAAGATCTTATAACTTCCGTAAAAGACGACGACGAGAGGATACTCGAGCCCGAAAAAAACTCTTTCGACGAAGCCGAAAACGTGCTTCGACCAAAGACGATGGAAGGCTACGTCGGTCAGGAAAAGGTAAAAAACAACCTTGCCGTTTTTATGCAGTCGGCAAAAATGAGAGGGGAAGCACTCGACCACGTTTTACTGTACGGTCCTCCGGGGCTCGGTAAAACCACTTTGGCGCACATTATCGCAAACGAGATGGGTACGACCATCAAAGTAACGAGCGGTCCCGCAATCGAAAAGTCGGGTGATTTAGCCGCCATACTTACCAACTTAAGCGAAGGCGACGTTTTGTTCGTCGATGAAATTCATCGTCTAAACCGTAACGTCGAAGAAATATTATATCCCGCCATGGAAGATTTTTCCCTTGATTTTATTTTGGGAAAGGGTCCGTCGGCAAGGAATATTCAAATCCCTTTAAAACGCTTTACCTTAATCGGCGCAACTACCAAAGCGGGGCTTTTATCCTCGCCTTTGCGGGACAGATTCGGTGTTATGTGCCGTCTTGAAATGTATAATCCCGACGAACTTGCCGAAATCGTCCGCCGTTCCGCAGACATTTTAGGGGCGGAAATCACCGAAGATTCCGCTTTGGAACTCGGCAAGCGTTCACGCGGAACTCCTCGTATAGCTAACAGGCTTTTAAAGCGTATCCGTGATTTTTCGGTTGTATCGGGGCATGACAAAATAACTCTTGCCGACACGAAAAAGGCTCTTTTAAAGCTTGAAATAGACGAACTCGGGCTTGATTCAATCGATATAAAAATTCTTAAATCGATGGCGGAAAAGTTCGGCGGCGGTCCCGTCGGCTTGGAAACTATTGCCGCAACCATAAACGAAGATTCGGGAACGATAGAAGACGTTTACGAGCCTTATTTGCTCCAACTCGGCTTTATTGCAAGAACCCCGCGCGGAAGAGTATTGACTGCGTCGGGTTATAAGCATATAGGTCTGAAACCGACTAAAGCGCAAATAACCATTTTCGACGAAGAAGTTTAAGTTAATAAGCACCTGCCACGGTACACAAAGCCGAATATGTGCCTTTGTTACCGCAAAAAACTTTGAAAAATTCAACGAACGATTTTTAAAAAAACAAACGTCTCTTTTTGTCAAAAGTTAAAAAAATAAACAACGCTTTTCGCCAAGACAAAAAGACAAAAAACAAGCATCTACCACGGCACAAACCTAAATATGTGCGTTTTTTACGGCGAAGAAGTCAGAAAAAGCAAATATAAAAAATGAAAACAAGTGATTTTTATTACGATTTACCCGAAAGGTTAATTGCTCAAACGCCCGTCGAACCCAGAGACAGTTCGAGGCTTTTACATTACGACATGAAGACCTGCGAAGTCACGCACGGTCATTTTTACGATATCAAAGACATTTTGAAGGCGGGTGATTTACTCGTCGTAAACAACACCAAAGTTTACCCCGCAAGAATATACGCCAAAACTCAAAACGGCGGTAAAATGGAGATACTTTTACTCAAGCGTCTAAATTATACCGATTGGGAAGTTTTGGTAAAGCCCGGCAAAAAGGCTCACGACGGCTCGACTTTTACCGTATCCGACCAACTTTCTTTTGAAGTTTTAAGCCATACCGACGCAGGCGGAAGGGTTATCCGCTTTAAATTCGACGGTGTTTTCGAAAGCATTCTCGAAAAGGTAGGCGAAATGCCCCTTCCTCATTACATAAAGGAAAAACTCGTCGACCAATCACGCTACCAGACCGTTTATTGCAAACAAGAAGGCAGTGCGGCGGCTCCAACTGCAGGGCTTCATTTTACCGAGGAACTTATCGAAGAATTGAAAAACAAAGGCGTCGAGTTTGCAGAAGTAACTTTAAACGTCGGTTTGGGAACCTTTAGACCCGTAAAGGTAGACGACGTCGAAAAACACGATATGCATTCCGAATATTATACCATCGACGAAAAGAACGCCGAAATCATTAACAAGGCAAAGCGAGAGGGCAGAAGAGTCATTGCGGTCGGTACTACGTCCGTAAGAACTCTCGAATCGGTTGCCGACGAAAACGGTTTTGTAAAAGCCACCCACGGCGACACCAAAATTTTTATTTATCCTCCCTATAAATTCAAATGCGTGGAAGGGTTGATAACAAACTTCCATTTACCCGAATCCACCCTTATTATGCTCGTTGCCGCCCTCGTCGGCAAAGATAAAATTTTAGAACTTTACAATTTGGCGGTGGAGAAGGAGTATCGTTTCTTTTCCTTCGGTGACGCGATGCTCATCGTAGGCAGGACAGATGATGACAAAAAGAAACCCGAAGATACAGACGAAAATGCCTGATTTTCGGGCTTTTTTG
>CAVJMJ010000004.1:18567-99567 GCA_963650915.1 Parasutterella excrementihominis | reverse complement strand
GGCTTATGCCGTCGCTTTTAGCGACGGCATAAGCCCCTTTAATTATTTAATTTAACTATCTTTTATTTAATTTAACTATCTTTTTATCTTGAAAGCGTTTAAACAAGCCGACTGTTACCTTAAAACTTCGACTTATACGCTACCGAAAAACGCAAAAAACCACGCACGAAAACTTTTCGTAAAAACGATGGTTTCAGACTATATAAAGTTAACCAGTAGGTAGTAAACGAAGTTCAAAACGGCAACGGTTATGGCGTAAACGTCGACGTAAATCGGCTTTTTAAACATAAATCGGTTTACTTCTGCCAAAACCGCAATTGCGAAAGGCAGGGCAAAGGCGTTGTAGGTTAAATATCCTTTGATTCCGCATTTAAAAAGGAAAATTATTGCGTGCGTCATTCCGCAAGTAGGACAAGGAATTTCAAAAATCGCTGCAAAAGGACAGGTTATTTTTAAGACGGACAACAAAAAATAATATGTCGCCGTTAAACAAACAAGGGTAAGGTTTGCAATCAGAAACTTTTTAAACTTGGTTTGCAATAGTCTTCCAAACTTTATCGAAGTTTTTTTCTTTCGTCTTGTCCATTATAAGGAACAAATCGATAAACCACATTATACCGCAACATCCGGCGGTCAGTAGTTTTAAAACGCCTAAACCTACGTCCCCTATTATAAATCTGTCGACACCGAGCGATCCGAAGAAAATCGAAAATAACAAATTCGTAGTGGGTTTTTGGAGTTCTACGCAAAGCAAATATCTACTTTTATCCTCATCGAGTTCCAAAAGTCTTTCCCTTAAAAACGGAATTTTATCGGAGGGAAAATACTCGTTATGCGTCATTAAATACATTTCAACCGATTCTTTAGTCATATATAATTCCTCGCTTAATATATTTACTCGTTTTTATAAAGGCCTCGAGCAAAACCTTTTAGTTAACGTCGTTATATAACCGCCGTTTATGCTATGAATATTATCACTTTAAAACCCGTTTGTCAAGCGATAAAAATATTTTATACGAAAACGACCTTTTATAGTCATTTTCAACCCCTACTTTATGTTAAGGCGAAAAGCCTGCCTTTTGTAAAGGTTTGCGCCTTGTCGAAAATATCCTTACAAAAAAGCGTCACCGATATTTTAGTTTTTCTCAGTGCCGTGCCTTTTAAAAAACGGCACGATCGCAAGACTGAATTATTTGCCTTATTTATAAAAAAGTTGACCTATAAGCCGATTAACGGCATATTTACAAGCCGATAAACTATGGCTATAGGTCAAAAATTTTATTTGCTTTATAGCCCCGTGCTTATTTACTTAAATAGAAGCACTTAAAGGCTTTATAAGTTTCGTAAAGGTCTTTTTTGGAAATAACTTCCATAGGGGCGTGCATCGAAAGCACGGGTACGCCTATATCGATGGTGTCGATGTTGTGGTTTGCAACGTATTTTGCAATCGTTCCGCCGCCGCCTTGATCGACCTTACCGAGTTCGCCGAGTTGCCAAGTAACGCCGTTATCGTCGAAAAGTTTTCTTATTCTGCCGACGAGTTCGCAAGAAGCGTCGCTCGTACCGCCCTTCCCGCGGGAACCTGTAAACTTGCAAAGTGCGACACCGCCGTTTATGTAGGTTGCGTTGTTCTTTTCGTAAACGTCGGGATATAAAGGATCGAAAGCAGCGGTAACGTCTGCGGAAAGACAGACGGAATTCATTCTTACTTTATTTTTATTGGCGTTAAAGTATGCCGAAATTTCGTCTATAAGGTCGTACAAAATAGAACATTGCGAACCTGTTACGCCGTCACTGCCCGTTTCCTCTTTATCGGCTAAAAGGCACATGCAGGTATCCGTCGACTGTTCCGTTGCCAAAAAGGCGGTAAGTGCGGGGTAAGCGCAAACTCTGTCGTCGTGACCGTAACCCGATATCATCGACCTGTCAAGACCTAAATCCCTCGACTTTTGGGCGGGAACGGCGCAAAGTTCCGCCGATAAAAAGTCTGTTTCGGTAATGCCGTATTTTTCGTTCAAAAGTTTGATTACGTTTAATTTGATGCCGTTTTCGGCGTCTTCGGACAGACTGTCCGCACCCATCAAAACGTTAAGCCCTTCCCCCGTAAATGCGGTTGCGAGGGATTTTTGCGACTGATCTTGCGCAAGGTGAGGAAGTAAGTCCGTAATGCAGAAAATAGGGTCTGCTTCGTCGTCGCCTATTTTTACTTCGACGCTCGTGCCGTCGGCTTTTACCACTACGCCGTGAAGAGCCAAGGGAATGGTTGTCCATTGATACTTTCTTATACCGCCGTAGTAATGGGTTTTAAGATACGCCATGTCGTCTTTTTGGTAAAGGGGGTTCTGCTTGATGTCAAGCCTCGGCGAGTCGATGTGCGCACCCACGAGTTTAACGCCGTCCTCGACGTTTTCGCCTATTCTGAAAGCGCAAATCGATTTGAATCTGTTATTGAGATAATACTTTCCGCCCTTTTTAAGTTCGTCGCCGAAAGAGAAAGATTTATAACCTTTTTCTTCCAAAAGTTTAACGGCTTGTTTTACCGCTTCACGTTCGGTTTTGGAGTTATCGAGAAAGTTTTTGTAGTCTTTGGCATAAGCGTCCAATTCGTCGGTGCGTTGCTTGGAAGACAGACTTACGCGATCGTAAAGTAATTCTTTTTGGGTTTTTTCAAGTTCTTTTTTGTTCATAATATCACCTATTTTAACGGCGGTTGCCGTTAGCCTTTTATGTTTAAGAATATTGTAGCACACTTTTCGGCTTTGGCAACACATTTTTTAGATAAAATTTGAAATTTGTTTCATTTTTTAATCTTCGAGGTATTTCGTTTTTAAAAAGCAAACCTTTTTACCCGCTTTTTTTCTTGAAAACGGTACTTTGAACTAAAACAAGAAAGTTTTGCCTAAAAAGAAAAGGTTTTTCCAAAAAGCGGGCGTTTTACTTTTCTTTTTTACGGCGGGGATATATAATGGATATATAATTCGTTAAACGAAGCAAAAAAGGAGTACCCCCGTGATAAATTACGAATACGCAAAATACGCCACCGAAAAAGCGGTGGAATTACTTAATATAGACAGTCCGACGGGCTTTACCTCAAACGCCGCAAAGTGGGTAAAAGACGCTTTTGAAAATTTAGGTTATAACGCAAACTATACCGTTAAAGGAGGCGTTATGATAGACCTCGGCGGCAGTGACGCAAATAACGGGGTTTTACTCGAAGCCCATACCGATACTTTGGGCGCAATGGTCGCCGAAGTGAAATCAAACGGCAGACTGAGGCTTACAAACCTCGGCGGAATGAACGCAAACAACGGCGAGGCGGAAAACGTCCGCGTTTATACGAGAGGTGGCAAAGTCATCGAAGGCACCCTTCAACTCGTAAACCCTTCAATCCACGTAAACGGGAATTACAACGACGTTAAACGCTCATTTGACACCACCGAAGTCGTTTTGGACGAAGACGTAAAAAGTAAAGCCGATACGACAGCCCTCGGCGTAGAAGTCGGAGATATCGTTTGTTTCGAGCCGAGAACCCGCGTTACGAAAAGCGGTTATATTAAAAGCCGTTTTTTAGACGATAAACTTTCGGTAGGTATTTTACTCGGTCTTGCAAAATATATCAAAGACGAAAAAGTTTCTCTTCCCCGTAAAACTTATATTCACGTAACCGTTTACGAAGAAGTCGGTCACGGCGGAGCAGGCTCTTTTCCCGTCGGAGTAAAGGAAGCCGTAAGCGTGGATATGGGTTGCGTCGGCGACGGCTTAACCTGTACCGAAAAACAGGTTTCCGTATGTGCAAAAGATTCACACGGTCCGTATTCTTACGAACTGGTAGGGAAACTCATCGAAGCGGGCAAAAAATCGGGCGCCGATTACGCAGTCGACGTATACCCCCATTACGGTTCGGATGTCGAAACGACGCTCGGCGCGGGTGCCGACGTTAAACACGGACTCGTAGGTGCCGGAGTTTACGCAAGCCACGGCTACGAAAGAAGCCATATCGACGGAGTGTATAATAGCATTAAATTGCTTTTCTGTTACCTTTTGGGCTAAACCTTTTTTGATTGTGCATTTTTGCTCTAAGCCTTTTGGTTTGTGCTTTTGGGTTTGTGTCTTTTAGGTTATGTTTTTGGCTAAACCTTTTGGGTTATGACTTTGGTTTGTGCCTTTGGGGTTATGTCTTTTGGGTTATGACATTGCATTTTAATCGAGCAACTCTCAACCGTTTCATTGAGCAATTTTCGGTGCTTTAACCGAGCAATTTTCGACATTTTTATTGAGCAATTTTCGGAAACTTATTCGAGCAACTCTCAACCTCTTCATTGACTAACTTTCGATATTTTCATTGAGTTATTCCTTTTTAGTTTGTAATTTTATGGCTTTAAGGTTGCATTTCATCGCTTTTTGGTTTGCAATTTTTTGACTTTTAAATTGTACATCGTTATTTTTCAAAATAAAATTAGTCGATTAAATTTAATCTTATTTATAATAAGTCTGTTTGCTTTTGAAAATCAAACAGGCTTATTTTAATCCAAAAACAGCCGATAACGGGCTTATAGACGGACTTTTTTAACAAATATAAGTGACTGTATTCAAATGGTCGAATTATAAAACAGGCGTTATTTTTTAAAAGGCTCGTTTTTTACTTGACAAATTATTACAAAAATGTTTTAATACACCTATCCCGTGGGGGAGTAGCAAACGGTATAGGTTTTAACCTATCGTAACAAGTCAACATATTGCCTTTTAGGCTGGCTTGTTTTAATATGCGAGACTCACGTATGCCTTAATATTTTAAGCTATACGTGCGTCAAAAAAATATAAATTTTTGGTCGGATATAGCAACGTATCCGACTTTTTTATATAAATTTTTATGAGATTATCCTTCTTTAAAAAATCCCTTTTTAAGACGATTACCGTTCAAGAGGATTCTCTCTTTAAAACAATTCCTATTCAAAAAAATTCCGTCTTTAAGACAATGCCAATATAAAAATATTTCTTCTTAGAGAGGACTTTCTCTTTAAGATAATCCCGATTCAAAAAAATTCTCTGTCAAAAAGGTTTTTTCAAGATTTTGTATAATCGTTTCCGTTAAATTATACGAAACGTTTTCCCTTCAAAAATTCAAAATTACCTTTTTCAAAATTCCAAATTACCTTTTCCGTTGTAATTTTATATAATATTTTTCTAAATTCGATACAATCTTTTTCATATAATTAAAAGTTATAAAGTGTGGTTTTATGTGGACTTTCGATTTCTTTTTAAACTGTCTTTTGTTGGGCGTAGGTTTGAGCGTTGACGCTTTTTGCGTGTGCGTTGCAAACGGCATGAACGAGCCGAAGGCTAAATTCGGAAGGGTAACCGTACCGGCAGCGGTTTTCGGTGCTTTTCAGGCAATAATGCCCCTTTTGGGTTGGGTACTCGTGCATACGATTATTACCTACTTTAAAATTTTCGAGCATTTTATTCCTTGGATAGCCCTCGTTTTACTCGGGTATATCGGCGGAAAAATGATTTACGACGGGATAAAAAACAAAGAAACGGATGAAAAGCCCGCACTTACTTTCGGCGCAATACTCGTTCAAGGCGTAGCAACGTCTATCGACGCTTTGTCGGTAGGGTTTACCATTGCCGAGTACGATTTTATAGTCGCCCTCGTCGCCGTTCTTATTATAGGCGTAACCACGTATACGCTTTCCCTCGTCGGTTTTTATATCGGCAAAAAATTCGGTGACGCGGTCAATAAAAAAGCCACTCTGTTCGGCGGTATCATTTTAATCGCCATCGGTATCGAAATTTTCGTAAAGGGAATGATTTCCCTTTATGCGTAATTGGCATAATCGGCATAATTGGTGCAATTAGCATAATCGGCACAATTGGCATAATAGGCGTAATAACGTTGAAACACGCACAAAACACCCTGAAAGTCAAATCGAAGGCGTAAAAATCGTCGATATAGCGAGGTGGCTTGTTTCGCAAAATTAAAATTTTTCCAAAATTGCGAAATGAGTTTTTCGACAGTCTATATTCTTGACAGTCCATATTCCCGACAGTCTATATTCTCGACAGTCTATATTCTCGACAGTCTATATTTCCGATAGTATAGATTATTTCCGATAGTATAGATTATTTCCGATAGTATAGATAATACTATTAAAAATAATCAATGTACTTGATTTTTTATATTCCGAACTATTCGATGAGATAAAACCGTTTTGCCGTTTGCATAAAAAAAGGCTCGAGGCTACATAACCTCGAGTTTTTTTTACTTGCAAGCGTTCCGATAAAATTAATTGATTTTTTATAATCCTTAACGGAATTTTGTTTTCAGTCGGACGCCTTAAAGTTTAATATGGCTGAAAGATTATCGACGATGAATTCCTGAGCGGTCATGTTATACACTACGGCACGGTATTCTCCGGTGTAACCTATTCTGTTTTCAACGGAAATTCCGAGGTTAAGCCCTTTTTCAGTCGGCGTTTTAACCGATTTTTCGTTTACGATGCTTTCCTCGAGGACCCCGACGCCTATAAGCCACTCGACGATGGGTTTATAGGTAATTTTTTTCATTGTGTCGGGATCTATAAGTTCGTTTAGCCTTTTAGCAATGTCGCTTACGCTTATCGGGTAGGCGGAATAGGCAAAGTTATTTAGTTTTTCGTCAGGTATGTAAAAGTCCTTTTTCTTCTCCTTTTTGGAAGAAACGGTGTCTTCCTCGTCTATTACCCGACGCAATATATCCGAAACGAAAAATAAACATCTCGATATTCTAACGTTGTTTACGACGTCGAATTCGGAAACGGGGGCATCGTTAAGCGGATTTATACCGTTTGCGAGTTTGTCTATAAAAGTCTTTGCGTAGGCAATTTTTTCCTTTTCAGTCATGATTTTCACCTTTATGTAAATGTTTCGTTGCCTTCGTCCGTAAGCGGTTTTTGCCGTTAACTTTCAAATGCATACGATTTCAGCCTATTTTAATTATACTTTGTTTTATCCCCTTTGTCAACCACCGCCATAGAAAAAGTTCCGACGCCATTTCTTCCCCGAAAACCACCGTTCGTTATCGCCTAAATTACCCGTTTAAATTAAAAAAATATCGATTTTTTATTGAAAATCGCTTGACCTTTCAATATAAGCATGATATAATGCCCGTTGTTCGCTCGGAGGGCGAGTTGTTCAAGGAAACGACAGCCGGACAAGAGACAGACTGAAACGTCTGTTTCTTGTTCGGCTTTTTTTGTTAGTTTGGCTAAAATAACCAATGGAGGAATTAGAAATGGATTTAATAAACGGCAAAATCAAACCGATGTATTTCAAATACCTGTCTGCGGCTTTCGGAAGCGCGATGATTACGTCGGTTTATTCAATCGTAGACACTGCAATGGTCGGACAGTACCACGGTCCAAAGGGAACGGCGGCACTGGCGGTAGTCGCCCCGGTGTGGAATATTATATACAGTTTGGGACTGCTTATGGGCATCGGCGGAAGCGTTATTTTCGGTACGAAACGCGGAAGTGAAATAAAGGACGGAAGCGAAAACCAATATTTCACGGCGGCGGTTATAGGTTCGATAGCGTTATCCGTTTTAGCTTGGATAACGATTTTGTGTTTCGAGCGTCCTATTCTCACCTTCTTCGGTGCGGACGAATCCCTACTCACACTGTCGCAAGAATATATACGCCCCATAAAATACGTTTTTCCGCTTTTTCTTTTCAATCAAATGTTAGCGGCGTTTTTAAGAAACGACAATAATCCCGGGCTTGCGACGCTCGGCGTATTATCGGGCGGTATTTTCAATGTTTTCGGCGATTATTTTTTCGTATTTACCTGCAATAAGGGCATCTACGGTGCGGGGCTTGCAACAGCAATCGGTTCGGGTATTTCTTTTTTAGTCATGCTTACGCATTTTATCGGTCGCAAAAACACCCTCCGCCTCGCCAAACCCGAAAAACTCATGCGCAAACTTAAAGAAATCACCGTTACGGGATTTTCAACCTTCTTTATCGACGTGGCAATGGGCATTTTGACGGTGCTTTTTAACCGTCAAATCATGAAATATCTCGGTGCGAACGCTTTGGCTATTTACGGACCTATCATTCAAGTCAGTACCTTCGTACAGTGTTGCGCATACAGCGTCGGTCAGGCGTCACAACCCATCGTTTCCCAAAACTTCGGTGCAAAAAAGGGCGAAAGGATAAAGGAAACCCTTCGCTTATCCCTTTTGACGACGGCGTTTTTCGGCGTTTTCTGGACGGTACTTAGCCTATCTCTTCCCAACGTTTACATTCATATTTTTATGGCACCGACAACGGAAATTTTGGAAATGGCACCGGGTATTGTCAGAAAATACTCACTGTCATTTTTACTGTTGCCTTTTAATATTTTTTCGACCTACTATTTTCAAGCGATAATAAAACCCAAGGCGGCGTTCGTCGTATCGGTTGCACGCGGACTTATAGTAAGCGGTATTCTTATCATGGTTCTTCCCGCCTTAAGTGCCGACGCTATTTGGCTTGCCATGCCGATTACGGAGTTTTTGGTTGCAATTTACGCCGCTTTAACAATTAAAAAATACACTAAGGCATTGCCGAACGACCGTCAACAAACGGAAACCGCCAGTTAAAAAACTCCTTTCGCCTAAAAAACGACGTTAATAGGGTAATTACCGCCGTCGGCGTCTTTTATTCCTGTCGTTTCGGTTGCGTATTATATTTCTTATTGTTTTCGGTCACCGACGACACCGCCGTTTACTCTGACGTCGGCGGTGTCTTCAAAAGTTTTCGCTTTTACTATTATTACGCTTTGCAAAGTCCTTTCATAAACGACCTTAGATATCCCTCTTCAATCCTATTGTAACTCGGTAACAAAAAACTGTTTTTGCATACATAAAATAGTACTATCTATTAAAAAAACATACAGCCGTGGCAACGAAATTTAACGTGTGTTCGTCGCATGCGTTTTTTTTGGTTGTAAGTTTTACGACCTTTTACGTCGTCGGCGGTAAAAAAGCGTTGCCTTTTTTTGAAATTAAGATTAAACTATTTATGATGGCAAATATTGATAACTATTATAAAAAAATGACGGAAACGCCCGTCTATAAGCTTATTTTAAGGCTCGGACTGCCCACGACGATATCCATGCTTATAACAAACATTTATAATTTAGCGGATACATATTTCGTCGGAACGATAGGCGAAAGCGCGCAGGCTGCGACGGGGGTACTGTTTACCCTTCAGGCGATAATACAGGCGATTGCTTTCATGCTCGGGCACGGTTCGGGAACCTATTGTGCCAAAGCCCTTGCCGAAAAAGACACCGATACCGCCACGACTTACGTATCAACTGCATTCTTTTCGGGGTTTTTATTAGGTCTTATACTGACGATTTTCGGTCTTATATTTTTAACGCCGTTTATGCGCCTTTTGGGAAGCACGGAAACCATTCTTCCGCACGCCGAAGATTACGGGTTTTGGGTACTTTTGTCTTGCCCGTTTATGATTTGTTCGCTTATATTAAACAACAATTTACGGTATGAAGGAATCGCCTTTTTCTCCATGATAGGTTTAACCTTCGGCGGTATCTTGAATATTTTAGGCGACTATATTTTGGTAGTAAAGTTGAACACCGGCATTTACGGGGCGGGGCTTTCCACCGCCGTTTCGCAAGTCGTAAGTTTTACCATACTCCTCGTTTTGTATATCAAAAAAGCCCAAGGCTCGATTAAGCTAAAAGCGGTAAAATTTAACAAAATAGTTCTTTTGAACATATTTAGGGGCGGATTGCCCTCCCTTATACGGCAAGGACTTGCATCTGTTTCAAACGGCGTTTTAAACAACGTGACGAAGCCTTTCGGCGACAGTGCAATCGCCGCCGTAAGCATAGTAAACCGCTACACCTCTTTCGTTTTAGCTGTCGGAATCGGCATCGGGCAGGGTCTACAACCGGTTGCATCCTTTAATTACAGTGCCGGTAAAATAAATCGCGTAAAGCAAGGCATGACATTTACCTGGATTTTCTCCACCTTGCTCGTCGGGGCGTTTTCCCTCGTCGGGTTGATATTGGCACCTCAGGTCATAAGCATTTTCCAAAAAACGCCCGAAGTCGTGGAAATCGGCTCCACCGCACTACGTTTTGCCTCTTTGGGCTTACTGTTTTTGCCGTCGTCGACAACGGCGAATATGTTGTTCCAAAGCATCAGAAAGTCAAACATAGCGTCTTTACTCGCTCTTTTAAGATCAGGGCTTGTATTCGTTCCCGTTTTAATCGTTTTGACTTCTTGTTTCGGGCTTTTCGGCGTGCAAGCCTCTCAAGGCATCTCGGACGTTATAGCGGGTATAATAAGCATTCCTTTTTTGATAGGTTTTTTAAAACGGGAAACAGAACCGTCTTTAGATACGAAAATTGACTGAAAAATGCAAAAATAAACGACCGAAAAACGCATAAAACAATGCGTTAATCGGCTTATAGCCCGACTTTTATATAAAAAACGCTCGTGTAAGGAATAAATTCCGCACGAGCGTTTTTGTTTTTTGTTTTATTGGACGAGAATTTTTTCTTCGGTTTTATTGTAAATTTAATCGTATGGTCTTGGTTAAATTTACCGTTTTTTTCGTTATATTTACCCGCTCGTTTTTTTATCGGCTTTCTACGTTTTGTTTCGTTTTTTCGGCTGACGGCTCTTTCAAAGCAGTGGGTGTTTTGTTTTTAAGCAGGTTTTTGATTTCCCACTGTATAAAGACGGAAAGCGCAGCCATTAAAACTATGATACTGCCTAAAATTAAAAGTTCGTCCATTGCACGAACTATAAGAGTTCTTAAAACCTCGCTTCCGAGTTTAAATTCAAGGGCAAGTGCGATGCCTTCGGAAACTTCGAGCCCTACGTTTTCTTTGTGTTGACAAAGTCTTACGAGCGACTTTACTATGGTAAAACAAATTATGCCCGCGCTTATCATTTCGATAGCGATTATAGTGTATTTGATGATGTATTCGTAAACCGAATAAAAACTGTCGTAAAAAGCTTTTAAATGCTCCATGAATTTATTGCCTCTCGTTAATCATGCTCTTGACCTTCATAAGTCTCGTCAAAGAACCTCTTTCGTTTTCGCCGAGTTTTGCCGTAATGTATTTAATGGTTTCCTCGAGTTGAGGAATCATTACGTATTCCAATGCGTTTACCCTGCGTTTGTTTCTTACGATTTCTTCGGCAAGCATCTGCGTCTTTTTTTCCACCGCGGCAAGTTCAGCCAAAACGGTAATCGCTTCGGTGATTTTTTTAACCGAATAATCCGCTTCGCTCGTTATCATGGCGTAAGAATAGGGCATACCTCCGCGCTTGGTTTCGGAAACTTTTATTTTGGGCACGATAACATTCATTATGCTTTCGGTGTCCGTTTCGAGGGTAAGAGAAGTCGAAGGCATGCTGAAAGCGTTTTCCGTTTCCGCCTCGCCCATTACGGCGCGTGCGGAAGAAAACTCTTTCAAAGCGTCCGCCAAAAGAGCGTTAGCCTGTTCGCGTAAACGCTTGTTTTCTTTTATTATAACGGAAAAGCGACGAATCATTTCGTCCGACTTATCCTTTAAAAGTTTGTGTCCCCGTTTTGCCGTACTTAGCCTTTGTTTGAGTTTTTTAAGCTCCATACGGGTGGGGTTAACGTTTAATCTTGCCATTTTTACCTTCTAAACGAAAATATGCTTACTAAAAAAGCGGTGATAACGGGCTTATAGCCCGACTTTTCGGTATAAACGCCTTTAAGCGCAAACCAAAAAATCAGTCTTTAAGATACTTTTCGATGTACTTTTCTTTAATACGTTTAAGTTCCGACTTGGGTAGAATTTTTAAAAGCTTCCAACCGATGTCGAGGGTTTCTTCTATCGGTCTATCGGTAGTAGTCCCTTGCGAAACGTATTCTTTTTCAAACTTTTCGGCAAATTCCGCGTACAATCTGTCGGTAGGCGTCAATGCGGCGTCGCCCAAAATTGCGGCAAGTTCTTTACTTTCCTTGCCCTTTGCGTAAGCCGAGAAGAGTTGGTTCATGGTATCGGCGTGGTCTTCCCTCGTTTTTCCTTCGCCTATACCCTTGTCTTTAAGACGAGAAAGGGAAGGCAAAACATCTATCGGCGGATTGATTCCGCGTTTATACAATTCTCTCGACAAAATAATCTGCCCTTCGGTAATATATCCCGTTAAGTCGGGTATGGGGTGGGTTTTGTCGTCTTCGGGCATGGTCAAAATAGGTATTTGAGTTATGGAACCTTTTTTGCCTTTAATTCTTCCCGCACGTTCGTATAGCGTCGCAAGGTCGGTATATAAGTACCCCGGGTATCCTCTACGACCGGGAACTTCTTTCCTTGCCGCCGAAACCTCACGCAAGGCTTCTGCGTAGTTGGTGATGTCCGTTATGATAACCAAAACGTGCATGCCGAGATCGAATGCAAGATATTCTGCGCATGTAAGTGCCATACGCGGTGTCGCTATACGTTCGACCGCAGGGTCGTTTGCAAGGTTGGTAAACAGTACCGTCCTTTCTATTGCCCCCGTACGACGAAAATCGTCTATGAAGTATTCGGCTTCCTCGAAAGTAATACCGACGGCGGCAAAAACTACCGCAAACTTTTCGCCCGATCTTACCTTTGCCTGACGTGCGATTTGCGCGGCAAGTTCGGCGTGGTTAAGACCGCTCATCGAAAACACGGGGAGTTTTTGACCTCTTACGAGGGTATTAAGTCCGTCGATTGCGGAAACGCCCGTTTGAATAAACTCGTTGGGATAGTCGCGTGCGGCGGGGTTAATAGGCTCGCCGTTTATGTCCATTCTCTTTTTGGGAATAATCGGCGCACCGCCGTCACGGGGATTGCCCATGCCGTCGAAAACTCTGCCGAGCATGTCTTCGGAAACGCCGAGTGTCTGACTTCTGCCCAAAAACCTTGCTTTGGAAGTGGAAATTTGCAAGCCGTTAGCCGATTCGAAAAGTTGAACGACGGCTTTGTCGTCTTTGACTTCCAAAACCTTACCCATACGGACTTCGCCGTTTAACTGAGTTATTTCGACGAGTTCGTTGTACTTAACGCCTTCCACGCCCTCTACGAGCATTAAAGGACCTACGACTTCTTTTATTGTTTTATACTCTTTATACATCTTCCCTACCTCCGCGTGCAACCGCTTTCAGTTCGGATATAAGTTCTGTAAGCGTTTCGTCTAAAGACGCAACCTCTTGTTCTTCGACGTATTTCGCCCTGCCTATCTTTTCGACGGCGGGAACGCTTAAAATTTCGTCGAGTTCGGCATACTCTTCAACGGCGCGGTTTGCGTAAACGTAAAAGGCGTTGATGAGTTTTATCATTTTATATTGCTTGGTAAGCGTGGTGTAAGTATCCGTTTCGTGGAAGGCGTTTTGATGCAAATAGTCTTCCCTTATCATCTTAGCCGTTTCCATGGTGATACGGTCGCGATAGGAAAGAGAATCCATACCGACGAGCCTTACTATTTCTTCGAGGGATGCTTCTTCTTGCAAAATCTTCATGGTGAAGGTTCTTAGTTCCGGAAAATCGTTTGCAACGTTTTCCTTATACCAGTCCGCCATTTTGTCGGCGTAAAGGGAATAACTTACCAACCAATCGATAGCGGGGAAGTGACGCTTGTAAGCAAGCGACGACGAAAGTCCCCAGAAGACTTTGACTATACGAAGAGTTGCTTGAGAAACGGGTTCGGACAAATCGCCCCCCGGAGGGGATACCGCGCCGATAGCCGTTACCGAGCCGATTTTGTCTTGGCTTCCCAAAACTTTTACTATACCCGCTCTTTCGTAAAACTCCGCAAGTCTCGACGACAGGTATGCGGGGTACCCTTCGTCACCGGGCATTTCTTCAAGACGACCGCTGATTTCGCGAAGTGCTTCCGCCCAACGGGAAGTCGAGTCCGCCATGATTGCCACCGAATAACCCATATCTCTGAAATATTCGGCAATCGTGATACCCGTATAAATAGAGGCTTCACGCGCGGCAACGGGCATGTCCGAAGTGTTTGCGATAAGCACGGTACGTTTCATTAAAGGTTCGCCCGATTTCGGATCTTTAAGTTCGGGAAACTCGTTTAAAACGTCCGTCATTTCGTTTCCGCGCTCTCCGCAACCTACGTAAACTATAATTTCGGCGTCCGCCCACTTTGCAAGTTGGTGTTGAACTACCGTTTTACCGCTTCCGAAGGGACCGGGAACGGCTGCGCAACCACCTTTTGCAATGGGGAAAAGCATGTCTATAACCCTTTGCCCCGTAACCATGGGTTTATCGGGGGAAAGTTTTTCTTTATATTTTCTTGCACGTCTTACCGGCCATTTTCTGAGCATGGGAACTTCCACGTCGCCGTTATTAGTCGCAACGACGGCTATAGGTTCAAGTACGGTAAAACTTCCGCTTTTTATCGATTTAAGAGTGCCGACAACGCCTTCGGGAACCATTACGGAATGGCGAACGACGGTGGTCTCCTGAACGAAGCCCAATTCGTCGCCCGTTTGGACTTTGCTTCCGACCGCCATGGTAGGATTAAACTCCCACTTTTTATCGTGATCGATGTTGTTGATTACGATGCCCCTCGAAATTCTGTCGCCGTATTTTTCGACGAGTTTGTTTAGAGGTCTTTGTATTCCGTCGAAAATGCCTTCTATAAGACCGGGTGCCAATTCGACCGACAAGGGATCTCCCGTCGATACGACTTTGTCGCCCACGCCCAAGCCGGCGGTTTCTTCGTAAACCTCGATTGACGCCTTGTCCCCGCGAAGTTCTATTATTTCGCCGATAAGCCCTAATTCGCCTACTCTTACGACGTCGAACATTTTGCTGTCCGCCATGTTTTCGGCAACGATTAACGGACCCGCAACTTTTACAATTCTGCCTTCTTGCATTACTTTTCCTCTCTTCCGAATAATATGTCGACGCCCAACGCGCTTTCCATCGCCGAGCGCAATAATTCCATTCCGTAATCGCCCTCCCCGTCGGGAACGGGTACGATTATAGGATAAGCGGTTTCGTTAAAGCGTTTGAGGTACGCCGAAAGTTCCCGACAAAAACTATCCGTTATAAAAATAACGGCGTAGTCCTTTGCTAAGGTTCTAAGGGTTTCGCGTGCCTTTTCCGCATTTTCGACGGTAAAAGCGTCGACACCGCCTGCTTTAAAAGCGATTATGTTGTCGCCGTTACCGATAATTGCCATTTTTCCTGTCATAAAATCGTCCTTTCAAGAAAAATTCAGTCTGTACTTTATTATATTTAAGCCTAACTTTCGCTTTAAGAGTAACTTTCGCGAAGTTTGTTTTTTATAATCGTTTTGTCTTTACCGGCTTTTATGCCGAGCAAAACGAGCCTTACGTTTTTAATATCCGCCTTTCTGTAAGACACGTAAAGCAAATAGGGTTCCTTTCCGCGGTTAAAAAACCTCGTTTCTCTCAACTTCGATACGGGATAACCGTCCGTTTCCCTTTCGTAATTTATCAAAGGACTGCCCATTTCGTTTACGGCTTTTTGAACGATGCCGTATAATTCAGTGTTTTTAAAGGCTTGCTCTATTTTCGCTTTGTCTTTTGACAAAACAATCTTTTCCGTTTCCTTTGAAATGCTTCCGCCGTATAGCTTTATAGCCGAATATTCTTCGAGAGTTTCGCATCTTAAAAGAGCGGAAAGATTTTTAAAGTCTATTTCCTTTTTTACGAGTTTTTTGGTTGCGGAATCTTTTACGAGCCTTAACGTGGCGGAATAAAGTTTACGCATAAACACGGCGTCGACCATTGCGCCCGTCGGAGGCGTTTCTTCGTCGAACAACTTTTCCGCCTCGCTTACGGCGTCGTTTATTTCGTAAATTTCGGATTTTTGACCGTCAACGATTTTTCTTACCTCGTCTACGGTAAGCACGCCTTCGTGGGTAAGACGATTATCCTCTTTAAGCCCCAATTTTTTGCACTTGAAAAGTGCCTCTGCGTTAAAAAAGTCGTAAGGCAAAAGAAAATAATATTTTACACCGCCCTTCGGCGCGTATTCTTTGACGAACGCGATCAAGTCTTCTTCTTCGGCGTAGATAAGCGAATATAAATCACGGCAATCACCCGCCGATTTACCGAAACCGTATTCCTTTAAAAGAGAAATTCCTTCTTCGTAAGAATCCTGCTCGGCAATCCTTAAAAGCTTATCTCTGCCCAAAAGAAATTTTTCGCGAGACTTGCAAGCCGCGTCGATAAACAAAATATCTTTTTGCATGATTAAGTTAGTCGAAAAGTTTATCGGAAACGTAAGTTTCGTACCTTTCTTTAAGATCCGAAACTATTGCCTCGAAACTCAAATTTAAGTCGGCAACTTTACCTTCTATAACTATACCGCCGTTAAAGTTTCCGCCCTCTTTTACTTTGAGATCGAGATTTTTAACTTCTTCCGTGCTTGAAAGATCCAAAGCCGTCAAAACCGAATTTCGGGCAAGAACGATTGTGTCGCCGACTTTTGCGTTTTCTCTTATCAAACGGCAAATAATCGACTTATAGGTCGATTTATCGAGGTTATTAAGTTTATATAAGCAAGTAGAAAAGACCTTTTCCACCGCCTGTGACTTACCCGATAAATACAACTTTTTACCGTCGAGCATAGCCAAGGTTTTGCGCCTTTTTAAAGTTTCTTCTTCCTCTTTTTTAATAGAATCCAAAGCTTCGGAAATTATCCGCGCCCTTTCTTCTTCGGCTGAAAAGACGGCTTTTTCGGCTTCTTCTTTAGCCTTTGAGGTAACGGAATTGCGGTAAGCGTCGGCGTCCGATAAAATCTTTTCTATTATTTTATCTTTTCCGTCCATGATAAATTAAAGCATTATCGAAATAACGAGTGCCAAAATAGCGTAAGTTTCGACCATTGCGGGGAACAATATAAGTTTACCCGAAATACTTTCGTTTTTGGCAATAGCCATAATGCCGGCAACCGAGGTAAGACCTTGGAATATAGCGGAAATACAACCTACGGTGGTTAAAGGAAGTACGGCAAAGAAAATTGCCCAGCCCGCTTCTACGCTCATCGTTGCCGAAATCGCGCCGGTTTTTAAAATTGCGAGAACGAAGCCGTAAATACCCTGCGTTGCGGGAAGAACCGACAAAACGAGTACCTTACTGAACTTCTTTCCGTCTTCGGCTAAAACACCGGAAGCCGCAGAACCGGTTTTCCATAACGCTATGGAACTTGCCGAACCGCAGAAAATGACGCAAAGCGCTAAGCCGAGTAAAGCTATTGATTGACCATTCATAAATATTTACCTCCGAACGATTAAAAATTTTAATCGTCATAATTTTTTATTTTTGTTTAGGCGATAAGCCTTGTTTTATTTTGTTTTGCTTTTGTAAAGTCGGGCTATAAGCCCGTTAAATGATAATTTTCACGAAACACATCCTTTTTAATCGAATGTCTTCGGCAAAGTTAAACCGCTTTTTTTGCGGTAACTTATTAACCCTTTTAAACGGTTTTGTCTGCAAAATAAACGTTTTCGAACTTCGTGCCAAAGGGGCTGAAAAGTTCGCCTTCGCCTTCGTAAAACCTTCCGTAAAACTCAATGTACTGAAGCCTTGCGTCGTGTATAAACGCGCCCAAAAGCCCCATTGCCAAGTTAAACGCATGACCTATTATAAGTATCAGTACGCCGGCGACGGCGGTTGCGCCGTTAAACAACGGAAGTGACAAGTTGGTAACTATCTGTGCTATTTGCGCGCCCGAAAGCATCAACCCGTAAAGTCTTGCGTAACTTAAAATATCCGACATGTAATTTATAAGCCCGTACACGGCAACGAACGATGAAGAAATTTTCCCGAACCCTTTTGCGTGTCTGCCCGCCGTAAGAGCGCCTACGGCAACCGCCGATATCGTAATTATCGCCGCTATTTTCGTAAGCCCTTGGGTTATTCCCGCCAAATCGATTACGAGAAGCATAAAACCCGCAAGGAATATCGCCCATACGACACCGTCGAAAAGCCCGTCTAAAAACTCTCCGTCTCTAAAACTTTTCGCCGCTTTTAAAAGTAAACTCGCTATTATCTGGATTACGCCCATTCCCAAACTTAACAATAAAAGAGTGGGAACGGAAATACCTGCAACGTTAAGTTTGTGGTTTATGGCGTCGGGCATTAAAGGCTCGCTTATAAGCCCTATCTGTCTTAACAATCCGTAACCGAAAAAGCTGTCGAACAAAACGCCGAAAACGAAGGTGAAAATTCCGCCGACGGCAATGACGTTACTGAGCCTCGTAACACCCGTATCCCTGCCGATTTTTTTTGCAAAGAGCAAGCCCCCGACCGTCATCAGTATGCCGTAACCCATATCCGCCATTATAAAGCCCATAAACACGCTGAAGAAAATCATCATAACGAAGTTCTGGTCTATGGTGCCGTATTTCGGCGGTGAATAAAGGTTTGTAACGAATTCGAACTGCCTCGTTATCTTTTTGTTTTTCATAAGAGTGGGGGCAAATTCGTCGTTGGGTATCACCTTAAACTCGGTAAACACTTTATCCGTTACGCCCTTCAAGGCTTCTTCCACCCTGTCGGTAGCCTCGGTCGGAACGTAGGCTTTCAACAAAAAAGTACCGTCCGTCGTATCGAAACCGTCTTTGTCCCTTTCCTTTTCAAGTTCAAAAGCGTATCTATCGGACAAAATCTTCATATCCTTGTAGTGCGACCTCTCTTCGAGTATTGCGTCGTCAAGAACTTTAAGATTATCGTTTACGACTTTTATTTTTTTAGATAACTCTTCACACTTTTCCTTTGCGGTAAAATCACCCGTTTGGGTAAACCGCGAAAAGCCCAAAGAACCTAACGTGCCGAGAACGGAGGATTCATCCTTTTTAAGGCATACCACAGACAAAACCGCACTCATTGCGTCCGAACTTTCTATAAACGCCTGACAATCGGTAGCCGTTTCCAAAAAAGTTTGGGCGTTGGAGGGTTTTATCGTTCCTAAAAACACCTTGGTTTCGTTGGTACCCGTAAAGGTCGAAAGTTTCGGTTTTACCCCGATAAACGGCTTATAGGCGGACATTTCGTTATTGAGTTTTGCAAGTTCGGCTTTTTCCGAAATTATGTCCTCGCTTATTTTATTGAGCCTTTTTATAACGGGGAGAATTGTTTCTTCCTTTTCGAGGGCGGAAACGAACTCGTCGTAAGTAACGCCGTAAACGGTTTCTTTTATAGGTTCGACGCCTTTAACTTCTTTGGCGATGCGGTTTACGTTTGTAAATAAATAATCGCACGCCAAACGAAGTTTGTCGAATTTTTCGGCAAACTCGCCTTCCGTCTTTTTTTCTTCCGAGAGGGAATCGTTCGATATAATTTGAACTGAACACGTCCTATGAAGCGCGCTAAGAATTTTTTCTTCTTCGCTCTTAACGCCCAAAAGCTTCATTTCGGACATTTTAGCAATTGCCATTTATGACCTTCCCTACCATTTCGTCTGCCAACTCGTTTATGTCGGCGGTTTTTGAATTATATAAAGTTTCCACGTCGGCTTTTGCCGTCGCGATTATTTCGTCGTAAAGTTTTTCGACGCTTTTTGCCGTGCGCACCTTGCCGAGTGCCTTTTCTCTTTTTACGGTATCTTCGGCATCCGCTAAGACAGAGGAAACCTTTTCCTCGGCTTTTTTGCCTATTTCCGTAACGAGATCGTCGGCTTGGCTTTTGATTTCCGAAGCCTTATTTTCGGCTTGTTTTATTTCTTCTAAAACCTGCTCTATCATACTTTACCTTCCTTAAAGGAACTCCGTAAAAACGTCGTTTTTACGATGCCGTCCGCAAACCGCGTACGCAATCGAAGTTACCCTTTTAGGTTATACCGCGATTGCCCGATTAGTTTACATACATTTATATGATAACAAATTTTTACGAATTTTTCAAGGCTTTTCGTAAAATTTTTGTGCCAAAATCGATTTTTTTACGGTATGGGCAAATTTGTACACATTTTCGAGTTTACCATGCCTCGTAAAAACTTAACGCCGAAATAAAAAAAGTAAAAAATCGGCAAATATATCTCGATATCGACCTTATTTTGACCTTTTGCGGTAAAAAACGCATAATTATGCCTTGTACTTCTTTACATTCGTAAAAATGTATGCTATAATTATCAAACTATATCTTATATAAGGAGTATTTTAAATCAAGTTATGCAACCCGATCCGGACCCTGAGCCTGACAGTATGATTTCCGTATGGATACCATTACTCGTGGTTCTTGTATTGCTTTCCGCAATGTTTTCGGCAAGCGAAACAGCGTTCACCTCGCTTAATCGTTCAAGGCTAAAAGCCAGAATGCAGGACGATAAGCGCACACCTTCTCAACAAAAGAGATCGGAAAAAGCCTTAAAACTTTCAAACGATTACGACAGACTTTTGTTCACCCTTTTAATCGGTAACAACATAGTAAACATTACCGCTTCCACTATCGGCGCACTGCTATTTATGGAAATTATGCACAACAGTGCAGCCGCTCCGACCGTTTCTACCGTCGTTTTGACGGCGGTCATACTGATTTTCGGCGAAATAACGCCGAAAACTTTGGCTAAAGAAAGGCCCGAGGGCTTTGCCGAATTCATTACGGGATTCGTCAAATTTTGGATGTTTATTTTGTGGCCCGTTTGCATGATTTTTACCGGTCTTAAAAAACTCATAGTAAAAGTCTTTAAATTGCAAAAAGCCGAAGGCGTAACCGAAGAGGAAATTCTTAACATAGTCGAAGAAGCAAGCGAGGACGGCGCTTTAAACAAAAGCGAAACCGAGCTTATTTCAAACGCCATAGAATTCCACGACTGCGAAGTCGGTGAAATTTTAGTTCCGCGCGTCAACGTAGTCGCCATTCCCGTCGATATGAGCATGGATAAGATTAAGGAAGTCTTCCTTAAAAACGGGTATTCCCGCTTGCCCGTCTATACGGACAGTATCGACCACATCGTCGGCATGGTTCACGAAAAAGACTTTTTAAATTCCCTCGACCGCGGAGACAAAAACATAACTTCGATAATTAAAAAAGTTGCCATCGCGACCGAGCACATGAAGATCTCCACCCTTTTGAAGGTCTTCCAAAAATCAAAGGTACACATGGCGGTCGTCGTCGACGAATACGGCGGAACGCTCGGCATCGTTACCTTGGAAGACGTTTTGGAAGAACTCGTCGGCGAGATTTGGGACGAACACGACGAAGTCGTCGAATACTTTGAAAAAATTTCCGACGACACGTACAGAGTGGACGCAAACGCAGACCTCGGTGACTTTTTCGAACTCTTCTCGATAGAAGCCGAAGACGACGATTACGATTCTCAAACCGTCGGCGGTTGGGTCGTCGAAAAACTCGGAGATATGCCCAAGCGTAACGATTCGTTCGATTTCGAACATTTACATATCGTCGTTACAAGGTGCAGTCAAAGAAAGGTAAGCGAATTAAAAGTGGTTATCCTCGACGAGGAAGCCAAAGATAAAGCCGAAAACGAAATTGCCGATCAAGAAGAGTTTTCGGAATAATGAGTTTTAAAAAACAACTTTTTAAGACAATGCGTTTTTAAAATACGGCAAGTTTTGAAACGTCAAGTTTTTAAGACTATGAGTTTTTTAAAACAAGTTTTGAAACGTCAAGTTTTTTGTAACAAGTCTTTAAAACAATTCGTTTTCAAAACGACGAGTTTTTGAAAGACGGCTGTTTTTTAAACGACTATAATTAAATTTTTACGCCCTTGCGACGATTCGCAAGGGCGTTTTTTATACTAAAAATTATTACTTTACGTTAATTTATAAAAGCGTTTTTTGTTTTAATTTACAAAAGCGGTTTTTTTAATAGTTTGTTTTTTGCACTAATTTACACGGCACAAAGTAACGCTAATAGTCGAAAGTCACGGTAAGGGTAAATTCGTCGCCCGATACCGTATAAATTATTTCGTAAAAATCGACTTTTTCGTCTTGATAATTAACGACGAGTTTTACCTTTTCGGCACCACTTTGTAACGAAAAGAACTTTTCGACTTTGTTTTCTTTGACGTCGGCTTTAAACAAACCGTCGCTTATTCCTTCCTCGTTTTCAAAATAAACGGCTTTCATTTTAAAAACTATCGGATTGATATTTTCCGCCTCATAAGTTTTTTCCTTTACCGTGTATATTTCTTCGGACAACGGATCGGGCGAAAGTAAAACTTGTTTTTCTTTTATGTCGTAACCGTTTTCGGTTTTTTCGTATCGGGTAACGATGCGGTTAATTTCGACGCCTTGGCTCGTCTGACAAAGCACGGAAGTTATCGTTTTAGCGTAAGAATAGCATTTTAACGACTTTTTTGCTTGGTAATAAAAACCTGTAAAATACACTACCGAAAGGGTTACCGCACCGCCGACGAACAAAACGACGGAGATTAAAATTATTAAAAGTTTTTTACTCATAACGTAAACCTCCTTACGGCAAGGCACACTATCATCGCAAGCACCGAAACGGCGAGATTTTTGCATATTTTATCGTAAACGGATTTTGCTTTAATGAATTTTTCGTTTTCTTTCTCGTAAAAGGCTTTATACTCGGCGCAAAAATCGTCGATAATCGACTTATAGCCCGAGTTTTGTTCGATTTGCGCTTCATCGGTTCGGGAAAATTCCAAAAGTATTTTCTTGATTTTCAAAAGATTTTCGGAATTTAATTTTTCGTCGTTTTTGCACTCGGTTAAAAGGGCGGAAACTTCGTCTATTTTTTTCTTGACGTTTTTATAAGCGTTAAATGTCGTACCGATTTTGCCCGTCAGATTTTTATCGTTTACATAGGCAAACAAAGTATACTCGCCCTCTTTTTCGATTACGGAAACTTCTTCGCCTGAAAATTCGACTATGGTGACAACTTCGGCGTTATAGCCGTAAAGTAGGGCTATAGGTCTGTTATCGCCCACTACGGCAAAATATTGATGGCTTAAATTTACCTTTAAACTGTCCGAAACGTCCTTTTTATGAACGGTTACCGAAAACTCGCTGCTTTGCATTTCGTAATAGTCGTTTTCGATTAATTCAACGGTTACAAAATACTTCCCGGCGTCCGTAACGCCGTTATTTAAAAGGCTTTTACCGTCGTCCGTAAAATACTCGGTTATTAAAAATTCGGCGTCGAAGTCTAATAATCCGTCAACGTTTTTATCTTTATCGAAAACGTTTATTTCCTTTCCCGAATAAACGTATTCCCCTTGGATATTTTTTAAACGAAGAAGCCTTTTCGTAACAGTCAAAAGTCCTTTCGTGACCTCGACTTCGTAATTTTTATTGTCTGTTTCGGCGGATATTAAATATTGACCGATGGAGGACGGCTTTCCGAATACCCCGTCGGGAGCAACACAGTCTTCCTTTTCGATAATATAATTAAGGCTAAAATCGTCAAGCACGTTACCGCTCGTTATTTCGTAACTTAAAGCGTTTGAAATTTCTTCATAACTTTTCGTAAAATCGAACGTAACATCGCCTACGATTATCGAAACGTTAGATTTGTAAATCGTAAACGACGAATGACTTCCGCACGTGTAAACGGCTTGAACCGAATAATTGAAATTTATCCTTTCAATGGTCGTTCGGTATTCACCGACATTTTCGCCCGATTGTCTCGTTATTTTTACCAAGTTATCGAGCGGTTCGTTTAGATCTTCGTCGCTGTAAAACTCGTACTCGTCGCCGTCCCCGTAACGCTTTTCGCCGTCAAGTAAAACGACGGTGATTTTTTTAGGAAACACCGTAATAGTTGCGGGCTTTACGGTAACCGAATAATTTTCGTTAATCGATTGCGCCCCGTAGTCGCGTCTGCCCACGCTACCGCAAACGGCGGTTAGTTTTACTACGTCGAAAACATCGTCTTCAAAAGCAAGTTTTCCGTCCGTTACGCTTAACATAGGTTTTATATCTTCGCCGTACGTAAGATATAAGTCGTGACACGTTACGGTAACGGGGCGAGGAAGTATACGATATTTTGAAAGAATAAATTCGGCGTCGTAATAGTCGAACGTACATTTTGCGGACATCTCGTAGTCGCCGACGGTTTCGCCCGATGCCCTCGTAATTTTTACGACGTCGTAAAGAGCATCGAAGTTTACGAGGCTTCCTCTTACTATTTCACAATTTATCGGCTCGTCTTTATCGCCGTAATACTTTTCGGTTTCGTATACCTTCACTGTTATCGGACGAGGAAGTCTTTTTACCTTTCCTTCCGTCTTATCTACAACGTAGTTGTCGTCCGTAATCTTTGCCGTCAAGGTTTCGCCGTAAACCGAAAAGACTATCGAATTTTCGGGGACGGCGCAAGAGGTTGTGTACTCGGCGACAAAAGGAGTATCGCCGTAATAGTATGAAAAATCTTTTACGGTCACGGTAACCCCTTTCGGTTTTATAGTGACGGTGGCGTAAAATTCTTTTCCCTCTAAAGTCGCTGTTATTTTGTAAAAACCGCTGTCTTTAATTTCCGACGTCAACATGCCGTCTTTAAATATAACCGTTTCTATTTCGCCGTCGTAAACCGTACCCGTTTTTTTATCGATTGCCTTAACCGAAAACCCGAAAACCCTTCCGTCGTATTCTTTTACCGTGCCCGGCGTAAAGCCGAAAGAAAGGAGGTATTCATCGTCCTTAGGAGTTATAACGAGTTTTGCAAAGCATTTTTCGCTTAGCGAAAAGTTTTCGTCTATTATCGGCTCGATTGTATACTCGCCAATATCCAAAACTTGCGATAAGTCGGCGTATAGGTCGATTATCGCCACTTTTTTATCACCGCTATAAACGGTAAAACCTTTTACCGCGCCGATATAATCTTCGGTATATTTAACTATAACGGACTTTTGACGATCAAACGCAATATTTGCATCAAGCACGGAAACTTTAACTTTTTGCGAAGCAATAGTGTACGTTGCGTTAAAAAATTTCACCTCGTAAAAGGGGCTTAAACACCTACCCGTTATATAGTAATATCCCTTTTTAGACTGTTTTGTTGCATTGGTGTATAACGATATTACGTCGGTCTCGACATCCCCTAACAGCAGTTCGCCTTGTTTGATTTTTCCGTCGAGGGGCAATAAATCGTCGAGGTATTTTGAAGTTTTGTCGTTTATAAAATAGGTGATTTTGCTTTTTAAAACGTTGTCGATTTCTTTTTGCAAAGTATAACTTATGCCGTAAAATTGCTCGTCCGTTTTTGCCGTTACAGAGATTTTACCGTTTTCGTAGCGGTAATCGCTTAAAAGAACGGTACGCTCTTCCTCTCTGCCGTCAATAGATAGGAGAGTTGCCGTAGTCGATTTTTCGCCGTAAGTTATTTTGCCCGTTATAATGTCGGTATAATAAGAATAATCGATATATCCGCTTAACGCTTGCGACAAAAAATTCAGTTCTTCCATCGACCGATTTATCGTTTTGTCTTTATATTCTCGATACAGACGAATAACGTTTTCGCTTAGCAAATCTCCGCCTATAAGCACGTTAAACGCGGTTTTATAATCGTCAAGGTCTTTTTTGTAATAGTAAACGGTCGCAAAAAGACTTTCATTGATTTCGTAATCGACGTAAGAAAAGTATACTGTTTCGGAGTAGTTCTCGGACGATCGGGAATCCATAACAACCTCCGCTGTTACGGTCTTTCCTCCGTAAAACAGGACTTCGGCATAAAATTTTTGAAGGGGTTTGTCGTAATAAATTACGTAATCGTTGTCATCTTTTAGTTTAACGCTTTTAAAAACGCAATCAACGTTTACTTTTTCATCGACCGAAAAATCGGCGTAAAAAGTCTTTTCTATAAACGGGCAAGAATACTCTATCGAAAAATCATCGTCAAATTTATCTCCGACATAAACGTTTGCGACAAATTCCCCGTTGTCGTCGGTAAAATATTTTTCTTTTTGTACGGTTACTTCAACGTGTTTTACTTTTTCGCCTATATAAAAAGGCAAACGGCAACGGGCTTTATTTTCTACGACCTCGGTAAAAATTCCGCATATCTTTTCATAAAGATACAATTTGTAATCGGTAACGATTTCGCCGTCATCGATTTTGTCAAAAATGGTAAAATTAAGCGTAAACGGGCTTATAGCGTAACTTTTATAAATTTTATCGGTGGTAAGTTCACAAAAACCGTATATGCTTTTTGCCGTTGCTTTAAGGGTAAAATCAACCGAATGTTTTTTTGTTCCGACCCCGTAATTTTCGGAAACGGTTTTTTGTAAACGCGAAGATTTACCGATAGTTATTACGCCGTTATAGTTATCCGTTTGAACAAGCCCCGCAAACAAACCGTCTATGTTTAGTTTGCCGTTCACCTTAAAAACGCCTATCTTGCCATACCCGTAATCGTGCAAAATTTGCGCCGACGGATAGGTTATGCCCTCCGTCGGTACGACAAGTCCGCCGTAAACGAGTAAACCGCCTAATATGTTTAAAGTCGCACCGTCCGTGACGACGACTTCGGCACCCGACAAAACTTTAAGTTCCGTTTGTTCTTCGACGACGATTTTACTTTCTTTACAAAAAACCAAATCGTAATTATAAGGAAGGGAAATCGTGCGGTTTTTGGTCAATCGATAAAGTTCGGTAGAGTTTATAACGCTTTCGCCCGAAAATTTTATTTGCGTTTTTCCGACGTTGCCGAGGTTTCTCGAGCCGACGGACTGACCTATGTTTTTACTGCCGTTATAGTTAAATTCCACGCTTCCGCTTTTTTGTCTGATAATTCCGTCTACGCCGACGACGCAAAGGCTATTATCGCTTTTTAAAAGTTTTCCTATATAAACCCCGCTTTCAAAAAAAGTCCGTTTTGTTTTTATTGCCAAAAAAGAATGCTCGTTGCCGATGAAAGAATTTTCGTCGGTATAGTCGAGAAAATCAAACGGTTCAGTTAATCTGCCGTAAACTTTAAATTCGCCGTCGCCCGTTACTCCTAAGTAAACTTCGGCTTCGCCGTACACGATAATCGTACCGTCGCAACGCACCGAAGGCGTTACGGTGTTTTCCTCAAAAACGGTATCGGTACACGAATCGCTCAAACTGCCCAATATAAGTTTTCCGTTTACGGTAAGGGTAACGCCATCTTGTATATGTAAAGAAAAATTTTCGTCCGCCTTAACAACGTGAAGAGTTACGCCTTTAAAAACGGTTAAGTCTTCCTCTATAACCCTTCCGTAAAACTCGACCGTGTCACCTTCTTTGGATTTTGTAAGTGCCTCGGTTAATGTGTAATATTCGCCGTTCAGTATTGCGCAACGCTCTTGATTTTCATCTAAAAGTCCGTCTATAAGCCCGTTATCCGCCATAACGACAAAATGCCTCGTTGCAAAAAAGCAACAAAGGCATAACAAAAAAGAACATATAATCGGCAGTTTTTTAATCGCCGACATAATAAAATTTTCTTCTCTTTCGTACATCGCTAATTCTTCCGCTTTCGTATATCGTTTGTTTTTTCATCGGTAAAAAAATATTCTTTGATTATATAATACACCGACAAATAAATGTTGTCAATACCAAAACCGAAAAAAGCCTTGAAAAAATCCTCGAAAGGTAAATTTCGAGGATTTTTTTAATAGGGAAAACTTCCCCTAACGAGTTAAATTCACCGCTCGTTCGGCGTATTTAGTTTGCTTGACGTTTTTCTATTCGATATTTTTATCGTCGTTTGTTTTATTCTTTTCGATTTTACGGTTTCTTTCTTCGGTAAATTTTTTACCTTGTTCGGCAAGATACTTGTTAAGTTCTTCTATAACGCCCTTAGGTCCGTTGAGCGAGAAAATAAAATCGTTCTTTTGTTTCGCCCTTTCGGCGCGTTGTTTTATGTTAAGACGAAGTTGTTCGTATCTGACGACGATATCGTGCTCGGTTGCCCATTTTTTGATTCTTGCGACGATTTTGAAGGAGTATACGTTATCCATAATAAATATGCCGGAAAGAATGCCGAGAATATACGAATACTCGATATGTACCGAAAGATAATTTACCGCGGTACAAATATGCTCGTGCAAAAGAAGATTATAAAGTGCGCCGATTACGCCCCAAATAAGGGTAAACAGAGGACAAATTATTCCTTGAATGTTACCCCATCTGTCGGAATAATCCCACAATTTAACTTTAAGCCCTTTAATAAAAATAAGCCCCGTAACGTATTCGAGAAGGGTCATTACGACGGTTATGCCCGCAATAAGAACGACCTTTTCCCAAACGACGTCGCCTATAAACGAAAGGTCTATAACAGACATTCCGTAAAGCCCCAACAGTCCGAAACCGTACAAAGGAAGCCACGGACCTGCCAAAAACCCCGGATTTACCCATTTTTTATGAGCGAATCTTCTGAAAAACAATTCCATAACCCATCCGCACATTGCGCCGATGAAAAAGATTAAAACCAATTTGATAAATATTACCATATCGTTTCCTCGCTAATATTCTTTGTGTTTATGCTCGATAATTCTTTGTGTTTATGCTCGATAATTCTTTGTGTTTATAATTTACGATTTCTCGTAGATGCTTTACAATTCCTCGTAGAGGCGTTTTACCAAATCAACGAATTCGTCGGGTTTATTAAGGCTTACCGTGATTTTGTCGTTGATTCCGACCACTTTTACGGTAGAACCTTTTTGGGTAATGTCGACGATGTCTTCAAGCCGTATGCTTTTACATTCGGTATCGTTTGCCTTTCCGCACGCAATGATTTTATCGTTTGTCAAAATAACCGAATAATTGCCGAGCCTTATCGATTTTTTGTAAACGCACAATCCCCAAAAAACGCAGGGCACGAGTTGCGCTATCATGCAAATTACGGCGATTACGGTTATAAAAGTCGTGTTTAATTTGGCAATCATATTGCCGAACAGCGAAGAACTGAAAATAAAGGCGTCAGACCCTACCGTGATAATCGCACACAAAAAGAGTAAAAACGTTTCGACGTACGGGCTTTTCATTTTCTTGGGTTTGACTATCGCCACGAGTTCGCTCGGCGGAAAAATCGTCGCTATGGGCAATTCTTCGTCAAGACGAGGATTTTCTTCCGCCAAAAAAATTTCCTGCTCGTTTTCGGCACCCTTTTTGGTTTGAAACGACTTTTTCGGTTTAAAATCACTCATTGTTTATTCCATCCTATTAAATCTTTTATTACTTCGCCCGCAATGACCAATCCCGCAACGGGCGGAACGAAAGATATGCTTGCCGGCGTCCTTTTGTCTTCACCGCACGGCGTTATCGGCATCTCTTCGGTATATACGACTTTCAGACCGTCGATATTTCTTTTTTTTAATTCTCTGCGCATGACCTTTGCCAAAGGGCAAATGCTCGTTTTATAAATATCGGCAACCTTAAAACCCGTCGGGTTTAGTTTGTTTCCCGCCCCTAAACACGAGATAACGGGCTTATAGGCGGACTTTGCACATTCAACCAGCAAAAGTTTCGAGGTAACCGTATCTATGCAATCGACTATATAATCGTAACTTGAAAAGTCGAATTCACCTTTCGTTTCGGCATTGAAAAAAATCTGTTTTTTTAAGACTTCGGCTTCGGGGTTTATATCTTTTATTCTCGAATACGCCACTTCCGTTTTAGCCATTCCGACGGTTGACGACAGTGCGTAAAGTTGTCTGTTTATATTCGTTATATCGACGTTATCGCCGTCGACTATAACGAGTTTACCCACTCCTCCGCGCGCCAAAGCCTCAACGCAATAAGACCCCACGCCTCCGAGTCCGAAAACGGCTACCGTTTTAGACTTTAATTTCAGTCTGTTTTCTTGTCCTATAAGTCTGTCTTCTCTCGAAAATCTTTGGTCAGACAATTTTTCCACCTTCTATTCTGAAAATTTTGCAATCTCTTCCTTCAAAGCACTTTTCCGTGGCGTCGGTGCAAGTAATTATCGTTTGAATGCCCTCTGTCGAAGCAAGTAATTTTTGTTGACGCATGGTATCGAGTTCGCTCATCGCGTCGTCCAAAATAAGCACGGGGTATTCGCCGAATCTTTCTTTGTAAACGTTGAGTTCGGCTATTTTTAAAGAAAGCGCAGCCGTCCTTTGCTGACCTTGCGAGCCGTAATTTTTAACGTCTTCTTTATTTACCGTGATTTTTAAATCGTCCCTGTGCGGACCTACCGAAGTGCAACCGAGAATAATATCTTTTTCGAGGTTGAGTTTTAACGCCGTTAAAATATTTTCTCTGATTTCCTCCTTGGTATCGGGGTAATTGCCGACGAGGGAAACGCTTAACGCCTCTTTTCCGTCGGTTATGTCGTAATGGGCTTTAAAAGCGTATGGGGCAAGTTTTTCGACGTAATTTTTTCTTATCTCTATTATCTCGGCGGCGTAAGCCGAAAACTGCTCGTCCCAAACGGGCAAAGTGTCGTAAATCAACTCTTTGTCGTGTTCTTTCAGTAAATTGTTGCGTTGCGTCAGTATTTTTTTATAAACGGACAAATCGGAATAATACCGCTTGTTCATCTGCGAAATGGATATATCCAAAAATCTTCTTCTGTCTTCGGGGGCTTCCTGTATAAGTTTTAACTCACCGGGGTTGAAAAATACGGCAAATATATTGCCTAAAAGATCGGAAACCTTTTTCGTGTCCTGTCCGTTCACCGTAATCTTTTTATTGGCGTCGGAAAAATAATCTATACGGGAATCTATATCGCCGAAATCGGTGTGGGCTAAGGCGGAAATCGTAGCCGATTTATCGCCGTAGCGTATAACCTGTTTGTCGCGCTTAACCTTGGGAGAATACCCCGTCGCGAGTAAAAAAACGGCTTCGACGGCGTTGGTTTTTCCCTGTGCGTTACGCCCTACTATTAAATTTAAACCTTCTTTAAACTCAAAAGTTTCGTTCTCGTAATTTCTAAAACTTTTAAGCGTTAATTTTTTTACGAACATTTCATACCGCTACGAGGTAAAAAACCTTGCTTTTTTTTGCCGTTTATAATACAATAAGTAATACACAGTCGGCACCCCTGCCGAAAGCTTTAACCGATCGTTAATTAAATTATATAAATTATCCGCGTTTATGTCAACGAAAACGCGACTTTAGACGACAAAAAACGAACGGGGTTAGCCGTTAACGAAAATAATCGTTAAATTTTTTGCCGTCGCTAACGTAAAGTTTAAGACTGCGGGCAAATCGCTTACAAGGAAGACCTTATGGAAAATTACGAAATCCTTTGGAAAAAAACGACCGAAGAACTTGAAAAAACCGTTTCGAGAATATCTTTTACGACGTTTATAAACAGTTTAAAACCCGTAGATCTATTGGGTAGCACTTTAATTTTGCATACCGATACCCAACTTTACGCAAAGCAGGCGTCGAGGCTTTCGGACAAAATAATCGAAGCCATGAAGACTGCGGGAACGGGGCTTACCGATTTTCAAATTTACGTCGGAAGCGATAGCGATCCTATGTTTGCTTCCTCAAAAGAGCCCGATTCCATATCTTCCCCCATCGATCCGAAATACACTTTCGATTCCTTTGTGGTGGGAAGTTCCAACCGCTATTTGTACGCTGCGGCAAAAGCCGTTGCCGACGACCCCGGGAACAGTTACAACCCTTTGTTCATTTACGGGCATACGGGGCTCGGCAAAACCCACATAATGCACGCCATTGCAAACAAACTTGCAAAAGACAAGCCCGAACTTCACGTTTTGTATTGCACTTGCGAGAAATTCACCAACGATCTTATCAACACCATTCGCCAAGGCAAAGCCTATTCGGGTACGGGCGGAGAGGAATTCCGTTCCAAGTATAGAAACGTCGACGTTTTGATTATCGACGACGTGCAATTTTTAGCCAAAAAACAATCGACGCAGGAAGAATTTTTTCACACCTTTAACGATCTTTACGGCAGAAACAAACAAATTATTTTGTCCGCCGATTGCGAACCTAAAGAAATCGAACTTTTGGAAGAAAGATTGGTTACCCGTTTTCAGTGCGGACTGCTTGCGCAGGTTTTACCGCCCGATCTCGAAACCAAAATCGCAATTATTCAACAAAAAGCCGCAGAGAAAAAGTGCATGATTCAAACGGACGTGGCAACCTTTATCGCCGAAAACGGCGACGACGACGTGCGGTCTTTGGAAGGGCTTTTAAACAAAGTTATTTTTGCGGCAAGTTTGATGGAAACGGATATCAACATAAATCTTGCGAGGGAGGCTTTGTCCCTTTCCAAAAACAACGAAAGCCACGAGGACAGTTTGACGCCGACGGCGGTAATAAACACCGTTTGCAACTTTTATAAAATTTCCAAGCAAGACTTACTCGGCAAAAAGAAGAATAAAGAACTCGTGGAACCGAGGCAAATTTGCACCTACCTTATAACCGAACTTTTGGATATTCCCCTCGTGTCGGTAGGTCAGGCAATGGGCGGAAAGGATCATACGACCGTTATATACACTCGCGACAAAATTGCGGGGCTTATAAAAACCAATCCGAGAATAGCAACCGAAGTCAGCGACCTTAAAAATTTGATACTGAAACAATAAACTCAATACCTTAATTTAATTCGCCGTTTTCCACGGCGAATTTGCATGCTTAAAAAAACAATGAATACTTTATTTGTAGAAGATACCTTTGACGCCATAGTCGTCGGCGCGGGGCATGCGGGAGTCGAAGCCTCCCTCGCCCTTGCCAAAAAAGGTCACAAAACAGCCCTTTTAACGCTAAATCCCGATAACATCGCGTTTATGGCTTGCAACCCGTCCATCGGTGGTACGGCAAAGGGGCATTTAGTAAGAGAAATCGACGCACTCGGCGGATTTATGGGCATTGCCGCCGATAAAACCATGTTGCAAATAAAAATGCTCAACCGAGGAAAGGGCGCAGCCGTACAGAGTTTGCGCGCACAATCGGATAAAAACTATTACCACAGATACGTAAAAAGCGTTTTGGAAAACACCGAAAATTTACGCATCTTATCTTGCGAAGCCGTGGAAATATTGACTAAAAACGGTGAAGTTTGCGGTGTAAAAACGGCTTACGGAAGCGTTTTGTACGCAAAAACCGTCGTCCTTTGCACGGGCGTATATTTAAAATCTCGAGTAATTGCAGGCGAATGGTTTAAATATTCGGGACCTTCGGGCTTCGAAGCAAGTAACGGTTTGACGGACAGTCTTATAAAATTAGGCTTTTCGGTGCGCCGTTTTAAAACGGGAACCCCCGCAAGAGTCGACGGAAGAACTATAGATTATTCCGTTTTGGAAAGGCAGGACGGCGAAACCGACGTTTACCCGTTCTCCTTTTTATCTCCTCAAGTTCCCGAAAAACAAACTCCGTGCTATCTTACTTACACCAACGAGGAAACCCATAAAATCATCAGGGACAATCTCGACCGTTCACCGCTGTTTAACGGAATGATAAAATCCGCGGGCCCGAGATATTGCCCGTCCATAGAAACCAAAGTTTACCGTTTTAAAGATAAAACGCGCCATCAGATTTTTATAGAACCCGAAGGCGCGGACACTAACGAAGTTTATATTCAAGGCATGTCCTCTTCCCTTCCGCACGACGTGCAAAAAGCCATGTATAGGTCAGTTAAAGGCTTGGAACATTGCGAAATAGTACGCTACGCCTACGCCATAGAGTACGACTCGATAGACAGTCTTGATTTAACGCCCGCCCTTATGTTCAAAAAAGTCAAAGGCCTATTTACGGCGGGTCAGATAAACGGCACGAGCGGTTACGAAGAAGCCGCCGCACAAGGGCTTATAGCAGGAATCAACGCCGCCCTTTACTTAGAGAATAAAGAGCCTCTCGTGTTAAGAAGAGACCAGGCATACATAGGCGTTTTGATAGACGACCTCGTAACGAAAGGCACCGACGAACCTTATAGAATGATGACTTCACGGGCGGAATATCGCATCTTTTTGCGCCAAGACAACGCCGACGCCAGACTTACCGAAATCGGAAGAAAGGTAGGGCTCGTGGACGATTACCGCTACAAAGTTTTTATCGAAAAAAACAAGACGCTTTCGGAAGCGGAAAAGGAATTTAAACTAAACCGCTCACCTAAAGAGGTTAAAGAATTCGTAGAAAGTTACGGCGGAGAATTAAACGGCGGTATTTCTTACGAAGCAATGGTAAAAAGAGGCATTCCCCTTAACGATATCGTTGAAAAATTCGGCGTTTTTAAAGATCTTCCTTTCGACCTAAAAGAGAGAATGGAAACCGACGCTAAATACGAGGGGTACCTCGAACGCGGTTTAAACGAAATCGAAAGGGCAAAAAGGCTTGAAGAAAAACGCCTGCCACCCGACATCGATTACGAAAAATTAGAGGGGCTTAGGCTGGAAGCAAGAGAAAAACTTTCTAAAATTCGCCCGACAAATCTCGGTCAGGCGGGAAGAATTTCCGGCGTAAACCCTGCCGATATCGCCGTTTTAATGGTTTATTTAAACAAATAATTTGAAAAAAGTCGGGCTATAAGCCCGTTTGCGACCGATTTTTATTAGTGAGGACAAATGAGACCTACCATCGGAATTGTAACGAAATACTACAACCAAGATCCCGTTTACGGTTGGAGTTGGATGAGAGTAAGCAATAATTTGAGATATTGCCTTGTGAAAAACGGGGCAGACGTTTTAGGTATTTTACCGCAGTCCGACACCGTTTATTTTCAAGAAAAAGACGAACACGACGAAAGAAAAATGAGCGAAGAGGAGCAACAACGCTTCGTTAAATTTTTAAAAATGTGCGACGGCATAATTTTACAGGGCGGAGTGAATTCCTGTTACTACGAAGAATTTACCGCAAAATATTGTTTCGATAACGATATTCCCCTTTTGGGAATTTGCGCCGGCTATAATACCATAATAAGAGCACTCGGCGGTACGACGAGAAGACTAACCGATTCAACCCACGAAAAACCTTTTGAAAAATACGTACACGGTTTAAAAGTTATCGACGAAAACTCCAAATTCTATTCCGTCGTAAAGGAAAAAGAATTCATGATAAACAGCATCCACCTTTATATCGGGGATAAAATTCCCGATTGCTTAAATGTAGTTGCCCTGTCGTCGGACGGTCAAGTCGAAGTTATTGAGGCTCAAAATAAAAGATTTTATATGGGGATAAAATATCACCCCGAACTTTTGTGCGACGACGACAAAAAACAAAACGATATTTTTCTTGCTTTTTTAGACGCCTGCAAAAATAACTCTTAACAAAACCAAAAATAGAAAAACTAAAAATAGCAAACTAAAAATAGCAAAAAAACGACGCTGTTTTCGGCGTCGTTTTTTTATGTTTAAAATTAAAATATGCGGCTATAAGCCCGTTACGCTACTTTTACGTCGATGTAATTAAATATATCTTCAATACATATATCTGTTTTTTCGGCGACATCCCCGCCGTTTTTTTATAGTCTATCCGCTACCCGCTACCTGCTAACGGCTAACCACTGCCCGCTATCCGCTGACGGCTAACTGCTACCGGCTACAAAATTCTCCGCCGTACTTTAAATTATTGCCTCTTGTATTTTTCAAGCAAAACGGCAACTCTTGCGGCAAGACGGGCGTTATTCAAAACGAGTTGAACGTTGGCTTTGAGGCTGTCCCCTCCCGTAATGTCTTTTACTTCTTTAAGTAAAAACGGTGTCGTTTCTTTTCCCTTAACGCCGAGTTCCTCTGCCTTTTCGAGGGCTTTGTTTATTGCCGAATCGATGTAATCTTCGTCCATGGAAAACTCGTGCGGAATTGGATTGGTAACAAGCATACCGCCCTTTAACCCGAGGTCGTCGTGCGCCGAAATAAGCGACGCAAGTTCCTCTTCGTTATTTACCGAATAATCCACTTTAAATTTGCTTTTTTCGGTATAAAACGCCGGTAAAAACTCCGTTTTATAGCCGATGACCGGCACACCCTTGGTTTCGAGGTACTCTAAAGTCAAACCTAAATCGAGTATAGACTTTGCGCCCGCACAAACGACGGTTACGGGCGTGTTTGCAAGTTCTTCAAGGTCGGCGGAAATATCCATGGTGGTTTCAGCCCCTCTGTGAACACCTCCTATACCGCCCGTTGCAAAAATTTTGATACCCGCCATATTTGCTATCATCATGGTAGTGGTAACCGTTGTCGCCCCGTCGAGTTTTTTAGCGACTATCGGGGCTAAATCGCGACGGGAGGCTTTGGTTATAGCCGTGCCTTTTTTACCGAAGTATTCGATTTCTTCCTCGGTTAAGCCGACTTTCAACCGTCCGCCGATAATTGCTATGGTTGCGGGAACGGCTCCCTCTTTTCTTATTGCCTCTTCTACCGAAATAGCGGTTTTAACGTTGTCGGGATAAGGCATACCGTGGGAAATTATAGTCGACTCTAACGCTACGACGGGAAGTCCTTTATCCAATGCGTTTTTTACGTCCTTTGAAATATCGAGATAACGATTCATGTATTCTCCTTGTTGCCGAAAATTCGGCGACGATGATTTTATAACGATATTATTATACCCGTTTATCGTGGCGAGGTCAACGAAAGCGACCTTTTATATAACTTTTTCGCAAAATCTTTGACGGAAAGGCGTTTTTGTGTTAAAATGTAGTTATAAAAACCGTTTATAAAACGGTTTATATGATTTGGTGGAATTATGAAGATTTTAAAAAAATTGGTTTTTGCGTTGATACTTTGCATCGTCGCCCCGCTTTTTACCTTTTTCGGTTGCAATAAAAACGACTTTTCGCCGATAAAGCCGTTTGCGGTAAAGGGATTAAAAGGGCTTAAATCAAATGAAATCACGGTGGAAAAGATTGCCTCTCTCAGCGACGATTTTATTTTCGGAATGGACGTATCGAGTATTTTATCTCTTGAAAAAAGCGGTGTAAAGTTTTACGATTACGAAAACAATCAAACCGACGTTTTTAAAATTTTGGCGGAAAGCGGAATAAACACCATTCGAGTGCGGGTGTGGAATAATCCTTACGACTCAAACGGAAACGGCTACGGCGGAGGAAACTGCGATATAAATTCTTGCTTGGAAATAGGTAAACGTGCAAACGCTTACGGCATGAACTTAATGGTGGATTTTCATTATTCCGACTTTTGGGCAGACCCGAAAAAGCAACGTGCGCCGAAGGATTGGCAATCGTTTACTCTCGAAGAAAAATCGACCGCACTATACGACTACACGAAAAATTGCCTTTTGAAACTCAACGGTTCGGGGATAAAAATAAGCCTCGTACAGATAGGCAACGAAACGAACGGTGCCATGGCGGGCGAAAGCGATTTTAAAAACGTTTGTTCCCTTTTCAAAAGCGGAATATCCGCCGTAAACGAAATTTACCCCGACGCAAGCACCGTTTTGCACTTTACAAACCCCGAAAAGCAAGGGCTTTTAAGTTATTACGCCGACGAATTAAATAAAAACGGCGTAAATTACGACGTTTTTGCAACTTCTTATTACCCCTATTGGCACGGAACGACGGATAATCTTACTTCTGTTTTAAACGGCATCGCGACAAAATACTCTAAAAAAGTAATGGTTGCCGAAACGTCGTATTGCTACACCGAAAACGACGGCGATTTTTATACCAATACGATAAGCGACGAAACGACCGTTTACAGCCCCTACCCATTCACCGTTCAAGGACAGGCAAACTCTGTTCGGGAAGTTATAAACGCAGTCGGTAAAATAAAAAACGGCATCGGCGTTTGCTATTGGGAGGGAGCCTGGATTCCCGTCGGCGGTAAAAATTATAGTCAAAATTTAAGTATTTGGGAAGGCTTCGGCTCGGGTTGGGCGACTTCTTACGCAAAAGAATACGATGCCGACGCTAAATACTACGGCGGTTCGGCAGTCGACAACCAGGCAATGTTCGACTTTAACGGAAACCCTTTGGAATCCTTAAAAGTCTTCTCCTTGGTCTACGGCGAATAACTTTTCGACTCACGACCGCTCGCGAACTCTCATGAACTCTCATGACCATATGTCAATTCACGTTGCGTTAGCAACAATTCACGCAAACGAAAATTTGCAATTCATGCGTCCCAAGACGCAATTTTTCCCCTTCTATCTTCTCGCAACGTGACGAAAGATTACCGTTTCGGACGATTTTCTCTTTTATATTTTAAAAAAAGTAGGGCTATAAGCCCGTTATCGCAATTTTAAAAAGCAAGCAAAATAAAAAAATTGCTTGCTTTTACGTTGCATATCGTTGTATTTATGCGGGCATAAACACATTTAGCTTTTTGCCTATTTAACCGTGGCTCGATAAATACGTTTAGCGTCTTTTATATTAGGCTTCTCGTTTTGACCGCTTTAACGAGCAAAATTAAAAATTACTCGGCTTTTGCCAACCTTTCCGCTTAAAAACGTGCATACCTTTTATACTCGGCTTCTTCTTTTCGCTTAAAGCATAAATTCCGTTATTACACGGCTTATACTTTTTACGCTAAAAAGCATTGCAACGTTTATTATTCTTCGACTGAGTCGTAAAGCCCGTCCAACTTATTGATCATTTCTCGCTTATGCTCGACAAGCGAGTGGGTGTAGCGTGCAAGAGTAATCGAGGCGTTTTTATGCCCTAAAATTTCGGACAAGGTTTTTACGTCCATACCGCATTCGATGGCACGCGTGGCGAAGGTATGACGGAGGGAATGAAAACCCTTTCTTTCGATATTGAGTTTTTTAAGTAAGGCTTCGAATATTTTTTGATACCCCCTTACCGTCGGTGCCCCTCCCCGACACTCGACGACGAACTCGGTTTTTCTTTTTGCCTTTACCTTTATCAATAAATTGACTGTCTTTTCGCCGAGGGGAATTACCCTTTTTGAGGAAATCGACTTCGGTTCGTCGATAACACGCTTTTCGTCATTTTTAACGTTGCATTTGCCGTAGCGATTCCGAAACGTTTTTTTTACCGTAACGGTTGCGTCGACCAAGTCTACGTCATCCCACGTAAGAGCTAAAAGTTCGCCTATCCTAAGCCCCGTATAGAGGCATAAGAAAATGCCCGTATATTTAGTGTTTTTGCTCGAAAGCACTGCTTTTTCTATTGCTCGTTGCTCGTCTTTCGAAAAGCAGGTAACCGTTTTTTCCTTGATTTTAGGTCTTCTTATTTTGTCGCCTACGTACTTACTTGCCGCACCCATTGAAAAAGCCGCTTTCAAAGAACTTTGCAAAACCGTAATAATTTCGTTTACGGTGTTTGCGGACAGGGCGTCGCCCGTTATTAAGTTGCCGTTTTTTAAAAGTTTGGTAACATAGTGCTGAATTACAATCGGAGAAATGTCGTCTATCTCGTACTCGCCGAATTCTTTTTTTATTCTGTTCTCGATAACTTCGGCGTAACAGTCGCGCGTTTTTCCTTTCATGCAAGGTTCCACGTAGTTTAAGAACCATTCATCAAGCCATTTTTTGTACTTCATAATATCACTCCTTTTGCCGATACGAAATATGTTTTGTATCGCATGTTTTATTGGTACAAAAAGAATATCACATTGCTTTTAAAAAGGTATTACCTCAACTTTATTTTTAACGCTAAATTATGTAAAAAAGGGCGTTAACGGACTTATAGGCGGGTTTTTATTTTTTTAGCCTTTAATCGTTACGATTTTTCACAAGATAAATAACGGTAAATCGTTGCCAATATTTTATCTTCATGATATAATCTGCAATATAATTTAAATTCGTAGGTTTATATGTACGGTTTTTTGCTTGCGCTTATTTATCTTGCATTTATAAGTTTGGGGCTTCCCGATTCCTTGCTCGGTTCGGGGTGGCCGGTAATGAGAACGGAATTAAACGTTCCCACCTATTACATGGGCATAATTTACATGATAATATCAGGCGGAACGGTAATTGCAAGTCTTATGTCGGATAAACTCACAAAAAAACTCGGAACGAGAATAGTCACCGTTTCGAGCGTTTTTTTGACGGTTATCGCCCTTTTCGGCTTTTCGTTTTCAAATCAATTTTGGATGCTCGTCCTGTTTGCCATACCTTACGGGCTGGGAGCGGGTGCCATCGACGCCGCCCTCAACAATTACGTCGCCCTCCATTACAATGCAAAACATATAAGTTGGTTGCACTGTTTTTGGGGCGTAGGCACCATAGTAAGCCCCTTCATCATGGGCTATGCGCTTACAAACCTTAAATGGAACGACGGTTATAGAATCGTTGCCTTTTTACAACTTGCGATAGCGATTTTGTTGACGGCAACCCTTCCCGTTTGGAAGGTAAACAAACCCGTCGAAATATCCGACCAAAAAAGCACGGGGCTTTTTGACGCCCTTAAAATCAAGTGCGTACCCATTCTTCTTATCGGCTTTTTCGCCTATTCTTCGGCGGAATCCACGACCATGCAGTGGGCAAGCACCTATTTCGTCGTCGTAAAAGGTTTATCCGCGGAAAAATCGGCGACGCTCGCATCCCTTTTTTATATAGGCATCACCGTCGGCAGATTTGCTTCCGGGTTTATAACAGACAAACTCGGCGACAGAAAAATGATTATCCTCGGAACTATAATTCTTACCTCGGGCGTAATCGCGTTGATGCTCCCCTTACAATCCGAAATCGTCGCCATTTGCGCTTTCGTAACCATAGGTTTCGGTTGTGCGCCTATTTACCCCTGCATTATTCATTCGACACCGCAAAACTTCGGCGCCGAAAATTCGGGCGCGATTATAGGTATTCAAATGGCGGCTGCCTATATAGGGAACACTTTTATGCCTTACCTTTTCGGGGTTTTGGGAAACCTATTCGGCTACGGCATTTTGCCTATTTATTTACTCGTGTTTTTTGCGATAATGATAATTTTAGTCGAATTAACCTTTAAAATGACGAAAAACAGAATAGCCATAGATACCGCAAAACCGAGCCTATAAGCCCGTTATCCGCCATTTAGGCTTTTTCGGACTTTGTCTTATTTTACGTTTAGCTCGTTTAGGCTAAATTTTAGATTGTAAGCTTAACCTTGGTTTTAGATTTTTTTGCTTTCTCGCTTTGGCTTTATCTTATGCCCTGTTTGGAGTTTGCCCTCAAATCGTTCAGACTCTGTTTTAGGTTTTATTCGGTTTTTGCACTCAATTAGTTAAGCTAAATTTTTGGTTTTACTCCTAACCCGTTTGACCTTGTTTTTTGGTTTTATGCGTAACCCGCTTATCTTCGGTTTTTAAACACTACACTCAAATTTTATTTTAGACTTTTTAGTCGTTTTTTAAACTGCTTTTCGACTTTTTTTATACTTTATTTGTTTTCGTTTTTACTCTCTGCTTTTTAATTTTTACTTTTTGTTTTTATTCCGATTGTTATTTCGGTTTATATTATTAACCTTTATAGACAGGCAAAAACACCTCGGCAAACGCCGAGGTGTTTTTGTTAAAAAAAGATAGGTGATGAAAAAAGTCGATGCAAAAAATGATAAATCCGGCTATTAAGATAAAAAATTACAAAAATGACGCATTCCGCTATTAAGTTAAAAACTATAAAAACGGGAAATTTCACATTTAAGTTAAAAAACTATAAAGTTAAAAAACAACTATTTAGATAAAAACTATTTAGATAAAAAACTACTATAAAACGGCTGTCGACAAAAGCGTATATCAGGATTCTTCCGAAGAATCTATTGCGATATCGTAATTGCCTTCGACTATGGCGACGTCTTTTAGGTTTTTGTAAATTGCACGCGAACGTCTTCCGACCAATTCGTCAAGGTCTTTATCGGCTAAACTCAGACGACGGCGTACTTGTTCGATTATGTCGTTAAATTTTTCGAATTCGTGCTTGACAGCCCCCAAAACGCTCCAAACTTCGTTGGATTTTTTATGTATCGCAAGAGTCTGAAAGCCCATTTGCAAACTGTTTAAAAGTGCGGACATGGTAGTCGGACCCGCAACGGTTACCGAATATTTTTGTTGCAATTCTTCTACAAGCCCTAATTTTACGACTTCGGCGTATAAACCTTCGACCGGCAAAAACATTACGGCAAAATTGGTCGTATACGGCAAACAAATATACTTTTCTTTGATATCCTTTGCCATGCCCTTTATTCGCTGAACGAGTTCTTTTTGCTTTTCGTTGTAATAGTCGAAATCGTTTCTTTGATAAGCCGCAACCATATCGTTATATATGGTGTACGGAAATTTAGAGTCTATCGGAAGCAATACCTCCCCCGATTGTCCGCCCGGCATTTTTATTGCAAACTCTACGGGTTCTCTGCCGTTTTTGTTGGTAACTACGTTTTTAACGTACTGATTGGGGGCAAGAATTTGCTCTATTATGGCGCCGAGTTGAATTTCCCCGAAAATCCCCGTCGTTTTTACGTTTGACAAAACCTTGGTAAGGTTTCCCACGTCCTTTGACATGGCTTGCATTTCTCCAATCGTTTTACCCACTTTTTCAAGTTCGTCGCTTAAAAATTTAAAGGATTCTTTAAATCTGTCGTTAAGCGTTCGGGTAAGTTTTTCGTCTACGGTTTGTTTTATTTCGTTAAGTTTTTTGTCGTTCGACTGTTGCATTGCCGAAACGTTTCTTTCGAGCGTAACCCTAATGTTTTCGAGTTTTACCGTCTGGCTTTTTTCAATGGCTTCGAGCCTTAACTCTATGTTGCGGTTAAGTTCGGCTATCCTTTGCACCATGGAATTAAGCCTTATATCCACGTTTTGCATGGCTTTATCGTTGGATTTTTCCAATGCGCCCGATATTACGCCGATATTGTCCGAAAACGCCGTTTTCAATTCCTTTTTGTCCCGTTCGTCAAGTTCCGTCGTCGCTTTCGAGTTCTTTACGGAAACTATGGTGACGACGTTTAAAATTAAGCCTACGACTACCAATACTAACAAAATAATTTCAAACATATTTTCTCCTGCCGAATAAATTTTACCTGTTTATTTATAAAAGACGAACGTTAAGCAATGTCTTCGATACATTCTTTTATGTGTTTTTGGGATGATTTTACTATTTCTTTATTCTTTTTGATATTGCGCCGAGGATCCCTCGTCCTCTTCGTTTTTCTTTTTGCAATATTTACTTCGTCCTCAAGCAAGCGGTCTTCAAGCCCCTCTATCAGTTTCTGTTCTTGTTTGTTTTTACAATGCAAATAAGGATCGTTTTTATTTTTGCGTTGTAAATCGTTAAATTCTTTTGCGTCGATTTTTCTTACCGCTTTTATAGCGTCTTTGTGGTCGTGTTTAACCCGCGAAAAACCCCTTACCTTATGCGCCGCTTCTTTTGCGCTGCCCGCAAAAACCGGGAAAATTATCGGAATATAAAACATCTTGCCTACGTGTCCGCATTTTGCCTCTACGGCAAATAAATTATCGTTCATAATTGCTCCTTGTCATATTTTGGCTCAATTATACCCGAGAACAACCGCCTTGTCAAGCGTTTTTTATTGTTTTTTTGAAAAATATTTATAATTTTTACTTATTTTCTGATATATATTCATCTATACCAAATTAAACTGTATAGTATTCATTTGATGCATCTTTATTTCCCGTGCCCCGTTTTGTTTCAACTTTACCTACCGCACGGCTTTTTGCCGTAAATATAAGTACGACACACACCTTTGCAGTATATTTGTTTAACGGAAATCATTTTGCAAGTAAATTTTTTACAAGAAATCGTTTTCCCGTACGCCGTTAACTCGTCGGCGATAAGGGCGTATTTCGATTAAATCGTTCGCTATTAAGTTTTTTCTTACTCGTTCGTGGCTTTAATTCGCTCACGGTTTTAACTCGTTCTCGGTTAAACGGGCTTTATATAAACGGCACGCAGTTAAACCAAACGCCAAAAAAGCGCGGGCACAAGAATACTTCTTGCGTCCGCGCACTTTATAACAATCGTCATTGCTTTAAAATATTGTCTTAAATATCGTTCTAAATATTTTTTAAAATATTATTTAAAGGTTATTCGTCGATTGCCTCTATTTGTTTGATTATAAGTTCGTTGCCGGTCAACAGGTAAGTATGTTCGCTACCGCAATACGGGCAAATTTTGCCGTGTTTTACGGTGGGATAATCTTTTTGGCAGTCTTCGCAGTGGGTAACGGCAGGAGTGGTTTCGACTACTACCGTTGCGTCCTTTAAAACCGTTTCTTTTTTGACCGCCCAATTCCAACAATCTTCGAAAAGATAAGGAAGAACGGTCGAAACTTCACCTATTTCCACGGTAACCGACTTAACTTTTTTAACGCCGTTTTCGGCGGCGATTTCGTTTACCTCTTTAATACAATGGAATACAACGCCGAGTTCGTGCATTACTTATCCTTTTTTTGAGCCTCTTTATAGGCTTTTTTGCGTTGTGCAACGAATTCTTTTTCTTCCTTCGTCTTTTTGGTAAAGACGATTTTAGCCGCGCGTTTTACCATGTTGGGCAAAATCTTGCCAAATTTATCTTCGGCAACCACCATTGTGCTTGCTTCGGGATGATCGCGATGAAGGGTAATTGCTTCGAACTTACATCTCGTAGTGCAAAGACCGCAACCGATACAACGGTTTTGATCGACGACTACGGTACCGCAACCGAGGCATCTTGCAGTTTCCGTTTTAACCTGTTCTTCGGTAAGGGTACCGTGAACGTCGCGGAAGGATTTTTCCGTTCCGTCGGCAGCCACCTGACGGGAAGAATGGTCGTAACTTTCAACCAAAATATCACCGGTATCGAACTTAATAAATCTTCTCGGATCACGGCCGATCGTCATATGTCCGTTTTGAACGAAACGGTGTAAACTGTCGGCTGCTTCGTGTCCTTGAGCGATTGCGTCTATGGCAAACTTAGGTCCGGTCAAAACGTCACCGCCGACAAAAATATCCTTTTCGCTCGTTTGGTAAGTAAGCCCGTCGGCAACGGGACCGTTGCCTCTGCCGAGTTCGACCTTGCTTCCTTGTAATAAATTACCCCAAACGATAGCCTGACCGATTGCGAATATAACTTTATCGCAAGAAATGGTCAAAAGGTCGTTTTCGTCGTATATAGGACTGAATTTCTTGTTTTCGTCGTAAACGCGCAAGCATTTTTTGAAGACGATCGCAACGGCTTTTCCGTTTTCGGTCAAGACTTCCTTAGGCCCCCAACCGCAGTTAACGACTACGCCGTCTTCCCGTGCTTCTTTGACTTCTTCTTTGCTTGCGGGCATAATGTCTTCGGTTTCGAGGCAAAGCATGGTAACTTCGTCGGCACCGCTTCTCTTTGAAACTCTTGCCGCGTCGATGGCTACGTTACCGCCGCCCACAACGACGACTCTGCCTTCCGACTTAACCTTACCGGTATTTGCACCGTGTAAAAACTCTACAGCCGTAATAACGCCTTGTGCGTCCTGACCGGGAACGCCGGGGAGTTTCCCTCCTTGGCAACCGATGGCAACGTAAAACGCCTTATAGCCCTGTTTTCTGAGTTCGGGCAATGTTACGTCTTTACCGACTTCGACGCCGTATTTTATTTCGACGCCCATTTCCTTCATAATCTCGATTTCGGCTTCGATAACGTCTTTTTCGAGTTTATAGGAAGGTATTCCGTACATAAGCATACCGCCCGCTCTCTCGTTCTTTTCGAAGACGGTGGGATAATATCCCATTTGAGCAAGGTAGTAGGCGCATGAAAGACCCGCCGGACCACCGCCGATTATAGCGATTTTTTCCTTCCAACGACCGCGGTTCGAGGCGACAACGATATCGGGAACGTAACGATGTTCGGCTTTCAAATCCTGTTCGGCAATGAATTTTTTGACTGCGTCGATAGATACGGCTGCGTCGATAGTTCCCCTCGTGCAAGCATCCTCGCAACGACGGTTACAAATTCTTCCGCAAACTGCGGGGAACGGATTTTCTCTTTTAATAATGGCAAGGGCTTCTCTGTACTTGCCCTGGCTTGCTTTTTTAAGATAACCTTGTACCGCAATATGAGCGGGACAAGCCGATTTACAAGGCGAAGTACCCGTTTCGTGAGTGTTTATGCGGTTTTTGTCGCGGTAATCTTCATCCCACATGTGCTTACCCCAACGAATTGCGTCGGGAAGGGGTTGTTTGGGATATTTTACTTCGCTTCCGTCGGCTTTGCACAATTTTTGACCGAGTTTTAAAGCACCGGCGGGGCAGGTTTCGACGCAGGCACCGCAAGCCACGCATTTTTGTTTTTCTACGTGAGCGCGGTAAGCGGAAGCCGACATGTTGGGAGTATTGAAAAGTTGGCTCGTTCTTAAAGCGTTACAAATTTTAACGTTGCAGTTGCAGATTGCGAAAATTTTGTTTTCGCCGTCGATATTCGTAACTTGATGAACGAAGCCGTTGTCTTCGGCACGTTTTAAAATTTCCATTGCCTGATCGTAGGTTATGTCGTAACCTCTGCCCGTTTCACGGCAGTAGTCCGCCATGTCGCCGACACCGATACACCAACCTTGGTAATCGTCGGCGCAACCTTCGTCAAGCTTTTTTCTTCCGTAACGGCAAGAGCAAATAGAGGCACCCAAATGCCCTTCGTAACGTTTAAGCCAGTAGGAAATATGTTCTATATCCATGGTAGTGTTTTCCATGGAAATGGCTTTTTCTACGGGGATAACGTGCATGCCTATGCCCGAACCGCCTTCGGGAACCATTGCGGTAACCTTTTCGAGCGGTAAAAATGTCATACGCTCGAAGAACATCGCAAGTTCGGGATGCTTATCCATAAGCTTGGTGTTCATGTTGGTATATTCCGCAGAACCCGGGACGAACAAAGGAACCCAATAAAATCTGTCTTTCTTTTCGTAAGTGGTACCGGGGATAGGTCCGTCCTTGGTATACTTATCGCCGTAGTCGTATTCAAGCATGCCGAGCATGGCAAGCTTGTCTAATACGGCGTCGAAAGTAGAATCGTTTTCGCCGTACATCTTTTTAACTTCGGCATACGGATATTTTTGACGAGTTTTCATTTTTAAAAGAAGATCGAGAGATTTTTCTCTTTCTTCTTTATTCATCTCGTCCTCGAAAATACAGGCAAAACCCCAGTATTCGGGATCTTCTGTCTTTATCCCCTTTAATTTCCCGGGTAATCTGTCGGTAACCTTTCTGACAAATTTTAAAAGTTTAGGGTTTGGATTTTCGTCGTGCATATGTTGAGGCACGTACTTTTTGCTCATTTCGGGCATATTATTTACCTTCCTTTTGTAAGTTTACTTGTTTTAAAAGCCAATCGGCAAAGGCTTCGATACCTTCCCCCGTTTTGGCTGAAATCGGAATAACTTCGGCTTTTGGGTTTCTCGTTTTAATGTATTCTTCGCACTTTTTAAAGTCGAAGTCGAAATAGGGCGCGACGTCGATTTTGTTAATCAAAACGAGGTCGCATATAGAAAACATGAGGGGGTATTTAAGGGGTTTGTCATGTCCCTCGGGAACGGACAAAATCATGCAGTTTTTCGTTGCGCCCGTATCGAACTCAGCAGGGCAAACGAGGTTGCCAACGTTTTCGAGTATGGCAAGGTCTACGTTTTTTAAATCGAGACTTTTTAAGCCTTGCCTCGTCATGTCTGCGTCAAGATGGCACATTCCGCCCGTATGAAGTTGTATAGACTTCACACCCGTGTTTTCCATTATCTTTTTTGCATCGACGTCGGAATCTATATCGGCTTCCATAACGGCAATGTTCAATTTGTCTTTGAGTAAATTTATCGTTTTTATAAGAGTGGTAGTTTTCCCGCTACCCGGGGAAGACATGAGGTTGAGTAAAAACACACCCTTTTCCTTTAATCGGCTCCGCAAAAGTTCGGCGTCTTTGTCATTGTCTTCAAAAATACTGCGTTTGACTTCTATTATTCTTACTTCGTCCATTATAACCCATTCCTTTATAAACAAGAGGTTTCTTTGCGTGTGGCTTTTTTTGCTCCCCGTTGTTTTCGTAACCTCGTTGTTTTCGTAACCTCGTTATATCGTAACCTCGTTATATCGTAACAACGGGGTTAATCGAACGTCGAGCGTGCTTTTTAACGAGAAACTTACATATCCCTAATATATCCCGATTGTGTCTACAAACCCGATTGTGTCTATAAGCACGATTGTGTCTATAAACCCAAGTTTATCTATAAACAAGTGAGGAAAATATACGCCTTGTCGTTTGTATGCGATCGGCATTTTTTAAATCGCCTTGTGCAATTGAAACTTTTTACTTCGATAAAACCGACGCATCCCCTAATATTTAATCGACCGACGCAGACTATTATAGACGCAGACTATTATAATTACCGCACGTGTACGTTTTTTATTAGGTATCTTATTAATTTTATACTATATAATAGCGTTTGTCAACCTTTATAACGGTTTTTTGCCAACCTTTCCACCTTACTTTTTTGTAAACCTGTTTTTGTATGCTCTTTTCCCTGTTTTTTTGTAAACCTGTTTTTGCCAGCCCTTCTCCTTTACGTTTTTTAAAACCTTTTTTTGCAGACCATTTCTCCCCTACTTTTTTGCAGGCTCTTTTTTTGTCGAGTTCAAATAATTATCGACTGAAAATTTTTAGGGTAAACCCATAAAATTTCTTGCGCCTGCCTCTCTTTCCCTTGATTTTTGCTGTTATTTATAGTAAAATTACGTTGAAAAAACTTCGGGTAAACCCACAAAATTTCTTGCGAGGCAAAAAATGATCATAAACAGGGATTTTTATTTACAACAACTGATAGACGCAAAAGACAACGGCATGATTAAGGTAATTACCGGCTTAAGAAGATGCGGTAAGTCTTTTTTGCTGTTTGAATTGTTTTATTCACACCTCATAAGTAGCGGAGTAAAAGACGATCACGTTATTAAATTCGCTTTCGATTCCGACGACTATTTAAACTTAATCGGAGAAGACCTTCTCGATCTGTCCTTAAAAAAAAGAAAAGTCGACCCGAAAAAATTCAACGAGTATATAAAAAGCAAAATAACGGACGATAAAAAATATTATATTTTACTTGACGAAATTCAACTTTTAGACTCTTTCGAAGCGGTTTTGAACGGGTATTTGAGAAAAAGCAATTTAGACGTTTACGTTACGGGCAGTAACGCAAAATTTTTATCAAAGGACGTAATAACGGAATTTCGCGGACGGGGTTGGCAAATTCACGTAAACACCCTTTCTTTTAAAGAATTCAGTCAAGCCTACGACGGCGGAATCGAACAAGCGTACAACGCCTTTTCCGTTTACGGCGGATTGCCTAAATTATTTGACTTTAAAAAGGAAAGCGATAAAGCAAAATACCTTAACGACATCTTTGAGGAAACTTATCTAAAGGACATAATAGAAAGAAATAAAGTCGTCAATACCGATGAAATAGGCGAACTTCTCGACTTTTTATCGTCGTCTATAAGTTCTCTTACCAACCCGAAAAAACTTTCCGACACATTTAAGTCGGTAAAACACGTAAACATTCATTCGGATACGATAAAAAAATATATAGGCTACTTTTCAGAAGCTTTTTTGATTTCAACGCCCAAAAGATACGATATAAACGGAAAAAACTATATCAATACCCCGTTAAAATATTACTTTTCGGACGTAGGACTGAGAAACGCAAGGCTGAATTTCAGAGAACTCGAACAACCGAGACTGATGGAAAATATCGTATATAACGAACTTGTTATGCGCGGATATAACGTTGACGTCGGCACGGTGGAATTATACGAGCAGAACGCCAACGGCAAAAGCGTTCTGAAAAAAACGGAAGTCGATTTCGTTTGCAATCAAGCCGATAAAAGATATTACGTCCAAGTCGCTTACGCCATAGACGGAGAAGAAAAACTTTTGCAAGAACAAAAATCACTTCTGCACGTAAACGACTCTTTTAAGAAAATAATCATCGTAAAAGACGCCTTTAAACCGCACTACAACGATTACGGCGTTTACATCATAGGCTTGTATGACTTTTTGCTTGACCAAAACTGCCTGAACTTTTAATGCAACCCGACTTTGTTTTATCGAGTTTGAACAATCGTTGACTGAAAATTTTTAAGGTAAACCCATAAAATTTCTTGCGAATATTCGTTTGCGGGTTTTAAGGGACGGACTTGCAATATGTAAATTGTTTATGGCATTTTTGTGTACACCTTGACTGCTGTATTTTAACGCCACGGTGCAAACCCGTGTTAAAATCACCGTGATTTCTTGCTATCCTGTGTTTTTCTTCTTATAAAACACAAAAAACGAGCGGGCATAAAAACGCTCGTTTTAAAACAAAAACACGAGCGGACATAAAACCGCTCGTTTTTTATTGGTTATATTCCGTATTAAAAAGTTTTCAATAAAAAAGTTTTTTCGATTTTTATAAACAAGCCCTCGGATTTTAACACCCACCGATTTTTATAAACAAAGTTTCCCGACTTTTATAATCAAAGCCATCGTTTTACTCCACACCGATTTTTATAAACAAAATTTATAATAAACAAAGCCCCCAATGCGATTGCATTGAGGGGGTTATCTGGTGACTCCTACGAGACTCGAACTCGTGTTACCGCCGTGAAAGGGCGATGTCTTAACCGCTTGACCAAGGAGCCGTTATTAAATTGTGGTAGCGGCGGTCGGATTCGAACCAACGACCTGCCGGGTATGAACCGGCCGCTATAACCAACTAAGCTACGCCGCCATACGAAAGAAAAAATGGTTGCGGAGGTGGGATTCGAACCACACGACCTCCGGGTTATGAGCCCGACGAGCTGCCAGACTGCTCTACTCCGCGACGTCAAATTGCTTGATTATTGTATATGATTACAATTAATTTGTCAACTGTTTTTTTATCTTTTTTAAACAATTTTAAAAATTCTTTGAAAAGGCAATTTTGCTTTTTATAAAAAGGGCGTTTGGCTTTAACGCCCGACTTACTTTATCCCTCGAAAAAACGCTTTTTTAAAGTTTTTGTTTTGCGTTTTAAATTTGTTTTGCGTTTTTATTCCGCCTTGTTTATATTTTGTTTCACCTTTTAAAATTCGGTCTCGTTTTTATTCTATCTCTTTTTTTTAAAAAAAGCACTTTCGTTATGCAAAAAAACCAACGTCGGTTAGTAAAAAAGACAAAGTGCGTTTGCAAAAACCGCAAAGCCGATTAGCAAAAAAACGCAAAAGCCCGTTTGCAAAAAACACAAAAGCCCGTTAGTAAAAACGTAACGCCTCAGATATTCCGCACGGCGGCTAACAACAGGCTAATTTCGGATAGCAACGGGCTAATTTCGGGTAGCAACGGGCTAATTTCGGGTAGCAACGGGCTAATTTCGGGTTAACGTCGAATCAACGGCGGGTTAATTATAATTTTCCAAGGTGCTTTTTACGAATTCGACAAACTTATCCGCAACGGCTTTGGGTGCGGTAATTTTCAACTTGTCGCCAAATGACAGACACCAGCCGTAAAAAACGGGGCTTAATTGTACGCTTTGCTTAAAGCGATATTTGTCGTCGCCGACGCTATATAGTTTTACCTCTTTCGAAAACGTATCGAAAATCGGATCCAAAATAGATTTATCCGCGATGAATTCCACCTTTTCCTTTTCGCCCTGATACATCGAAAAAACGGTTTTTTTGTGCTTTTTTAAATCGAACTTTTCGCCCTTATATCGGTCTATAGGTTGATTATCGACGATTTCTACGTGATCCATTCGATCTATTCTGTAATGAACGACCCCTTCGTGTTTTGCGTAGTAGGCTATCAAATAATAGTTGTCGTCGGCAAATATCGTTGCAAGCGGGTTAACGTAATAACGCTTGCCGTCGCGACGAAAAACACGCTCGTGTTTATAATTGTAATCAAAATATTCAAAAGACACTTTTTTGCCTTTTTCTATGGCTCCGTTTATCTCGCTTATGGAATAAAAAATATTTTCGTTGTCGCTTTTTGCCGTGTTGAAATCAACCACGTTACTCTGCAAAAGTTCGGCTTTATGACTGCCCGCCAAATCGGCTATTTTTACGAGCAATTTATCCGTCTTTTTTTCGGTAATAAATTTAGAAGCCTGTACTGCGTCCATTAAAATACGAAGTTCTGAAACGTCGAAACTTCTGTCCGCAATACAATATTTATTGGGTTTACCGACGGATTTTTCGCATAAAACCTCGTAACCGTAAGAATTTAAAAGGTCGATGTCCGCATAAAGGGTTCGACGGTCGCATTCTATCCCGTCTTTTGCCAACTTTTCAAGAAGATACCCCGTCGTAAGATAGTTGTCTTCGTCGGAATCCTGCCGTAAAATTTCCAAAAGTTTTACGAGTTTTATTTTGTAAGCGTTTTCTTTTTTCATTTTATGCTCCTTACTCTCGGTAAATAAATTATACAATAAACCACGCTTATTGTAAAGCGAGTCGTTAATGATTTTTTATAAAGCTTTTTAAGTGTATATGCTTTTAGTTACGCAAGGTGCTTTAATTTTTAATTACGCAAGGTGCGCTTTAATAAAAGACAAAACAAACCGTAAAGACCGCTAAAAATGAGCGAAAACGGGCTTATAGGCTGACTTTTTTTAATTTAAAAACCGTAGCGTCGACAAAAAATACCTCCGCTACGGTTTTTCAGGTTTTTATTTTACCCCGAAAAGAACTTTTTTATAAAGCTTTTCGGTTTTTTCTTTGCCGAACGCTTTTACGAAAACGTCTGTCGAAGGACCGCCGTGCCGTAAAAGCCCGTTTACGTATTCGGTAATTTTTCCGCATTTTTTAATAACGTCGTCGGTTTTTACGAAAGCGGAATTTAAATAAGAAGAAAGATATTTCATTTCGAGATCGTCGAAAATTCCTTCTTGTTTTTTCTTACCCGTCTTGTAAAAACTCGATTGAAGTTTTATATCGTCGTATTCGTGCTTGCCCGCATCCTTGTCTTTAAGAAAGGAAAACTCGTTTTTTATTTGAAGAAGATTTGATTCTTCAAACTTGTTTTCGATGGTATCGTAAAGTTCGACTATAACAATATCCTTACCGAAAGCCTTTATTCTGTCATAAGAATACAAAGGCAAATCGATAAACACGGGAGAAAGTATAACGGTATCGGTCTTCATAAGTCCGAAAAAACCTTTCGCCCGCATAACCGAAACTCTGCCGAAATTTTCACCGTCGAAAGCCTCCGTTTCAAAGGTCATTCCGTTTACCTTTAACGAAGAAAATTCTCCGACGTCGATTTTTTTAAGCGGAAATTTTTCTGAAATTAGTTTTACGAGATTGTCTGTCATTTATTCTGCCGTTTTTAATGTAAGGTTTGCAAGCCCGTTCTTACGTAAAAACAACGTTCCCGCAAAAAGTGCCGACTGCCCTACCACATTTACGCCTTCGGCAATCCAGTTCATGGAGGCTTTTTCGAAATCTTTGGTCGAAAGATAACCCATGCCGAGCGAGCAAACGAAGGACAATACGAACAATGCTATAAGCCAAGGTTTTTTAACTTTAACCGCCAATATGCACAAAACAGCATTCATCGCGCCTAAGCCCAAAACCATAAACGTTACGAAAATGAAGGTACCCGTAAACACCTGAGGAGCGACCGCGTAAACGGCGGTTTTGCCCTGCTTATGGCAAACCATTGCGACCATACCGATTCCGGCGAGCAAAAAGCCTATTGCCTGTACGGGGAAAAACATTTGAGTAAGCGGAGTAAAATCACAAATACCCGAAGCGTACAACAATTTATACAAGGCTTTCAAGGCTCCCGCACAAGTTACGTCGATGCTTCCCGCCGCAAACAGAGCGAATGCGCCCTTGCTCATTTTGTTATACAAATCTCTCATAAGGTAAACCGAGGCTATCGTAAACAAAATTACGGGAATAAAATCTACGAGTGCCATAGGGACGGTAAAATCTTTCATTTGTTTCTCCTATTTTTTCTTTATTAAGTGATATACGGGTAAAAGTGGTATTATAATCGGCGTAGTGTCGGCGTAACGATTGTATTCTTCGATATTCCCGTAACGAGCCGATTGGCGTTTTTCAAGTCTTTGCGCACCGTTAAACATTATATAAACAATGGAAACGTAGGCTAAAATTGCAGTTATCCATTGACCGACGCCCGAGTATGCGGTAATTCCGCTTACGAAAACGCCCGTCCAGAAAACTATTTCGCCGAAATAATTGGGGCAACGCACCATTTTGTATAAACCTTGCGTTGCGACCATATCGGGGCGAGCCTTTTTTTGCGCCGATTTTTGAGAGTCCGCAATCGTTTCGATTGCAAGTCCCATAACCGAAATAACGAAACCTAAAACGGGTAATATATAATCGGTAGAGCCGTTATAGTATCTGTAAAGCATAGGGCTTACCTGCATTACGTACAAAACCGAAACCACTATCCAAATGGTTATAAGCACGAATACGGGCATCTTTTTTTCGTCGTTTTTCTTTAACGTGTTCTTTGCGACGTCGGTTTTTCTAAACGACACGTTTTTAAACTCTCTTACGAGCAAAAAGCCGGATAACCTTGCGCCGTAAGCCATAAACAAAACGAGTTCTATCAAAAGAATCCATAAAGGAGTTGCCGTGGGGTTAACGAGATAGAAAATAAAAATCGTAACAGCCCCTCCGAAAACGGCAAACCCGTAGCCTATCGATAAAAAGTAAACGAATTTATAAAATCCGACCGCACACAAAAGGGCGCAAACGCCTAAAAGTATAGCCAATAATTGCCAAGGCATTTTTTAGTTCTCCTTCTTAAAGTAATTTGAGATATATTCTTTGAAACTCTTTTTGCCGACGGCGGTATCGCCTACCAAATCGTGGCTTAAAGTCCATTTCGAGAACAAAATTATGTCGTGTTTGCCTTCTTTTTTGATTTTGGGAAGATTAGCCAAAATGCCGAAAAGCCAGATGGGAGCCCATTTGATTTTTAAAGGCTTATTAGCGGCATCGAAGCACATTTTCGCCATTTCTTCGTAAGTGTAAGTTTCCTTTCCGCCGACGTTGTACGTTATGTTCTTTTTATCCGTCGTATCTACGATGAACTCGGCAAAATCCGAACAGTCAACGACGTTTGCCTTTACTTTGCCGTAACCTTTTAACAGTTGCATTTCGCCCTTGTCCACGTACGGCTTAAACACTTTTGCGATGTCGTAAAAATATCCCGTCGGTCGATAAATTACGTATTCCATGTCGGACTTTTTAAGTTCTTCTTCAAACATATATTTTGCGTGAAGCATGGGGACTTTTTCCGCGCCTTTTTCGTCGCACGAAATAACCGATACGTAACAAAACTTTTTTACTCCCGCTTTTTTGCATTCCTTTAAAAGATTCAGATTTCCTCGGTAATCGATGTCGTAAGCGGTAAAACGTTTCGATGCGCCCGTAAGCCCCATCGTCGTAATAACGACGTCTGCACCGTCGCACAAACCGTTAAGGGTTTGGGGATTCGTTGCGTCGATTTTTTTGAAAACGTATTTGTTTTCGGTACCCGTAATCTGTTTTTCCGTCAAGTCGGCGGCGACTACCGCAAACCCGCGATTGCATAAACTTTTTAAAATTTCGGCGCCTAAATTACCGAAAGCACCGCAAAGTACTACTTTCATAAATTACCTCTTAAGACTTATTCTTTTCTTTTGAACGTTTGTCGTTGATAATCTTCATATGCTCTTCGGTAACGAGGGTTACGTTATGTTCTTTAGCCCACTTTACACAACCTTTCAAAACCACGGGAAGGAAAACTCTCGGAACGCCCAAAATAGTCTTCAAGGCTTCGTCGGTAAACTTAACGACGTCGTCCGCTCTGTCGGCTGCATAACGCACCGATTCCAAAGTCGCCTTACGAACTTGCAAAAGTTCTGCTCTCATCTTGGTTTTTCTGTGATACCAGAAGTTCTTGGAATCGCGATAGCCGTAATCGACGGGAAGAGGAGGAAAATCTTTTGCCCTAACGCCGTTGATTATGGCGTCGGCATATTTTTTCTTCATTAAAATTTTATCGACTTTCAAAATGAAATGAGCACCGAATTTGCTCGTGATGCCGTTAAAATCGTGATAAGGTCCTTCGTAACCGTTAAGTTCGCCCGCTTTGTCGTTTTCGGCTCCGTCAAGCGTTCTCACCCAAGTACATTCGATGGCTTGAATGGCGTCGGTAAGAACCATCGGGCGTTTTTCGCCCGTTTCTTCTTCAATGATGCTCTTTTCGAGTTTAAAATTGCATTTAGGCATTTTTTCACTCGGTTTATCGCCCGGCCAAGAAAGTTTTACCGCTTCTTTAAAGGATTTGGGGTTGTCGTCGATAAAGTTCAAAGTGCATTTTCCGTTGCGCAAAATGTTTTGAGCCGTGTTCGACGAGTTACGGCAAGAAAGCAACATTGCGTAAAAATCTTTGCCCGCAACGTAGTAAGGTTGTACTAAGGAATACGGACCTAAAGTAGTCGAACCGTCTTCGCAAAGAGTGGAGATGATTACGGTCGGCATGGGAAAATACAGCGACGTCTGATAAAAGTTGTCTACTATCCTTAAATTTTCAAAGCTGCTCATAAATGTATAGCTCCTTTTTATTGTTTTTTACTTGATTATTTTTTTCGTATACGCTTTTTCGAGGTTTTTTCAGCCTCTCTTTTCGACGTTTTTCGTAAGCGCAAAATCTGTCTTTATCTCAAAATCAATCTTTTCCGCTTGCGTCTATAAGCGGAGATATTGCGGTGTATACGATGTCGAATTTTTCGCCTTCCGCACTGAAAGAGAGTAAAATTTCTGAAACCGCGCGAGAAAGAAATTCATCTTTCCCTTTAAAGACGGGAAGTATAAGTTCTGCAAGTTGGTTTCTTAAAAGTTTGTGCTTTTGTGAAAAAGTAAGGGTAAATACTTTTTCTGCGTCGGGATCGGAAAACAAAAAAGCGTGACTTTTTTCAAACTCGAAAATGCAATCGTAAACGTACCTTAAAAAACCTTCGGGAGAACTTTTATCCGCCTTCTTTACATTTTCGGCAAGGTTTTGCCAGTCGGAAAGCATAAACGAAGCAACGAGGGTTTCTTTTGAACTGAAATAATTATAGACCGTCCCTACCGCTATATTGCAACCTTTTGCAACCGACCGAATAGTAGTCCTTTTATAACCGTTTTTTTCGACCTGCCTTTTTGCTTCTTCTATTATTTTGTCATATAAATTTTCTATTATCTTGGGCATAGTTTAACCGTTTTTAACAAAAAACATGCGATAACGGGCTTATAGACGCACTTTTTTGGTTTTAGTGTTTATATTTGCTTTTGCTTTTGCTTTTACTTTGACTTTACCCGTCCTTGACTGTTTTGCTAAATATTTTTTTATTTTTCGGCGCACTTCAAATTCTATTATTGTAGCACGCTTTAACCGTTTTTAACAAAAAACATGCGATAACGGGCTTATAGACGCACTTTTTTGGTTTTAGTGTTTATATTTGCTTTTGCTTTTGCTTTTACTTTGACTTTACCCGTCCTTGACTGTTTTGCTAAATATTTTTTTATTTTTCGGCGCACTTCAAATTCTATTATTGTAGCACGCTTTAACCGTTTTTAACAAAAAACATGCGATAACGGGCTTATAGACGCACTTTTTTGGTTTTAGTACTTGTATGTTTTTTTGCGTTTTAACGCCATCACCGCTATATCGAACACTTTTATTCGTTTGAATGTTCGTTTATGTTTTTATGAATGCGTTCATATAATATTATAACACTTAAAAAATTATTGTCAAGAAGGTAAAGAAAAATAGTCGGAAATTATCCGACTATTTTACACTTTTTATAAAAATAAAATTTTTAAATTATAGAAAGACATCCTCCGAAAAAGTCGTTTAGCCTACGTTTTCTGCCGATTATTTGGCTAAAACGCCTACAAGAGTGCATTTTTCGCAATTCTTTTAATTTTCCGTCGGCACGGCAACCACGATTTCCGTCCCGACGCCGAGGGTAGATAAAAGGGTAAGTTTTGCGTTATACAGTTCGGCAACGTGTTTTACTATGGAAAGCCCGAGCCCCGTTCCGCCCGTTTCCCGCGAGCGAGATTTATCGACTCTGTAAAATCTTTCGAATATGCGTGCTTGGTCTTCTTCGCCTATACCGATTCCGTCGTCTTTTACCTTTAAAACGACTTCGTTTGCTCCCTTAGAGAGAGTAACGAATACATGTCCGCCGTCGTTATTGTATCTTACGGCGTTTTCCATAAGATTTTTAACGAGTTCAAAGGCGTGATCCTTTTCCATAAATACTACGCCCTCCCCCGTTATTTCCACCGAAACGTCTTTTAAGGAAATCAAAGACGTCAAACTTTCCTTTACGTCGAGGCATAAAGCGTTAAGATCGACTTTTTCTTTCTGAGGCAACTTCGTGTTTTCGAGTTTGGAAAGATTCAACATATCGTCGATAAGCGAAACCACTCTTACTACCTGTTTGTCTATCTTGTTTGATAGGGATGATATCTCCTGCGAGGCGGTTTTCAGACCTATCAAATCGTTAAATCCTTTTATGGCGGTAAGTGGAGTTTTTAATTCGTGGGAAGCATTCGCGAAAAACTCGCTTCTCATATTCTCACCCTCCTTTACGGGGGTTATGTCGGAAAGCAAAATTATAATCAAACCGCTTTCGAGCCTTCTTACCGAAGTAAAGAAAATTTCACCCGTCAAAGCAGAATATTCGAAAACGGAGTTCACCCCGTCGTGTATCGCAGACGTTATCGACGAAAGAAAGGTTTTGTCCTCGGTGAGAACGCAAAATGAGGACGAAACGGGGTTTTTGACCCCGAAAATTTTACGGGCTTTATCGTTTAAGACTTCTATGTTTCCGTCGGATTTTAAAACGATTATGCCGTCCGATACGTTGTTTAAAATGTAATCGAGCCGTTTATTGTCCTCGTTTACGGCGATAAGCGTTTGGGAAAGTTTTTCCGAAATATCGTTTATTTCCGAAATCATTTCGTTGACGTCGTTATCCTTCGTCGTGGGAGAAACAGGCTTATAGGTGCCTTTATTTATGGCTTCCAGTCCGTTTTTGACGTCACGCATGGGTTTTAGCAAGTTTTTAGAAAGTAAAACGCTTATTATAAACGCTATGATTATTGCACCGATCATAACGACGACGGTTGAAAATATTGTCTTTTTAGCATAAACGTTTACGCTTTCGACGGGCGTAGATACACGCACGAAAAGATAATCGTCTCCGTAACTTATTTTTACCGCAGAATAAGAAAAATCTCTGTTAAGGGTAGCCGAGTGGCGTGTTACGGCGATGATTTCGCCCTTTTCGGCGGCAATGATTTCGCTTCTTTCGAGGTGGTTTTCCATGTTCGAAACGTTTTCCGCCAAACTGTCGGCTATAACGGCTCCGTCTTTTGCGATAACCGTTACCCGAATATTATCCGGAGGGTTTTTTACCGCCAAATCCGCCGACGTAAAGTTTTGCGCGTAAACGGAAGCGATTTCCTTTATTTTGTCTTCCGCCTGCTCCTTATAAGTCTGCTTCGTAATTACTATCCCGCTTGCAAACAAAAGTATAAGCGCAGACGCAACGATTATTACGTTTGATAAAACTATCTTTCTTTTCATTATTTTAAAATATACCCGACACCGCGCACCGTTTCGATTTCTGCGTCGGAAAAGTTTAACGCTTTTCTGAGTTTTGCGATATGAATATCGAGCGTTCTCGTTTCGCCGTAGTTTTCTCCCCAGACTTCGTCTAAAAGTGCGTCTCTTAAAACGACAGTGTCGGCTTTTTTAACGAGCAGTTTTAAAAGGTCGTATTCTTTTACCGTAAGTTCGAGAGCCTCTCCCTTAACCGACGCCGTATGTTTAGGTTCATCTATTTTCAGGTCTTTAAAACAGATAATTTCCGATTTCGGGGAGACCTTTCTTAAATTTGCCTTTATCCTTGCGATAAGTTCCAAAACGCCGAACGGTTTTGAAATATAATCGTCGGCACCCGAATTAAGCCCTTTTACTTTATCGATCTCCAACCCCTTTGCCGAAACCATGATTACGGGTATGTTTTTGTAGTCGTTTTTTTTCTTTAAAAAAGATAAAATTTCGTAACCGCTTTTACCCTCCAACATTACATCGAGGATGACGATATCGGGCTTTTTATTTTCGAGTGTATCGAAAAAAGCCTTTGCGTCGGGAAAACATTGTACGGAAAAATCCCTTTCGAGCGAATACTCGTAAACGTCTCTTATCGATTCTTCGTCGTCGACGCAAAAAACGATCGGTCTATTGTCGTTAAGCATAAAATTCTCCTAAAAACGTCTTCCCGTTACCGCGTATTCAGCCCATTCGCCGATATTCACGGCGTGATCGCCTATTCTTTCAAGGTATTTTGCAATCATCATAAACAAAATCGCACTGTCTGCGGAAGACGGATCTTTGGTTATCGATAGAACGAGTTCTTTTTTTACCGTTTCGAAAAGTTCGTCTATTTTATCGTCGCGCTTATCTAATTCGGCAGCCGTTTTTATATCTCTGTTGATGTAACTTTGCACGCCGTCTCGCACCATTTTTACGGCAAGTTTTGCCATCGTATCGATATGTTCGGGTTCTTTGACGAACTCGTCGTCTGAAAAATGCAAAAAAATCTCGGCTATATCCGCCGCCTGATCGGCAATTCTTTCAAGATCGGTTATAACCTTCAACGCCGCCGAAACGTCGCGAAAATCACTTGCGAAAGGATGCTCCATAAGTAAAATTCTCAAACAATCGCTTTCGATGTCGCGTTCTTTTTCATCCACGAATTTATCGTTGTCGACGACTTCTTTGGCAAGAATTCTGTTTCTCGTTTTAAGTGCGGTTATAGATTGTTCTATGGCAAACTCGGTTGCGTGGCACATATCTATAAGTTTATTGAAAACGAAACTAAGTTCTTCCTCGTACTTGCTTCTGATACTCATTATATATCATCTCCCTTAAAAATTCAAGCGTAGAAAAGCAATCTAACCAAACCTTCCCGTAATGTAGTTTTCGGTGCGAATATCTTTCGGCGAGGCAAAAAGTTTTTCGGTATCGTCGTACTCGATGAGTTCCCCCAATAAAAAGAAAGCCGTTTTTTCGGCAACCCTTGTCGCCTGCCCCATGTTGTGGGTTACTATTATTATGGTAATGTCTTTTTTCAGTTCGTCTATAAGTTCTTCGATTTTTCCCGTCGAAATAGGATCGAGCGCACTCGTCGGCTCGTCCATAAGTAAAATTTCGGGGCTTGCCGCTAAGGCTCTTGCGATACATAAACGCTGTTGTTGTCCTCCGCTTAAACCGCAAGCGTTCTTCTTTAACCTGTCTTTAACCTCGTTAAAAATACTCGCTTTTTTTAGGGAAGATTCGACGATTTCGTCAAGTTCCTCTTTTTTGCGGATTCCGAAAGTTCTCGGGGCAAAGGCTACGTTGTCGTATATACTCATTTGGAAAGGATTCGGCTTTTGAAAAACCATCCCCACGCTTTTTCTAAGCAGGTTTACGTCTGTCGATTTATCATATATATCGACGTCTCCTATTTTAAATTCGCCGGAAACGCGACAGTTTTCCACAAGGTCGTTCATTCTGTTAAAACATTTTAAAAAGGTGGATTTTCCGCACCCCGAAGGTCCTATAAGGGCGGTAACCTTTTTTTCGGGCATTACGACGTTTATATTTTTTAAAGCGTGGAAATCGCCGTAATACAAATTGCAATCTTTTACCGATATATCTTTTGAATTTGTTTTTTCTTTATCGTTTAACTCGTTATTCTTCATTTTGTTTCTCCTAAACTTCTTTTGATTATCTTGCCTATCGCCGTCGCTAAAAGATTAAGGGCTATAACCACGAACAGTAAAACCACGGCGGTTGCCGCCGCCGCGTCCGGATAGCCGTGGCTTGAAAAATAATAAATATCGAGGGCAAGGCTCGTCCCCGGCGAAAGCATCGACGACGGCGTTTTGTTTACTACCATGCCTATCGTCAAAATAAGTACGGCACTTTCAGAAATCACTCTGCCTATGGCAAGAATAACGGCGGTCACTATACCGCCCGAAGCCGACGGAAGAACAACTTTAAAAATCGTTTTCACCTTACCCGTTCCGAGGGCGTAAGAGCCTTCTCTTAAACTATCGGGAACGGCAAGAAGGCTTTCTTCCGTTTGTCTTACTATGACGGGAAGTATCATTATGGCAATCGTTATTCCACCGCCTAAAATCGTATAACCCGCTTTTAAAGTAACCACGAATACGAGATACCCGAAAAGCCCGTAAACTATCGACGGTATTCCCGCAAGGGTTTCGGTAGTCACTCTTATAAGTTTTACGAGCCTTCCCTTTCCCCTAAGATATTCAACGAGGAAAATCGCAGTTCCCACTCCTAACGGTACGGCTATCAAAGAGGCTATCCCGACTATTTCGGCAGTACCTATAAAAGCGGGTAAAACAGAGGGCTCTTCTTCGCCGAACAGAAACTCGACGTTAAGTTTCGTGATCCCTCTTCGAAGAATAAAAAATACGAGTGCGAAAAGTACCGCAATGGTAAGCAAAGTAGAAATTATGCTTATAATTTTCATTCCTTTAAAAAAATCGGTTAAAAACTTTCTTTTGTTCATTTTTTTGCCGTCCTTTTTAAAGTTTTTTCCGTTCTGTCCCTCTTTAATAAAGAGAAACTTATGTTTATCAAAAGGGTAAAAACGAACAATACCACGCCCGTAGAGATAAGAGCGGTAAGGGCGTCTCCGCTCAATTCCATGGCACCCATGGCGATGTTTCCCGTCATCGTCCTTACGCTTTGGAATACGCTTTCGGGCATTTCGGGGCTTCCGCCTATTACCATTATAACAGCCATGGTTTCCCCGAGCGCTCTGCCGATAGAAAGCACTATCCCCGCAAAAATTCCGCTTTTTGCGGCGGGAATCATTACCGTAAAGGTTGCCTGTTCCTCCGTCGCCCCGAGTGCGAGCGCGCCTTCGAAAAAAGCGTTATCCGTACTTAAAAGGGCGTCGAGCGAAACGCTTACGATGGTCGGAAGTATCATTATTGCAAGAACGACGGAAGCCGATAAAATTCCGTAACCGACTCCGTTCGGCGAAATATAATCGCGAATAAAGGGAACTATGACGGTCATGCCGAAAAGCCCGTATATGACAGAGGGAATCCCCGCAAGTAAATTAACTACCTGCCTTATCGGCGCAACGAGTTTTTTAGGAATAAACTTGTAAAGGGCGATTGCCGTAAAAAGCCCTACCGTAACGCCCAACACGACGGAAAACGCCGTTACGTATATGCTCGTTACGATCATCGGAAATATTCCGTACTCCGGCGTTTCCGACAGCGGCGACCAAGAGGTTCCGAAAAGAAAATCCTTTACCCCTGTTTTTGCTATAAACGGAACGCCGTTTATAAACAAAAACACCGTTATCGTTATAAGCGCGACAACCGAAAAAACCGCTGAAAGGAAAAATATTCCCTTCATCAGTTTTTCGCGCACGGTGATGAATTTCAAAAGCCCTCTCATACGACTAACCGATTACCTGTTTCCAAGTTTTAACGGCGTTTTCGCCTCCGTCGACGTCGTAAATATTTTTCAAGGTTTCAAGCGAAATGTTATTTACGGGATTAGATTTGTTTACGATTATCGCTATACCGTCAAGGCATACTTCGTAATAAGTGCAGTTTTCCGCCTTCGTTTGCACGAAAACTTCGGATATCATACCGAAATCGGCGACTTCGTTTTTAGCGTCGTTGTAACCTTGCGACGAGCCCGTTCCGCCGACCGTTACGGTCACTCCTCCCTGCAAAGTTTCAAATTTTGCGGCAAGTTTTTTCATTAACGGAGTAAGCGAAGTACTGCCCGTTATCGTAATATTGCCCGTAAGCCCGCTTGCGACCGAATATGCGGTAGCGTCATCGTGGCTTACCACGTAGCCTTCGTCGGCAATAATTTCCTGCGCCGTCGTGCTTTTTATAAAGTCAAAAAAGGCTTTATTAAGTCCCGACGCAACGTTTGCTTCTTGATATACCACGTTTAACGGACGGGCAAGTTTGTAACTCCCGTTTTTAACGTTTTTTGAAGTTGCTTCGACGCCGTCGACGCTTAACTTTTTAACCTCGTCGGTTATAAAACCCAAACTATCGTAAGCAATCGCAACGGGGTTGCCCTTTACCTCTACGAGTACAGCGTCCGTCGAATTTAATATTATCGCGCCCGATACGTCTTTTTTGCCTTTAAGCCCTAAAAACTCCATAATGGCGGATTTCGTTCCGCTTCCGTCCTCTCTCGTTACGACGCTTATGTTTTTGTTTTCGTCGAATTCGGCACCGGATAGGCAGGCTGTCAAAGAGAAGGTCGCCAATACTAAACTTAATACGAGTGTGAGTGATAAAATAAATTTCTTTTTCATTTTTTGTCTCCTTTTTCCTTTTTATGCCTACATTATAGTCCCTTTTAAATCGACGAAAAAGTCACTTTCGGTAAAACAAAGGTAAAGTTTTTGTAAAATCGTAAGTTTTTCAGATAATTTTCGTAGATGAAAAACCGCTCCCGTCACGGCTTATTTAGGCAAATTAAACGCACGAAATCGTACCGAGTATACCATGAGAGGCGTTTAACACCGCATAAATCGGTTTATCACGTCAAAAATAATCAGTAACAGCAAACGAAACGTCTAAAAAAGTTTAGCACGAAAAAAGACAAGTCTTATTCTACTTGTCTTTTTTCGTTTTAGCCTTGACTTTTCAGATATTAAAAAATCTTGCTTTTTGAGCGTACTATGAGTTCGTTAAAATCAATTTTATGTTTTCGGTAACGTTTTTAAAACTGTTACTAAAGAGTTTTAAAGCATGCCTTAAAATAAGTATCGTTTATATTATAATTGAGGTTACCGTTTTACGCATTTTCAGTCCGAACTTTGCTTCGGTTTTAGCGTATTATGCGACTTTTTTCAATCATTTGTACCTATTATTTCATTTCCGCTTTCGATAGCGTTATCAAACGTTCCGTTTGGTCTATCATGAACAGCGGAATATTCAGCACGTTCCCGTCAAGCGTAAGATTCTTTAAAGAATACCTTACTACGAAAGGAGTTTCTCCTTCATACATTTTTTTGTATTCGATCATGCTCGGAGAGGAAACGTTCTTTCCCGACTTAACTTCAACGGGCATAATATCGTTGTCGGATTGCACTATAAAGTCCACTTCGTATTTATCGTTCGCCCAATAATGCGGGTTTGCGCCGTATATCCTAATAAGACTTTGCACTACGAAGTTTTCGCTTAACGCACCTTTGAATTCTTTAAAAAGCCTATCCCCTTCTGTAAAAGCCCTATAACTCAACTTCGACTGACTGCGCAAAAGTCCTACATCGATGTGATACACCTTAAAAAACTCTTCTTCCTCGTATGCCACAAGAGGTAAAGAGGGTTTAGATACTTTAAAAATTTTCTTTACAAGGTCGGCATTTACCAACCATTGAAGATTGTTCTCGTATTCCCTCGCTCTTGCGCCTTGTTTTACTTTCGAATAAGTAAACTTCTTCCTCTCTTTTGAAAGTTGTGCGGGAATGGAATTCCATATAAGGGTTATCTTCTGCACGTCATACTTAACTTCTTCACCTTGAAAGTCTTCGTGGTGTTTGCCGAAGTCTCGTTCATACGAACCTATAATACCGTTAAGAGCCCTGTCCACAAGCTCTATGTCTCTTTCTTGCGTCCAAAGATAAACAGGCTCCGGCATTCCGCCCGTAATAAAGTACATTTTGAGTTTTTCGCAAAGCGGATTATAAAAAGCATCGGGAATATTGCCTATTTTGTCAATCGTAGTCATATACTCGTACAGATTTTCGTCTCCGTTTGCAATCAAAAATTCGGAAAAAGTCATCGGCCCCATATCGATAAAATCTACTTTGCCGACAGGAAACCCTTTAGATAACGTCAGACCGAGCAAAGAGCCCGCACATATTACGTAGTATTCCCTTGCATTCTCGCAAAAATATTTTAAAGAATTCAATGCGTCGTTACACTCTTGAATTTCGTCAAAGATTATAAGCGTGCCTTTGTCTATTCGCTGTCCGCTCGCAAACGAAAGATTTTGCATGATACGAAATACGTCTTTCGTCGTTTCAAAAAACTGCTTGTACTCTTCGTTTTCATCAAAGTTAAAATACGCGACCGACTCGAAACTTTTTCCGAATTCTTTCATCGCCCAAGTTTTGCCCACTTGCCTTGCCCCACGCAAAAGCAATGGCTTTCTGTACTTCGATTCTTTCCACTTGTTCAGTTCTTCTAAAATAAACCTTTTCAAATCGCTATACCTTCCTTGTTTGAGTTGACCTTATTATACCCATTTTAAACTTATAAGTCAAATTAAATCACTCTTTTTTAGTGAATTATGTGATTTTTTACACGCTTTTTACCGAAAAAGCGTGATTTGACATACGTTTTTTCCTTTTTACTACCTCAAACGAAAATTATAACCGCCGTTTGCATTAAACGATAACCGACCCATCGGCGGTAGAAGATAACACTTACCATCGATGGTAAACGACAAACACCATCGGTGGTAACCGACAAACACCGTTGACGGTAAAAGACAATCGACCGTAAAGAAAAAGGTTCGGCGTAATGCCGAACTCAATTTTAAATAACCGATTTTGATGTTTTTGTTCGAAGTTTTTACAAATATTCTCAAATTCATCTTTGACAATCTTTCGTTTGATAATATAATTGAGCACATGTTTTTCAATGCTTAAAACATAAATTTTTTAGAATGCATGTTTTTTTCAATTTTGCAGTTGAGTCGTTTTTGCAACGCCTGCTACGTCCGGTACGGCTTTTTTAAAAAATGTTTCTTTATATGCGCAATCGCGAAAAACTTTATAAAGTTATCGCAAAAAAGTATGGCTATAAGCCCGTTAAACGCATATTTTAAAAAACGTAACAAATAATAGCAACAAAAAATGCCATAAAAAATCGTAACGAAATAAGTCATAACCTAAAAAATTACAACGAAAAAGTCGTAACGAAACAAGTCGTCGTAAAAAAAACATAACGAAAACAGTCGTCGAAGTTTTGAGATGCGCCTCATTAAAAGCGCATAACCCTTCGACGACCGTTTTTTTAAAAAGTCTTGCAATTAAAATTATTTAAATTCTTTCGGTGATATTTTTAAAATCTTTTCTCCCGAATTATTAAATTCTTTCGTGGTGTGTTTTTTAAAATCTTTTTGCCGCAATTATTTAATTTTTTTCAACGATATCTTTAAAATTTTTTTCGTCCCGATTACTTAAATTTTTTCAATGGTCTTTCAAATTCTTTCGTGGAAAAAACTTTCAGGAAGAATATACTTCCTTTTTTAAAACGCCTATTACGGGAAGATTGCGGTAAAATTGAGCGTAATCGAGACCGTATCCGACGACGAATTCGTTGCCTACTTCAAAGCAACGATAATCGGGTTCGATATCTACGACCCGTCTTTCAGGCTTATTTAAAAGGGCGCAAATTTTAACCGATGCGGGATTTCTTGCCGAAAGGGTCGCTTTAAGATAATTTAGGGTATAACCGCTATCGACGATGTCTTCAACGATAATGATATGTCTTCCTTCAATGCATCTATCGAGATCTTTAATCATCTTTACTTCGCCAGAACTTTTGGTTTCGTTGCCGTAACTCGAAATAGCCATGAAATCCATCTCGACTCTTATGTTGAGTTTCTTCAGTAGGTCTGCGTAAAACATTACGCTACCCTTTAAAATGGCAACCATAATGGGTTCCTTGCCGTCGTAATCGCGATCTATCTCGGCGGCAACTTCGGAAATTCTTTTTTCGATTTGTTTTTCGTCGAAAAGCACTTTTTCAAGGTCGTTAAGCATTGCGTTTTTCATAAAATTTACTCCTTTTTGGCGTTGATAAAGGTTATTTTGAGAGGCGAAACGGTGGCTTCGTCTATTTTTATAAGTGAAGATATTTCTACGCCCAAGACGGCATAAACCACGCTGTCTTTTGCGATGACGTAAGTTTCGTCTTTTTTGTCGGCGGGTATTTTTTTATCTGTTAAAAACTTTTTTAAAGGTACTCTTCCGCCGCCGAATTTATCAAAAACGTCGCCCGTTTTACGCCTTCTTATGACGGCATCATGAGGAATTTTATCAAAGTCCACGTAAAAACCGTCTCGGCTTTTGGCTTTTTCGTTTGCTTCCTCTATCGAACGTTTTTCAATGTAAACGTCCCCTAAAAGGCACTTCGTCACTCCGATTTTAAAGGGTTTTTCTTCTTCAAAGATTTTTTCCGTCTTTCTTTTTATAACTATGTTTTCGCCTTCTTTTACGGCGTAAAGCCCTCCCAAAAGGTCGACTTTTTTTCCTGAAATATTTTGTGAAAGCGCAAAAAGTGAGGCTATATGCCTGTTATCGAAGTCTTTTTGCACGCCCATGCCCTTTAAGGCAAGTACTATCGAGCGCGAAAACACGGGATAGGGTTCGCCTATTTTTATATATGCACAGCCACCTAAAAAACTTACCTTTTCTTTTGCCAAAGAATACAAAAAATCATCGTCCGATTTTGCCGACAGGGATAATTTTTTAACGGAATTTTCCACGCTCGGGAATTTTTCCTTAATTATCGGCAAAACTTTTTGCCTTATAAAATTACGGGTATAGCGAGCGTCGGAGTTTGTTTCGTCGACGACGAATTCTATTTTGTTATCGCTTATATATTTTTCGATATCGGCTTTTTTTACGCCGAGCATCGGGCGAACGACACGACCTCCCATGGAGACTTCTTCCATACCCTTAAGCCCCGACACGGAAGTACCTCTGAAAAGATTGAAAAGCACCGTTTCCGCATCGTCGCTTTCATGGTGCGCCGTCGCTATTTTATCGCAAAACCCCGAGCTTAGCGCATCGAAAAAGCAATCGTAACGGAGTTTTCTTGCCCCCTCTTCTATCGTAGTTCCGTTTTCGGAAGAATAGGTCGGGGCGTCTACCGAATACCTTTTTAAAGGAATGTTCAACTTTTCGCACAAGCGAACGCAAAAGGCGGTATCGCTCAAAGAACTTTCCCCGCGTATTCCGTGTTCGACGTTTACGGCAACGACTTTAAAACCGATTTTCTCGGACTTTTCTTTCAAGAGATACAATAAGCAGACCGAATCTTCTCCGCCTGACAACGCAACGCCTACCCTTTCTCCCTTTGCTATTAAGTTGTCGTTAAAGCCTTTCATAGTGGTATTTTAGCACAACTACACCGATTTAAGCAAATATATATACCTCGATTTTTCGCCTTTTAAGTTGAATTTCGTCCATAAAAATCAGGGTTGCTAAAAAATTGATTTTCGTGACGCATCTTTAAGTGGCTACGTTTTTACTGTTTTTTTACACCTTTAAAAGAAAATGATTTTTGTGATAATCTATAAGTCCGTCGGTTTTCATTTTACTTAGTTCCATGGACAATCCGCTACGCTCGACGGAAAGGTAATCGGCGAGTTGTTGGCGAGAAAAAGGAATGTCGAATTCTTTTTTATTAAGCCTTTGCGCTTGAGCGGAAAAATAGGACATAAGTTTTGCCCTTGTGGTGCGTTGGCAGATGTGAGTAAGTTTTTCCGAAAACCGCAGATTTTTTTCGGCAAGTTCGCCGAGCAAGTTTTGAACGATACGGTTATGATGTTCGCATGCAAGCGAACAAACGTTTAAAATACGTTTCACGTTTAAATACATCACCGTAACCTGTGTTTCCGCGACGACGCTCACGTCGGACATGGCTTTCGGTGCGCAAGCGTAAGCCGCCCCGAAAGTTTGACCGCACAAAACCTTGGAGAGGATATTTCGGTTTCCCCAAACGTCTTCCCGAATAACCAAAACGCTTCCGCTAAGTACAAGCCCTATTGCGTCGGGGCTATCGCCGACGTGCAATAAAAAAGAGCCTTTGGGGCAGTTATAAAGTTTTGCGTCGAGGCAGGAAAGCATTGCCAAACATTCTTTCTCGCCTATCCCCTCGAAAAGTTTTGAAGTCAAAATTACCGATATATAATCATTTTCCAAAAAATCTTTCATAAAAAACTCCGTTTTGTTGAAAATTCAACAGACTTATTTTTTTCATTATACTATAATATAGGCGTAAAGTCAAGGAGGTACTTTTTATGAAAAGAAGAATTATAACTATCGATCAAGATAAATGCAACGGTTGCGGAGCGTGCGCGGCGGCTTGTCACGAAGGCGCGATAGCCATGGTTGACGGCAAAGCCAAACTTATGCGCGACGATTACTGCGACGGTTTAGGCGACTGCTTGCCCGCTTGCCCGACGGAGGCTATTAGTTTTATCGAAAGAGAAGCCGCCGCCTATGACGAACAAGCCGTTTTGGAAAACAAACGCAAAAAAATGCAAGAGAAAATGAAAAAAGAGGGCATGACTTTGCCTTGCGGTTGCCCCGGGACACAATCAAAAAAGATAAGTCACGATGATAGCGACGATGAAGTTTCCTATAAAAAATCGGTAAGCAGACTGTCGCAATGGCCAGTTCAAATAAAACTCGTTCCCGTAAACGCACCGTACTTTGACGGAGCAAAATTGTTGATTGCCGCCGACTGCACCGCTTACGCTTACGCTTCCTTCCACGAAGAATTTATAAGAGGGCATATTACGCTTATAGGTTGTCCTAAACTCGACTCCGTCGATTACGCAGAAAAACTGACGGAAATCATCACGAATAACGACATCAAGAGCGTAACCGTAGTTCGTATGGAAGTTCCTTGTTGCGGTGGTCTTGAATTTGCCGCCAAAACGGCACTTCAAAAGAGCGGTAAGTTTATCCCCTGGCAGGTCGTTACCGTTTCCACCGACGGCAGAATCCTCGATTAGTTTTACCGCCGATTTATTGTATGCCGGGTTAACCACCGCAAAAATAAAGTTAAAAACGCCGATAATCGGCTTATAGGCGGGTTTTTCGGAAGTTTTTTACAAAGGAATACCCATATCTAAAATAAGATTTTAAGAAAAATTCAAACTCGGCTGAAAAGTTAAATGGCAAAAAAAGTTTGCCTTAACTTGTGATTCGTCGCGACGAAAAACGGCGATAATCGGCTTATAGGCGGGTTTTTGAAGTTAATTGTAGCGTGTAAAATAAACGGGTTCGTAATAAACGGGATTACAGTATTTTACGAATTACAACAATCTCAATTTCTATAAAAACAAAAACTTTATAAATTAGAAAAACGACCGCACGATGTGCAGTCGTTTTTTTGCATGCCTTGGCAAAAACTTTTTTCGGGCGGTACTTAAACAACCCGCACTAATCGGTCTTTGTCACATGCGATATTACGTTGTCGGCGTCTGTCGGGCTTGAACATCATAGCCCGCTTCGGTCGAAGATAAGTAAAAACTTTAACGATTAAGGTTATTTTAAACGCCGTCTTTCATTAAACGATTAAAGTTGTTTTAAATGCCTTTTTTTATTAAGCGATTAAAGTTGTTTTAAACGCCTTTTTTCATTAAGGCTGTTTTTCATAGCCTTTTTTCTCGTTTTTGATTTCTTCCTTACGCTCTTCTTTGGCTTCCTCTTTTTTCTTCAAGTCTTTATCGGCGTGTTCGTGATTTGCTTCTTCTACCGTAAATTTAATTCTGTTTGGGTCGTTTGAAGAAAGAACGGACAGGTTATCCTTATCGAGTTTGCCGTTTGCGCCCAACGTGTTATCGAGTTCGAAATCTCCGTCATCGCTCGACGAAATGCTTCTATCGAGGTTGTCTTTGCGTGAAATATTATCGAATTCGAGATCTCCTATGCTGTCACGCTCGCTCATACCGCCGATTTTCACGCTTGAAAGTTCGCTTATCGAGTTATCTTTTCTGTGTTCTGCAACCATATTGCGGTAATTGGTTTCAATGCCCTCTTTAAGGGTTTGTACCTCCGCATTAGGCACGACTTGACACAAAGCGTCGAAAGCGCGTTCGTCGATTGCGAATTTAGCCATTGCCTGACGTTTGTATCTTGAAATCGCGTTTCTCTCGCCGACGTATCTTACGAGGTTAAATAACTTTGAGAAGAAAGATCTATTTACGCTACGGTCGAGCATCGCCTTGTAAGTTTGAGCGACTTTGCTTTGGTTTTCGGGCGTATTTGCCATATTTGAGGCAAGTTTTGTCTGCTCGCTTGACACGAGTTTTTTAAAGTCGGCGTAATTTAGGTTCTTCCAATCGATGTTTGCATAGTCAAAGCCCTGCATATTTGCCTGAGCCCTTCTCATTGCCTTTTCGGTTGAATTTTGAGGAACGAATTTGTCAACGAAATTTTCCTGAACGGCTTTGATTTGTTTGTCGGTGTACCCGCCGTTTATTATCTTTTGCGGATATCCGACGCGCGTTGCCGAATCCATCATAACCTGATTGAGAAGTTTAAGCGTTTGATCCATTTGCACCGCCGTAATCGTCATACCGTTTTTACAGCATTGCTTGTTGATGTTATGAAGCGCGGTAGCGTAAAGGTCGCCGAAAAGCAACTTGTATTCTTTTTCAAAAATATTTTTGTCAACGCTTGTGCGGTCGTCGCTCGTGTTTTGAAGAATGAAACCGCCTATTACCGAATCGAGGTTTGCGCTTGTTAGTTTGATTCCGCAAAGGCTTGCGAGTTCGTTGGAACGATCGATTTCCCTTTTGTCTTCGTCGTCTAAAGAAAGGTAACCTGCGGTTTCGTCGATTTCTATAAAGTCGGACTTGCCGTTTTGCACCGTCAAACCGCCGAAGTAAACGCCGAGTTCGCGTAATTCGCCCATCGTTACTACGGAGTACGCCGAGTTCGGGTTGCCCTTTGCCACGAAGTATCTGCCGTCTTTGTAGGTTTCAAAGTTAAGTTCTTCGATAGCCCCGAGTTCTTCTTCCCCTTCGACTGCCGAATCGTTGCCGTTTTCGAGATCGAAAGAGAACAAATCGAGGTCGGCGTTTACGAGGTTGTCCCATTGTTCTTGTTGTTCTTTGTAATACGCCTCGAGCCTTGCCTGTTTTGCCCTTTCCTCTTCGGCACGAATTTCGTAAACGGACGGACCGAGTAAATCGTCTGCTTCGGGGGCAAAATCTTTCCATTGTTTTTCTTCGTCCGCAATGTATTTTTTATTACGTTCTTCGGCTTGTTTTTTCGCTAAATTTTCACGGCAAACCTTTACCACGTTTTCTTTTATAGAATCGTATCTTGCTTGCGGATTTTTAGCGTATTCCGTCATTTTAAGCACGTAATCGGGATTGTTATACGATTTTTTATGAATGAGGTCGATGGTATCGAGTTCCATTTTGATATCGTCGCCGTCTTTCATTATACGTGCGAATTGAACGAGTCCGCTTTGATTGACGAGTGCGGAAAGCAAGGTTTGTTTAGCGATATTCGCTGAATACACACCGCCGTTTGCTTCCTTTGCCAAATCGTAAATTGATTTGCCGTCTATATAGATAAGGTGTACGGCGTCACTGCTCGAACTGTTAGTAAACCCGTACGCGCGAAGGGCGTCGGAATCGACGAAAGTCGAGTTATAAACGTTCGATATGCAACCTATCCACAAAGCGTCGGCACAGTCGCTGAACTCTTCGGGGTCGGGGTTATCGCCCGCCAATGCTAACGCGCTTAACGGCAAGTTCAGTTTGAAAGTGTAGTTGTGTTCGAAATCGTCTGCGTATTCGAGCCTTCTTCTTCTCTCCGAAAGATATTCGTAAGCGAATCTGTGGAATTGATTGGTTCTTTTTTCAATCAAATCCATTTCTTCGTAGGCGGCAGGGCTTTCAACTCTGTCTCTTCGGTTGGAATTGGCACGTTCGACCAAAACGTCGTAGTCGAGCCCGGAACCTACGTTAAGCCCGGTATCTCTTATCATGCTGTAAAGAAGTTCTTCGTGTATTTGCAAATATTCCGCTTCGAAAGCCGAAAAATCCGCCTTATCCATGAGGTTGTTATAACGTTCTTCGTAATACCAAGGATTTTCACGGCGTTTTACGATTGACGTTTGTTGCACCCTCATGTACATAACCGTCTTGAAAAAGTCCTCTAAGGTTTCAATCTTTTTAGGCGGAGTGTATGACTCGAGGAAGTCATACATTTTGTCGAGGTATTTTCTTATTTCGTCGTGATCCTGAGCGGCGAAAGACATAATCATATGTACGGATTCGCTACGGGTTTCCTCGGGGGTAAGGTCTTTGTCGCCTATGCCGAGCGTTTGCGCAAATTCCGTAAACAAAATCAAATCGAGGAAGTCTCTCGTGTCGATATTAAGCCTTGTAGGCGAAAATTCCTGTTTCAGGGGGTTGGGGCAAACGTTTCCGTGCTTGTCGACGTAAGTGTCTTTAAGCAGGTAATCGGACATGATAAGATAGGGTTTTCTTCCGTCTTCGATTATCTTGAAAGCCTTAGCGACCGTTTGACCGTCTACGGCAACGGTAAAATCGTTTTTGCCGTTTGCGTAAGGGGCGTCGGTTTCGGCTTTTATAGCCGCTTGTTTTCTCTTTTCGTTTTCTTTATCGATGTAATTTTTGCGCCCTTTTATGAGCAAGTTGTCAAGATAATCTTTTTCAGCCTTAAAAACAGCCTTTCTGTATTGTTCGCTGTCGTTAAGTGCCGTTATCTTCGTTATGTATTCGGAATTGTCGTTTTTACCGGTACTTACGTCGAGTATGTCGGCTTTGTACTCGAACTTACCGTCTATTTCGGCAATGTGTACGATTGTCACAACGCCCGTCTGGTTTGCGAGCGCGTCCATAAGTTTGATTTCCGCATCCTTGTGGTTTTTGGGATCCGGCAAAGAATCGAATACGCTGATTCCGTCGATGAATACGGTTTTATATAACTCAAGGTCGCTCTTGCCGGTATTTGCGTATTTACTTATGATGCCGTAACCCGTTTCGGTAGCACCGAGCGCACCCCTTAACGCGTCGGAAAGATTTTGCAAATCGTTTGCCGAAACGTCGGTTGCTATATTTTTGCCCTTCATTGATTTTATCCAATCGTTAAGAAGGAGTTTTTTAACCGATGCTTCGCCTTCGGGATTGGGATTATTTAAATCGAAAGCGTCGAGAAGGGCGTTTACGAAAGGAAATCTGTTGTTTGCGTCGGGACGCAACTCATCGAAAAATACACGTGCGTCTCTGTTCTCCTTCAGTTGTTTTTGCGGGTTTTCGTCAAGGGCGCGAATGGTCGCCGTATTGATTTTTACGTCGTTTTCGTCAAACAAAAACTCATTCCACATAGACTGCAAGGTAAGTTCTTGCTCCACCTTTTGAAGCTTCATCATGCTCGCCATGTCGGGGAAACGAGAGGCAACGTATTCGGGATACTCTTCCATCTTTGTTACGCCCAAGCTTTGTTGAGCGCGCAAGTAACAAAAATGCTTCAAAGCGTCGTTTACGTTGTTGATTTCCGTCGGCGGATTGTAATTTTGGGCAAAATTAAACCACTTGTCGAGGTAATCGTAAATTTTTTCTCTGTCGTCGTTGGCAAAAGCGAGAATAAGCTTTTCGCATTCGACTTCAAACTCGCTGTCGGTAAGCGGTTTGCCGTTTTTAGGATCGTCGAAAAGGGGTTTGAATCTTAAAAATACGGCGATTTCCGATAAATCCCTTTCGTCACCCTTGTCTTGAATTATTTTAACTTCCTCTTTAAGCCTTGCCGAAACTTTTCCGTAGATATCCTCTGCAGCCAAAGCCTTGCGCATAGCCTGATGTAAAGCTTGTCTGTCAATTTTTTTGGTTAATCTCATAATCCGTACTCCTTTAATTTTTAGTTAACGAATTTTTGCCTTTATATCTGAATTTTTTACTGAACGATATTTTGCAACCGTTTTGTTTTTTGTTTTTTAAGAAATTTGTTTGTTCGTTTTTTTGAAACGTTTTTTTGGTTTGTTTTTTTGTTTTTTTTGTGGGGGTAGAAATTTGTTTGTTCGTTTTTTGAAACGGTTTTGAGTGTTTTTGTATTGCCGTTTGCCGTGATTGGTTTTGTGCGTTTGTTTATTGTTTTAATGTTTATTGCTTTTGCTTTTGCTTTTGCTTTTGCTTTTGCTTTTGCTTTTGCTTTTGCTTTTGGACTCTTAACTTGTTTACACATATTAAGACACTCGTTTTTTAAAAACGGGTGCATAATTTGCTATATTTTTTTTTACGCTTTATCTCGTCATGTTGAGCGATTATATAATCCGTCCAACTTCATCCACCGCAAAGCGACACCTGTCCACCTCGGCTATTAAAGCCTCGGGCTACGGCTACAAACAGCACACTGTGCTGTTTGCTTAACGCCTACGCACCCCTACCGGGTGAAGGCTTGCAAAGAACGGCAATTATATGAACAATCCTTCCGTCAGTCTACGACTGCCACCTTCCTTTGCGCAAGGAAGGCAAATGCGGAACGGCATATTATATATATGCGCCTACGGCTGGATCCTTCGACAAGCTCAGGATGACCTGCGGAAAGGCAAAACAAATGTTTTGTAAAATACAATTATGAGGATGACCTGCGGAAAAGCAAAACAAATGTTTTGTAAAATACAATTATGAGGATGACCTGACGGAAAGGCAAAACAAATATTTTGTAAAATACAATTATGAGGATGACCTGCGGAAAGGCAAAACAAATGTTTTGTAAAATACAATTATGGCGTAGCGATATGTTATTTATCGCTACGCCATAAATAATGGTTATTCACCCAAACAGTCAATCGACGAAACGGTCAACTTACTAAGCAAACCAATCGACAAAACGATCAACTAAGCAATCGGTCGTCGAAACAATCAACTTACTAAACAGTCAATCGACGAACTATCAATCAACTAAGCAATCAATTGATAAAACAGTCAACCAACTAAACAATCAACAAAACGATTAAATTCCGAAACGGAAACGACAAATACGATTAGACGCCGTTAATTGTCAACCGAAGCGGTTAATTTCCGACCGAGGCTTCCGAGCGAGGTGGTTAACTACCGAACGTTAGTTTATAACCAAAGCGGTGTTTGCCGATTTAGTAAGTTCGAGTTTCCGATTTAGTGAGTACGGTTTCCCGAGTTGGAACGTTCGTGTTCCCGATTTAGGGCTTTCGGTTTTTCACCATCGAATACGCCGTCGGATATGTCGCCGAATATACCGCCAAAGTTGCCGAAATATATGCCGTTGGGGGATTCACCGAGAAAAAATTACTCTCCTTTGAAGGGAAGTAACGCTACGATTCTTGCTTTTTTGATGGCTTCGGAAAGCTCTCTTTGATGCTTAGCGCAAACGCCGGTCATACGACGAGGAAGGATTTTACCCTTTTCCGTAACGTATTTTCTGAGTTTGGCAGAATCTTTGTAATCGATAAATTCAGCTTTTTCCACACAGAAGGCGCAGACTTTTTTTCTGCCGGGTCTTCTCATGGGCTTTTTAGCTTTTTCTTCCATAATATAAACTCCTTGTAGAATGCTTTTTTTAAGGCGCACGAAAGCGGTTTTGCCGTCATTTTACGGGGTTACCGACAACTTTTTGTGGCAACCGAAATTACATAAGGCAACTTAAACTTTCTGCGTTTTTTTAGGCGCACGAAAACGATTCCTTTCCCTGACTATAAGGCTTTCTTTCCCCGATTACGAGTTTTTAACCCGCACAAGGTTTAACTTGTAACCATAAAGGCTTTAACTTGCAATTACGATGTTTTAACCCGCATAAGGTTTTTACCTACAAAAGGCTTTACCCATAAAAAGGCTTTAACATACAATTACAAGGTGTCAACCCACATAAATTTTACCCTACGATTACGAGTTTTTACCCCTAACTATAAGGTTTTACCTCACAACTATATGAGTTTTAACCCACAATTACGAGGTCTTGCCTCTAACTAATGGGTTTAACCCGCAACTAAAAAAGGGGAAAAAACCGAATTACGAGGCGAAAGGGTTTCGGCGGGCGGTCACTTTAGAATGGCAAATCGTCATCGGTAACGGGTTCCAGTTTAGGTCTTTCTCTTTTAGGTGCCTCTTCCTGTCCGCCGTCCTGAGCCGAGCGTGACGCCAAGAACTCGACTTCGCTTGCGATGATATCGGTAACGTTGCGTTTAACGCCTTCTTTGTCCTCGTAAGAACGATTTTGAAGACTGCCTACTATTGCGACTTTGCTACCCTTTTTGAGGTATCTACCGCAGTTTTCGGCTTGAGTACGCCAAACCGTAATGTTGAAAAAATCGGTTTCGCGATTACCGTCGCTACCCGCGTAAGTTCTGTTTACCGCAATTGCGAAACGACAAACTTTTATACCGCTTGAAGTTTCGGCAAGTTCGGGGTCTCTTGTCAAATTACCAATCAGATATACCTTATTCATAAAATTCTCCTAACTTATGCGTTGCGTTTAGTGATAAGTCTGCGTATAACGTTTTCGTTAATGCCTGCAACACGGTCGATTTCTTTGATTAAAGAAGGATCGCACGCAAACGTCATTAAAACGTAATAACCTTCTGTCTTGTAGTCGATAGCGTAAGCAAGTTTCTTGTTGCCCCATTTGTCAATGGATTCGACTTCTCCGCCGTTAGATTTAACGAGGTTTTCGAATCTATCGATGATAGCGTCTTTAACTTCGTCGGTTGCTTCGGCGTTCAAGATGTAAAGCATTTCGTACTTAGTCATGTTTTTTTACCTCCCGGACTTATTCGGTCTGCATCCCGCAGACAAGGTTTTGCGTTTTGGCGCAAATTTTTAGCGGGTTACGCAATTTTTGCGTTTTGGCGCAAATTTTTAGCGGACTTCCGCTGTTTTTTATTGGTCGGAAAGCGTAATTTTTATTTTACCGCTTGCCGAGGTATATCTCGGCTTAAGAGGCTTACCCCTTAAGCCAAGATATTGTAGCAAATTGTTTTTCGTTTGTCAAACGATTTTCGGGGTATTAAGGATTAGGATGATTTCAAAGCCGCGGTGATAAGTTCACCTAAGAATTTACTAACTTGCATACCTGTCCAGTATGTTCTTGCCGCTTCTTGAGTTGTAATGCTACCTTGAGAATTCTTTATGAAGTACACATCCATAGCATCTTTTTCTTCGTCTGTCGAAAGACAATCACCGAAGATACCCATATCGATTGCCTTACCTACGGTAAGATTATTCTTGAAGTTATTAGTTACGGTCGTAGGAATTGCATCGAGCGTTGTTTGGGTACCGATAAACTCGATAAACGCATTGGTTTCACTATCACCGGTTTGGGTGAATACGTCGCCGACGGTAAAGTCGCTTGCGTTGATTCCGTTTTGACCGATTTCTTGAACCGTCATTTCGGCAAGTTTCGCTGACAAACCTGTTACTGCAGTCGTTCCCTTGTACCAAGCTTTAAAGTTTTCATCATAGGTGTAGCCCATAATGGTACCGAGTTGCATTGCATTGATTCCGGTAGACATTTCGCTAATCTTGGTATCCCTTAAAGCGTAAAGAATCTTGTTGGAATTGTCGATAACGATAACGTCACCGAGCGTCAACGTGTTGATTTGTTTCTTCAAGGTAATCTCGTTAAGGTCGGAAACTTTCAAACCTACGAAGGCTGCCATGATTCCGCTTGCCTCTTTGCCGTCTTTCGTCCAACCGGTGATCTCGCCGGTGGTGTCGTCGGTTACCTTGGTATAACCCAAAGCATCGCCGAGGTAAAGGTCGTCAAGAGCGGTTCCCAACTTGGAGATTTCCGTGTTTTGGAGAACCTTCAAAATGGAGTTGCTGTTCTCGCCTATAGTGATAACTTCACCGAGTTTCAAACCCTCGATCTTTGTCTTCAAAGTCGCGTCGTCAAGTTCGCTGATTTTAAGGTCTGCCAAAGCGCCGGTAATGCCGGTGGCAGAGTTTTGCTTCTCTGCATCGGTGTACCACTTTCCGTCGGTGTCTTGATAACAGCCGAGAACGGTGCCGAGTTGCATATTGTTGATTGCGTCGGACATTTCGCCGATCGGGGTCTCGCTTAAATTCGAAAGAATCTTGTTATTGTTATCGATAGTGATAACTTCACCGAGCTTCAACGTGTTGATCTTTGCCTTTAACGTCGTTTCGTCGTTAAGTTCTTTAACGGTGAGGTCGGACAAAGCGCCGGTAATGCCGATGGCAGGGTTTTGCTTATCTGCATCGGTGCACCAAATCTTATTAGTTTCGTCATAGGTGTAGCCGAGAACTTTGCCGAGTTTCATACCGTCGATTGCGCCGGACAACCCGCTTATCTTGGTATCCTCGAGGGCTTTCAAAATGGAGTTGCTGTTCTCGTTTATGGTGATAACGTCGCCGAGAGTCAAATCCTCAATCTTTTCCTTCAATTTGGCGTTGTCGTTAAGTTCGGAAACTTTCAAACCTACGAAGGCTGCCATGATTCCGCTTGCCTCGTTGCCTTCTTTAACTTCGCCGTTGTACCAAGTGACATTACCTTCTTCGTCGGTTACCTTGGTGTAGCCCAAAGCTTCGCCGAGGTAAAGGTCGTTAAGAGCGCTTGACAAGTTACCGATTTTTTTGTCGCTAAGAACCTTCAAAATGGAATTGCTGTCATCGTCGATAGTGATAACTTCGCCGAGCGTCAACGTGTTGATCTTGTTCTTTAACGTCGTTTCGTTAAGATCTTTAATCGTGATGTCGGATAAAGCGGCGGTAATGCCGGTGGCTTTATTTGTACACTCTTCATCGGTGTACCAAGTAACTGCACCTGTAGCTTCGTCGGTTACCTTGTAATAGCCGAGGACGGTGCCGATTTCCATATCGTTGATTGCTGTTGACAAGTCACCGATCTTGGTGCCTTTTAAAGCGTAAAGAATCTTGTTGGAAGAGTCGATATCGATGACTTCACCGAGCGTTAAGTTATTAACGAAGTTGGGATCTTTTGAAATTTCACCGATTTTCTTGCTTGCCAAATTACCTAATGCGCCGGTTACCTTCTTGCCGTCTTTATCGAGCCAGTGATCGATCGTACCGTCTCCGTTTTTAACCTTGGTATAACCCAAAGCATCGCCGAGTAAAACGTCGTTAATTATTTCGTCTGATTTTGAAGCAATATCGCCGATGGTTTCGTTGACTAAGCTTGCGATTACGCCGGTTACCTCAGTCGTTCCGTTGTACCAAGTGACATTACCTTCTTCGTCGGTTACCTTGGTGTAGCCCAAAGCTTCGCCCAAAACGACGCCGTTAATGATACCGGAAGGATCGTCGGAAATTTCTTTGATGGTCTTGCTTGCAAGGGTTGCAAATACGCCGGTTACTTTGTTGGCATCGGAGACTTCGCCGTTGTACCAAGTGACATTGCCTTCATCGTCGGTTACCTTGGTGTA
>CAVJMJ010000004.1:0-18295 GCA_963650915.1 Parasutterella excrementihominis | reverse complement strand
TGTACCAAGTGACATTGCCTTCATCGTCGGTTACCTTGGTGTAGCCCAAAGCTTCGCCCAAAACGATGCCGTTGATGATATCATCGGGTTTTTCGGAAATATCTTTGATAGTCTTGCTTGCAAGGGTTGCGAATACGCCGGTTACTTTGTTGGCATCGGAGACTTCGCCGTTGTACCAAGTGACATTGCCTTCATCGTCGGTTACCTTGGTGTAGCCCAAAGCTTCGCCCAAAACGATGCCGTTGATGATATCATCGGGTTTTTCGGAAATATCTTTGATAGTCTTGCTTGCAAGGGTTGCGAATACGCCGGTTACTTTGTTGGCATCGGAGACTTCGCCGTTGTACCAAGTGACATTGCCTTCATCGTCGGTTACCTTGGTGTAGCCCAAAGCTTCACCGAGTTGGATATCCATTATGACGGAAGTAGGATCGTTTGTGATTTCTTTTATGGTATGGCCGACCATTGCGCCGACTATACCGTCAAGTTCCTTGTCGCCGTTGTACCAAACGCCGTCTTTCTCGGTGTAGCCCAAAGCTTCGCCGAGTTTAAGACCGTTGAAGAATTCGGGGTCGGAGATTTCGGTAATCGTCTTGCCCGCGAGGGTTGCAAAGATACCTGTTACTTCGGTAGATCCGTCGTACCAAACGCCTTTGTCTTCGTCATAGGTGTAGCCGAGGATAAGACCGAGTTTTTGACCTTTAACGGTGTTCATGATTACTTCAAGACCGCCGTTTAATCCGCCGTCGAAGATGTTAAGTTTAAGGTCGAGTACGGATTTAACCAAAGCGTCGGTGTCGTCGTCGACGTTGTAGCCGAAGAAACCGAGTGTGTCGCCGAAGGTGAATTCGCCGAATTTTTCCATAATCTTGGATTTGGCACCGCTACGCATTCCGTAGACTTCGCTTAATGTCATGCCGAGGAATACTTTTGCGAATTCGGAGTCTTTATCGATCATGTCGGGTAAGTAGTCGCCCGCAATGTCGCCAATCGTCCAGTCGCCGATGAGCGAGCCTATCGTTATCTGACCGCGTACGCAGTTGATAACGTCTTTAATAGCCAAGTTGAGTACGAAAGCAATCGTAGCATTATCTGCCAATTCGGGTTTAAATGCTTTTACTACGTCGAGTAACGTCGTGTCGCCGAGGACTTTGCTTACTACCGAGTAGTCTTTGTTTTTAAGCATCGTGTAGACTTCGGCAAAGGTTACGTTGAGCATGCGTGCAATTACGCTTGCGCCAGTACCGGTTACCTGCCATTCCGAAGCAGTTTCGTCGAATTCCGCAACTAAGGAAACGACAGACTGTCTGTTAACGAAGAAGGCAAGGATATCGCCGACTCTGTTCACGCTAAACGTGTTATAGAGGGATTCTTTGATAAGAGAGGGGTCTATAACGACTTTGGCGGAAGCCATAATTTCGCTTATCGGATAGTTAAAGAGGTTATCCGTAAACGGTTTGAATTCGTTATCCAAAGCAAAGCCTTTTTCGGTTGCGACGATGTTCATACCGATGGCATTGGTTACTGCGTTTGCCACGCTTGTGGAAGCGGTGAGCATGTTGCCGATAGTAACGTGTGTCTTGAAGGTATTGAATAAGGGGTAACCCTTTGTCAACGTCGCCTTTACCTTTTCTTTGAGTAAGGTGTCCATAAAGGAGTTGTAACCTATTGCGTTAACGTAGTTGCCGTCATCGTTCAAGGTATAACCTAAAACTCCGCCCAAAGCGTCTGCCCAGGTTGCTTCTTCGCCGAAAGCCTTAGTAGCAAGTGAAACTAAGAGATCGTTGTTAATAAAGTAAAGTGCCGTTGCCATACCGCCTACTACAGCCGCAAGACCGACTTTTTCAAGAGTCGTGGTTGCGTTGTAAACGGATTTTAAGTAAGTCTTTACATAGGAATAATCGCTCGTCGCGATTGCCGTGAAGAGGGAATCGAGTTCGAGGTTGAAGGCTTCTTTTACCGCACCGTCGAGGCTTGCGCTCGTGAACATATTCAATACGTCCACGAGTTTAACGCCGTTGTAGATGGTTGCAAGCGTGCTAAACAGCGTGTTGACGCTGAAGTCGCGTGCGACTTCGATTACGTTTTTAATCGAGATGGAGTAAGTTGCCTTTAAGAATTTGTTGGAGTTGGAAGACTCACCGGAACCGAAGAAGTCTTTAACGGTGATGTCGCCGATTTCTTTGATGATTTCGTTTACTACGTCACCGCTCAACGCTATGTCGACTATCTTCATAAGTTTGGTGTCGAGAATCTTATCCAAACCTCTGTTACCGGATAACTTAAGCCCGAACGCTTCGAATACCGATTCGATGTCGGATTCAACAAAGATGCCTCTTATAACGTCTAATCTGTCGTTTAAGTTGTCTTTAACGATTACGTCGTAAACGTTTTGTACGTTAATCGACAACGATTCGACTATAAAGCTGTTGGTGTACGTTTTTGCAAGCGAAAGCCCGTCGCCGATGGAAATTGTTCCGATAAGTTTAACGGATTCGCCTAACTTGTCTTCGGACATTAACGCATCGATTATAGAAGAGTACTTAATTGCGTAAAGTTTATTTAACGCTTTGTTGCCGAGGTCGCCGATATCAAACACGCCGAGGGTGTCGCCTATCGAAGATTGCGGGTACAATTCTTTGACTTTGTTTGCCTTACCGGAAAGCCCTTCCGCCGTGATGAGGTCGTAAACGTTTTGTACGCTTATGTCGTAAGTTTCGTTGAGGAAGGTGTTGTCCGTTCCGTCTGCGGGTTCGATAAAGTCGCCCACCGTGATATCGTCTATCAAGTCAAGCGTCGATTGAAGTTTGTCTTCGGACATAACGGCGTCGAGGATAGAGGTAAATTTAATGGCGTATAACTTGTTCAAACCGTTGTTTTCGGAATAACTCTTATCGGTGAACAATTCTACTATCGAGCCGATTGAAGATTCCGCGTAAACTTCTTCAAACTTATCTACCTTGCCGGAAATACCGGGTGCTACGATAAAGTCGTAAATGTCGCAAAGGTCGATGGAATAAGTTTCTTTAAGGAGGGTCTTTTCCGTACCGCCTGCGGGTTCGAAGAAGTCACCGAAGGAGAGGTCGCCTATTACGTTGAAGGTAGCGTCAAGTTTGTTGTCTGCCATCAAAACGTCGATGATTTCGACGAATGTTATACCGAACACTTTGGCAATACCTTCGTTGTCTTTATCGCCGATATCGAACATTTCGAATATCGAACCGATTGAAGACTTAGCGTAGATTTCTTTAATCTTGTTGACTTTGCCGGAAAGCCCTTCTGCTACGATAAGGTCGTAAACGTCTTTAACGCTTATTGCGTAAGTTTCGTTTATGAGGGTCTTATCGGGAGTTTGTTCGGTTTTGAAGAAGTCACCGACGGTGATTCCGCCGACTAAGTTAACAAGCGCTTCCGTTCTGTTTTCGGCAAATATAGCGTCGATTACGGAAACGAAGGTTATGTCGAGTAACTTGTTCAAACCGTTGTTTTCGGTAACGCTCATACCGGAGAATAATTCGTATACATCGCCGAAGTCGGACTTAGCGTAAATGCCACGTAAAGTTTCAACTCTTTCGTTAACGTCTTCCGCCGTGATAAGGTCGTAAATCGTTTGAACGTCTATTGCGTAAGTTTCTTGGAGGAATAAGTTGTCTGTGCCTTCCGCGGGGGCGATAAAGTCGCCTACGGAGAGGTCGCCTATTACACCGACCAAAGAACCGAGTTTGTCTTCGGCAAGCAATGCGTCGATTACGGAGTTAATCTTGACGGACATAAGTTTGTGAAGGGCTTCGTTCTTCATATCGGTTGCGCCGAATAATTCGAGAGCGTTGCCGAAGGTTACTCCGTCATAAAGTTTTTTAACTACCGCAAATGCGTCGGTTAAATTATCGGTTGCCAAAATAGCGAAGAGTGTTTCCACGCTGAACGAAAGGGTTGCTTTCATGAATGCGTTGGAGGCTACGTCTTCGGGAATGATTTGAGCAAATATCGCGGAAAGGGTGATTTCGCCGTATTCCGCTCTTATTGCCGACAATACGTCGGTAGAAGTGATGAGCGAGAACAAGAAACCGAGTTTGGTGTCGAGTACGGCGTTCAAAGCGTCGTTACTCGTCATGCCCAAACCGAATAATTCGGTGATGTTTACGATTTCTACGCCTTCGAAGATATCTTGCATCTTAACGACGATGTCGTCTACGGCGTTTACCTTCGTTAAGTAGATTATGTCTTCTAACGAAACGCCTAAAACGGCTGCAACGAAGAGGTTCTTTTCGATTTCGTCGTCGATAAAGTAGCCCGTAAGGTCGCCTATCGTGTTAAGTTTGAAGGTGTCGTACAACAAGTCTTTAATGGATTGCCCGTCTTTAAGAGCGTTTTCTTCGGTGAAGAAGTCGCCGAGGGCAAGATTGAACAAGTTGTCGGTAAAGTTCTTGTATTCGCCGTCCAAAGCGTAGCCGTCGGTCGTCGAAACGATAGACATACCGAGGGCGTTCGCTACGGTGTCGCCAAATTGGTCGTAAGCCGTAAGCAAGTTGCCTATGGTTACGTAATTCTTAATATTGTTAAATAACGGATAACCCGTGGTTAAAGTGGTTGCTACGTTTTCGTTAAGTAGCATGTTCATAAGCGGGTTGACGCCGTATTTTGAGGAGTAATTGCCGGTGGTTTCGTTGTGAGTGTAACCGAGGGTTTCTCCGAGTACGCTACCCCAAGTCGCTTCTTCGCCCAAAATATCTTTTACGAGTTTAACGAAGAGGTCGTTGTTGACGAGGTAAATCGTTACGCCGACCAATGCCGCCGTAGTGATTATTCCCGCTTTAATTCCGACGGGAAGTTCGTCAAAGGCTTGGGTTAAAGTCTTTTCGAGGGTTGCGGTGTTGCCTGCCGAGAGATCTTTTATTAAGTTGCCGATGTCAAGACTTAAAATAGTCTTAAGACTGTCGAATTCGGGAACTTCGGCAAAAATCTCGTAAACGTCTTTAAGGGTGGAACCGACGAATATTTCGGCAAATGCGTTTAACGAATTTTCGCTCGTTACAGCGTCGTAAACGGTTTCGACACTTATGCCTAAAACGGCGGATACGAAAGCGTTATTTAAAAGTTCGTCGGAGATAATCGTCGCACCGGTTAAGGTTTCGACGTCGTTTATTACGTTGGAAATAGCCAAGTCGCCTACGGTATCGATAACGTATTCGGTAATCGTTCCGTCATTGATTGCTCTGATTAAATTGTCGAGTTTTGCCTCGAATAAAGGTTCAGCACAAGAAACGGGGGCTTCGGTAAGACCGCATATAGCCAAGATATCGCCGAATACGACACCGCTATAAAGATCGGCAACCGCATAGAGAGGAACGCCTGCGTTTGCGAGGTTTTCCACGGTTTGCGCGGAAATACCGAGCGTTGCTTTAACGAATGCGTTATTGTTGAGAGTGTCACCCAAGAGGAAACCGACTAAGTCATAAATCGTTACACCGTACGCAAAGTCTTTCAACATGGACAAAATCGTTCCGTTGAAGGATGCTTCGATTATGTCGGCAAATTTGATTGCGTAAAGTTTATCGATAACGCCGATGCCTTGTTCGTTGTCAAACGCCAACGTTCCGACGTCGCCTACGGTGGTGTCGCCGACGAGTGTTGTAAGGTCTTCTTTTAATTGTTCTTGACTTGAAACGTCGTCGTAAATACCGCCGAGTCTGACGTTAAGAACTTTCGTGAGAAGGTCTGAAAGTTCACCGGTCGTGCTTTCGGCTTTCCAACCGTTCTCGGTCTTGTAAACCTGATAACTGCCGACGTCGTAAAGTTCACCGCTCTTGAATACTATGTCGCCGAGGGCAACGTCGCCGAAGGTGTCGTACAAGAAGGCAAACAAACGGTCTTCGTTTATAGCCTTTACGATATCGTTTAATTTAACGGCGTAAATAGTATTCGCTGCATCGGTGGGAACGTCGTTGTAGAACAAACCGACCAAGTCGCCTACGGTTACGTCTTTGAAAAGACCTTGGAATATTTCGATAAGAGCATCCGTGTCTTCGGCTTTGACGATATCTATTACCGTCGCAACGCCGAAGGTGAGCAACGCTTTAACGAATGCGTTTTCGGTATCGACTTTACCGGTAAGGAAATCTTTGATTGCCGCGCCGAGAGTTACGTCCTTGAATTCGTCGGCGATTGCGCCAAGTTTGTCTTCGGCAAGAACGATGTCTATAACGGTATTGATCTTGGTGTCGAGTAAGTTGTTTAACGCCTCGTTGGAGGTTTGAGAAATTCCTGCGAGTTCGAAGATATTACCGAAGGTAACGCCTTCGTAAATTTTCTTAACTTCGCCGAGGATATCATTAGCGGAGGTTGCTTCCGCCATAGCGAAAACGTTTTCGACGTTCAAAGCCATCGTAGCGTCGAGGAATGCGTTTTCGACCGTTACGTAACTTCCGATTGCGTCTTTAATGCTTAACGTGCCGAATTCTTCTCTGAAATCGCCCAAAACGTCGGTTGAGAGCATTAAATCGAAGAAGAAGTTAAATTCGGTACCTAAGATCTTCTTTAAGGCTTCGTTGTTAATTTCTTCTTTATAAACGAGTGTGCATGCGTCGTTTAAAGTCAAGCCGTTAAAGATGTCTTCCAATTTGTTGACGATCGTAGGAAGGTCTTCGGCAGTCGCCATTGCAACTATATCGTTTACGTTGACGTTGCGTACGGCTTTGACGAATTTGTTTTCTTCAACGTCATCGGGAATAACGATATCCAAAACGTTACCTACGGTAGTTTTGCCGAAGACGTTCTTTAAGTATTCGGCATCGCTTGCGTTTTCTGCAAATTCTACTACTTTAATTGCCGATATCGTGCCGAAAAAGTCGTTGAGTTCGGCGTAAGCTTCGCTGAGTTCGTAACCGTTTGCGGTTTCGAGTATAACGCCGTCGGCGTTCGCAACGGAAAGTATAGTGTAAGCAATATCGCCTATCGTGGTTTCGCCGAAGGTCGTCTTCATAAAGTCGACGACGGTTCCGTCCATAATCGCTTTCGCTACGCTTACGAGGTTGATGTCGACTATAGTTTCGGTAAGCTTCGTATCGGGAATTACCGCGAAGAGTTCGATTACATCGCCTACGTTCACACCGACGTATTTATCGAAGATTAAGTCTACGATTTCTTGCGAAGACTGAGCGGTAATCATATCGAGTACGTCGTCAACCGAGAAGGAAAGGGTCGATTTTATCAACATGTTGTCGACGTCGACTACGTCTTCGATATATTTAGAGATTGCGTCACCTAAAGTGATGTCGCCGAATTCGTAAGAGATTTCTCCTACTAAATCGTTCGTGCCGATAAGACCGAAGAAGAAGTTCAATTCGGTGTCGAGTAATTTATTCAATGCGTCGTTGTCGGTATTGTTTAAACCGAACAATTCGGTAACGTTTAATACCTGAACGCCGTCGAAGATCGTTTGTAATTTTGTAACGAGAGAGGAAACGTCCTCAACCTGCGCCATTTCCACTACGTCGTTTACGGAAATACCGCGTACGGCTTTGACGAATTTGTTTTCTTCAACGTCCTCGGGGATAACGATATCCAAAACGTTACCAACGGTGGTTTCGCCGAAGATGCCCTTTAAGTATTCGGCATCGCTTGCGTTTTCTGCAAATTCTACTACTTTAATTGCCGATATCGTGCCGAAAAAGTCGTTGAGTTCGGCGTAAGCTTCGCTGAGTTCGTAACCGTTTGCGGTTTCGAGTATAACGCCGTCGGCGTTCGCAACGGAAAGTATAGTGTAAGCAATATCGCCTATCGTGGTTTCGCCGAAGGTCGTCTTCATAAAGTCGACGACGGTTCCGTCCATAATCGCTTTCGCTACGCTTACGAGGTTGATGTCGACTATAGTTTCGGTAAGCTTCGTATCGGGAATTACCGCGAAGAGTTCGATTACATCGCCTACGTTCACACCGACGTATTTATCGAAGATTAAGTCTACGATTTCTTGCGAAGACTGAGCGGTAATCATATCGAGTACGTCGTCAACCGAGAAGGAAAGGGTCGATTTTATCAACATGTTGTCGACGTCGACTACGTCTTCGATATATTTAGAGATTGCGTCACCTAAAGTGATGTCGCCGAATTCGTAAGAGATTTCTCCTACTAAATCGTTCGTGCCGATAAGACCGAAGAAGAAGTTCAATTCGGTGTCGAGTAATTTATTCAATGCGACGTTGTCTGTATTGCCTAAACCGAACAATTCGGTAATATTTAATACCTGAACGCCGTCGAAGATATTTTGGAGTTTGTAAACGACGTCGGCAAGAGTTTCCGATTGTACGAGACCCAAAACCGTGTTGCCGGTGATTCCGAGCGATGCCTTCATGAAGGCATTGTTCTTAACTTCGTCGGTGAGCAAGAAGCCTACAAGATCGTTTACGCTGAGATCGAGTGCGAATTCTTTAAGGTAATCCAATATACTGCCTTCGAAAACGTTTTTGATAACGTCGGCAAGTTTAAGCGCGTAAAGTTTGTCTACGACGCCGATTTGCAATTCGGAATTGTCGTAAACAAGTTTGCCGAATTCACCCAAAGTAACGTTGCCCGATACTTTGATAAGGTCGGCTTCCAATTCGTCAAGGTCTTGTACGTCGTCGTAAATACCTTTGAGTTTAACGTTTAATATGTCGCCTACGAGAGAGTCGAGATTTCCGCTTTCGGAAACGGCAACCCATTTACCGTCAACCTTGGATACGGTGTACCCGAATACTTCGTGCGATTTATCCGTCGTGAACAATATATCGCCGATGGTAACGTCGCCGAAAGTCTTATAAAGGTATTCGACTACGTTATCGTTTACGATTGCGGCGACTAAATCGTTAATCAAAACGTCCGCAATGGTGGAAACGGCTTGTTGGTTACGATCGACTTCGAAGAAGAGGGACATTATATCGCCTACGTAAACGCCTATATATCTATTATATATAATGTCGGCGATTTCTTCCTTGTTGTCCGCTCCGCAGATGCCGAAGATGTCACCGAAGGTTACCGAAAGCGTCGCTTTAACGAAAGCGTTTTCTTTGTCGATTTTACCTTCCAATAAGTCGCCGAATGCGTCGGATAAGGAAATGTCTTTGAATTCGTATGCAAGTTCGCCGAAAATGTCGGGAGTGTTTATAAGCCCGATAAGGAAGTTTAATTCGGTATCGAGTAATTTGTTTAACGCTTCGTTGTTCGTATTCGTAACGCCGAATAATTTGGTAACGTCGTTAACGGTTACGCCTTCGAAGATTTCTTGGAGAGTGTAAACGATGTCGGATAGGGATTCCGATTTTACGAGGGTAAGAACGTCGTTTACGGAAATGTCTCTTACGGCTTTAATAAAACCGTTTTCTTTAAGTTCTTGGGTTAAGAAGTAGTCGGCAAAGTCACCTATCGTAGTGTCGCCGAAAACCTCGATCCAGTATTCGCCGTCGTCTCCGTTCGTTATAATATCTGACAGTAAGATTCCGAATACGGTTTGAGCGAGAGTGTTGAAGTCCGCATATTTTTCGGTAAGCGTGTATCCGCAATCGCTCGAGTCTTTAACCATTACGTCGGTAACTTTTGCGAGAGATAATACGGCGTAAACGATATCGCCTACGTTCGTCGTTCCGAGTTTTGCGATGAATTTTTCTTCGATAAGTTCGGGATCGCCCGATTTAAGAGCGTTTACGATATCGCCGATAGTGGTATTTGCCACGTTCTTAATGAGTTCGTCGAGATAATCGCTCGTAATCGCCCATTTGCCGTTAGAGTAGTTAAATTCGATTTCGAGAGGTAATACTTTGTTGAAGAGATATGCGGTAAGATCGCCCAATGCGATTTTGCCCATACGATCTGCCCAGTATTCGCCGTTCAAGTTATTCAAAACTTCTTCTACCGTGACGGAAAGAAGTTTTTCGGAAAGAGCGGCAAAGTCGGAGTATTCGCCTACGGTAAGGTATTTAACGCTTTCGCCGTCTTCAAATTTTTCTACGATGTTTTCGACACCGGCAATCTTCAAGGCGGTGTAAACTACTTCACCCAAAGAAATATCGCCGTATTCGTATAAGATTTCTTCCTTCACGTCGGGAGAGATTAACAACCCGAACAAGAATTCGAATTCGGTGCCTAAAATTCTTTCGACCAAACCGTAGTTATAAGCGGAAAGATCGGCGCCGGTAAGATCTACGACCATTCCTATGGTTACGCCTTCGAAGATTTCTTGAAGGGCACAAACCAAGTCGGGCATGGTCTCGCTTTGCGCCATGTCTATTATGTCGTTAACGGAAATGCCGAGTATAGCGGCGACAAAGCCGTTAGCCTTAATCTTTTCGTCGGTAATGAGGCTTCCGACGATGTCGTTTATAGTAACTTCACCGAAAGATTCTCTTACGAGTTGAATTGCGTCGGGATCGCGTAATTCGCTTACGGTAATGTTGAATAAGCCGGTAAGAACGGCACCCATTGTACCCGTTACGTTCCACTTGCCTTCTTCCAAGGTAGCCGTCATGTCGGGTGCGAATTTATTGATAAAGTAAGCGATAGGATCGCCGACTTTAATGTTTCCTAATTTTTCAAACCACCAATCTACGTCGGTTGCGTTTGCTACTATATCTTTAACGGAGAGACCGAACAAAGCATTTGCCAAGTTGTTAAAATCGGCGTATTCGGCAGTCATTTCGTAACCGCTGTCGGTTGCGGCGGTCTGTACGTATCCCTTTAAGCCCGCCAATTCCAAAACTGCGTAAACGATGTCGCCTACGTTCGTATCGCCTAATTTATCGAAAATCTTCTGTTTAATAAGTTCGGGATCGCCCGATTTCACAGCGTCAACGATACCGCCGACGGTGGTATTGGCTACGCTTTGAATAAGCCCTGCGAGATAATCGCTCGTAACCACCCATTTACCGTTAGAGTAGTCGAGTTTGATTTCGAGAGGCAATAATTTGTTGATAACGTAAGCGGTAAGGTCGCCTATCGAAATTTTGCCCAAGCGGTTAAGCCAGTATGCGCCGTCGGTAAGGTTGTTCCTGATGTCGCTTACCGTAACCGTCAAAATAACCTTGGACAAAGGCGCGAAGTCCGCAAAGTCTCCGCCGAGTAAGTATGTAATCTTGCCGTCTTCAGCGGTTTCGACGAGGTATTCGTCAAGTCCTACCGCCAAAAGTACGGTGTAAGCAACGTCGGCTATCTGAATGTCGTCGACGACCGACATAAAGTCAAAGTCGTAACTGTCGTCGAACAAAGCAACGAAACGAGCGATAGGCATGTTCAATAAATCGAAAAGACCCATTGCCGCATACTTGCCGTTCTTTGCCCAGTAGTCCGCCGATTCGTCGTATTCAAAACCTGCTAAAATGCCGAATACGTCACCGACTCTGTATTGACCGATAAAGCTTTCTACGATTTCGGTAGGAGATTTTTCTCCGTCCAAAATGGCTATAACGCCGTCGAAGATATTGCCGAGCTTATAATCCATCAAAAGCTTCAAAGCGTCGTCGGTAGGTTCTATCCCGGCGATTTCGCCGACGGTAAGTTCGCCCAACGCTTCGTCGAAGATTTTAAGAATGTCTTGAACGGTGTATTCGTCGAGAATAAAGGAATCTATCTTGACGTTTAACAAAGCGTCGACTATCTTAACCGATTCGAGTTCCTTTTGAACGCTTTCGTCTACGAAGGAGTAAACGGCGTCACGGAGAGTGGTTCCTTCGAGGGCAACTTTAAGGCTGAGCTTGAGGTTATCCACGATGGCGTCCTGACCGTCGCCTAAGATATCGCTTACCTTAATCGTGCCGAGGCGTTCGATTATAAGAGGATATCTTCCGTCTTCGTCGGGTTGGAAGATGGTTTCGTAAACGGTCATAAGCGACAAATCGCCCGCCGCCGCGTTAATCATACCGACCACGTCGCCTTCGTTGTTTAAAACTTCGCCGAGGGAAATGTCGGCAATGAAAGCCAATAAGCCGGTAGGAGCGTTTCCGTCTTTGTCAACCCATTCGCCGTCTACCTTGTCAAAGCCCGCAAGGTAACCGAATTCAAGCCCGGACAATAAGTTGTCGTAAGCAAATTCGTAAGTACCCGCTTCGGTCTTTCTGAAAAGGTCGGCAATGGTAGTGTCGCCGAAAACTTTCGTGTATTGCGAAATTACACCCGCGACTTCTTCGCCGGCAACGTCCGCAAACATGTTAAGTATATCGCTTATACGCGTCTTCGTTATCGAGGTAAGTTCGCCTTCCATAAGTTCGGTCATGGCATCCTTGCCTTCGGCAATGTTGAAAATTCCTTGAAGAGGAACGTTGCCGATAAGGTTAAGGAAGGTCAAGTCCTTTAACGAACCGTCCTGTTTAACGTCGTAAACGTACTCGTGAGTGGTCACGTCGAAAGAAGAATCGAAAACTTCGGGCAACAAAGAGCCTATCTTAAGACCTTTTATCGCCTTAATGATTCCCAATTCACCGGTCGCTTCGTCCGCACTGATAAGTTGCGACAAAGTAAACTCACCGAGCGCGCTTTGCGCTTCCGCCGATAATAGTTCGTCGAGAGGGCTACCTAAAAGCGAGGGAAGAAGCGGATATAACGCTTTGAGTTTGGTCGACTCCAAAATCTTGTTAGGATCGGAAAGGAAGGATAAAATCGAAATCGATTCGAGTGCCTTCCAATCACTGCTCGTTTTGTCGACACCGCTCGTGTCGATGCCCATGTTGTCGAGCAGTTTTGCGAGATCGAGTCCGTATTCTTCGGCTAAACGTTCGAAAGTATATTCGCCGTTGTCTTCGGGACTCATTGCTCTCGTAATGAGGTCAACCAGTTCTTCGATTGTCGCGTCGGATAAATCGCCTAACGCTTCTTGCGTGTCTTGATCCAAGCCGATGCTCTTAATGGGGCTGACGTATTTGTAAGCGTAATATGCACCGCCAACGACGCCGCCGATGAGTGAGGTGATAGTGAAAACTATACCGAGTAAGAATGCTATCACTCTGCGTAAAATGTTTCCCATACAGTCTCTCCTATGGAAATTTTCTCTACTTCGGGGCAAAAGGGTAGTCTTCGCCCAAAGCGTTATAGTTATTATATATTTATTTGTTCAACTTGTCAACCCTTATTTTAATATTTTTTTGCACGAATTTTTTCCATTTCCTTCTTTTTTTGCCTCGTAGAAGTTCGTTCTCCCGCGCAAAACGGGCTGTTTTTTTATGAAAAAAGCGGGCTATAAGCCCGTTTTCGCATTTTTGCAATATAAAAACCCGAAAATACGCCCTACTTTCGGGTTTAAGTTTCGTGCGGACGGACATAATAAGCAAAGTTGCCGTTCGGTTGCAGGTTAAAAGCCCTTTTTTTGCATAAAAAAATGGGGCTATAAGCCCGTTTTCGGCGTTTTTTACCGTTATTCGCCCTCACCTATCCGTATATATTGCGTTAAATGCGGACAATATAGTACGAAAAAGGGCGTTTTTTGTCGATTTTTAATAACTTTAATTTTAAAAAACCAGCCTATAAGCCCGTTTTCCGCATTTTTGAGACATTTTTAAAACTGTCTTTAACGTAGCGACATTTTCCGACGAATTTTTTCTGCTTTCTCTGCAAAAAAAAATTTAAAAAAATTTTTTTTGTCTCCATCTCGAATAACAAAGTTTTGTGAAATTTCGCATTTTAAACGCCGTTTTTTACATAAAAGTGTTTTTTGAACTTTTTTGATTACCTTTTATAACTAACGTCGTGTTTAAAAAGCTGTTGACTTTTTTTACCTAAAATAAATTAAGGTAAGCAAAAATTCCCTGCTAAAACAAATAACGCAGACATAAAATTCCTTCCGAAAACAAATAAAGGTAAGAAAAATTTCATTCCGAATAAGACGAGGCAGACAAAAAAGGCGTTTCGCACAAGACTTGCGAAACGCCTCCAAAAAACCATTACGAATGTTTAAACTACAACACGTCAAAACCAAAACGAATGTTTAAACTATATCACGTTTAAACAATAACGCTCGTTAAATTTCTTCGTTAAATTTCTTCGTTAAATTTCTTCGGCTTCGCCGTTTATAAATTTAACGAGGTCTTCTTTGGGCATACTGCCGACGGTAGTGCGAACGACTTTTCCGCCCTCAAAAAGCAAAAAACAAGGTATACTGTTCACGCCGAAAGTACTTGCCAAAAATTCTTCCTCGTCGCAATTCACCTTCCCTATTTTGACTTTTCCGTCGAGTTCTTCGGAAAGCTCTTCGACTATCGGAAGCATAGCCCGACAGGGTGCGCACCAAGTAGCCCAAAAATCGACCAACACAGGTTGTTCCGATTTAAGAACTTCTTCTGCAAAATTTTCCTGAGTTAAAGTTATTTCTTTCATTGTTAACCTCCGTTAGAAATTATTTTCGTGTCGGGTAGCCGCCGCCTCCATAAACGCACGCCGTCCGGAAAGACGTTTATCACCCGTACATAAATACGTTTATAATATGATTAAAGCCGTGCTATTATAAAAATCCGTTGTTTTCGAGTCTAAACGACACGTTTTAAAACAACTCGCACGGTTTACAACAAGCCGTGCGCTTTATCGTTACAAAAACGTAACCGCCCTACGACTATTATTGTACCTCTGTTTTATATTATTGTCAAGTTTTTGCCCTAAAAAACGCCCGCACCGTAATTTTTAAAAAAACTTTCGCTTTTAGCCGAAATTTAGTTGACATACACGCATGCAAATGATAAAATACGATTGAACAGTTGAAGAAGCGTTCAAGTATAATCCAAAAAGGAAGTTAAAATGACCAACGAAGAAATGCTGAAAATTAAAGAACAATTGCCCGCCGAGTCCATCATATACGACTTGACAGAGGTTTTCAAGGTTTTCGGCGATCCGACGAGGGCGAAAATAATGTGCCTTTTGAGCCTTACCCCCCTCTTTGTCAGTCAGATTTCCGAAGTGCTAAACATGAGCCTTTCTTCCGTTTCCCACCAATTAAGAATTTTGAGAAACGCAAAACTCGTAAAAGGCGACAAAAAGGGTAAAGAGGTTTTATATTCCCTCGACGACGACCACGTTATGAAGATTATAAACTTAACCTTAACCCACGTAAGCGAATAAAATAAAATCGGGGATATCCCCTTTTTTAACGGGCAACGATTGAACAGTTGTTCAATAAATCAACAAATAGATACGATAAATCTATAAACTATCGAGCCGACAAAATCAACAAATAGATAACCCGTCGTGCCGAAAAAAACGCTACCCGTACCAAAAAAAATTAATCAATCTCTAAAAAAATAAACTAACATCTATATATACAATAGAAAGTTTATATAGATAAAAATAAAATCAATATAATAAAAAGGTAATAAAAAACGGAGAATAAAATTATGAAAAAAGTATTTGCACTTGAAGATTTAGATTGCGCAAACTGCGCCAACAAAATGGAATGCAACATTCAAAAAATAGAAGGCGTAAAATCGGCTTCCGTCAACTTTATGACTCAAAAAATGACCATCGAAGCCGACGAAGAAGAATTTAACGACATCATGAAAAAGGTCGTAAAAACCTGCAAAAAAATCGAACCCGACTGCACCATAATTCTTTAACCCGCACTTCAATTTACTTACACTTTAATTTTTAAACGGTGCCGTAATGCTATAATTCTTTAACCCGCACTTCAATTTACTTGCACTATAATTTTAAACTTACACTTTAATTTTTCAACCCTAATTCTTTAATTTTAAAAACGAAAAAGGTTATCATGGAAAAATACAAACTTACAAAAAGCCTTAAAAAACGGCTTATACGCATACTTATTGCACTTTTCTTGTTTGCCGTCATATTCACTTTAGACAAAGTAATCAACTTATCAACGGTATTTACTGGAAAGTTTTCCTGGCTTTTCCCCTTCTTTTTGTACCTTGCGGTATACATTTTAATCGGGTACGACGTAATAAAAAAAGCCTTCGTAAACATACTGCACGGTCAGGTTTTTGACGAAAACTTTTTGATGTGCGTAGCGACTTTGGGCGCGTTTGCCCTTGCCGTGTATCGCGGATTCGTCGGCGAAGAAATCGAAGGGTTCGACGAAGCGTGCGCCGTTCTTTTGTTTTACCAAATCGGCGAATTTTTCCAAGCCTACGCTACGGGAAAGTCGAGAAAGTCCATATCGAGTTTAATGGATATCCGCCCCGACTACGCAAACCTTCTTCGTGGCGACGAGCAAGTTACGGTTTCCCCCGAAGAAGTTAAAGTCGGCGACGTAATAGTGGTAAACCCGGGCGAAAAAGTTCCCCTCGACGGCGTCGTAATAAGCGGAAGCACGACGCTCGACACCAAAGCGTTGACGGGCGAATCCATGCCGAGAGAGGTTTTCGAGGGCGAAGAAATTTTAAGCGGTGCGGTAAACCTTACCTCTCAAATTCAAGTAAAAGTTACCAAAGTCTTTTACGATTCCACCGTATCGAAGATACTCGACCTTGTGGAAAACGCATCGTCGCAAAAATCGAAATCGGAAAACTTTATCACCAAATTTTCCAAAGTATATACGCCGACGGTGTGTTTTTCCGCACTTGCGTTAGCGATTATCCCGTCGCTTATAACGGGTGACTGGCAAAAATGGATTTACCGTGCGTTAAGCTTTTTGGTAGTTTCCTGCCCCTGCGCCCTCGTAATTTCCATTCCCCTCTCATTTTTTGCGGGGTTGGGCGCGGCTTCGAGGTACGGCATTTTAATTAAAGGTTCCAATTACCTTGAAAAATTCAGTAACGCAAATCTTTTCTATTTCGATAAAACCGGCACGCTTACCCAAGGCACGTTTGCCGTAACCGAGATAACGCCGACAGAGAATTCCGACGAAATTTTACGTCTTGCCGCCATTGCGGAAAAAGATTCCAACCACCCGATTGCAAAATCCATTGTCGAAAAATACGGAAAACAAATAGACCACGGCTACGTTTTGACCAACCTTTCGGGGTTCGGCGTGGTTGCCGAAAAAGATGGCGACGTTATTTTATGCGGTAACGAAAAGTTAATGAATAAATACGGCGTACCCTTTACCGCCGAAAGTGCAAACGGCACCCTCGTTTACGTTGCCCGTAACGGAAAGTTCGTAGGCGCGATAGTGGTTTCCGACGTTATAAAAGAAGAAGCCGAAGAGGTTATAGAAAGCCTTAACGAAATGGGCGCAAAAACCTATATGCTGACCGGCGACAACGAAAACATCGCAAAAACCGTTGCCGAAAGCCTTCATCTTTCGGGATATAAAGCCTCACTCCTTCCCCAAAACAAAGTGGGCGAAGTCGAAAAGGCTCTGAAAGAAAAAGACAAAACCGACGTTTTGTGCTTCGTAGGCGACGGCATAAACGACGCCCCCGTGCTAATGCGTTCGGACGTAGGCATCGCAATGGGCGGTGTAGGCAGTGACGCCGCAATAGAAGCATCCGACGTAGTTCTTATGCAAGATAATTTAAAAGGCATTCCCCTTGCAAAAAAGATTGCAAACAAGACCATGCGCGTCGTTTTTGAAAACATAATTTTCTCCATTGCGGTAAAAGTCGCCATACTCGTACTGTCGGCGTTCGGTATAGCCAATATGTGGCTTGCCGTCTTCGGCGACGTCGGCGTAGCAGTCATCGCCATCCTCAACGCCATGCGCGTAAACTCTAAATACTAAAATATACTAAACTTTAAGTATTAAAATATAGTAAGTACCGAGTATTAAAATATAGTAATAATCTCTAAGTACATTTAGTCACGTTGAGCGTCAGAAAGGCTACCTTGTGTAAAGGCTTCACCTTGAGGGGTGCGCAGACGTTAAGCGGATAACACAGTGTGTTGTCCGTAGCCGTAGCCCGAGGCTTTAATAGCCTAGGCGGACAGCTGTCAACTTTGTTGACTGATGAGGTGTAGCCGACGAATGTCGGCGTTTAAGTGTTTGTGTATAATTGATTTACATAAACTTTTCTATTTTATATGCCGTCCAACCTCCTCAGTCGATTTCATCGACAGCTCCCCCTACCAGGTGAAGCCTAACAATGATTTGCTAATTATATAGACCGTCCAACCTCCTCAGTCATGTTGAGCGGAGCCGTAAGGCGTAGTCGAAACATCCGGGCGTCAGCCGCATATATATAATCTTTTCAATTCCATAAGCCGTCCAACCTCATCCACCACAAGTGGTCCCCCTTCCCCTACCAGGTGAAGGCAAGGATACGAAGGCTCACTTTTACGACGGCAAGGCTTCCTTGTGCAAAGGAAGCTGTCGGCTTCGCCGACTGAAGGATTGACCCGTCATGTTGAGCGGAGCCGTAAGGCGTAGTCGAAACATCTAGGTGCGTCAGCA
>CAVJMJ010000003.1:0-124030 GCA_963650915.1 Parasutterella excrementihominis | reverse complement strand
ATGAACCCGAACTTTAACCTTTTTACGGGTTCAGTTGGGTTCATCTTGGCGGAGAGGACAGGATTCGAACCTGCGGTACGTTTCCGTACACAACATTTCCAATGTTGCACCATCGACCACTCAGACACCTCTCCACTAGTCGATATAACAAACTTTTGTTCAATTTGCTAAATTATTATATTAAAACGGACGATAATTGTCAAACGTTTTTACGGGCTTTGGCAATTTTTTCTTTATGGTTATTTTAGTTATCGACGTAGTTATTTTAGTTGTCGATAACGATTTGAATGTTAGAGTAATAATAACGAAGTTCTACAATGGACTTTTTATAAGGCTAAAGACTGCAATTTCTTAGCGTAAAGCAAATCCTTTCGTACGAACAAATTTCTTAGTGCAAAATAAATTCCTTGGCGCAAACAAATTTCTTAGTGCGAAGTAGCAAAACATGCAAATAACAGGCTTATAGGCGTGGTTATTTTAGTAATGATTTTGAATGTTAGAGTAATAATAACGAAGTTCTACAATGAACTTTTTATAAGGCTAAAAACTGCAATTTCTTAGCGTAAAGCAAATCCTTTCGTACGAACAAATTTCTTAGTGCAAAATAAATTCCTTGGCGCAAACAAATTTCTTGGTGCGAAGTAGCAAAACATGCAAATAACGGGCTTACAGGCGGACTTTTAGTTAACCGAGTTAAATTAATATAACAAAAATATTTACAAGTCACATTGCGAAAAACGTTTTATACGCTACTTTAATTTACATGTTTCACGGCTCCACTTTGCGCGTTTAAATATATCGAGATAAGAGTCCTTATTCATTACATTACATTACATTACATTGCGTTGAATTGCGTTGAATTGCGTTGAATTGCGTTGAATTGCATTGAATTGAATTGAATTGAATTACATTGCGTTGCATCGAACCGTTTACGATGTATGTATGCCACAGTCTGCAACTTAATTCCAGTCGAATACTTATTTTTATCGAATATTTAAGTGACAATCGGCACTTGCAATACGGTCGAATATTTTGGTCACGATCGGCAATTTTTATTGCGGTCGAATGTCTGCATTTTTGTCGAATATTTGAGTGTCGGTCGGCACTTGCGATATGGTCGAATATTTTGGTTATGGTCGACTATTTTTATTGCGGTCTGATAATTGTGCTTTTGTCGGGCATTTGAGTTTCGTTCGACAATCCGCAATACATTTTGCGATTTTGTTTCGGTTAACAATTGTCAATACGTTTAGCAATTTTGTTTCGGTTTACAATTATCAATACGTTCTGCAGTTTTGTTTATATTAGAGCAATCCGCAATACGTTTAGCAATTTTGTTTCGGTTAACAATATGCAATACGTTCTGCGATTTTTGTTACCGTTTGGCGATTTTTGTTACCGTTTGGCGATTTTTGTTACCGTTGGCGATTTTTGTTACCGTTATTGATTTGCGATTATTTCTTTTTAAGCACAAATTTATCGGGACCGAGGTTTTTTATAAACAATAAATTAAGTTCCTCTAATGTACCTTCTTTCAAATCTGCCTTAGGAATCACTTGGCACTGATGTTTTGAAATATACAAAAAATAATGGGTTTGTGTTTCGTAGACTTTGTAATAATATCTATACGCCGTTTCGGTTAACGCGCGGTAATCGTTCGAACGCTTTTCTTCGATAACGATTTTGTCGTCGTAAAAAGTAAAATCGACTACGGTTTCATCGGATAAAATAGGCATCGAACTATCGGTTTTTTTCTTAAAAATTTTAACCAAAACAACGTTTAACGGATAAAACAAAACGCCGACGGCAATAAGAAAGACGCCTACGAAAATATTAGGCTCTTCCGAAACAAAATTCACAAGCCCGAGAAAAACGAACAGCACTGAAAAAAAGACGTAAAACAACGTCAATTTTTTCATTGAAAACTTATTAAGGGTTTCAGTGCTTTCCTTATTTAAAATCGTTTCAAATTTTACCATAAATGCCCCTATAAGCCCGTTATTTCAATATTTTATTATCGTATAAAATATTCGAAAGCATACAAAAACGCTCGGCGGAAAGCTCCTCTCCCCTGACGTTTACCTCTAAACAAAGCGATTTTAATATATCTTCGCATTCACTGCGGGAAAGCGGTAAATTGGCTATCATATTGTTAACCAAAGTCTTTCTTCGCGATAAAAACGCGATAGTCAAAATGCGCTTGAAAGCCTCTTCGCTTTTTGCGAAATACTTAGAATTCCTGTCGATTCTGACCACTGCGGAATCGACGTTCGGCTCGGGGTAAAAATTGGTTCTGTCAACAGTAAACCCGTACGTTGCGTCGCCGTAATAATCTATCGAAGCGGTTATCGAGCCGTAATCTTTGGTTCCGCACTTAGCCGTAAAGCGAAGAGCGACCTCTTTTTGCACCATTATAACTATACGTTTGCAAAGGGGGAATTCTTCCAAAAGCCTCATTGTTATTGGCGAGGTTATGTAGTAAGGAAGGTTTGCGACAACGATAAATTCCTCGCCGAAGCATGCGTTTATTTCTGAAACGCTTTCCCTCATAAAATCTCTGAAAACGACCTCTGCATTGTCAACGCCCGCCAAGGTTTCGGATAGAACGGGACGAAGGTTTTTGTCTATTTCGTAACCGACGACTTTTTTTGCTCTTTCCGCCAAAACACGCGTAAGCGTACCCGCTCCGACACCGATTTCCAAAACGCAATCGGTTTTTTTTATGTCGGCGAAATCGGCTATTTTGTTAAGTAAATTACTGTCCGTTATGAAGTTTTGCCCGAAACGCTTGTTAAAATGAAAGTCGTTTTTCTTTATGGTTTTTTTGATATCCATCTTGATTTTTCACTAAAAAATGTCTGATAGCCGACCTATAGGCGGACTTTTTTAAAAAAAGCGACAAAATTGTCAAATACGGTTTGCTTTAAAACTTCTTCATCTAAATTGAGAATTTGAGCCGCCTTTTTATATACCAAAACCACGTTTTTAGGTTGGTTTACACTTCCCCTCAAAGGTTCGGGTGCCATATAAGGCGCATCGGTTTCAAAAAGCAATCTATCGATAGGTATCGAGCGAATTATATCGTCTTTTTTACTGTTTTTAAAGGTAATTACTCCGCCGAAGGCAAAATAGGCACCCAAATCGAGATAATTTTTTGCTTGCTCCGCGCTTTCGCTATAGCAATGCATTAAAAAGCCGTTCTTTAGCTTATTTTTGTTTGCTTTTAAAATTTCGAGCATATCGGAAGATGCGTCGCGCGAATGTACTATAAAAGGAAGATTATGTTTATCTGCAAGATAAATTTGTTTTTCGAAAAGTTCTCTTTCGGAAGGTTTATCCGTTCCGTCGTAATGGTAATCGAGCCCGATTTCACCAACGGCAATGCACTTTTCGTTTTTCAACAAATCCTCTATTTTTAAAATCTCATCGTCGGTATAAATCAAACTTTCGGAAGGATGGATACCGCACGCACACCAAACGCCTTTGAATTTTTCGGCGTTTTTAACGGCATCCGCCGTGCTTTGGTAATTCCAACCGACGTCGACGAGAATTTTTACGCCATCATCTTCCGCGGTTTTAACTACCGCCTCGGGGTCGTAATTTTTACTTGTCAGGTGGCAATGGGAGTCTATATAAAACATTTTAAGAAATCTTACTGCCTTCTTTTAAGCAATCGTCGGGTTCGATAAGTTTAACCTTGCCGTCGCTTTCCCCGCACAAAATCATACCCTCGCTTAAAACTCCGCGAAGTTTTGCCGGCTTTAAGTTTGCGACGAGAACTACTTTTTTACCTATCATTTCTTCGGGGGTATAATAAGCCGCTATACCGCTTACCACCTGTCTGAACTCGTTGCCGAGCGAAAGTTTGAGTTTCAAAAGTTTATCCGATTTTTCAACCTTTTCGCACTCCACTACTTTTGCGACTTTCAATTCGGTTTTGAAAAACTCGTCGATGGTAATGGTTCCGTTTTCGGCGTCCGTCTTGTCTTTAGATTCCGTTTCCGCCTTTTTATCGGCACCCGCCTTTTTATCGGCGGTAGTTTCCTCTTTTTGAGCTTTCTCTTTTTCTTTGTAACGTTTAATCATCATATCGTCGATGTCTTTAAGTTCTTTTTTGACGTCGATTCTCGGGAAAATCGGTTGCGCTTTGGTAACCGTAACGTTCGGTTTAAGATATCCGAAGCCTTTTGCCGTGTCGAGTGAAACGCCGTTTGCGTCGATGCCGTAAAGGTTAAGTATTTTTTCGGCAGACGACGGAATAAACGGCAACAAAAAGGTAGCCGAGATTCTTATACATTCCGATAAATTATACAAAACCGTGCCGAGCCTCTCCTTTTTTGAAGGATCTTTGGCTAACACCCAAGGGGTGGTTTCGTCGATATATTTATTAGCCCTTGAAACGAGTTTGAAAATATCTTGAAGGGCTTTGGGAACGTTGATTTCTTCGATGTCCTTGTTTACGTCGTCGAAAAGCGACTCGGAAAGAGCGATAATTTCGTCGTCGATGACTTCCTTTTGGGAGGGAGCGGGCAAAACGCCGTCAAAGTTTTGGCTTATCATAGCCGTCGTACGCGATACGAGGTTTCCTAAATCGTTGGATAAATCGCTGTTTATGCGGTTTAAAAAAGATTCGTTTGAATAAGTCCCGTCCGAGCCGAAAGGAATTTCCCTCATCAAAAAGTAGCGAAGGGCGTCTTTGCCGTAACGGGCAACTATTTCCTTCGGATCGGTAAGTTCGGTGGAAATTTTATCTTGCTTGCTCTTTGACAGTTTATCTCCGCCGATTAAAAGCCAGCCGTGCCCGTAAACTTTTTTGGGAAGGGGCAAATCAAGTGCCATTAAAATTGCCGGCCATATGATGGCGTGGAACCTTATTATCTCTTTTCCTGTCATATGAAGGTCGCACGGCCAAAATTTTTCAAAAAGTTTTTCGTCACCGCCGTTTTTGTAACCGAGCGCCGAAATATAATTCGACAATGCGTCTATCCACACGTAAACGGTGTGTTCGGGATCGAATTCAACGGGGATGCCCCATTTTACAGAAGTACGCGAAACGCATAAATCTTGAAGCCCGGGCTTAATAAAGTTGTTAATCATCTCGTTCATACGGGACTTGGGTTGCAAAAACTCGGGATTATCCTCGTAAAGTTTTAAAATTCTGTCCGCATATTTCGAAAGACGGAAATAATAACATTCTTCTATTTCTTTATGAACTTCCCTTCCGCAATCGGGACATTTGCCGTCCTTTAACTGAAGATCTGTAAAAAAGCTTTCGCAGTCGGTGCAATACCAACCTTCGTAACGGGATTTGTATACATCACCGTTTTCGTAAAGGCGTTTGAATACGTACTGCACGGTTTGAACGTGATCGGGATCGGTCGTCCTTATAAAACGATCGTAAGATATATCGAGCATCTTCCAGATTTCTTTAAGGTCGGCAACGATTACGTCAACGAATTCTTTGGGCGTAACTCCATTTTCCTTGGCTTTTGCCTGAATTTTTTGACCGTGCTCGTCCGTACCCGTTAAGAAGAATACGTCCCGCCCCGCTAAACGATAATACCTTGCGATAGCGTCGCAAACGACGGTCGTGTAGCAAGTTCCGATATGCCACTTTCCGCTCGGATAGTAAATGGGCGTCGTAATGTAAAATTTGTCTTTCATAATATACCTCGTCTTATCGGCGTCGACGACGAAAAAGGTCGCCGATGACGGCAATTTAGTTAGTTTATTTAATAAATATATCATAGTTTGTTTAAAAAGTAAAACATAATAAAAGGTTTAACGACATAATTTAGTTCGGGTAGTCTGTTTAGTGAACGTAATTTTTTGTGTAATAACGCTTGCTTCTTTGATTGTTTTGACCGTTATAAATCCGTCTTCGGTGGTTTCGGTTATGAGTAAAGGCGTTGAAAAAGCAGGGAAGCTTTCTATTGACTTGTTTTTGATTTACGCGTTATGGCTTAGTCTGTTTGAATTAATAAAAAGCGGGGCTATAGGTCGATTATTGGCAAAATTACTCAAAAAACCGATAGCCTTTGTTTTCGGGAAAACAGACGAAGAAACGGCAAATTTGTTGGCAATGAATATATCTTGCAACGTTTTGGGGCTTGGCGGAATAGCAACGCCTATCGGCATAGAAGCGCAAAAAATACTCGAAAAAAGGGGCACCGTGTACCAACAAAACATGCTTTTTGCGATAGCGTGCTCCTCCCTTCAACTTTTGCCCGTGTCCGTCATAGGTCTTAAAACGGCGTTAGGCTCATCGTCGCCCGAAGACGTAATTTTACCCACGATTTTATCGACTTTAATCTCCTCCCTTTGCGCTATTTTGCTAACAAAAGTCCTATGCAAAAAATAACCGCTTATATTATTCCCGTCGTGCTTATTTCGGCGATTATAACGGTAATCGTAAAAAAGGGCAAACCGTACGACGATTTCGTAAACGGCGCAAGTCGGGCTTTTAAACTCGTTTTATCGATATTCCCCTACCTGTCAACGGTATTCGTTATGACGGAATTATTCAACCAAAGCGGACTAAGCAAGGCGATAATCGACCTATCGGCGGACTTTTTTAAATTGTTCGGTATAGACAAGGCTTTAATACCCCTCGTTATACTAAAACCTTTTTCGGGAAGCGGAAGCCTCGGTATACTGTCCGAAATCATGAAAGAATACGGCGTTGACAGTTATATTGCAAGATGCGGAGCGGCAATTTACGGTTCGAGCGAAACGATCTTTTACGTAGGCGCCGTTTATTACTCTAAGTGCGAACGAAAACCCGGTGTTTTACCTTTTTTAATTTCCGTCGTTTCCAATTTTATCGCTACGGTATTTGCTTGTTTTATTTGCCGTATAATGTAAAAAAGGACTATCGTTTTCGATAGCCCTTTTTTACATTATAAATAGCTCTATAAGCCGATTAACGGCATTTTTCGGGTTTTAATTACAACATTATTATTGCATCCCTTTCGGCACCGACGGACACGTATTTTATCTTTTTACCGATAGCGTTTTCGATAAATTTTACGTACTTTACGGCGTTTTCGGGAAGATCTTCAAGCTTTCTGCAACCGCTAATATCTTGCTTCCATCCGTCAAGATATTCGTAAACGGGCTTTGCTTTTTCCAATTCTTTACCGAAGGGGAATTTATCCGTTTCTATTCCGTCGACGCTATATCTTACGCAAACGGGAATTTTATCGTAACAAGACAAAACGTCGAGTTTGGTAAGAGCGATTTCGTCGGCACCCTGAATTTTTGCGCCGTACTTGGTTGCTACGACGTCAAAACCGCCTACTCTTCTCGGTCTGCCGGTCGCCGCGCCGTACTCATTTCCCGCTTCACGCAAAAAATCGCCTTCTTTGCCGAAAAGTTCGCAAGTAAACGGTCCCTCGCCAACGCAACTCGAATAGGCTTTGGTTATACCGATAACTTTATCAACGCAATACTCGGGGATTCCCGCGCCTATCGGTGCGTAAGTGGCGATGGTCGACGATGACGACGTATACGGAAAAATGCCGTAGTCGACATCCCTTAAACTGCCGAGTTGGGCTTCGAACATCACCTTTTTACCTCTTGATATCGCTTCGTCAAAAAAAGCAGAAACGTCGCACACGTAATCGTTAAACGGCATGGCAAATTTCTCTATCCATTCGTAAATTTCTTGTGCGTCTAAGGGCTTTGCTTTATAACCGTTAGCTACGGTAAGGTTCTTCCATTCGACTATATCTTTAAGTCTTGCAAAAAGGGCGTCTGGATGGGAAAGATCGCCGAAACGCAAAGTCTTTTTCATGTATTTGTCGGCATAGCAAGGGGCTATACCGCGCCTAGTCGAGCCGAATTTTTTATCTTTAAGTCTGTCTTCTTCAAGACAGTCCAAAAGTTTATGATAGGGTAAGCATATAGTGGCTTTATCGCTTATCTTCAAATTTTCCGGTGTTATTTTAATACCTTTTTCTTTGAGTGCGTTAACTTCGTTATATAGATGTTCGCAATCGACCACCATGCCGAGCCCCATTACGCAAACGGTATTATCGCGCAATATACCCGACGGCAAAAGGTTTAAAATAAATTTACCCCTTTCGTTTATTACGGTATGCCCGGCGTTGTTTCCGCCTTGATAACGGCAAACCACGTCGTAATCGGATGAAAGAAGGTCTACCATTCTCCCCTTGCCTTCATCGCCCCAATTGGTTCCAACTATCGCTGTAAGCATAATTTATATTCCTTTATAATTCTTTTTTGTTTTAAAAAATCGGTCTATAGGTCGATTATCTCGACTTTTTGATAAATTTTAATTTTTAAACGTTAACCTGAAAATCTGCCGTTTTGCAGTTTTCCGTTTCTTTTTTGAAAGGCTTTAAAACCTGCCGACAAAATTCTTCGGTTTGAAAAACCGCCAATCCTATAAGCTCGTCGGAATTCATTATTCCTTCTATTTCCTTACGGGTAATATTAAAGCGATTATCCTTTAAAATTTTATCGATAAGGTCGTTACATCCGCCCTCGGTTTTCATCTTTTTAGCGGTTTCGACGGACAAATTACGTAATTCTTCGTGTACCGCTTGCCTGTCTAATCCCTTTTCGGTAAGATAGGTCATAATATTTTCGGTAACCATAAACGGAAGTTCTTCTTCAAGATGTTTTTGCATCATCACAGGGTAAGTTTTTAGTCCCTTTAAAACGTTACCGTATAGCAAAAGTACGCCGTCTATAGCCAAAAAGGCTTCGGGTATCGATATGCGACGGTTTGCCGAGTCGTCAAGCGTCCTTTCAAGCCACTGCGTCGAAGCGGTAACGGCAGGGTTTAAAGCCTCGCAAATGACCAAACGGGAAAGAGAACATATCCTTTCCGACCTCATGGGGTTACGCTTGTACGCCATTGCCGAAGAGCCAACTTGCAACTCTTCAAAAGGTTCGTCGACTTCTTTTAAATGGGACAAAAGGCGTATATCGTTGGCAAATTTTGACGCGCTTTGGGCTATCCCGGACAAAACCGATAAAATAAAATAATCGATTTTTCTCGAATAAGTTTGCCCCGATACGGCATAGCAGGAGTCGATTCCGACCTTTTCGGCAATAAGTTTTTCGAGTTTTAAAACCTTTTCGGGTGTACCCAAAAGTTTTAAAAAACTTGCCGCCGTACCGGTCGTTCCCTTGCACCCTAAAAGTTTTAAGGAATTTTTAACTTCTCTTAATCTTTCGAGGTCGAAAGTCAAATCTTGCGCCCATAAGGTTGCACGCTTTCCGAGCGTCGTAGGTTGCGCCGCCTGAAAGTGCGTATAGGACAGCGTCCTTTCGTTTTTATGTTCCAAACAAAAGTCGTAATATAGCGAAAGTAGGGCTATAAGCCTGTTTTCGACAAGTTCAAGGGCTTCCTTGTAGATAATTATATCGGTATTGTCACCGACGAAACAACTCGTTGCGCCGAGGTGAATAATGCCTTTTGCTTTGGGGCAGGCGTCGCCGTAAGTTTTAATATGAGCCATTACGTCATGGCGCGTTTGCTTTTCGTAAAAGAGTGCCTTGTCGTAATCTATGTCGTAAATATGCGCCTTCATTTCGGCAATTTGCTCGTCGGAAATATCAACGCCGAGTTCTTTTTCGCTTTCGGCAAGAATAACCCATAGTTTACGCCAACAGGAAAACTTTTTGTCGGGCGAAAAAAGCCCTTGCATTTCTTTACTTGAATATCTCTCGCACAAAGGATTTACGTAAGTGTCTTTCATGTAACCCTCTCGATTTTTTATCCCTTCTATATGATAAGCCAAACGACGAAAAAAGTCAACCGATTATCTTTCTGTTAAAAATTTTACGCCGGTTTGATTTTTAGCAAAATACAGTCTGTTTTTTTGCGATACGTCCTCTCTTTTTTAGCAAAACACCGTTTGTCTTTTATAAGAATACATGCACGGTTTTTTGCAAAACGTATGGTTGATTTTAGGAAAAAGCACGCTCGTTTTCGGAAGTGCCCGTTCGATTTTTGACAAACCGTATGGTTTATTTTCGGAAAAAAAAGTTGCAAGGGTAGTATATTCCCCTTGCAACGAGCGTTTAAAAATTATTCTTCGTCACTAAACTTAAAGCCGAGTTCGTGAATCTTGTCTTTGATTTCATTGTAAGACTTTTGCCCTAACGAGCGCAACCCCATCATTTCTTCGGTCGTCTTTCTGGTGATGTCTTCGACGGTATTGATGTTAGCGCGTTTCAAACAATGGTAACTTCTTATGGTAAGTTGAAGTTCTTCAATGGGCTTGGAAAGATTTTCCTTACCGCTGTCTTGAGTTTCGCCCGTAAGTTTTACGATATCGAAGTAGTCGGGCGCAAGTTCGGTAAACGAGGCAAAATGTTTTGCCAAAATACCGGCAGCGTAAACTACCATTTCGTCGACTTTATGAACGCCCGTCGTTTGTACGTCAAAAGTAAGTTTTTCGTAGTCGGATACGTCGTCGACACGGACGTTGTCTACGGTAAAACCTATATGGCGTATCGGCGTATATTTGGAATCCACGAAAATCGTGCCGATGGGGCAATCGGGATGAAGTCTTCTGTTTTTGTCGTTGGTAACGAAACCGAAACCGTGTTCAAAGGTCAAAACCATTTTAAAACGGCATCCGTCTTCGACGGTAGCGATGTGGTGTTCGGGATTAAGCATCGTCAAGCCGTCGCCTTTTATCATCGAATCGGTAACTTCAATAGGACCTACGACGTCGATTTCGGCTTCGGTCGGGAATTCGGAAGCCATAGTCGCTACGATTTCTTTTACGTTAAGAACGATTTCGCAAACGTCCTCTTTAACGCCCGGCATTACCGAAAATTCATGCAAAACCGCACCGTCGTTACCCTCTAACTGTATTTTGGTAACGGCTATACCCGGAACGGAATTTAAAAGCACGCGCCTTATCGAGTTACCTATGGTAAGCCCGTAACCGTGCGTAAGGGGGGATATTTCCACCGTTCCTTGTTTACCGTCTTCGGATAGGTTTGCGGTAATTTTAGGTTTAATAAATTCTATCATAAAGTTTCACCTTCGTTAAATGTTTTCAATAAATTTCAAGCCGTCTATAATTTATTCGGACGTTAAAAAATCGCTTTGCATATATAATAACATAAATTTTCTTAAAAAACAAGCGTTTTTTATATAATATAATAACCAAATAAACCCGAATAAATTCGACGTTTGCACAAAAAAGGTCGTTTTTTACAACACGATTGTATTCTTTCGTTTCGTTGCGTCAATATAATCTTTTTCGCAATCGTTTTTGCAATCGTTTTTGCAATCGTTTAATCAAGCGTTTTCGTTACGCCGTTACGAGCGTTTTAAAAACGCCGTTAAAGCCTATAAAAAGACTTGGAGTGCTTTTTTATATCCTAAAAAGCCCTCACCCGCAATCGTGAAGAAAGCGTATTCGCCGATAAAACTTTTTTTGCGATAATCTTCCCTTTTTTCTATGTCGGTGAGATGGACTTCGGCAGTTTTTATCCCCACCGCTTTTAAAGCATCGAGTATGGCGATACTCGTGTGAGTGTAAGCCCCCGCGTTTATTACGATTCCGTCATAGCGTTTGTAAGCACGCTGAATAAGGGTAACGATTTTTCCTTCGTAATTCGATTGTTTTATTTTTACCTTCACGCCGAGTTCTTTCGCCGTAGTTTTGAGGTATTTTACGAGATCGCCGTAAGTTTTTTTGCCGTATATAGAAGGTTCTCTTATGCCCAACATGTTAAGGTTGGGACCGTTAATTATCAAGATTTTTTTCATATTCCTTAATTATCCTTAGGGCGCATTCGTCTAAATATCCGTCGTTTTTAACGGTAAAGTCGCAAGAATTTAGGTATATGTCCTTACGCATCTCGTACAGGTTTTCGATACCGTATTTTTCAGACAACGGTCTGTTATCCGAACCAAGCAGGTTTATAGGTCTGTCTACGTAACATATAACGGCGTTTCTTTTTAAGGCACGAATGTTTTCACTTCTTAAAACGCTTCCTCCGCCCGTCGCTATGACAAAGCCCGTTTTCATCGAAATTTTATCGATTATTTCTGATTCGAGGTTTCTGAAATACTCCTCGCCGTTTTTTAATATGATTTCTTCGGGCGACAGACCGAAAGTCTTTTCGATTTCTTCGTCGGTATCGATAAAATTCATCTTTAATTTTTCCGAAAGGCATTTGCCAGTTACCGTCTTTCCGCACGACGGCATGCCGATGAGAACGATATTTTTATAGCCGTGTAAAGTGTAGCGGTAGGCTTTGTCAAAGTAGCCTTCAAAATTTTCGTTTTGCCAAATTTCTTCTGATTTAAGTGCCTGATAAACGAGCATTTTAAGCCCGCCTTCGCATTTAATCTTTCGCTCTTCACAAGCAAAAACAAGTGGCGTTTTTAAGGGGTAATACAAAACGTCGGCACAAAATTTAAGGTCGCAAAGTTTATCTACGTCGATAAGGCAACTTTTACCGTCAAGCCCTACGGGCGTCGTGTTTATCAAAATTTCAACGCCTTTTTGCTCGTGGTAATTTTGATAATTTATTTGGCTATTTCTTCCGACCAAAACGAACTCACCGCCGTTTTTTTTCACGAGTGCCTGTGCCGTTTTCGATGTTCCGCCCGTTCCGAGAATCATCGTTTTTTTGTCTTTTAAAGACACTCCGTTTGAGGTAAACAAATAGTTTAAACCGTCGATATCGGTATTATAGCCCCACATTTTCCCGTCTTTACGCATAACGGTGTTTACCGCGCCGACGGCTTTGGCGTCTAAAGAAACTTCGTCAAGCAAGTCTATGACTTCCTTTTTAAAGGGCATCGTAACGTTATATAAAGGGAATTCTTTTTTGGCGTAAAAATCTTTAAATTCGTCGTTTGAAATCGTTTTTAGGCAATAATTCGTTCCGAAAAACTCATGTATTTTAGGAGACAGACTGTGGCTTATGTTCGTCCCCACAAGACAGGCGTTTAGTTTTTTTTGAAGGGATTGTTGTACGTTTTTACTTTCGGTAAAAATACTTTCGTAAACGGATTTTATAACTTTCGACTCTTCTATCGTAACATTTTCGGTAAGTCTCGACAAAATCTCTTCTTCACGGCTTTTCGACTCTATTAAACTTCCGCTTGCCTTTTTAGACTCGCCTATTTTTTTACAATACCCGAGCCTTTTTAAAAGCAAGTCCTTTATTTCGTCGTCGAGCTCGTCTATTAATTTTCTGTATTCCTCTATTTTTGACATAATTCATCCAAAAGAGCTATGGAAACTGCCGATTCCACGGCGGGAACCGCCCTTACCGCAACGCAAGCGTCGTGCCTTCCCTTTATTTTTATTTTAACGTTTTCCTTAGTGAGCAAGGACACGCTGTTTTGTTCTTTTTCGATTGACGGCGTAGGTTTTACGGCAACTGAAATCGTTATGGGCATTCCGTCGGTTATTCCGCCGTTTATACCGCCCGAGTTATTCGTTTTCGTGAAAATTTCGCCGTTTTCGACATAAATTTGGTCGTTTGCCTCACTTCCCCTTTTTTCCGCAAGGGAAAAACCTCCTCCGAAGGAAACCCCTTTTACCGCGGGGATGGCGTAAATCAAACTTGAAATTTTACCTTCCATACCGCCGAAAAGACTATCTCCGACGCCCTTTTTCATGCCGAAAACGACGCATTCGATTATTCCGCCCACAGAATCGCCTTCGGCTTTGGCTTTTTCGATTTCGCAGATAAGTTCGCTTTCATTATTTAGTGACGGAAAGGGCTTTTCCTCGTAATCGACAAAGTCGGAAGGGGTTACGCTATCGGTTTTAAACGATTTTGCCTTAACGTTGCCCGCTTTAGATAAATAAGCGTGAACGAAAACCCCTCTTTTTTCCAAAAGTTGCTTTGCGATACCGCCCGCAACGCACAAAGGTGCGGTCATTCTCCCGGAGAACTCTCCCCCTCCCGAAAAATCAAGCCTTCCGAATCGATAGTAGGCGGATAAATCGGCGTGTGAAGGACGGGGGATTGCGTATAAATCGGCATAGTCGGATTTTTTTACGTCCTCGTTTTTGATAACCGCCTTAACGGTTTTTGATAGTATTTCACCCTCTTTTAAACCTGAAAAAACGGGAACGTCCGACTCCTTTCTTGCCGTAAATATGGGGCTATAGGTCGGTTTTCGCCTATTTAAAAACTTTTGCAGTTTATCTTTATCAAAAGATTCCGAGGGGTAATTTTTTAAAACAGTGCCTATCTCTTTTGAATGCGAAGAACCGAAAATTTCTATTTGAATCCTTTTACCGCGCCATGTCGACACAAAAGTTACCTCCCGTAAGTTTGTAATCATCGAAAAAATTCGGGTATGATTTTTTAACCGCGTTTGCGTCCGTAACCGATGATTGCCCGTTTAAAAAAGTGGATAGAAGAGTTGAAGCCATAACCGTTCTGTGATCTTTAGAGGTAAAATTACCGCTAACCTTAGAACCGCCGAAAATTATTAGTTTATCCTCGCAAAACTCGGCTTTTATTTTAGCTGATGCAAGCATTTTCAGTATCTCGGATATTCTGTCCGATTCCTTTATTTTAAGGCGCGATACTCCGCCGATTTCGCTTTTTCCGTTAGAAAACGCCGCCACTACCGCAAGATTGGGAACGATGTCGGGGCAATCTTCGGCGTTAAAAACGAACGGGATACGCTCTCCCCTCGTCACGGTAACGCAATCGTTGTTTACCGTGATTTTAGCACCGAAAGCCGATAAAACGTCAAGTATAGTCCTGTCTTTTTGCAAAGAATTTATATTTAACCCTTTTACCCCGACCGAGCCGTCGATCGCGCCGGCGCACAAAAAAAACGATGCGCCCGACCAATCGCCTTCAACGAAATATTCGTCTATTCGGCAAGGGCTTTTTTCGATAAAATAATCATTACCGTCTTGCATAACCGAAACGCCGAAAGCCTTTAAAACGGACACCGTCATATCGATATAGCCCTTGGAAACGATTTTTCCTTTTACGGTCAATTTTGATTTTTGATTGCTTACAGCAAGCGCATACATAAGCCCCGAAACGAATTGGGAACTTAAACTTCCGTCAACGGTTATTTTGTCGGTGTTTAATTTTCCTGTTATTTTGTGGTCGCTATAAGTAACGCCGAAACCCTTTATTGCCTCTAAAAGTGGGGCTATAGGTCGGTTTTCTAAACTTTTTGCGACTTTAAAACGTGCGTTTAAACCAAGCGTTGCCGAAATCGGCAACAAAAAACGATACGCCGTCGCACACTCGTTTACGCAAAGCGTCGGGCTTTTTTTATAATTTTTAACGGGATGTACGGTTATATGGTTATCGTGATTTTCAATGCGCGCGCCCATTTTTTCAAGACAATCAATAGTACTTAAAATGTCGTCGCAATTAAACTTACCGTAAATTTTGACGGGGTTATTCGCAATCGTAGCCGCTGCGATTATAGCCCTTATGGCATACGATTTTGAGGAAACTGCCTCGACGCTCCCGGAAAGAGTAGACGGAAAAACTTGCACTTTCATAAAAGTTTCTCCAATTCGTCGAAAGACAAGTTTTCGACACGACAATCGCCTACGTCGAACACGGTAACGAATTTAATTTTGTTACCGTCCGCCTTTTTGTCTCGTTTTATAGCCTTTAAAATTTCCTCTTTTCCGTACGGCAAGGTATAATCGATATCTTGCGTCGTTAATAAATTAAATAACCGTTTTGACTTTTTTTCGTCAAAACCGTAAAGTTTTTCGGATAATTTAACCGCCTCATAAAGCCCTTTGTAAACGCATAACCCGTGAGATAAAGTGTAATTTGAAAGTTCCTCTACGGCGTGCCCGACGGTATGCCCTAAATTTAAAAGCGTCCTGACGCCCCTGTCTTCCTCGTCCCTTTCGGTAATTTTTCCTTTATACTCAATAGCGGAATACACTTGATTTTCAAGCAAATCGTATAGCGAAACGGTCTTTGTCAAGAAGGCGTATTTAGTTAATTCGCCCAAACCGCTTTCGAGGTCTTTTTTAGTAAGCGTGTTTAAAGTGTCGAGATTTACGTATACGTAACTCGGAGTGTAAAATGTTCCGATTGAATTTTTAACGCCGTAATAATCTATACCCGTTTTTCCGCCGACGGAGGAATCAATCACGGAAAGAAGGGTCGTTGGCATCTCGATATAGCAAATACCGCGTAAGTAGGTAGATGCTGCAAAACCGCCGACGTCACCGACGACGCCTCCCCCTAAACAAACCAAAAGGTCGTTTCTCGAAAAGCCGTTTTCAAACAAGGCGTTTATTACTCGAAAATATCCGTCGACGCTCTTCGACATTTCTCCGTTTTTTAAAACGAGGGTGTAAACTTCGCCGTCAAACAATTTTTTAACTTCGTCAAGATAAAATTTAGCAACGTTTTCGTCGGTTAAAATCAGCGTTTTATTATACTTTTTATCTAAAAAAAAGTCTTGATACCCTCGCGTTACGGTAACGCCGTAAGGTTTTTTAGTATTTATTTTTACCGTTTTCATACGACGCTCCTTTTCAAAAAACTATTGATTTTCGGGCTTATAGACCGACTTTTGAATTTTTTTGGCTTTTAAAATTATTTCATTTAATCGGCTTGAAGATATAGCCTGCGCTCCGTCCGATAAGCAAGATTGGTGATTATCGTTTACTTCTATCATAAGTCCGTTTGCGCCGACCGCCGCCGCCGCATACGATAAAGGTTCGACGAAACGGCGTGCACCCGCAGCGTGGCTCGGGTCGACAATAACGGGAAGATGTGTGAGTTCTTTTAACTTAGGTATGGACGATAAATCGAGAGTGCTTCTCGTTATCGGTTCAAAAGTTTTTATTCCGCGTTCGCATAAAATAACATCTTTCGCGCCCTCGGTTAAAAGGTATTCGGCACTCATCAAAAGTTCTGTAACGGAAGCCATGGTGCCACGCTTTAACAAAACGGGCTTTTTCATTTTTGCCACTTCTTTTATAAGGGCGTAATTTTGCATGTTTCTCGCGCCTATCTGGACTATATCGACGTCGTAAAACAAATCTATCGATTTTTCGCTTGTAATTTCCGACACGAGCGGAAGCCCCGTTTGCTCTTTGGCTTTTATTAAAAATTTAATCCCCTCTTCCTTTAAACCTTGGAAGGTATATGGCGAAGTTCTCGGCTTAAAGGCACCCCCTCTCAAAAAATCCGCCCCTGCGTTTTTGACGGCGATTGCCGTTTCGATTATGCTTTTTTCGGACTCGACCGCGCAAGGTCCCGCAATTACGGTAAAATTATCCCCGCCGATTTTGCGTCCGCAAACTTCTATTACGGTATCGTTTTTATTGAACTTCCTCGAAGCGATATAAAAAGGTTCGGAAATAAGTTTTACGCTTTCTACGACGTCGAAAGCCTTAACACGCTCGGCGTCTATTTTATACACGTCACCCGTAACGACCAAAAGGTCGTACTCATCGTAACTTTGAAAATTCGTTTCCGCTCCGCACGAGTTAATATACGCCCTAAGCGCGTTTAAACTTTGTTCGTTTTCCTCTTTTTTCAACGCTATAATCATAACAAACTCCGCCGACGCTCGCAACGAAAAGTCGGCTTTAAATTTTCACGGTAAATCGTAGGCGGTAAATCGCACACGGTAAAGAATATGCTATAAAGCGCATATAACTTTTAGTTAATCTAACACATACATAGTAATTGTACTATTTATATGCAATTCTGTCAACGATTTTCAAAAACCCGAATGCTATTTTAGTTAGCGGTAACGATTTTTACCCTTTTAGTTGTCTTGAATTTCCTTTTTTTAGTTACACTTTAATTTTTTTAGTTGCGCTTGAATAACGAAAAAAATAACGAAAAAAGAAAAAACGCGCCGTAGTGAAATTAAAACTCACTCGGCACGTTATTTTTTCGATACGCTACTTATTGAACGTTATTCACGTTACGTTATTTATTGTTTTTTTCTTTCTTTTTTCCCAACGACGCAAACTTTTCCTCGATTTTCTGCCGATATTTGCAATACAAAAAGAAGGCAACGGCGCAAAGCAAAAATATCGCTATCCACACGAATATGCCCCAGCCTTTAAAGGGTATTATGTCGCCGGTTGCCAAAAAGCAAACGGCGCCGATATATATAGGGCGTACGATAAGCATGGTTATCAAAAAAAACTTGAAGGTCATTTTCGTAAGCCCTGCCACCATGCACAAAATATCGTCGGGGAAAAACGGCAAAACTTGCATAAGTACGAACAAAACGTTTCCCTTATTACCCAATAGGTCGAGGTATTTTTCCGTTTGTTCTTTACCGACACACCAATAAACTACGGGCTTACCGGCGTATCTTCCGATAAAAAAGGCAATGCAGGAACCTATAACCACAGCGGCGTAAGAAATTAAAAAGGCAATTAAAGGTCCGTAAATAGCAACGCCCGCAAGATAAAATATAAACGCAGGGGCAGGAAGAATAACTACTTGAAAAATTTGCAAAAGCACGAAGGCTACGTATCCGTAAGCACCCCAATCGAGAATAATTTTTTTAACCTTTTCCAAATCCTTTAAACTGTCGAAAAGCCCGAAGAGGTTAAGCAAAAAGAAGGTTAGAACGAATATTAAAGTTACTACGTTACAACAAAACGCCGTTCTGAAAAGCGATTGCTTTTTTAAAAAATAGAAGACCGCACAGGAAAGGGTGAACCCCGCTATACAAAGATAGCCTATAAGTTTAAGGTACCACTCTATCGTATTTAAAAAAATCAGCATAATCAAAGTCATTATTATGCCGATTAAAAAATTTATTATTAAAACGAGTAAGTTATTAGAGGATTTTTCAGCAATTTTTGTCATTATCCGTTAATTCACCTCTATTTATTCTGCGTAAATTTTGCACCGTATATACGCCGAGGGAAAGGCAAACGAGCAACATCGAAATACCTATAATAATGTAAGAAAGCCAGAACGGCATATTACTAAACAATAAATGCAACAAAATGTTTATATAAAGAACTACCGTAGTTGCCTTTCCGAGGGCGTTTGCGCTATAAGTCGTTCCCGTCTTTTTTATTACGACAAGCCCTTCTATGCCCATAATAACTTCTTTTACGACAAAAAGCACGCATAAAATTATTATCGGCAAAGACCTAAGATAAAAGCAAAGTATCACTAACAAAGTTAAAAGCGTTAATTTATCCGCAATGGGATCGAGTGCTTTTCCGACACTCGTTACCATGTCGAACTTCCGTGCGATTATCCCGTCCAAAATATCGGAAACCGCCGATATGGCAATAAGCACCGCCATAAAATATATTCTATGTATCAAATAAGCCCATACGATGAAAGGAATAAGCACTACTCTAAATAGCGACAATATATTCGGAATCGTAAAAAATTTATTGTTCATCAAAACACCTTTCGTCATTTTTTGACAGGTTTTTCTTTGTACGATTATAGCACAATTTTTTTATTTAGTAAACTTTTTTTCACCGCTTGCAATTTTTATAATGTGAAATAAACTTCATACTATTTAAAAATCACTCGCAAAAGTTTTCAAAAATGCCGAAAAGCGACCGACTAAAATCTTTCGACGATCGCTTTTTACATTGTCATTTTGTTTGATAACGGGCTTATAGAGGCACTTTTTAAAATATTTTATAAAATAAAGCAATCAAAGACGGCTACCTCTAAACCGCTATCACAAACCTTTTTTAAACCGATAATTACCGATTTTTTATCTTTTATTACTTATCGCCTACCACTTTATCGCAGAACTCTATAATATCGCGTGTGGATTCTTCTTTAGACACGTCGTTTAAAAACTCGTGCAAAACTCCGTCGTAAAGTTTAAGGGTTACGTCTTTTACGCCCTGTTCTTTATACAAATAATAAAGTTTCGTCGTAAGTTTTGAATACCCGCCGACGGGATCGTTTGCACCGCTTATAATAAGCATGGGCATGTTTTTGTTAAGTTTTGCAAGATTTTTCTTTTTGTAAATCTCTCTTAAACCTTTAAAGAAGCACTTGTAAAAATTATACGAGCAAACGAACCCGCACTGAGGGTCGTCGTCGTAACGTTTTGCTTCCGATTCGATAGTGGAAACGAAGGAATCTATGCCGAGGTGCTTTTTATAGGCTTCGAAAGTCATGTTGTGAAGAAGTTTTGCGGGTTTGTCTTTGCCTTTAAAGGTGCAACCTATGCCTGCGATAATTCCGCCCAACACGGGTAAAGCACCCTTCATATTAGCACTTCCGCCCAAAATTACGCCGTCGATACACTCGTTATATTCTTCGATAAACCGCTGAGACAAAAACGAGCCGTAACTGTGCGAAAACAATATGATTTTTAAATCGGGGTACTTTTCTCTGTAAATTTTACAAAGGGTAGCCATATCTTTTAATGTATCGTGGTACATATCGCCCTCCGAGTACCCGAAATTATCTTTATCGGTAGTGCCGTGACCCCTGTGGTCGTCACCGACGGCAAGATAACCGGCGTTGTTAAGGCTTTCGGCAATATGCTCGTAGCGCATAATATGTTCGCACATTCCGTGAGCAATCAAAACGACGGCTTTGGGTTGCTCGACATACCATTCTACGTATGAAATTTGCTTTCCGTCAAATGCGTTTAAAGTTAATCTGTTCATAAAATACACCTCTCCACGGCTTTAAGCCAATTTTTATATTCTGTATCGTGGCTTTGCCTCGGTTTAAATACTTTTATTTCTTCTTCTTTTTGGGTATCCTCTATTTTAAGTCCCTTTATGCACAATTTTATTGCGCCGAGTACGGTAGATTCCGTACACACGGGAACTTCGACGTCGGTGGAAAGTTCGTCCGCCTGAAACCCCATTAAAAATCCGTTTTTGGCAGCACCGCCGTCCGCGCGTATTTTTTGAAGTTTAATACCGCTTTCCTCTTCCATAACGGCGAAAAGTTGTCTTGCCGAAAACGCCATCGCTTCGAGTGCCGCTCTGACGATATGCGCACGCGATGTATCACGGGTTATCCCTGTGATAAGCCCAGTTGCGTCGGGCTTCCAAAACGGTGCGCCGAGCCCCGTGAATGCGGGAACGAATGATACGCCGTCCGAACTTTTTACCGAATTTGCAAGCATTTCGCTTTCCTTTGCGTCGGTAATTATACCCATTTTATCTCTGAGCCACTGCACTGCGGTACCTGCGTTAAACACCGAGCCTTCGGAAGCGTAATTAACCTTTCCGTCCACCTTAAAACCGACGGTGGAAATTATTCCGCTTTGAGATTTCGTTATAAGGCTACCCGTGTTAAAGAGGATAAACATACCGGTGCCGTATGTAATTTTCCCGGTACCGGCTTCATGGCACCATTGCCCGTAAAGGGCAGATTGTTGGTCGCCTATTACCCCGCAAATAGGGAAGGTTTTGCCTTGATAATTATATTCGCCCGCAATTTGGTCGTTGTCTATAATATCGGGCAAAACTTTACGCGGGATGTCGAAAAGTTTCAAAAGTTCGTCGTCGTAATCGAGGGTTTCGAGGTTAAAAAGCATTGTCCTCGATGCGTTTGTGACGTCCGTTACGAAACTTCTTCCCTCGGTAAGCCTGTAAATAAGGTAACTGTCGACGGTGCCCATCATAAGGCGGTTTTCCTTTAAGGCTTCTTTTACCTCTTCGACGTTATCTATAAGCCACCGCATTTTGCTTGCCGAAAAGTAAGCGTCGACTACAAGCCCCGTCTTTTCCTTTATCATGGCTTTTTGGGCGGAAGATAAACTTTCGCAATACTCTTTCGTGCGCCTGCATTGCCAGATAATCGCCCTATAGAGGGGTTTTTGCGTATATTTATCCCAGGCGATAACGGTTTCGCGCATGTTGGTTATGCCGATACCCTTTGCCCTCAGTTTTGCATAGTCCAAAGCATCGTTAAGACATAAAAGCGTCGATAAAAAGATTTCCTCGGCGTCTTCCTCCACCCAGCCGAGGTGAGGATAATACTGATCGACAGACTTTTGCTTTACTATTTTAAGTTTGCCTGTTTTCGTGTCGTAACATGCGGAACGAACGGAAGTCGTACCCGCGTCAATACCTATAATTTTGCTCATAGATATATTGTACACCATCTTTCGACGGTTTTCAAGACCTTTTTTAAAAATTCCTCGTAATTTTCACTTGTTTAAATTTTGAGCGATTAAAACATAATATATATTATGAAATCAATCGTGTTAACCGGCGGAGGAACTTTGGGGCACGCCCTTCCGCATCTTGCAATTTACCCTTACATTAAAAACAATTTCGATAATTTTTATTATATAGGCTCCTTAGGCGGGACGGAAGAACCCGTTATGAGCAAAACTTTCAAATATTACGGCATTACGACGGCAAAATTAAAGCGTTATTTTTCCGTCGATAATTTAACTGTTTTTTCAAAAGTGCTAAAAGGCATTAAGGAAGCCGAAAAAATATTAAAACAATTAAAACCCGATGTAATCTTTTCAAAAGGCGGATATGTTTCCGTGCCGGTAATTTTTGCGGCGTATAAATTAAAAATACCCGTCGTCGCACACGAATCGGATTACACTTTAGGGCTTGCCAACAAACTCGTTTCCAAAAAATGCGCGTCAGTTTTGACTTCATTTTCAGACACCGCTAAAAACAGAAAAAATTATATTTTTACAGGTCCGCCCGTAAGAGAGTTTATCCTCGATAAACCGTCTTCGTTAAAATATTTCGGGTTTTTAGGTACAAAACCCGTACTCCTTATTATGGGCGGAAGCATGGGCAGTTTGACTATAAACAAGGCGATAACGGGCTTATTGCCCGACTTATTAAAAAAATACGACGTACTTCACGTTGGCGCAAACGATATAAAAAACAAAAAAATAAAAGGGTATTTTCCGATAAAATACCTCGACGATATTTCCCTTGCCTACTCCGTTTGCGACGTTTGCCTGTCTCGTGCGGGGGCGGGTGCGTCCTTTGAACTTATGAATTTGAAAATTCCGACGTTGTTTATTCCGCTCAGCAAAAAAGCCTCGAGAGGCGATCAAATTTTAAACGCCCGCTATTTTTTAAAAAGGGGCATGTGCAATATTTTATACGAAGAAAACCTTTCGCCCTCATTTTTACTCGACAAAATCAACAGAACTTACGCCGAAAAAAATTACTATATAAATAATATGAAAAAGTGCGAAAACCTTTGCGGTAACAGACGCATTGCCGAAGTCTTGCTAAAATACGGAGAGAAAAAACTTTCAACCCTTCAAAACCCGTCGGTTATATTGAACACCTTGTAAGTTTTTTAACCTTCGTTTTCATTGACCTTTAAAACGAAAAAGAGTTATAATATTAACGTATTTAAAAAACGCTTGTCATGTTTTTAAAAAAGATATTTAAAAATACTCGGGTGTTTTTAAAAACATATCTAAAAACGCTTGGGTATTTTTAAAAAATATCTATACACGCTTGCCGTGTTTTTTAAAAACATATTTATAAATACTTTGGTGTTTTTAAACTAAACTCGTTTATATAGGGAGTGAAATTTTGAAACTTCAAACGCTTTTAAGCCTTACTTTTTTATTGCTTAACAAAAAGAAAATTACCATAAAAGACGTTATGAATCGTTACGGGGTATCCAAGCGCACCGCCATGCGCTACCTTGACGAAATAACCCTGTCCGGCATACCGCTTACCGTCGAGTACGGCAGAAACGGCGGATATTACGTTCCGCAAGACTACAAAATACGCTACGGCTATTTTACGAAAGAGGAAACCGAACTTTTAAAGTCGATTATCCCCTCTCTTAAAAAAGATTCTTTTTCTGTCGATAACGAAAACTATCCCCTTTTAAAAACCGCCCTTATAGAAAAACTTTCCGCACTGAATTAAACTTTTTACACTTAATTAGACTTTTTACGCCGTATTAGATTTACTGTATTAGACTTTTTAGCTTTATAGAAAAACTACATTCTTTGCAATTTTTTTTCTTTGGTTAAGAAGGACTTTTTCTACTGAATTAATATTTAAAATTAGCGTTCGATTTTTGCAAAAACCGAACGCGTTTTGTTTTTTATAAAAAATCGTTGACAAATGGAAATTTATGTGTTATTATATTGATGACAAGTGTCTTAATAGTAGACACACTCTATTTTTCAAGCCGCTTAAATATTTGATTTGGAGGAATTTACTATGTCAAAAAACAAAAAAATATTACTACTGACGATAGCCACGGTAATTTTTATTGCAACGGTTGTCATATCCTCGTCGGGTTGTAGTGACGACGGCGTTTTAAAAACACCGGACGGTTTAAAAATTGAAGACGAAATATTAACCTTTAACGAGGTAGACGGTGCCGAAAGTTACCTGATATCCGTTGACGGAAGTGAATACGAAACGAAGTCCCCTACCTTTGATTTATTTGAAATTTTTAACGAATATAAAACTTATGAAATAAAAGTTTGTGCATTGGGCGATTTAAAAAACACTTTCGACTCCGAATTTTCCCTTCCGATTAGTTACAACGTTTACAGCGAACACGACTTGTCGTTTTCGCCAATACAAAACAGTGACGAATGCATGGTTTTTGCGACCGATCCCGCAAAGATTAAAGGAAAACTTATTATTCCCGAAGCCTCTCCCGACGGTAAAAAGGTAACCATGATAGGCTTTCCGTCGATGGATGACTATGCCTTTTGCGGTGCGGTAAATTTGACTTCTGTTTTAATCCACGACGGCATAACGATAATCGAGACAAGAGCTTTTAAAGACTGTACCAACTTAAAAAGAGTTCGCATACCCGAAGAGTTAAAAAAAATTAATAAAGAGGTGTTTGAAAATACCGCCATTACCGCTATAGAATTTAACGCCGAACTTACCGAAATAAGTGGTTTAGCTTTTAATAATTCAAAATTGACAAAAGTATCGATTCCTTCAAGCGTTACGAAAATCGAGCCGACGGCTTTTGCGTTTTGCGATGATTTAACCGAAATAACCGTCGACAATGAAAACCCGATATATAAAAGCGAAAACAATGCGATTATCCGTAAAGCCGACCAAGCTTTGATAGTCGGAATAAAAACGACGGAAATACCGAACAGCGTTATAGAAATCGACAACTTTGCGTTTGCCGGAGTATCCTTTAAAAAAATCGATGTACCCGCAAACGTAAAAATTATAGGTGCAAACGCTTTTGCCAAATGCGGTAATTTGACGGAAATAACGTTAAACGACGGACTTGAAGAGATATCCGAACGCGTCTTTTTTAATGACGACGAGTTAACTTCTATAAAAATACCCAAAACCGTAAAAACAATCGGTACGGCAATAACTTACGGATGTGACGGCATTACCGAAATAACGGTCGATGACGATAACGAATTCTTTTACGCAAAAAATAATACTTTGGTAAGGAAACTCGACGACGCAGTTATCGCAGGTTGCAAAACGAGCGTTATACCCGAAAACGCGAAACTTATCGAAAACTTGGCTTTTGCGAGCATTCCTTTGCAATCATTTACAATTCCGAAAAACGTAGAATCAATCGAAGATGAAGCCTTTTTAGATTGTATAAAACTAAAAGAAATCAATCTTTGCGACGGAATAAAAAAGATAGGAAACAATGCTTTTCAAGGCTGTAACGCTCTTGAATACGTAGTTATACCCGAAAGCGTGGAAGAAATCGGCGTACATGTTTTCAGTGCCGAGTTAATGGCAATAGTGCTTCCGTCTACGGTGAAAACGATTGGAGAATGCTGTTTTACGGGAACTATTTACACCGACGCAAAAGTCGATAACGAAGGGTGGGCACAAGCAACCGATGGCAAAAAAAGTTGGCACTTTTCAAGTAACACCGGAGTCGTTTACGGTTGTACGTTTTTGTACGACGGCGACGAAAAATACATCCATTCGTTTACGCTAACATACTCGGCGTATAAAATCATATCAAGCGATCCCGACGGGGAGCCTGTAACAACTTACTTATATTATCCTTCTTTTCATACTTTATCTCTGCCACACAGAAAGGGATATAAATTTATCGGGTTATCAACCGACAGTGAAGGTAAAAATATAGTTTCACGCATAAGTTATTATGCGGAAAACGAAAAAGTTACGGAACGCGAAACCACTTTAACTTTGAAAGAAGCCAAAGCCCTTTCCGATAACACAGTTCTCTATACCGTTTGGGAAAAAATCGATTAATTTCCCCGTGGCATTACGGAAAACGCGGTAAGCACGAAAACAATCGGTTGATTTGCCCACGACGTCATAAAACGGCAAGCATAAAAACAATCGACCGATTTACCTAAAACAAAAGTAAAAGCCCGTTGCGAAAACTTTGCAACGGGCTTTTACTATATTTTTATAATAAAAAACGACCGTTACGCTATGGATAGGAAAATATCGATATGCGTCGGTCGTTTTTAAATCTTTAAATATTTCTACCGAAGATTCTTTTAAATACCTTTTAAGATACTTCTACAGAAGGCTCGTCTGAATATATTTCTTGAATATACTTCTCAAATACTCTTCTAAAATATTCTTCGTGAATATACTTTTAAAATATTTCTTTTGGATATTTTAAAATTATTCTTCTTCGGTTATAAGTTGTTTGTAAACCTTGTCGTTACGGGTAACGGCGTATTGTGCGTCGTCGTCGGTTACGTAAGGATTGATCTTCTTTTCAACGAACTTATTGATTTCGGTGCTTACTACGGCGTTCTTTTTAACTTCTTTATAGTTATAAGCCAAAGTACCCTTGGTTTCCAAATCGGCAATAAACTGAGTCTTGCCCGCTTCGTCAACGGTGTAAGGAGTGGTAACCAACTTGGTGCACATAATTACGTGGTAGCCGTACTGCGTCGCAACGATAGTATATGCGCCTACGCCTTCACTTACGACCTTTTTGGCAGCCGCTGCGAATTCTTCAACGTATTGGGTGTCGGAAGTAAACGCCGAATACAAATAGCCGTATTCCTTGTTAAGACAACCCGTATCGGTGCTGAAAGCAAACAACAAATCGTTAAACTGTTTGTAAAGTTCGTCGGAATATTCTTCTACTTTGCCAAAGGCTTCGTCTTCTTCAAAATACTTGGCGTCGCCTAAAAGGGGCTTAACATAATTATTGTAGAAAGTCGCAAAATCGATTTTTTCCGGGGTGACTTCGGAATAACTCCAAGCGCCTTTTTTTACGCCGTTACTGTCTTCGGTTTCGGTGCCTTTTGCGTCTTTAGCCTTTACCGTACCGATAAAGTTTTGGACGGATTCCAAAGAAGACAATCTGTAATCGTCGTCAAAGGTAAAGGTGCCTTTTGCGTCCGTTTCGGTATACTTACCGTAGTTTGATTGTACCCAAGTCGTTCTTTGATCGTAAGCTTGCAAACTCTTAAGTAAACTTGCTCTGTATGCTACGATGTCCGCTTCGGTAATACCCTTTTTGGAGGAATAGTCGGTTAAAAGTTGGGACTGTTCGTCAGAAAAACCTATCAAAAGGTTGGTAACGTAACCGTAAGAACCCTCGTAAGGAGTGTACAAAACGAAAGAGGTGTCGGATGCGCTTGATAAAGCCGTTTCGTAAGAGGTTATATCGTTTCTGTATAACGCTTCCTGAGTGGCGTATTCTACTTGATATTGTTGCCACAAACCGTCGTTACCGAGTTCTTCTTTTTCGATGCCTTCGATTAAAGAATCTTCGTATCTGCCGATAAGTGCGCTTTCAAGACGAGACTTAAGCAAATATTCGAAATAAGTGCAGTTAAGGGACTTGTCGGGATCTTTAACGTCGTAATATTTTTCCTTGTCGGACTTTCTGTCGGATTCCTTCGATGCCCATTTGTCGCCTTCTTTGTTAAGACCGTTGGTTTCGAGGTAGTCGAAAAGTTTGCTTGCGCCTTGCTTTCTCTCTCTCGACGAAGAAAAGTCGATTTTATAGTTATTGTAAAGGTACATGTTGAGGTCGTAAACGGAAGGATCCGAATTTACCAAAGTCGTAAAGGACTCGGGAACGGTTTCCGCTTCGTCATACTCTAAAGTCGCTTTCACCACTTCGATTTCGTATTCGGTGGCTTTTCTTGCCTTTAACGCCTCTTCGTCGGTATCTTCGTCGCTGTCTTTAGTCGGCGTGGTGCGTGCGGTAAAGGTTTCGTCTTCGGTTTCGTCGGCATCGTCGTCGGTTTCCTCAAAAGAAGTTACCATCGAGTTAACCGAACTTCTGACGAGATAAAGAGCGTTGGCGTATTCGTAATCGGTAAGGTATGATTTAAGATGTTTTACGTAATCTGCGTTAAGACCGGTGTTGTCGGGGTTAACGTCGTACTTTAACGTAATGGCAGAATTACCTTTTGCCAATTCGTATCTTGCAAGTTGGGTTATAACCTTGTTGGAAACGAGGTTGTCGAAAACGAGTTTATACGCCGCGCTTTCGGTATAGCCTTGCGAAGTTACGTACTGATAACCGTAAGACATGTAGCCGGCAACGAGATCTCTTTTATAAATCTTGTCGTCGTTTAATTTGTCTTTAAGTTCGCTGTCCGTTGTGTTCTTGGAAATATTAACGGTAGCAACTACCTGATTCATATCCCTGTCGACTACGGTCGTAACCCAATCGCACGCGACAAACATCGACAAAACGATGCTTACCGAAAGAACTAAGGTTACGATTTTTGCAATAAGTTTCTTCATAAAACTCTCCTGCGACGGGCTTTGCCGTTTGGCAAAACACCGACGGTTATTATTTGTAAATTTCCTTGCAGACGGTAAAATCGAGCCGAATTCCGCCTGTACTCGTCTATTATACTAAATTATAGCGAGTAAATCAAGGTTTTTTAAGTGAAATTTTCACCTATTTATATTTATTTTATAAATATTTTTGTCTCGACGAGATTATTTTTGAGACTTGACGAGATTATTTTCCGTCGGTTTTGGCAAATTTCACGAAAGAAAGAGCAAGTTCGAGGTAATATTCCGCACCTAAAACTTTGTCTTGCAAGGTTATAAGCGGATTTACTTCAAAGGAAAGGACGGCACATTTAAAGTTATCGAGAGCGACGTTTAAGCCCCCGTCTTTAAAGACGTTTAAGTCTTTCAAAGTAATAACTGCATTTTCCTTGGTAACCGTAACCTTTATTGCGCCGATGTCTTTTGCGAGATATTTAAGCTCTGCAACGGCAATAAGGTTTTCGACTTCTGAGGGAAGTTTGCCGTAGATTTCGAAAATTTCCTTTCTTACCCTTTCTTTGTCGGCATCGCTTGCTATTTCGGCAATCTGCTTGTAAACGTCCATTCTCGTTTGAGAAACGGAAATATAATCGTTGGGGATAAATGCGTCGAGGCGGACGTCGAGTTCGGTTTCGTAATCCTTCGTTACCTCGCCCAACTGCTCTTTTAAAAGTTTGGAATAAAGTTCGTAACCGATTTTATCCATATGCCCGTGTTGCTCTTTGCCGAGGACGTTGCCCGCACCCCTTATTTCGAGATCTCTCATCGCGATTTTATAACCGCTTCCGAGTTCGTTGTACTCTATAAGTGCCGAAAGGCGTTTGTAAGCCGATTCCCCTATAACCTTGTCGGGCTTGAAGGTAAAATAGGCGTGCGCCATTTTATCGCTTCTTCCCACCCTTCCTTTTAACTGGTAAAGGGTGAAAAGCCCGAATTTGTCGGCGTCTATTACTATAAGCGTGTTTGCGTTGGGTAAATCTATTCCGTTTTCGATAATCGTGGTGCAAATAAGGACGTCGTACTCTCCGTTATAGAACGCCATAACGTTGTTTTCAAGGGTCTTTTTATCCATTTGACCGTGACAAACGACCATCCTTACTTCGGGCAAAAGTGAGGCTATATGCCCGTAAAACGCATTTATCGTCTCTACACGGTTATATAAAACGAAAGTTTGCCCTCCGCGAGAAAGTTCTTTTAAAACGGCGTCTTTTATCAAAGCGTCGCTTTCTTCCAAAACGTAAGTTTGCACGGGGATTCTTTTAACGGGCGGTGTATTTATCAAACTCATACCGCGGATTCCCGATAGCGACATGTGTAAAGTGCGAGGAATGGGCGTTGCCGTCATGGTTAATGTATCCACACTGCTTTTCAGCGATCTTAATTTTTCCTTTGCCTCGACGCCGAAACATTGTTCCTCGTCCAATATAAGCAAGCCAAGGTCGTGGAAAATCACGTCTTTACCGAGAAGCCTGTGCGTACCGATTATTAAATTATAGTCGCCAGACGCAATGCCTTTAAGGTACTCTTTTATTCTTGCACTCGAAACGAATCTGTTCAGCACCGCTATTTTTACGCCGAAACCTTTAAATCTTTCGGTTGCCGTGCGGTAATGTTGTTCGCAAAGTATTGTCGTAGGCGTCATTATAGCAACTTGCTTTCCGTCGAGAATTGCTTTAAAAGCCGCTCTGAAAGCAACTTCCGTCTTGCCGAAGCCGACGTCGCCCATCAAAAGACGATCCATGATTTTGTCGCTTTCCATATCTTTTTTTATTTCTGCGACCGATTGGGCTTGGTCTTCTGTCAAATCGTACTCGAAAGCGTCGTCAAACTCTTTTGTAAGTTCGTTGTCGGGCGAAAAAGCAAAGCCCTTCTTTTCCTGCCTTTCGCAGTATAACTTTTTAAGATTTATCGTCATGCGGGAAATGGATTCCCTTGCACGCTGTTTTATCTTGTCGAATTCCGCCCCGCCGATTTTATTGAGGTGAGGGGCTTGTTCTCCGCCGAGATACTTCGTCAGTTTGTCGAGTTGCTCCATGGGGACGTATAAAAAATCCCCGCCGGCGTACTCTATGGCAACGTAGTCTTTGGTGCTTTCGGTGGTGGAAATTCTTTCGGTGCCTCTGACGATGCCTATGCCGTGCGTTTCGTGAACGGCAAAATCTCCGGGAACAGGTGCACTGAAAGTATCTTTTCTTCTACGAATTATCTTTTTTTCTTTAACCCCGCTTAAAAAGACGTCGCACGTTCCGATAATTGCGAGTTTTTCGTCGTGAAGTATAAAACCCGTGTTGATGAAAACGGGAACGAGATATATCCCGGGCGAATCCTTCGGAGTATCGGTGATGACCGACAAAACGCCGTTAGTATACAAAGTGTCTTTTAATCTGTTGGCTCTTTCGGTGTTTCCCGTTGCGATAATCGACCTATAGCCCGATTTTTGCCAATTTGCCAAGTCGACGTACAAATCTTCGGGCTTATTTGAATATTTGGAAACGGGGGTAATATTAAGCCGTATCGTTTTGTTGGGTCTGAAAAAAGAGGTTAAAGTGGTGATGTTTTGAAAGGCAACGCCCTTTTGCGATTTCAGTAAAGAATAAAAGTCTTCGGTAAAATTCAGTTGTTTTATGGTAAAATCAAGGGCTTCGCCCGCTTCGTATAGCCCCGCAACCCTTTCGGTATGCTCGCGGATGATACCGCTTACGGTGTCCGCAATCATTTTGGGTTCGAGGTAAACTACTGTTACGTCGCCTGTAAGCGAGAAAAAGTCGTATGTTACCGAAGAAAAAAGAGGATACAGATATGAAAGTGAGGAATCGGAAAAGTTTTCGGCTTCCAACAAATCTTTAAGTTCCCCTACTATTTGCCTTGCCTTTGTGGTCTGTCTGAGCGTTTTTAACTTTTTATACGACGACGAAAGTCGGTCTATAAGCCCGTTAACTTCTGTTTTTTCTATTTTAAAATCAATGGCGGGCAAAATCGAAAAAGTTCTTACTTCATCAAGCCCTACGTGATTTACTGTATCTAAAATCCTTATTTTTTCGATTTCGTCGCCGAAAAAATCACACCTGAACGCTTCGTCGGAATTTATCGGGAATATTTCAAAAATATCCCCTCTTAACGAAAATTCACCTTTGTTTTCGGCAAATTCGGTACGTTTATAGCCGAACTTAACCATATTTTCTATCAGCGTATCAAGCGAATACTCCGACGCTACCGCAATTTTAACCGACTGAATTTCCTTCGGGAAGGGTTGCATTAAACTTTCCGGCGTTGCGGTAATAAAGCGTGCGCCCGAGGTTATTTCGTAAATAGCCGAAATGCGCGCATACAAACTTTCTTTGTTGAAATATTTTTTGTAAAGAAGAACGTCGTCTTTGGAAGGAAGATATACAGCCTTTTCGCCGGTATACGAGTTAAGTTCTTCGGCGTAGTTTTTTGCGGTTATCGCATCTTTGCACAAAACGAGAACTTTCCCATCAAACATCGAAGTAAGGTATATCGACGCCGAAGGCGAAACGCCAAATACCGCAGTGGAAAGCCCACTGCGGGTATCGCGGTAAAGATTAAGTAAATCTTCGTTAAATTTCGGTTGTGTAAATTTATTGAGCATATTCAGCCGAAAAAAGCCTTTTTCAGATAATATGATTTTAGATAATATTCTACCCCGTATCGGGTTTACAAATTGCCCGAGAACAGTCTTATAAACTGCGCCGTATCTAACAAAATTATGTGATATCAAACTTATAAACTGCGCTATATCGGACTTATAAATTGCACGATAACGGGCTTATAGCGGGACTTTTAATTCCTTTTATTATAAGTTTGCATGATATCGTCGTCGGACTTTCCGTTTATAAAGTCAACGACTAAATCACCTGCCTTTCGGATGGCAAAATTAAAATCTTCGTATTCCTCTTCGGGTATTTTTGACAATACGTAATCGACGAGCGGTATAAAATCGTTTCTCGGTTTAGTGCCGATACGCAATCTTTTAAAGGCGTCCGAGCCGAGCAAAATGGTAATGTTGCGCATTCCGTTATGAGTGCCGGGCGATCCGTGCGGACGATATTTAATTTTTCCTATTTCAACGTCTATATCGTCGTATACGACTAAAAGTTCGTTTAAATCGACGCCGAAATAATCGACCACGCGTTTTACGCACTCACCGCTTAAATTCATGTAAGTAGTAGGCTTTACCACCAAAAAGGTTTCGCCAAAGACGTTACCCTTTGCAACGGCGCATTTAAGCGAAGAATTAAGTTTATAGTCGAGCGAAAACCTTTTTGCGACGTTATCCGCCACGATAAAACCTAAATTATGATAGGTGTTGTCGTATTTTTTTTCGGGGTTACCGAGCCCTACTATTACCTTCATTTTAATTTTGGTAAACTTCGGACATCGTCATATCCGCGAATACGAATTTAATGGCTCTTGCAAGAAGGGGTGCCACCGACAAAACTTCGATTTTGTCTATCTTCTTTTCTTCGGGAAGTTCTATTGTGTCTAAAACGACGAGTTTATCGATATAGGAATTTTTAATTCTCTCTATCGCAGGTCCGCTTAAAACGGCGTGAGTGCAACAAGCGTAAATTTTTTCAACGCCGGCGTTATGCAAGGCTTCGGCACCGAAGCAAAGGGTTCCCGCCGTATCTACCATATCGTCTACGAGCAAGCATGTTTTGCCTTTTACGTCGCCTATAATATTTAAAATTTCCACCTGATTTGCTTTCGGACGGCGTTTATCTATAATCGCCATGGGAACGTTCAGCTTGGTTGCGACGTTTCTCGCTCTTCCGACGCTTCCTATGTCGGGAGATACTACGACGAAATTGTCCTCTTTTGCGTATGATTCGAAATATTTGCACAAAATGGTATTGCCGACCAAATGGTCAACGGGAATATCGAAAAAGCCCTGAATTTGAGGGGCGTGTAAATCGATACTCAAAAGTCTGTCGGCACCAGCCGAAGTTATAATATCCGCAACGAGTTTTGCCGTGATGGGATCACGCGGTTTGGCTTTTCTGTCTTGACGCGCGTAACCGAAATAAGGTATAACCGCGGTAATACGCCCTGCCGATGCCCTTCTTGCGGCGTCTATCATAACCAAAAGTTCCATAAGGTTTTCGTTTACGGGATACGACGTGGATTGAATAATAAAAACGTCTTTACCGCGAATACTGCTCGTGATATGAACGCTCGTTTCCCCGTCCGAAAAATGTCCCAATTCAACGTCCCAAAGTTTCAAACCGAGTTCTTTTGCAATCGCTTCGGCTAAAGGTCTGTTGGAATTACCGCTGAACAATACCAACTCCGTGCTATGTGTAATCATTTATTCTCCTACGGCTTAACGCCTAAAAATTTTTTCGATGTATAAAAAAGATTTTTCGTCTTTTTGCCCCGATAACCGTATATTTTCGTTTATATCGCTATATGTTTTTTCTGCCTGTCGCTATATATTTTTCGTAGTTTTAAGTTATACCGTTTTCCGCGCCCTATTCTTTACACTATTATGATAATGTAAAATACGATTTAAGTCAAACGGGCTTAAAGGACTTTGACGATTTTTTACGATAATTTTGTAATGCGCCCGATTAAACATTAAACTTCGCAAAATTAAATATTAAACTTCGCCCGATTTCGTGCGTTTGCTTTTAAAAAAATCAGTCAACGTTTGCGAGCATTCCTCTTTCAAAACTCCGCCCTCGAAATCCGTTTGCCAATTCAAAACGCCCGACGACAAAAGACTGAATCTGCTTTCGCAAGCACCGCCTTTCGGCTCTTTTGCGCCGTAATAAACTTTTTTGATTCTTGCGTTTACGATGGCACCGGCGCACATTATGCAAGGCTCTAAGGTAACGTAAAGTTCGCAGTCGTCAAGACGCCAACTTTTTAATTTTTTGCAAGCCTTTTCTATTGCCAAAATCTCTGCGTGATAGGTTGCAACCTGTTTGCCCTCCCTTTGGTTGTGCGCACGAGATATGATTTTATCGTTCAACACGATAACGGCGCCTATTGGAACTTCGTCTTTAATTTTTGCTTTTTCGGCTTCTTTTAGGGCAGCCTTCATAAATTTTACGTTCATTTGTGGTAGGTCGAATTGTTTATAATCGTAAAAGCGCGGTAAATTTGTTCGGTCAAAATAAGCCTTGCCATGGTGTGCGGAAAAGTCATGTCGGAAAAGGACAATCTTTTTACGGCAAGTTTTTTAACCCTTTCGGATAGTCCGTAAGATCCGCCGATTACAAAAGTTATTTCGCTTCCGTCGGAAAGATAGCCGTTTATAAGCGACGAAAACTTTTCGCTCGATAATTTTTCTCCCTCGATGCAAAGGCAAATAACTTTGCCTTTAAGTTTTTTTATTATGTTATCCCCTTCGACTTCTAAAATTTTGTTGACTTCGGCAGGCGTTTTAGGTTCAAAAACCGTTTCGTCGGGAACCTCGAAAACGGTAACCTTGGCGTACTTCAACAGTCTTTTTAAATATTCGTTTATACCCTCGAGAAAATATTTTTCTTTAACCTTACCGACTGCAACGATATTGATTTTTATCATAAAATTTACTTTCCGTTTTAAGCGATTTAAGTTTGTTTTTATATAAAAGTGCCTCTATAAGCCCGTTATCAAACAAAAAGTTGTGCAACCCACACGATTAGGCAAATTAGAAACCCGGGGGATACGAGCATTAAATATCCTATTTTTTCAATGCCTTTGCGCTTTTCGCTCTTTTTAAAATCAAAGCCTTTAAGAGCGATGAAAAGTCCTAAAAAAACTGCAACTACGCCCGCTATCGTAAGTATGATTTCTACCGTTCCCGAGACCAAAAACGACGGAAAAAGGTAGTTTATCGTAATAATTACGAAGTTATTTAAAAAGTGTAAAACAGTCGTCGGCAAAACACTTTGAGACCCGAGTGCGATAAAGCCGTAAACCACGCCTATAACGAACTGATATATCGTCTGTGCCGGTGACATGTGATAAAGCGAAAACGCCAAAGCCGAAATAATTACGGCAAAAACATCTCCGAAATACCTACTTGCGTTGAGCAAAAGCCCTCTGAATAAAAACTCTTCGGTTATTGCGGGAATAATTGCGATAAACACCACGCACACGATTACGGAAAGAACAGATTTTTCGGGCAAAGTAATACTGCTCGGTTTGTAGCCGAACCCTTCCAAAAAGGCAACGAAATAATCGTTAAGTTTGCCGAACCCGAAAATCGTTCCGAATAACACGAGTGCTATAACCGCAATGAATTTGGGCGAAAACTTAAACCCCGTTACGTCGCGCATGGTTAAGAAATTGACCTTCATCGATAATAAAGAGCCGATAAAAAGTGCAAGACTTACGAGAAAAAAACCGCTTGCATACACCAATAAATTACTGTCGTCGCTTTTAGTTATCGCCGTTATCACGAAGGCAACGACGTAAGCAAACATAACGGCGACCATCGCATACGAAAACGCAACGGTGGGTTTATAAGGCGGTATTTCGTTTTTGTCAAAATCGTATTTTCTAAAACCAAACATATTCAACAGTGTTTTTTAATTTAAAGTCCGCCTATAGGTCGGTTTTCGACTTATTTTCACCCTTTTCGGCAACGCCGTCTTCACCCTTTTTTGCGGTTTCGGTTACATCGGCGGTTTCGGTTACGTCGGCGGTTGCGACTTTTTCGGTCGCCTCACCTTGTGCGGGCTTTTTCGACTTGTTTTTCAAACGTTTTTTAAGGGATATGTCTTTTATCATTTGAAGCCATTCGGTAGGATGTTCATCGCCCGACAAAAGGCGTTTAATGTTTTGCCTGTGCGCCACCCAGGTAAGCACCACTATGCCCATAATAAAAGCGTTAACGAATATAAGGTAAGCGATTTTATATTCCGCAACCGGTTCTTTTACGAGATATTCGCTGTAAATACTGATGCTTGCGAAAATTGCGGGCGGTGTGGTTGCCAAAAACGAACCCATCGAGCCTATGCCCGTAATCAAAATAAAGCAAAGGGCGACTACGGCAAAAATCAAGGCGACTACGGTGTTGCAAACCAAAAACACGCCTATCGTAGTCGCTATTCCCTTACCGCCTTTAAACTTATAATAGCAAGGGAAAATATGACCGAGTACGGCAAAGAAGCCCGCCATGTATTTTGCCATTACCGAAACGGGTAAGGTTGAAGATTCAAACAACTCGTCGGAAAACACGAGCGTCGCGATGAGTGTCGGCACGACGCCTTTTAGTATGTCGAGAACGAGTATCAAAAGGGCGGCTTTAAGCCCGAGGGTACGACTGACGTTCATGGTCCCGGGGTTACCGCTACCCATTTTACGAATATCTTTTCCGAGTAGCGAGGTGAGAATGATTGCGTTGTTTAAACTTCCGAAAAGATACGAGCCGACTATCAATAGAGCGAACGACCACCACAAAGAAGCAAAATTCATTTTAGTCCTCGTTTTTCTCTCTGAAAATAATTCTTATCGGAGTACCTTGAAAATCGAAAGCCTTTCTTATAACGTTTTCGATATATCTTTTGTATGAAAAATGCACGAGATTAGCGTCGTTTACGAAGATTATAAAAGTGGGCGGACACACGCCGTCTTGAACGGTATAATAAATTTTAAGTCGCTTTCCGTGGAATGAAGGCGGTTCGTTCATTCTTACCGCGTCGTTTATAATGTCGTTGAGGGTGCCTGTGGTTATCCTGCGTTTTGCGTTCTCTAAAGACAGTTTTGCGCATTCCAAAACTTTCGGAACCCTTTGACCCGTCTTTGCCGAAATAAATACCGCGCGGTAATAATCCATAAAAGCAAGGTCGCAATCGAGTTTCTTTTTAAAACTTTCGACGGTAAAGGTGTCCTTTTCGACGGCGTCCCATTTATTCATTACGATAACCGACGGTTTTGCCTGCTCGTGAATATACCCCGCGATTTTTACGTCTTGCTCGGTAAGACCTTGGGTACTGTCGATAACGAGCAAACTTACGTCTGCGCGACGTATCGCACCAAAAGCCCTTACCACCGAGTAATATTCGATGTCCTCGTCAACGGCTTTTTTCTTCCTTATACCCGCCGTATCGATAATTTTATATTTTTGCCCGTCCAAGGTAAAAGGCGTATCGATAGCGTCCCTCGTGGTTCCCGAAATGTCTGAAACTATAGTCCTGTCGTAACCGAGTACGGCGTTTACGAGGCTTGATTTTCCTGCGTTCGGTTTACCGACGACGGCAATCTTTATAACGTCGCTTTCGTCCTCTTCCTCGATTTTATCGATATATTTGCAAACTTCTTCCAAAAGATCGCCGAAGCCTTTGGACTGTTCCGAGGAAAGCCCTATAGGCTCGCCTAAACCGAGTTCGTAAAATTCAAAAAGGTCTTCTTTTTTAAAATTGTCCAGTTTGTTTACGGCAAGTATTATCGGCTTTTTTGAACGGCGAAGTTTATCGGCAACGTCGCGGTCGGCGGAAGTAACGCCGTCTTTCGCACTGCACATAAAAATAATTACGTCTGCGGTTTCGATGGCGATTTCTGCTTGTTTTTTTATGTGTTGCCACATTTCGTCTTGGCTTTTCAGTTCGATACCGCCCGTATCTATCATGGTAAAGTTGTAACCGCACCATTCGGCGTCGCAGTAAATTCTGTCGCGCGTAACGCCCGGTTTATCCTCGACGATTGCTATTTTGGTACCTGTTACCTTATTAAAAAAAGTCGATTTGCCTACGTTCGGTCTGCCGACGATTGCAATAATCGGTTTCATATATTACTCCTTGCCCGCCAAGGCATTGAAAAAGTGATTGCCTTGTACGTCTATAAGTTTTACGGGCTTTCCTATTTTTTGTCGTAAACTTTCGAGCGTCATACCGTCGAGAAAAACGTTTTCGGTTTCCTTCATCATGTTTCTCGGCAATATTACCTCGTCGTAATCTTCTTTGAAATTCAGTATCGCCTCGGACACGTCACCGCCGGTCAACAGCCCGGAGCAAGTTATCGTAGGGCCGAAAAATTTATTGACGGGTGCAATAACGTAAGTTTTCAGTCCCTCTACGTATTCCTCGGTTTTTTTGGCGTATTGGGTTATAAAGGGTGCGGCGGCGACACCCGTTACGAGTAAAAAAGTCCGCCTATAGGTCGATTTTTCGCATACTTCGTTGTAATCGTGGATAAACGACGTAAACATACCCACGCCGTTTTCTATTTGGTCGAAACTCCCGTATGCATCGTAATTTAAGAAGGGAACTTTCGCCCTCACGTAAAAATCGTCGGCAGCGTAAATAAAACGACGCCCGAGTTTTTTGTTTAAAGCCTCTATGGTTTCGATAAGTTTTTTGGAATACTCCCCGTCGATATCGTCGATTTTGGTAAGACCTTCTCTATGCCCCGAAATTCCGCACGGCACTACCGCAAGCGTTTTTACGTTTTTTAACTCGGAAAGTTTTTCGCAAGTATAATTTAACGCCACGCCGTCGTTTACGCCTTTAACGAGAACGATTTGAGTGTGCATCGTGATTCCGCCGTCATTAAGTTTTTTAATCATGCCGTAAAGCCTGCCCGCAAAGCGGTTGTTCAGCATTTCGGAACGTAAATTTTCGTACAGGGTATGCACCGAAATATACATCGGCGACAAATGAAGGCGAATTATTCTGTCTATATCTCTGTCGCAAACGTTGGTAAGCGTTACGTAGTTACCGCACAAAAAACTTTGGCGGTAATCGTCATCCCGCACGTAAAGACTGTCGCGCATTCCCTTCGGAAGTTGCTCTACGAAACAAAAAATACAGTTGTTGTGGCAAAGCTTCATGTCAAGCCCGTCGGAAACGAAGTTTAGTCCTAAAGTTTCGTCGTCGTCTTTTTCGATTTCGCACTCCACTTCTTTTCCGCGCGTGCCGACGGTCATGGTAAACTTTTCTTTGGCGTCATAATAAAGGTAGTCGAGAATATCTTCCGTTTCGTAGCCGTCGAATTTTAAAATTTCGTCTCCGACTTCGAGACCGATTTCTTCACCGATACCGTTTTTGTCTATACTCTTTATAGTTAACATATTAAATATATTTTATAATAAAAAAGGCGGTTTGTAAAGGAATAAAACCAAACCGCGCAAAAAACCTATCGATTATGTTCGTCGAATTGCTTATTTTCGGCAATTTTGCGGGAAAATTCGCACCCGCAATAGTTTTGTCTGTATAAGCCGTACTCTTTCGATAACTCTATAGACCTGACGTAGCCCTGCCTTTTTTTGAAGTCGGAAGGCAAAAATTTAACGCCGTATTCATCCTCGAGGCTTTTGCCTATCTCGTTTAACTTTTCGGCGTTTTTATAAGGACTAACGGTTAAAGTAGTGCAAAAACAGTCATATAGCCCGACTTTTGCCCTTTTAGCGGTTTCTAAAAGTCTGTCCTTATAGCAACAAAAACATCTTTCACCGCCCTCGGGAATATTTTCTTTTCCGCGCGATAAAAGATAAAACTTTTCGGGTTCGTACTCCCCTTCCTCTATCTTGACTTTGTCGCCGTAAACCTCGGATACAAAACGATAAAGTTCCTTTAATCTGTAATCGTATTCGTTTTTATCGGTAATATTAGGATTATAAAAGTACAAAGTTACGTCAAAATAAGGGGTAACCCTTTCCAAAACGGCAGACGAACAGGGCGCGCAACAAGCGTGCAACAGCAGTCTTTCTTTTTTCGTAAGTTTTTCCGTATAAGCGGAGAATTCTTTGTCGTAATTTATTTTCATACCGCACCTGATTGTTAAAAAGTCCGTCTATAAGCCGATTATCTAACTATTTTTGAATTTCTTTCGGTTTTGACAGCGCAACTTTTACTATAAAAACGATAAGCATTATTATGGCTAAAACGAGCATGCAATTTATTATAACGTCTACGTAATCTTTGAACAAAAAAGTAATGAGCGTAATAAACGAGCCGGCAACCAAGTTACCTAAGGCAAGAGGTAATAAGGCGTCGCGAAACTTCATGTTTAAAAACACCGCTATGGCGGTTCCCGTCCATACTCCGGTAAGAGGCAGAGGTACCGCAACGAAAATAAACAGTGCCTTTATAAAAAATTTGCGTTTGATTTCCTCAGGTTTATCCCCCGATTTTTCAGAAATCTTTTCGGCTTTTCTTTCAAACATTGCCTCGAGTTTATAAACGAGTTTGCCGATAAAAGGAATCTTTTTCAATAATTTAAAGACGTAAATCAAAAGAAAAAATATCGGGATAACTATAATCGTCGAACCGATGTAGGAAAGCACCGCGCTTTGCCATAAATTTAAGCCCGACTTTATACCGATAGGTATCGCTCCTTTTAATTCGATAAGAGGAAACATCGCAACCAAAATTACGAGTATATAGGGGTTTTTGATTGACGATTGCAAAAAATCTACTACTATCTCTGCCATTATGCTCCTAAAAAATTGATTTTTGCTTCAAAATACTATATTATTTATGGGTAATATTTATAACGATGGTGCAAAAATGACTACTCAACAACTTTTATCGCCGTTAAGACGTGCCGTAGACACTTTCAACATGATTGACGAAGGCGACCGCATTGCCGTGGGTCTTTCGGGCGGAAAGGACAGCGTTACTTTATTGACTTTATTGGCAAAACTCCGCTTGTTTTATCCAAACAAATTTTCCGTCGTGGCGATAACTATCGATATGGGCTTAGACTACGACGAAAAAGAAATTCTTGCGATGAAGGATTATTGCAAAAGTTTAAACGTCGAATACGTTATAGAAAAGACGGACATAGGTCCCATACTTTTCGATATAAGAAAGGAAAAAAATCCTTGCAGTTTGTGCAGTAAAATGAGGCGCGGGGCTTTAAACACGGTTGCAAAAAAACTCGGTTGCAACAAACTCGCTTTGGGACATCACGCCGACGATTTGGTAGAAACCTTCTTTTTATCGATGATTTTTGAAGGAAGATTTTCCACTTTCGAGCCGGTAACATATTTATCCCGTTCGGAAGTAACGGTTATCCGCCCCATGATTTACATCGAGGAAAAAGACATAGCGGCTTTTGCAAACAAAAACCCCGTAATACATAACCCCTGCCCCGCGGACAAGCACACCAAACGCCAATACGTCAAGGAACTTATCGCATCTATAAAAAAGGACGTGCCTTTTGCGAAAGACCGTATGCTTTCAGCAATTTATCACCCCGAAAGAAATCACCTTTTCGGCGAAGCCTTAGCAAAAATGAAAGAGTTTAAAAAGGAAAACGACGGTAACTTTATCGCCCCGTTAAACGATAACGACGATATATCCGTCCGCTCGTTAAATAATAACGATATATCCGCCTGCTCGTTAAATAATAACGACGAAAACACCGCTACCAAACGTTAAAATAATAACGAAAATAAATATATTCGACCAAAAACGGCTCTTTGAAGAGCCGTTTTTTTAGGTTGTTAGCGACGGCTAAAAAAACCCTATGAATTCAATCTGCATGAATTCGACTTTGTCATCGCTACCTTTGGTTTATTCTCAATTTTTTCAAAAGTTGTTTGTTTTCGGCAATTATTCCGCCGCCCAAAACGGTAGCGACCTCTGCATCGGCAAACACGTTGGCGCGCATATCCATTTTTTCGCGGAAATATTCCTCTAACCCGGGAGTTTTGGAAACACCGCCCGAAAAATATATTCCGCTTCTTCTAACGTCCGCAGAAACTTCGGCAGGGAGTTTTGAAAGCACCATGCTCGTTATCTGGAAGATTTTATCGAAGAAAAGGCGTAAAGTATCCCTTAAATCTTGCGAGGTTATGCGTACCGAATGTGGACGCCCCGTATCGACAGCCTGCCCGTTTACGTTCATAGCCGTCATGTCGCCCTCTTGAAGGGAACAAATTTTTTGCTTTACCGTTTCGGCGGTAAGCGAACCTATCCTTATGCCGTAACGATCGCGAATAAACCCCATAATCATGGCGTCAATGCTCATACCGCCCATGTTTACGGAAATACCGCAAATTATGCCGTCCAAAGAAACCGCCGCAATTTGAGTCGAACCGCCTCCTATGTCGACGATGAACGCCGGAGAGGAATCCGTCATGGGAAGCCCTAATCCGATTGCCGTAAGAAGGGGAGATTCTACGAAAACGTAGTCGGAAACGTTTGCTCCGCGCAAAACTCTTTCAAAAGCTTTGATTTGTTCGAGGGTCGCACCGCAAGGAATGGACAATATCACGGAGGGGCGTGACGAAAAATGTTTTACCGTTATCTTGTTTAAAAAACTGTCGAGCATGGCAACACAGGCTTTTTCGTCGGTTATTTGCGACTCGAAAACGGGGGCTACGACGACGGTACTGTCAGTCGTTCTTCCGACAAGTTTTTTTGCTTCGAAGCCGACTTCTTTAACCTTTGAGCCTTCACCGGAAAAAGCAACGAGGCTCGGTTCGAACAAAACCACGCTTTGCCCGACCTGATAAATGCTCGTATTCGACGAGCCGATATCTATGGCGACTACATTATTACTCATAATAACTCCTTAAGTATCTCGTTAATTTTTTCCATCGGAAGCCCTATAACGTTGGTAAAACTCCCGATATATTCTTTGACAAGAGGAAAGCCGTCCTGTATGCCGTATCCTCCCGCCTTGTCAAGCCCTAAACCTTTATCCGTAAAATCGCGAATAAGTTCGTCCGAAAGATTATTGAAAACGACCTCGGTCTTTACGTATCCCGAAATTTTTTTATCGCCGTCTATTACGGCGTATCCCGTATAAACGTAATGCGACTTGCCCGACAACATTTTTAAAAAACGCACGTTTTCGGGCTTATCGGCGGGTTTTTCTAAAATTTTACCCTCAAAAACCACTACCGTATCCGCCGCTAAACAAAGGGTTTTTTCGCGTGAAAAGACGTCTTCAGCCTTGTGCATGGCAAGGTTTTTTACGTAAATTTCGGGCGGTAAATCGTGGTTTTCTATTTCGGGCAATGTAGACGGAACAACCCTGAAAACGTAACCTTCTTTCTTTAAAATGTCGCGTCGACGGGGCGAACCGCTTGCCAAAACGAATTCTCTCATGTTTTCCTTTTTTCTATAGGCGACTCTTCGCTTCGTAATTTTATACCGCTTTTGGGTTTCGTTTTCCGTTTTTAACGGACAACTTAAATTTTTGATTTCGTTTCCCGTTCTTCTCGGGCAACTTAAATTTATGTTTTACCCCGTTGTTTTACGGGGTTTTCTAAATTTCAGGTTTTGTCCTGAATTTATCGTGCGGTATGTCGAATTTTGAGTTTTATCCTAAATTTTAGTTTTTTAAATTTTAGTTAAAGAAGCCGCCGCTATGCTTTGCCCCACCCGTTTGAATTCCTCGTCGGGAAGGGAAATTTCTATATCGGATAGTTGCGGATATTCTTCGCACAAAACCCTTTTTGCTCTGTTTATTATAATTTGACCGCCTTTACCGCTGGTAACTCTTCCCAACAAAAGAAGATTTTTTATTCGGTAAAATTCCGAATAATAAGCGACGGTGTAGCCGAGATAAGTGCCGACGTCTTCGTAAATTTTTTCGGCAACGTCGCTTCCGTCTTCGAGCATTTTTTGAACGACTTTAAGTTTTTGAGCGGGTGTAAGGTCTTTTGCAAATTCTACGCCCGCAAGCAAGGCAAGTTTTATAATGCCGTCTTGTGAGAAGTATTTTACGCCTACCCCCTTGTCGCCCGACCATTCGTCGACCATTGCATTGTCGGATAAGTCGACGGGGACGAATGCGAGTTCGCTTAACCAGTCGTTTAACTTTCCGTCGCTATTGATATATCCGCCCGCTTCGCTCGTTCCCATCGCAATACCCAACACGCAGTCTGATTTTAAAGTAATCGCACCGGCAAGTGCGGTTACGTCGCCGTCGTTTGCGACCTTTAAGGGAACACCCATTTCCTTGCCGATGTCTATGTACATGTTTTTGACGTGGGCTTGGTAATCTTCGGGCGGAATCTTCATAAATAACGACGCTACCATGATTTTATCGTCGACGTAAACGCCCGCGCTCGACACGCCTATGGCGTCGACCCTCGGCATTTTTGAAGCGGCACGCTTCATCGAATCCATAATACCGTCGTACTGATAATGCCAGTCGGTGGCAAGTTTGGGGTTCCATACGACTTCTTCGCTATATACCACCGTACCGTCGATTACCGCACTTACTTTGCGGTCGCTTCCGCCGGCATCGAAGCCTATACGGCAACCTTCCAAATGTCCGCCGATATCGAGGGAACACTTTTTTTCCTCGGGTAATTGACCTTCGGAAACCAAAACGACTTCAAAAGGTCTTTCGTAAACGCCGGACATAAAATCGTAATCGAATTTACGCTTTCCTTCCTTTGAATAGTCGAGTTTAAACATCTCGTAAAGGTATTCGGGGGCGCAAACGTAAATTTTATAACCGCCCGCTATCCATAACGCAGACTTAACGAGCCTTTCGGTTATGCGATAATTTTCCTCTTTTTTGCCTTCGTCTTTAAAAATTTTTTCGGAAAAAGCGTAATTGAAACCGCCGTTTCTTTCGATAACGAACTTAGCCGTTAAATTTTCTTCTTTTAAAACGTTTTCTCTGAAACGTTTAAGTTCCTCTTCAAAAGGAAGAAATTTTTTGTCGTAGTTTAAAGTAAATTTCATTGATGCTCCGATTGGCGTTTAAAACGCAAAAAACACTAAATATGGTATGCCGTTGTTATATTTTTCGGTACACGTTTACGTCTTATAGTTGCTTGTTATCGTGCAATTATTCATTCAAGCAACCGCCTTTGCGTAACTGTTTTAGTGTGCCACATATGTGTGACTACCTGCGTGTGACTGCCTATGTGTGATTATTATCGTGTAATTATTTCAATTCGACCGAGGCGCAAGCGTTAAGCGTTAAGTCGGCAAAATCGCGGTTAAGATATTTTATATACCCTTCCGCGGCAATCATGGCGGCGTTGTCCGTACATAATATTTTGGGCGGAAGTATGACGTTAATCGACCTATCGGCGCACTTTTTGACTATTTGCTCACGCAAATATCCGTTTGCCGCAACCCCTCCGCCGAGGGCTATTTTGTCAATGTTATATTCGATTGCGGCTTCTATCGCCTTATCTACCAAAACGTCTATAGCGGCGCACTCGAAGGATTTTGCGACGTCTGCTTTACTGAACTTTTCGCCCTTTTGCTCCTTTTGGTGAACGTAATTTATTACCGCCGTTTTAAGTCCGCTGTACGAAAAATTATATCCGCCCGCACCCTTTAACATTTTGGGAAGAGGTATTACGTTTTCCCCGTCTTTTGCCGTTCTTTCTATATTCGGTCCTCCCGGGTACGGAAGATCCAAAACGCGTGCGACTTTATCGAAGGCTTCGCCCACGGCATCGTCCAAAGTCGAGCCTAAAATATTCATTTTAGCGTAACTTTCCACCACGCCTACCGCCGTATGTCCGCCCGAGGTCAATAGTCCTATAAAAGGCGGTTCGAGGGTTTTGTCCGCAAGATAGCAAGACGCCATATGCCCTCTTATGTGGCTTACCGCAATAAGGGGAACGTCTAAGGCGTAGGCAAGCGATTTAGCGTACGAAACGCCCACGAGCAGTGCCCCCAAAAGCCCCGCGCCGTAAGTTACGGCAACGGCGTCTACGTCGGCAAGGGTTATTTTCGCCTCTTGTATCGCCCGCGTAACGCTTTTAGACACCGCTTCGGTATGCGCCCTCGATGCGATTTCCGGAACGACTCCGCCGTACTTGGACTGTTCTTCGGCGGAACTTATAATAACGTTCGACAAAATTTCTCTGCCGCCCTTTACTACCGCCGCCGCCGTTTCGTCGCAAGAAGACTCTATTCCGAGAATTATAGGAACCGATTTTTGCGGTTTTTGTTTTACTCTTTCAAAATAATTCATAGTTGTTTTCGGGCTTATAGCCCTACTTTTATTAACTTCTCTTCAAATATTCGACTATAAAGCCGTCCAAGTCGCCGTCCATAACGGCTTGAATGTTTCCCGTTTCGTAACCCGTTCTGTGGTCTTTAACCAAAGTGTAAGGGCAAAAAACGTAACTTCTTATCTGGCTTCCGAATTCGATTTTTTTGATGTCGCCTTTTATTTCCTGAGCCTCTTGAAGCCTTTCGGATTCCCTTAACTCAACCAGTTTACTCATGAGCATTCTCATGGCTTGTTCCCGGTTTTGCACCTGGCTTCTTTCGTTTTGGCAGGCAACTATAATACCAGTCGGAATATGAGTGATTCTTATCGCCGACTCCGTTTTGTTGATGTGTTGTCCGCCCGCACCCGACGAACGATAGGTATCAACCTTTAAATCTTCGGGGCGAATTTGTATTTCGTCGGAATTGTCTATTTCGGGCATTACCTCGACGGACGCAAATGACGTATGTCTTCTGGCGTTAGCGTCGAAAGGAGATATTCTTACCAGTCTGTGAACCCCTTTTTCGGCTTTCAAATACCCGTAAGCGTTTTCGCCTTCGACCTTAAAACTCACGCTTTTAAGCCCTGCGTCGTCGCCCGCCAAGCGGTCGAGTTCGGTAAGTTTATAACCGTGCTTTTCGGCGTAACAGATATACATACGATAAAGCATTTCCGTCCAGTCGCACGCCTCCGTTCCGCCCGCCCCCGCATGAAGGGTCATAATGGCGTTTAAATCGTCGTATTTGCCCTTTAAAAGGGTGCGAAGCCTCAATTCTTCTATTTCCTTTTCGGCGTTTTTAAGATCGGCGTCGACTTCGGGAAGAAAACTGTCGTCGTCCTCCTCCGCCGCCAGATTAACCATTTCTTCGGCGTCGGAAATCGTTTTGTAAGTTTTGTCTACGAGTTCTATTTTCTTTCTGTAAGACTGCGCCTTTCTCGCAAGTTCGGTGGAAAGGGCAAGGTCGTTATAGACTTCGGGATCTTGCTGACGCTCTTCTATTTTTGCGAGTTCGACTTTTGCATTGTCGATATCGAGCGAATTTTTGGCTTCGTCCAAAACGGCTCTCAACTCTTTGAATTTATCGTAATATAAGTCGGTTCTTATCATGACTGTCCTCTAATTTTTAGCCGAAACAAAACCCGCTCCTTTTTAAACTTAAAAGCACGCAAGTTTTAGCCTGCAACGAAAATTCCGTTGCCGTTAGCGAATTTTTCGGTAATAGCCCTTCAAACGCTTATTAAAACGTTTATTAAAACGCTCGTTTTTACGTTTACTGAATGCTTACTCAAACGCTCGTTTTTACGTTTACTGAATGCTTACTCAAACGCTCGTTTTTACGCCCGTTTTTACTCTTGTTTTAACTCCTGTTTAACGCTTGCAAGACCTCTCGGCAAATAAACGATTATGTCTTTTTAAGGCTTTTTTTGCCGAAAGTGCGATATTACAGGCTAATTTGCATCTTTTCCGCAACAATTTTTGTACTTTTTACCGCTACCGCAGGGGCAAGGGTCGTTTCTGCCGGGTATTTTTTCGGCTCTAACCTGACCGCCCTGATTGGGGAGGTTGTTTTGCGAAAGATTGTAAGTCCTCTTCGTTACCTCTTTTTGAGGCATTCTGTTAATGTTTACTTTGAGTTTAAGGAGTATCCTTGCCGTTTCTTCCTGAATGGATTCGGTCATTTCCTCAAACATTTCGTGTCCTTCCTTTTTGAAGGCGTTAATCGGGTCTTCGTTTGCATAGGAACGCAAAGTTATACCGCGTTTAAGCTTATCCATTGCGTCGATATGGTCTATCCAGTGTTTATCGACGGTACGAAGAAGAATGATTCTTTCTATTTCGCCGTAATCGATACCTTCTTCTTTGTAGGACAGAATCTTCTTTTCGTATTCTTCTATCGTCTTATCCGCGCATTTTGCGACGAGTTCGTCGTAGGTAAGATTTTTTACGTCCTCTTCTGTTACGAAGTTACTGCCTTCGGGAATACAACATCTTTCCAACGCAGCGTTCATTTTGTCGACGCTCCAAGTGGCTACTTTCGTAGGATCGGGAATGCCTTCAACCAAAACGTCGCCGACGTAATCGGGTATGAGGTTCAAAACGTCCTGATGTACGTTTTCACCGCGTAGAACCTTCATTCTTTCGCTGTACATTACGTGGCGTTGAGTGTTCATGACGTCGTCGTACTGAATGATGCGTTTTCTTATACCGAAGTTTCTGCCTTCTATGTTACGTTGAGCGTTTTCTATACCGCGCGACAACATTTTTGCCGAAAGCGGAGTATCGTCGTCCATCTTGAAGGCTTTGTACATAGCCTGCATTCTGTCACCGCCGAAACGGGTTGCGAGTTCGTCTTCGAGGGAAATGTAGAATATAGACGCACCCGGATCGCCTTGACGACCGGCACGACCGCGCAACTGATTGTCTATACGACGGGATTCATGGCGTTCGGTACCGATTATTCTTAAACCGCCCGCCGCAACGACTTCTTTCTTTTCTTCTTCGGTAACGACGGCGTGTTGTTTGTAAAGTTCGGTGTATTTTTCTCTGAGTTCTTTGATGTTTTCGGGTACGTCTTGAACGTAAGACACAGCCCATTCGATGTCGCTGTCGTCGTAGCCTTGGTTACGAAGATCTTGTTTTGCCATGAATTCGGGGTTACCGCCGAGCAAAATATCGGTACCGCGCCCTGCCATGTTGGTTGCTATGGTAACGGCACCCTTTCTGCCCGCTTGTGCGATGATTTCGGCTTCACGTTTGTGATTTTTGGCGTTTAAGATATTATGTTTGATTCTTTCACGCAACAAGGCGCGTGAAATCATTTCGCTTTTTTCTACCGTAACGGTACCGACCAAGATGGGTTGCCCGTTTTCGTGATGAGCCTTGATATCCTCGACGATGGCTTTTATTTTACCCTTTTCGGTGGGATAAATTACGTCGTTATAATCTTTTCTTATCATCGGGCGATTGGTAGGGATTTCCAAAACGTCAAGCCCGTAAATGGTTTTAAATTCTTCTTCTTCGGTTTTCGCCGTACCCGTCATACCCGAAAGTTTGCGGTAAAGACGGAAGTAATTTTGGAAGGTTATGGTTGCAAGAGTTTTGTTTTCACTTCTTACCACTACCTTTTCCTTTGCTTCTATTGCCTGATGAAGTCCGTCGGAGTAGCGTCTGCCGAGCATAAGACGACCTGTAAATTCGTCGACGATGATGATTTCGCCGTCCTGAACGATATAGTCGTTATCGCGCTTAAAAATATAATGCGCCTTCAACGCTTGCTGAATGTGATGGTTAAGGTCGGCGTTATCTATATCGGCAAGGTTAGCTATGCCGAAAAATCTTTCCGCCTTAGTCGCACCCGATTCGGTTATCTGGACGGTTTTTTCCTTTTCGTCGTAAGTAAAATCTTCGTCCTTTTTAAGGGTTCTCACGAATCTGTCGGCGTTTACGTAAAGTTCGGAAGACTCTCCGCCCTTCCCTGAAATTATAAGCGGGGTTCTTGCTTCATCGATTAAAATGGAGTCGACTTCGTCCACGATTGCAAAGTCAAGCCCGCGCTGAACCATGTCTTTGAGGTTTACTTTAAGGTTGTCCCTCAAATAGTCGAAACCGAATTCGTTATTGGTGCCGTAGGTAATGTCGGCTGCGTAAGCCTTACGCTTTTCGTCGTCGGTCATGCCGTGTACGTTTACGCCTACCGTAAGCCCCAAAAAACGATATATTTTGCCCATCCATTCGGCGTCACGGGCGGCAAGGTAATCGTTTACGGTAACGATATGAACGCCCTTACCCGTAAGCGCGTTTAAATAGGCGGGTAAAGTTTCCATTAAAGTTTTACCTTCACCCGTTTTAAGTTCGGCGACACGACCTTGGTGGGTACAAATACCGCCCATAACTTGCACTTTATAGTGGCGCATGTTGAGTACGCGCCAACTTGCCTCTCTTACGACGGCGAAAGCGTCGTATAAAATATCTTCGCAACTTTCACCCGCGTTTAAGCGGTCTTTTAAAATCCGAGTTTGATCTTTAAGTTCGGCATCTGTCATTTTTTCGTATTTCGGAGAAAGCGCCAAAACTTTGTCCGCCATAGCGCCTATCTTTTTTAAACTTCTTCTCGAATCCGATTCCAAAATATATCTGATAAGTCCCATTATATGTCCCCTTTTGAGGTTTTTTGCCCCGTCGTTTCGGAAAACGCACCGTAAAACGGTATACTCTCCCAAATAACGTTGATTATTTCTAATATTTTACTACATTTTACTTATTAAGTAAACCTTTATAACAAGCATATTCGTCATTTTGAAAGGATTTTTTTGCCAAACCCCTTTTTCGGAGTCGACCGTACCGATTGACATATCGACAAATTTGTGCTAAAATCGACTATATTCGACAAACAGTGCGATAAATCGACACAAAGGGTGAAACATGAAGCAAACGGTATTTTACGACAGCAACTTTAAAGATTATTTTAAAACCGAAGAAAAAATAAAAAAATCTCTGTCCGAAATAAAAAATATTGCCGCAAAGAACAAGGACGAAAACGGCAACGATACAGGTTACCTGAAAAGTTACGAGTACATTCTCGAATGCACCAAACTTTACAACGATTCCGACGAGGACGACGCCGTCGCAAAATTCATGCTTTTGTCCACTTACGGCGGAGATTCCTTTTTTCTCGAAAAAGACCAAGCCTTCGTAGCCTTTTATTTCGTTTGTTTTCATTATTATCGTCAAAAACAGGTTAAGGCTTTAAGAAAGATTCTAAACAAATACGTGGGGAGCGGAGATTTTCGTTTTTCCATCGACGAATACCCCGTAATATGGGATTTGGCGTGCAGATATTCCGTTTTGACGGGCGATTACAAACGCCTTTTGACCACCGCGATTTTGGGAGCCAAGGCAATGAACGACAGCCCCGCAATGGGCAGTTCTTTCGTTCAGGCTGTTTGCAACAAATCTAAAAGCATGTACTATAAAAGTATCAAAACGACCGACAGAAACTATCCCGAATGTTTTTCCGAAAAACAAACGGAAACCAAGTACGACACCGATTACTCGGAAACACTTATTCGCGCATACGATTTCGCTTTAAAGGGAATAGAACAAAACCCGACTTACGCCAAATATTACGCTTCCGTTGCCGAACTTTTGTTTTATACGAGGGTATATTTGAGTAAAAATCGCAAGCTCGACGAAGGGCATAAAAAAGGCTTCGTTTCGGCAATCAAAAAAACTATATCGGCAATCAATAACATACAAGACGACGACACGGAAAATAACGACCTAACCTATGAAGATTTGGCACTCGGTAACGTCTTTACTCGAAAATACGTGGAAAAATTTTTGACGTGTGCAAAATGTTGTGCTTCAAGTAGCGCGGAAATAGCCAATTACAATCGGTTTTGGGACATGGCTACGGCATTTTTCGACAAACGCCCCGACACCGTTTTTGCAAAGAAAAACAAAATCATTATGTCAAAACATTTTGCCGACTGCCTCGACACGGTAAAAAGCAACGATTCGCCCGACTATATAACGATAAGTTATGCGAGAAGAGATTACAAACCCGTCTTGTGCGACGTAGTGGAACTTCAATCACGCGGGGTGCAGGTCGTTTTCGACGAACACCTTGACGAAACCCCCGGCGACGACGGAGAAACCTGGATTCAAAAATATGAAAAAATTTTGAAAAGCAGTAAAGCCGTGATATGTTTTTTAAGCGAAAATTATATTTCGAGGCCTTCTGTCCAAATAGAACTGAAAATGATTGCGGAATACAAAAAACCGGTTATCGCCATCGACCTTACCGGCAAAAAAAAGATTTCGGAAATAATAAAATCGGCTATATTCGACGGTGAGACTTTAGATAGCGATACGCTAAAAGCCTTAATTGATGTTTTCGACGACGCAAAACTCGCTTTACCGAGAGAACAAAATTACGACGCCATACTACATTTTCGAAAACTTATACGCCTGTTGAAAAAACAATGCGGAGAAGTTTTCAAAAACGTACAAGCCAAAGGTCTTATGGATTTGAACACGGCTACTCCTTCTCACCCGCAAGAGGACGCCATGCTTATAGATTCGGTCAACAACGTTTACGCCGTTTTGGACGGGATTACGAGGCAGGAAGGCTACGACGGCGATTACAGTATAGCTAAAAGGTTTACCGACGAATTTTTGAAAATATTCGAGCAGTCGATGGCTTCCGAAATAAAAGAAGAAGAAAAAAACTTTTCCGAAATTTTACGTAAGGTTTTGATAAAATCGTCGGAATCGGCATATTACGAACTACTTAAAGACCCGATCTATTGCGACAACTTGTCCAAAGCACAAGCACTTGCGACGAAAAAAAGAAAATACTTTGAGCCGGCAGGTTGCGTCGGCGCGATAGCCGTCATCGAAAACAACACGCTGTATTACGGGCATGTGGGAGATTGCGGAATAGTTCTCGTTCGCGACGGACAAATAATCTCTCTCACCCGTTCGCAAACGCATTACGCTTTCGAGGTGGATAAAGTTGAAGGAAAGAGGGGGTTGCTATACAAAAAATACGTAAACAAAGCGTCGAATAAGCACGGCTACGGAGTGATAAACGGCAATAGCGACGTTGCGTCTTTCTTTAACGTTGCCGAAATAAAACTTAACGACGGCGACAGAATTTATTTGATGACCGACGGAATCTGTAATTATTTTACTGAAAATTACGACAAAAATTTTGATTCTATGTCGCTTAAAGATATTTTCGAAAAGCAACGGAAATCATCGCCAAGCCTCGACGACAGAACGATGATTCGTATAAAATTTTAACCGATTCGCCGTTGATTTACGTCGGTTTGAATTAGGCAATTTTTGTTTGTTCTTATATGTGTTGGGTAATAATTTTTGTCTGTTTTTAAGGCAATCTTAATTAAAAAGTCCGCCTATAAGCCTGCTATTGCCTATTTTGTCACGTTTAAAAAAACATCGAGTGTTGTCGAAACGTCTATTCCGTTAACCGCATTTAACGAGTTGCGTAAACAATTCAATTCACGTAAAAAAGCGAGAATTCACGGCAAAACCGTTTAGTGACAAGTTCACTTGTATTCATCGTATTCATCGTATTCATCGTATTCATCGTATTCATCGTCTAAGGTGAATTGCAAAACTTGCGTTTGCATGAATTGCGTCTTACGATGCATGCAAGGTTTTAGTTTGAGTGATAATTTCCCTTATCAAGGGGTAAGCCTAACAAGGTTTGGCATATTATATAGATGCGCCTTAACTCTTAAATTTTTCGTCACCTCGGGATGCACTACGGATAAATCGTTTTTTAACTGCATTATTTTTTATTTGGGTTTTTTTACTGCGTAAGTTTTTTATCCGAATTTTTTAAAATTACATAATTTTTTTAACGCCGAAAAGTAAATTAAAACGGGTTTTAAATTGCTTTTCGGCGTTTATTTTATATCAAAAGTCCGCCTATAAGCCCGTTATCGGCATATTTTTACGTAAAGGGCATATAAACCGTTATATCTTTTTATACTCTCTAAATTTCATATTTTATTACATCTTAGCACACTTGTTTTCCGCAAATACAGACTAAAAACACAAGATGTTTACACTTTTTCAATAAGTGTCTAAATTATGCGTTTTACACAAAAAAATTTTAAAAAAGGTATTGACAAACGAAAATCTTGTTGTAAAATAAAGGCGTATTTCAACTGCATATGCTCGTTAGGTTTTTAAAGACTTAGCGAAATGGTTTTTTCCTTATTTTAAAGGGGATATCCCCTTTGGCACGTCGGTGCCAAAGGGGCTTACGATTAAAAAAATTTAAAAATAACGCCGAACGGCGTTGTTAAATAATTATATTTTTCGGAGGAAAATATGAAAAAACTGTTAGCTTTAGTACTTGCAACCGTTCTTTGCGTTGCTACCTTCTCTCTCGTTGCATGTAATCCTACGACCGAGAAAGAACTTACCGCCACTCAAAAGATTATTCAAGAAGCCCAAGGCATGAGTTTGGAAGAACTCGGCAGAAAAGCCATTGAAGAATCCAACGGAAAAACCTTCTACGGTGTCGGTAACTCAAGTCGCGGTAAAACCGCATTACCATCCTTCATCGCCTATTTAAAAACACTCGATTCTTCTTACGATATGAAGTTCGAATGGCAACAACCGAAGAACAACAAAATCTTCGATCAGTTGACCGCAGACTCCAAAAAGCAGACGGGTACCTTTGCGATGACGCTTATTCAAGACGGCAACCAAATCGAATCCAAGATGGTACAGACCGGCATTTTAGACACCTTTATTCCTAAGGAATGGGCAGAAGCAAACCAAACCACCGCTCAAGATTACAAAGGATATCTCGCTCTTCAAACTTTAAACAAAGTTTTCATGTATAACTGCGTAGATACCGAAAAAACTTACACAAACGTTTGGGACTTCGTTTCTGAAGGCGAACACGGCTTATATATGGATATCGACAGTGAAATCGTCGGTAAAAACTTCCTTTATATGCTCACTAAGCCCGAATACGCCGCCGCTCTGAAAACCGCTTACGAAGCATTACCCGCCGCTAAGAAAACTTACTTTGACACTACTATAAACGCGCTCGCTCAAGACGCAACCGACTTAGGTTTGGACGCAAACGGCAAATACGCACTTGCTTGGATTAAACTTTGGGTTAACAGCTACAACGCTCAATCGGACGACGGTCCTATCTGCAACGACTTGGTAAAATCCACCGCAGTCGATCAATTCGGTCTTTTGGTTTATTCCAAACTTCGTTCGGTACAAGAAACCGAAGGCGTTTCCAAAAACAACATTAAAGTCGCCGCTTACGAAGACGGTTACACCGGTTTCGGCGGATACGGCTATTGCCACTACTTATTCGTTACCGACAACAGTCCTCTGCCTTGGACGGCTTGCGCCTTCATCGCTTACATGACCGAAACCGTTGACGGTTTCAGCGCATGGGGCAAAGACATCGGCGGTTACTCATCTAACCCCACTTTGGCTGCCGCAAACGAAGCAAAATATCATCATTCGGTAGGCGGTATGAAGAAAGACGCCGAAGGTAACGCCACGACCGAAGTCGAATTTGCCGCATTAAACGACAAAGGTTACGACTGGTGGAAATCAAGATTGGTTATCGAAGATCCCGAATACTGCGCTCAAGTTGCGTTCACGGTAGGTTCTTGGATAGAACTCTTGGACAAATATAAAGCCTGATTTAGTCGAGAAACGACTTTTTACAACTTTATAATTTAACTCAACTGCACGGAGTCGGGTAATTTCCTGACTCCGTGTCGGAGGTTTTTATGGAAAATATCATGAAAAAACCGAGAAACTCCAAGATCTTCATGAACAAAGTTAAAACTTTTTTCATGCAACCGTACAATATTATTCTCGTTGTAATGGGCATAATTTGTACGTTCACGACCATAGCCCCCATCTTAACCCTCGTTGAAGACACGATAAAAATCCACCCCGGCTCGATCGATCAGTATCTGACCCATAAAACCGAAGGCTTTTCCTTTATAAACTGGAAGGATTTATTCACGAGTAAGCTTGCGAAAACCAACTTATGGACTCCGCTACTAAACACCGTCGTTCTCGCATTCTTTTCTTGCGTGGCGGCAGTGTTGTTCGGCGGAATATTTGCCTTTTTGGTGACGAGGACGAACTTAAAATTCAAAAAATATTTAAGTTCCATATTCATTTTCCCCTACATAATGCCACAGTGGACGCTCGCTTTGGTTTGGCGTAACATGTTCAACAGTAACGCCGTAACGGGAGGTTCCGACGGCTTTTTCGCATCCTTTTTCAACATAAGAATGCCCCTTTGGTGGTGCCAAGGGCTATTCCCGAGCATTATAGTTTTAGGACTGCACTACTCGGCGTTTGCCTACATCTTAATCGGCGGTATCTTTAGAAACATGGACGCCAATTTGGAGGAAGCCGCAACCATACTCGACACGCCTAAATATAAAATCATGGGCAGAATCACAATCCCCATGGTAAAACCGGCGATTTTGTCGACCGTTCTTCTCGTTTTCGGAAGTTCCATGGGAAGTTATCCCGTTCCGCACTATCTTAAACTGTCCACCCTTTCCACAAGGTATCTCGAAATCACCGATAAATACCAAGGGGAAGCAAGCATTTTGGCGGTTATAATGATGATTATGGGCGTCGTCGTGCTTATTCTTAACCAGGCAAGTTTAAAAAGCCGTAAAAATTACACTACGGTTTCGGGAAAATCCGGGCAAATTTCAAAAATCAATCTCGGCAAAGCGGGAAAATACATTGTCGGTGTGATTTTAATCGTGTTCACCTTCTTTACGAGCATATTCCCGATAATTTCTTTTGCCTTTGAAACCTTTTTACCCAACCCCGGCGACTACAGTTTCTTCAAAACGTGGGACTTTAATAATCTCACCACCAAATGGTGGACGTATAACGATCCTACGGGCGAAGCGGGGCTTTACGGACAATTGGGCATGCTTCACAACAAGATGATTTGGAAGGCTTACGGCGGAACAATGCTCGTATCCGTTGCCTGTGCGCTTACGGCGGGTACTTTGGGTACTTTAATCGGTTATGCGGTATCTAAAAAACGCAGAGACAAATTTGCGAACTACGTCAACAACATGGCGTTTATACCCTACTTGATGCCGTCCATAGCCGTAGGTATCGCATTCTTCATTTTATTCTCGGGAAAAATCAACCTATATAATACGTATTGGATTTTGATTATCGCGGGTACCGTAAAATACATTCCGTTTGCGTCGAGAAGCTCGCTTAGTTCCATGCTTCAGATAAGCGGAGAAATCGAAGAATCGGCAATAATACAAGACATTCCTTGGCATAAAAGGATGTTCAACATAATAATTCCCATTCAAAAGGCGTCGATATTAAGCGGTTACTTATTACCGTTCATCACGTGTATAAGAGAATTATCGTTGTTCCTTCTTCTCTGCACGCAAGGTTTTATTCTTTCGACGACGATAGACTATTTCGACGAAATGGGGCTTTACGCTTTTTCAAACGGTATTAACCTTATATTGATAGTAACCGTTCTTATCTCGAACGCAATAATCAACAAAGTTACCGGCGCAAGCCTCGACAAAGGTATAGGAGGTTAATTTATGCCTAAAATCGTATTAACTGACGTCACAAAAAGATGGGGCAACTTTTACGCCGTAGAACATCTTAATTTAGAAATTGAAAACAACTCTTTCGTTACCCTTCTCGGTCCTTCCGGTTGCGGTAAAACGACGACGCTTAGAATGATTGCGGGGCTTGAAACTCCCACGAGCGGTCGAATAGTTATCGGCGACAAAGTCGTCTTCGACAGCGAAATGGGCATAAACGTCCCCCCGAACAAACGTAAAGTCGGCTTTTTGTTTCAAAACTACGCACTATGGCCAAACATGACGGTTTATCAAAACATTTCGTTCGGGCTTGCAAATATTAAAGAACTTATGCCCGTCGTGTCCTTTGAGGCACAAGTTGCGACACGCATTATAGAAATAGTTTCCGATTACAAAAAAGTTATCGACTTAACCAACGACTGTCTTGACAAAAAAGGAGTTTTGAATAAAGACAAACTTTATTTGCGTCTTATAGACACATACACCGTTTCGATGTTCACCGCAAAAAAAATTGCGGGATACAAACTTGCGGAAGTTCCCGACCCTCAAGCCGAAGTTAAAAAAATCGTTGCCGAACAAACGGAAATTATTGCCTCGGAAAAAGCAAAAGCGACAAAAAAAGGCTATACGATAAACGAAAACTTCGAATACGTAAAGGACGGCGAGGTTGTTAAAGCGGTAAGAAAACTTTCCAAAGAAGAAGTCGACCTTGCCGTAAGAAGGGTTTCGAGAATAGTGAAAATAGGTATGTTTATGGACCGCTATCCCGCCGAACTTTCGGGCGGACAACAGCAAAGGGTCGCCATCGCGCGTACCCTTGCTCCCGAACCGAGCGTACTTTTCATGGACGAACCTTTATCCAACCTCGATGCAAAACTAAGGCTTGAAATGAGGTCCGAACTTCAAAGGTTACACCTCGACACGGGAAGCACTTTCGTTTACGTTACCCACGACCAGATGGAAGCAATGACCCTTGCAACCTCCATTTGTCTTATCGATAACGGCGTTTTGCAACAATACGACGCCCCATTGACCGTTTACAATCGCCCCAACAACACTTTCGTTGCCGACTTCGTAGGTAATCCTTCAATCAACTTTATCGACGCAAAAGGCAAACAAAACGGAAATGAATTGACGGTAACGGTTTGGAACAACCAATCTTTTACGTTTACGCCGAATAAAGCCGTCGATTTTGCTTCCTGGCAACGGGAAGACCATAAATACGACGCCGAACTTCAGGAAAAACGCCTCAAACTTTTAGAGGACAAAAGAAACGTAGAAAAAAGCAATAAGGACGTCAAGTTTAAATATCATATCGCAAAGGTTGACGAATCCGAACTCGACGACGAAAGGGAAATTACCGACGACGACTTCGTTTTGGCGGTGCGCCCCGAGGCGGTAAAAATTACGCCCGAAGGTAAAATCGACGGCGAAATTTACAGCGCGATGCCTACCGGCATGGAAACGACGGTAAGAATCAAAATCGGCGAATTTTTGATTACGGGCGTAATCTTCGGCGGTATTACCTACGAACTCGGTCAACGGGTAAAGGTAGACTTAGACGGAAACGGCATTATAATTTTTAGCCGTAACTCCGGTAGATTTATTACTACGGGTACACTTAAATAAAATTTTTAAGGGCGGATTTTCCCGCCCTTTTTTTATGCCCGTTGTCGATTTTTGTCGTTTTTTGTTGCCTATTGTCACCTTTCGTCGCTTCTTGTTTCTCTCTGTCGACTTTTGCGGTTTTACGGCGGTTTTTATTTATTTCCTGTCGATTCTTGTCGTTTGCATATATTCCTTTTTTGCCCTTTCTTTTAATTATTGTAAGTAAATTTATCGATTAGATAAATTAAACGATTTGATTTTTTATCGATTAGATAAATGATAGCGTTTAACGACATATTAACCGCAAAACGTTATATTAACCGTCAAGCGTAAAAGCGGGCAAAATTATTTGTAAAAGCACGGTTTATTTTATAAAACTTGCCGTAAGTGTGTTAAATTTGGCATTAAAAAACCCGCCTATAAGCCGATTATCGACCTATAAGCGGATTTTTATCATTCAAACGCTTGAAAAAGCGTTTACTTTAAGCGTTATTGTTTGTTAGCAAGACCTTTATATCTGTTAAGACGTTCTGTGTTTTCTTCTTCGGCTTTTTCGAAGAGTTGTTCTGCGAGAGCGGGTTGTGCTTTCTGCAAGGAAGCGTAACGGTTTTCGCCGAGCAAGAAGTCTTTATAACTTTGAGTAGGATCTTTAGAATCGAGTTTGAAGGGATTTTCCGTTCCGACTAAGGTCGGGTTGTATCTATATAAGTGCCAATAACCGGCTTCTACGGCTTTCTTTTCTTCCGCCTGAGAGTTGGTCATATTGATACCGTGGTTGATACAAGGAGCGTAGCAGATAACGAGTGAAGGTCCGTTGTAACTTTCGGCTTCGCAAATAGCGTTCAAGAACTGTTGCTTATTTGCACCCATGGCGCATTGAGCAACGTAAACGTAGCCGTAAGTCATAGCGATCATGCCGAGGTCCTTCTTTTTGATTCTCTTACCGCCTGCGGCAAACTTAGCGATTGCGCCGGTAGGAGTGGATTTACTTGCCTGTCCGCCGGTGTTGGAGTAAACTTCGGTATCTAAAACGAGAACGTTAACGTCTTCGCCCATTGCGAGAACGTGATCGAGTCCGCCGTAGCCGATATCGTAAGCCCAACCGTCACCGCCGAAAATCCAAACGGATTTTTTAATCAAGCAATCGCTCTGTTCCTCGATTTCGGCTAAAGTGGCTTTTAATTCACCTCTCGTGGCTCTTACCGACGAAGGTAAGAGGTCGGTTATCAAGGGAGCAAGGCGGGTAGTGACTTCGGGGCTCTTTCTGCTTTCAAGCCATTCGGTGAAGTAAGCTTTAAGTCTGCCCTTAACGCCGAGATCCAACGCTTTTGCGATGTTGTCTGCAAGTTTTGCTCTTCTTTGTGCGTAAGCGAGGTTGATACCGTAACCGAATTCGGCGTTGTCTTCAAACAAACTGTTAGCCCAAGCGGGACCCTTGCCTGCTTCGTTCTTGGTGTACGGACAGGTAGGAGAACTTCCGCCGTAAATGGAAGAACAACCGGTAGCGTTTGCTATAATCATTCTTTCGCCGAACATCTGGGTTACTACCTTAACGTAAGGAGTTTCACCGCATCCCGCGCAAGCGCCGGAGAATTCAAACAACGGTTTTCTGAATTGACTGCCTTTAACCGAAGTGGACTTAATAGCGGAGGTATCGACCTTGGGAAGAGTTTCGGAGAATTCGTAGTTTGCTTCTTCCTCTTTAACGGCTTCTTCGAAGGGAACCATAACGAGGGCTTTTTCCTTAGAGGGGCATACGTTGACGCATACACCGCAACCCATACAATCGAGGGGTGAAACCTGCATTCTGAATTCCAACCCTTTAAGTTGCAATGCGGGAAGGGATACGTAGCTTTCGGGTTTTTCGATGCCTTCTTTGTTCAATGCGGGACGGATGCACGCATGAGGGCATACGAAAGCGCATTGGTTGCACTGAATACAATTTCCGGGGATCCATTTAGGAACTTTAACCGCAACACCGCGTTTTTCGAACTTGGTCGTGCCGGTAGGAACGGAACCGTCTGCGTTAAATGCGGAAGAAGGAAGTTTGTCGCCTTCCAAAGCGGTAATGGGATGGATGACTTCACGGAAGTATTTATCGTTTGCAAGTTCGGGGATTTCCGCACCGTCGGTAGCGGTAGCCCAACTTGCGGGGATTTCTATTTTAATTAAGGATGCACTTGCGGCGTCGATAGCGTCGCAGTTTGCTTTAACGACGGCGTCGCCCTTCTTGCCGTAGGTAACTTTAACCTTTTCCTTCATAAAGACTTCTGCGTCTTCGTAAGGAATGATGTTTGCGATCTTGAAGAAAGCAGATTGTAAAACCATGTTTTGGCTCTTTGCACTGCCTGCCTTAGTAGCAACGTCCAAAGCGTCGATAACGTAAAGTTCGGCGTGTTTTTGGGCAAGGAGTTGTTTCATCTTTGCAGGGAGATGTTTTGAAAGAGCGTCAACGTCCGTCCAGAGGCAGTTTAACAAGAACTTACCGCCCTCTTTAAGGTCTGAAACCATATCGTAACGGGTTACGTAAGAGGGATTATGGCAAGCGATAAAGTCTGCCGCGTCTATAAGATAGGACGATTGAATGGGTACGTCGCCGAAACGAAGGTGAGATACCGTGATACCGCCCGACTTTTTGGAATCGTAGAAGAAGTAACCTTGAACGTATTTGTCGGTGTGGTCGCCTATAATCTTAATGGAGTTCTTGTTTGCGCCTACCGTACCGTCGGAGCCTAAGCCGTAGAACTTGCACGAAACGGTGCCTGCGGGAGCGGCGTTGTATTTTTCCGAAAAGTCCAAAGAAGTATGGGTAATATCATCGTAAATACCGACGGTGAAGTGATTCTTGGGCTTCTTTTGTTCGAGGTTCTTATAAATTGCAAGAATCATCGAAGGATTGAATTCTTTAGAACCCAAACCGTATCTTCCGCCGACGACGATTGCTCTTCTCTTTGCTTCCATCAAAGCGGTGCAAACGTCGAGGTATAAAGGTTCGCCCAAAGAACCGGGTTCTTTGGTTCTGTCCAAAACGGCAATCTTCTTAGCCGACTTGGGAAGGGTTTTCAAGAAGGCTTTCGTTGCGAAAGGACGATACAAACGAACTTTCAACAAGCCGTATTTGTGACCTTCTGCGTTGAGTTTGTTTATTGTTTCTTCAACGGCTTCGGCACCGCTACCCATGATAACGATGACTTCTTCGGCATCGGGTGCACCTACGTAATCGAACAAATGATAAGATCTCCCCGTCAAAGCGGAAACCTTGTCCATCATTTTTTGAACGATTGCGGGGGTTGCCTCGTAATACTTATTTGCGGTTTCTCTGTTCTGGAAGTAAGTGTCGGCGTTTTGCGCGGTACCCTTTTGAATAGGATGTTCGGGGTTTAACGCTCTCTTTCTGAAGTTTTCGATATCCTTCATATCTACGAGCGATTTCATTTCGTCGTAGTCGATAGCGTCAATCTTGGATACTTCGTGACTGGTTCTGAAACCGTCGAAGAAGTGAATAAAGGGAACCTGTGCTTTTAAAGTGGAAAGATGTGCAACGAGTGCCAAATCCATAACTTCTTGCACCGAACCGCTTGCGAGCATTGCAAACCCAGTTTGACGGCACGCCATAACGTCGGAATGATCGCCGAAAATGTTGAGCGAATGAGCCGCCAAAGCACGTGCGCTGACGTGGAATACGGTAGGAAGAAGTTCGCCCGCGATTTTGTACATGTTGGGGATCATCAAAAGCAAACCTTGGCTTGCCGTGTAAGTTACCGTAAGTGCGCCTGCCGAAAGAGAACCGTGTACGGCACCTGCGGCACCGCCTTCGGACTGCATTTCAGCCAAACGCAATTTTTGACCGAACATATTGACTCTGCCTGCCGTCGCCCATTCGTCCGCGACTTCCGCCATGGGGGAAGAAGGTGTGATAGGGTAAATCGCAGCGACTTCAGAAAACGCATACGCAACGTGGCTGGCAGCGGTATTACCGTCAATAGTCATCTTTTTCATGAATAAAAAATCCTCCGATATTGATTTTAACTTTAATAAAGCGAAAAGAATAAGAACGACAAAAAACTTAAACGATAAAAATCGTATCGTTAAAAAATATATCTTTATAAAGTGTACGGTTATAAGATAAACGATAAAAATATAATCTGGTAAAAAACACACCGTTGAAAAATTTACCGTTAAACGATAAAAATCATATCGTTCGTCTTTTTATCGAACAATTCTTCACTTTTGCTTTCATAATTTAAGTCGAAAGGCTTGTCCTTCGCTTTTGCAAATTAAAGCAAACGCCTTGGCTTTTGCTTTTGCAATTTTTAGTAACCGCCTTGGCTTTTGCTTTTGCAATTTTAAGAAAACGTCTTGCCTTTTGCTTTTGCAAATTAAGGCGAAAACTTCGCACTTTCGCACTTATAATATTATTATAATGTTTGTAGTAAATAATGTCAAAGTAAATTGAACCGAAATTTTCATTTTTCAATAAAAAAACGCCTTTAAACCCGCTTTTTTTTATCAAATATGCTAAAACCCTCCCCTCACGTCATGTTGAGCGAAGCCGTAAGGCGTAGTCGAAACATCTAAGCGTCCCCCACGAAAGGAACGTCAAATTATATTGAACAATCACTCCGTCGATTTCATAGCCACCCCTCTTTGCACAAAAGAGGCAAACAAGGAATGGCAAATTATATAAATGCGCCTGCGGCCGGATCCTTCGACAGGCTCAGTATGACCTGACGGAATGGCTTCCCCTCGGAGGAGGAAGCTGTCAACTTGTTGACTGATGAGGTGTAGCCGACGATAGTCGGCGTTAAGAATTATATAGTAACACATACCTCATTTAGTCATGTTGAGCGGAACGCAGTGTAGTCGAAACATCTAGGCGTCAGCCGCATAAGGATTAGCTTATTATATAGAACAATCACTCCGTCGATTTTATCGCCACCCCTCTTTGCACAAAAGGGGCAAACAAGGAATGGCGGATTATATAAATGCGCCTTACGGCCGGATCCTTCGACAGGCTCAGGATGACCTGCGGATAAGTTTCACCCGCGAAAGCCTTCACATACGTAAAGGCTTCACCCGCTGAAAGGCTTCACTTTGAGGTGAAGCCTTTCATGCGACCAACGGGAGCGTTTTTCTTAGATAATCGACCTATACCGCCTCTTTTTTATTTTTTGGCTATATAATTTCCACAAACGTATAGCCAAAACGTAATCCGCTGTTATTTTCATTTTTACAGTTTTTATCAAAAAAAGAACTTTTTAAGGTCGCTTTTAACAATTCGATTATTGTGATAAATTTATGAAAGTCGCGTCATAAGCCGATTATCGCCTGTTTTGATTAAAAACGGCGAACTTTTTAAATTTAACACTCTATCGTTTATGTGGAAGGTTGAAATCATTATAGCCTTGCCCGCGAGGATGATTTAATAGAGACGTTATGGATAAATTTTATAAAAGTGCCAAAAAAGTGCCAAAAAAGTGCCAAAAATTCAATTATTTATGTATTTATACTTGACAAACGATTAATTTGTCGATTTTTCGTTGACATGCTTTGTCAAATTATGATACCATATTTATCGGTGAAGTACGTAATTACCGAGTTAAATTATACGAGGTAACGCGACTTTATGAAATATATTTTTATGTGGAGGAATCATGAAAACCAAACTACTTTCTTTTTCGTTGAGCTTATGTTTGCTTTTAACGTGCGGTCTGTGTTTAGTCGGTTGCGACCTTTTCGACAACAACAATAATAAAAAAGACGACGTTAAAACTTACAGAGAAACCACGCTTACGGATATCGCTGCCACCTGGGAACAGTTAGGAAACGATTACGATCTTACGAGTTATCAAACCGAATACGAAGAAATTCGCGCAAATATCGGTAAAGCGACGAAGAAGACCGACGTTGATGGTCATAAGACTCGTTTTAACGAACTCGTTGAAAAGGTAAAGCAAAACAATCAGCAAAAGCCCGATGAATTTACGATTCAGAAGGATACGGTTTTAGCAAACGTCAAACAGCAGTGGGAAATTGTTTACGCATCTTATCCGGAACTTAAAAACAACCCCGAATACCTTACCGCTTACGAAGCGTTGCTTAATAACTTTAAAGCGGCAAAGAACCAGAATGATTTATATGAGGTTTCCCAAAATTTCGGCAACCTCATACAACAAATTACGCAAAATCTTACGATTGACGTAACCGCTTACAGGGCGCAGGCTAAAAAATACGCCGAAGACACCTGGGCGAATCTTTTAAAAGAATACTCCGCTCTTTCGACGAATACCGGGTTTACCGCTCGCTATAACGAGTTAACGGAAGCGCTCGAAAAAGCCGAAACCGAACAGGCGGTCAACGAAGTCATGGGTAATTTCGGTACGCTTTTCAACGAAATTGCCGAAACCTATAAACCTGTCGAAAAAGTTACCGAAGAACAAATCAACGCGCTTCTTTCTCAGATTGACACACAGTGGAAGACGCTTTGCGAACAGTATCCCGCTTTATTGCAATCCGACTTCGCTAAGGAGTACGAAAATTTAAAAGGCTTGCTCAAAAAAGCCGAAACCAAACAGGTAGTCAACGAAGTCATGGATAATTTCAATACGCTTTTCAACGAAATTGCCGAAAACTATAAACCTGTCGAAAAAGTTACCGAAGAACAAATCAACGCCCTTCTTTCTCAGATTGACACACAGTGGAAGACGCTTTGCGAACAGTATCCCGCTTTATCGCAATCCGACTTCGCTAAGAAGTACGAAAATTTAAAAGGCTTGCTCAAAAAAGCCGAAACCGAAGCCGATCTCGAAACGATACGTCAAAAATTCGGCGAACTTTTGAACGAAGTAAAAAAGAATTTCCAGGACGATTTGTCCTCTTACAAAGAACAAACAAGACGTTCGATCGAAAATAAATGGCAAGACCTCGTTCAAAGTTACAGCGTCCCCGTAGAACAAAGTCTTACCGCGCGGTACGACGAAATTTTAAGCAATATAGAAGCCGCCGAGAATAAAGCGGCTGTTGACGAAGCGGCTAAGCCCGCCGAACAACTTTTGCAAGAAGTTTCGGCATATCTGGAACTCGAAGAAACAAGACAGGCATGCTTAGCCGAATATATCTCGGCGTGGGATACGTTGACGAACGAATACGGCGATCGGATTACTCAGGAAATGCTCGACAAGTATGACGAACTTATTAGCAAGACAAACGGCGCAACTACGCCCGAAGGCGTTCGCGCGGGTTGTCAACAAATACTCGCTTACGTCGAAAAGTTACGAAGTGAACTTTCTCAGCAAGGCGAAGAGGACCTTATGCCGTTAAAAACGCAGTTACAAAGTAATATCTCTGAATCGCTCCTTAACATTCACGATTTTTGTGTTAGTTGCGGTTTCTCCATCGAATGGAGCAAGGAGATAACCGATAAGAAAACCGCGCTCTTACAACAAATAAACGATGCAAAAACGAGAGCGGAGATAGAAGCAATACAATCGACCGTGGAGAATGAGTTCTATCCCCTGTTAAAACTTTACGCTATAGAAAGCGTAAAAACGCAACTTAAAAAAGAGTTTGCCGAACAGTGGGCTGCGCACGAAAAAAACTATCCCGAATATACGGATTTATATAATCAATACGTCGAAATAATCGATTTGCCCTTAACAACCACCGACTTTACCGACGTAATGAAAAACTACGGATACCTTAAAGATTCCGTTTTGGCAGATTTCATAAATAGTTTTACTTATGAAGACGATATGCGTTATTATAGGTATTGCGACATAGCCTTTAGATTTTACGATGCGCTCGACAATGAACTCAACGAAGCATATTCCAACGAATTTAACAATTTGGTTGATAAATTGAAAAGCGCTATGTCTCTCGAAGAAGCAAAAACTCAATTTGCTAACTTTAAAAAATGGCTTGCCGAAATTAAACAAAAGCCCTACGTTAAATCGGTTGAGTTAAGTCAAAACAGACTGACTTTAACGGTCGGCGTAACCGAGGAGCAGATAACGGAAGCGCTTAACAAGATTTCCGCAAAGGTAACTTACAGTGACCAGACGGAAACGACTCTTAGTTTTGCCGAAGGAAAGTACTCGTTAAGAGGTCATGATTTTACAAAGGTCGGATCTTATGACGTTTGGGTAACCTTCACTATAGGTAATACAGGGTACTCTAAAGACATAACCGTAATCATAGCGCCCGATATGACCGGCGCGAAAGAACTCGCAACGTACATAGGTACCGATTCGATTGGCAATAAGTCAACAATAACTTTGTACGATAACGGTTACGCCATGGATAACAACGGTTACTACGCAAAATACGAAAGATCCGATGATTATTGCGCGATATACGCAGATAATATGATTATGCTGTGCCGTCCGGACGATTCCGAAAAAACGATCGACTTATACGTGCCGTCAGACGATTCTCTTGTCAATACCTTCGTTTATCAAAACATGGACACGCGTCTTTTCAGGGTTTATAAACACGTAAAATCCGACAAGTATATCGTTACTCTTCAAGACACATACGAAGACAAAGTCAATACTTATTTTTCGACTTTCTGTGACTTCGACGCGGCAAAGAGAACTCTCGTTTGCACTATGATAGATTACTACGTCGGCAGTTATGGCGGTGAAATCGTTACCTACACCTGGGACGAAGGTAGCAACGTACTCAGAATCGACGTATCCGGCAAAATAACCGCTATGCAAGAAGAATGGCAGGCATTGATAAACCAAGGCTATGACGTAAGTTATTTTGAAAACGAATATAACAGCATAATCTTCAATATCCAAAACTCAAGTAACGGTATGATTCAAGAATACATATATCGATTCACAAGTCTTGTAGAAAGTGTAAAAAGTAACTACTATACGAGGTTGGAGCCCTCTTTCGAGACCTGGTATAACCTGGAAGTAGGCGACGATATCGAAAAATTTATAAAAAAGAACTTAGTCGGAAAAACTTGTACCGCTTATTTAGAATACAGCAATAATCCCGGAAAGACCGTTACCATAACGAGAGAGATGATAACTTATGAAGGCGACACTAAAACGAGCGGAACCATTTATATCATAGTAACTTACGTAGATAAATTTTATACAAACTCAGGCTATTTGTCCTTTAATGTTAACGTATCCGTTTTTGATGTTCCCGTAGCGGCTTAAAACACGATAATTATTCGGTTAAAACAATCAAAAGTCTGCCTATAAGTCGGATATCGACCTATTTTAGGCAACAGACAAACAAAAACAGCGAGCGACGAAGTTTTCGTTGCTTGCTGTTTTCGTTTTCTATCTCGGTAGCGCTTGCCTAAAAAATCGCGGTGTCGGATAGATATAATATCCATAAGTTAAAACCGAAAATATCAATATAAAACCGGATCGTTGCCGTCAAGACGCTTCTGAACGCTTGCCACGGTAAGAAGATACACGGATTTTGCTCCGACTCTTTTTAAAACTTTTGCCACGGCGTTAGCGGTTGCGCCCGTGGTTAAAACGTCGTCGATAACTAAAATTCGTTTACCTTTAACAAGCGTTTTGTCCGTTACTTTAAAACAGGAAATTAGATTTTTCTGCCTTTCTTTTTTATCGAGCAACTTTTGCTCCTGCGTTTCTTTGATTTTGGTAAGTAGGGCTATAGACCGATTATCAACGAGTTTTGCCAGATTCTTCGCTAAAAGTTCGGCTTGATTACCCCCCTTGCTTTTTGTTTTTTCTTGTGCATCGGCACGAAGGTTATAACGTCGAGCATAAACATATTTTTAATGTAAACATCTTTTAAATAGTGTGCTAAAATCTCTGCAATATATTTGCGCCTTCCATATTTTAGCGACTTTATATGTTTTTCGGCGCCGTCCTCGTACAAAAACGCGCTTCTTGCTTTAACGACAGCTCCACCTACCAGGTGAAGCCTTGCTGACGCATTTATGCCCCTATTAGATGAAAACTACAACGCCTACGCACCGGTGAGGGCTGGCAAAGATTGGCATATTATATAAATGCGCCTTACGGCCGGATCCTTCGACTAACGCTCAGTATGACCTGCGGATAAGTTTCACCCGCTAAAAGCCTTCACCACCGAAAGCCTCAAGCTTCGCGGTGGAGGCGGGCAAACGATAGGCTTATAGAGAGTAGGTGAACTCAAGCTGGATGCAATCTTCGGAGTTACCGCCGACGAATAAGTCAAACTTGCCTTCTTCGGCTTTGTATTCACCGCTTGCCGTGTAATAAGCGAGGGTTTTATTTGTTACTTCAAAGCGAACGACCTTTTCCTCACCCGCTTTGAGAAAGACTTTTTCAAAGCCCTTTAATTCTTTAACCGGTCTTGCGCAAGAACCGTATCTGTCATGAATATACCACTGAACGGTTTCATAGCCGTCAAGACTTCCGACGTTTTTAACCTTTACGGAAGCAATAATTTTGCCGTCAATGCAAAGTTCGGGTTTGTCTATCGAAAAATCGGCGTATTCGAAAGTCGTATACGACAGACCGTAACCGAAAGGATATAGCGGAGCATTTGGACAATCCAGATACCCCGACGAATACGCGGGACTGATTTTTTTATCGTCAATCGGCGGACGCCCCGTACTGAATCTGTTGTAATATATCGGACACTGTCCTATCGCACGAGGGAAGGACATAACTGTTTTTCCGCAAGGCAAAGCCATTCCGTAAAGTAGATTTGCTATGGCGTTACCACCTTCCGTCCCCGGTTGCCAAGCGTATAATATGGCGTCGGCGTACTTTTCAGCCTCCGTAAGTACGAGCGGTCTTCCGCCGAAAACTACCAAAACCAAGGGCTTTTTGAAGGTTTTCAGTTCTTTTATCAATTGGATTTGCTCTTTGCCGAGGGATATGTCCGTTTTGGAACAGGTTTCGCCCGACATAAACATGGATTCGCCCACGCAACAAACGATTGCGTCAACCTCTTTTAATAATTTTAAATCGTCTTTTGACAGTTTTAAATCGCCGTCACATAGTCCGCCGTCCTTTTCGGCGTTTTCAGAAGATTTGCTCTCTATAAACCGCACGGGGGTTCCGAGTAAGTTTTCCACGCCCTCTTTAACGGTAACGGTGTCTTCGCCCTTTGCGTGGCAACTCCAGTTGCCGTATATACATTTTTCGTCGGCAAAAGGTCCGCACAAAAGGACGTTAGTCGTCTTTTTTAGCGGTAAAACGCCGTCGTTTTTCAATAAAACGCAACTTTCTTCCGCCATAGTTCTGACAAGTGTTCGTTCGTCGCTAATTGAAAGACTACGAGCCTTAATTTCTCCGCCGTTATTGCCGTTGTCGTTATTGCTGTCGTTATCGCCGTAAAGCCCGCACCTGTATTTGAGTTTTAAAACGCGCATTACGCACTCGTCGACTTCTTCCGTCGTAACAAGCCCCTCTTCTATCAACTCGGGAATACATTTAAAGTAGGCGGGCGAACACATTTCGATGTCGAGTTTTGACTTTATGGCAACGATGGCGCATTCTTTCAAATCTTCGCAGTATCCGTGCTTTATCATTTCTTCCACGGCACCGAAATCTGATATGAAAACGCCGTCAAAACCCCATTTCTCACGCAAAGTGTCCAGGGTAAATTTTTTATTGCCCAAAACGGGTACGCCGTTTAAAAGATTGAAAGAACTCATAACCATGTCGGGATGCTCTTTCATGCATTCTCTGTATCCGACGAGATAGTATTCGTTGAGGGTGTGGTCGGAAATCTCCGTCGTGTTGTAATCTCTTCCGCCTTCCGCCGCGCCGTAGCCTAAAAAATGCTTGACGCAACATGCAACACCGCCTTTATGGTAACCGCGAATGTACGCCTTGCCCAATTCGCCGTTCAAGTAAGGGTCTTCGCCGTTGGATTCCATGACGCGACCCCATCTTGCGTCCCTTACCAAATCGACCATGGGCGAAAAAGTTGCATCTATTCCGTTCTCTTTTGCCCTTATTGCCGACGCCTCGGCACACCTTTCAACGAGCGTCGGGTTAAAAGAACAAGCCATTGCAAGCGGTACGGGAGCTTGTATGCGGTAACCGTGTATTACGTCGTGCATGACGATTATAGGTTCGTTTATTCCGCGCTTTTTTCGTATCGAACGCACAAGGTCGATACCTTCCTTATCGGGAGTGTTTAAAATAGAGCCGATTTTGATGCAGTCGTCAAACTTTAAACCGTTACAGGGCGTGTTGCCCGTTACGATTTTTTCCTTTCCGTCGTCATCTACGATATCCCAATAATTGTATTGGGTAAGTTGAAGAAGTTTTTCTTCGAGGGTCATTTTGTCAATTATATTTTTTAAATCTTTTTCGGTCATTTTTTACCTTCCGCATACTGAGTATTTTAATGCTTTTTAATACTATTTTAATGTTTTTTGTGTTTATTTTACGCCTATTATAATGCCTTTTTATAACGCCTTTTATAACGCTTTTTGTGCGTAAAATACCCGCCTATAAGTCGGTTATCGGCATTTTTTACTTAAAGAACAAACCTTTTTTGTTTTGTAATTTTCGATGTTTTTCAACTACGAAAATTTTTTTAAGGCAAAAAAGGATTTAATTTTAAAATTTAAGCGACGACAAGCGTTCAAAAAGAACTTTGCGTCGCTTAAACTCTTTGCTATTACTTTTAATTATTGCAAACGACCTTTTTAATTATTGCAAATAGTCTATTTAATTATTGCAAAACCCTATTTCGTCTTAAAAAAGGTCAATTCAAAATTTATTTCGTCTTCGCAAATTTTGTATTTTTTGTTTAGTTCGGGACCGCAAGCCTGCGTTCCGACACCGCTCATTTTGTAATCGACGAACAAATATCTGCGACTCGTTTTTGCCATTTCGTTACGATGTTTTTTGTAATCACAAAAATCGAAACAATCGTAATTGAAACTGAAACCGTCGGTGTTACCCGCCTTTACGCACAAATTATCCCCGTCCAAAACGAGGTATTGCGTGGCAAAGCGGTCGTTTGCCTCTTGCGGAACTATATTGCGGTAGTTGTCGTCAACGTTTACGGTGTAGTAACCGAAAGGATTACCGCAATGCCTGTCGCAATAACTTTCGCCCCTTAATCCCAAGTAGGAAATCGTATCGTAATCGTCGGGCAAAATAAACTTCAAACCGAATCTCAAAGGTCCTTCGAAATCCATGATTTTTTTGGCGTTTATGCCGAGTTTTATTTTATCCTGCTCGGTTTTATAGGTGATTTTCACTTCGTAAAAAGGACTTAAAGCCGTCACAGCCAAATAGCCGTGTATAACCCTTTCGTTTTCGGTGGCTACATTTTCGTCGGTAACGTATAATTCGGTGTTTTTTATTCTTATCCAATCGTAAAAATCACGAGTCCTTATGTCGTTTGAAACGTAAGGACGCGTTAAAACGAACCGCATGTCCGAAAGTAGTTCTTTTCCGTTTAAAGAAAGTTTTTTAATTAAACCGTCTTCAATATCTGTACGGATATCGGAAGAATCCGCCTTCATTTCAAAAGCGGTAGGTTTTACGACTATGCTTTTTTCACTAATAACAAAATCTCCGTCTACAAGCCTTATATTATACGAGTTAAAATTCGCATCCTTATTTAAAACCTCAATCAGTTTTTCGAACTTTTTAGGCTCTACGGTTAAAACACGAGTCTTTGTATCGACCTTTTTGCCGTTTACGAGCCTGTCTATTTCAATTTTGAATTTATCGAGATTTATAAAGTCGTAACGGTTTTTGACGTAGACGAAGCCGTCTTGAATAAAATACTCTACGGGCGAATAATTTTCTTTTATCTCGTATGCTTGCGGAGTAAGCGTTCTGTCCAAATTTACCACTCCGTCCGCACAGAATGAGCCGTCGTTAAATTCCTCGCCGAAGTCACCGCCGTAACATTCCAAGCCGTCTTTTACGACGTAATGGTTGGTCCATTCCCAAATAAAGGCACCGCAGAAATTGTCGTATCCGTAAAAAGATTTCATGTAATCTGCCATTTCTCCGCAAGAGGTGCCCATTGCGTGGACGTACTCGCACATCACGAAAGGTCTGTCCATTTTAGACACTTCGGTTTCGCAATACTCGATAGGTGCGTACATTCTCGAATAAACGTCAAGCACATTTTCGTCAAAAAATCCTTTGCCGTCGACGTTACGGTATGCGCCTTCGTAATGCACGGGGCGGTCGTCGTATTCCTTTATCTTCTTCACGTAATCGCAAACGGTGTCGCAAAAACCCGATTCGTTGCCCACCGACCACATAATGACGGAAGGATGGTTGATGTTCGTCAATACGTTTGAAAGTTCGCGCTCGACTATTTGGTCGTAAAAATCGGGCGATTGCAAAACTTGGTGCCAAACCGCCATATCGTATCTGCCGTTTTGGCGAACTACGCCGTGCGTTTCGAGGTCGGCTTCACTTATTAAATAAATGCCGTGTTTGTCGCACAAATCGTAAAATCTTTGGTCTGCGGGGTAGTGTGAAGTCCTTACGGCGTTTATATTGAGTTTTTTGAAAAGTTCAAAGTCTTTTTCGATAATCTCGAGCGATTCGGCATAGCCGTTTAGGGTCATCGAATGACGATTGACACCGCGCATTTTGAAAAGTTTGCCGTTCAAAAGCAAACGATTGCCTACTATCTCGATCTTTCTTATGCCGACGTTTTGACGAATTACTTCGCCGTTATACTCTATCGTAAGCCTATATAAATTAGGTTCTTCGGCATTCCAAAGTTTTGCGTCCGCAACTTTAAAGCATGCCGTTTTTCCATTTACGGAAGATTTATATCCGAAACCTTCGAGGGTCAGCGTTGCCTCTTTTTCAAGGTTTACGGATACTATACCCAAACTTCCGTCGACGTCGGTTTTAACGGTAAAACCTTCCACCCTGTCGTGCGGTCTTTTAAGTAAATAAATAGGTCTGTGAACACCGCATAATCTGATTTTGTCTTGGGCTTCGAGGTAAGATGACGGGCTAAACTTTAAAACGATAAGACGAATTTCGTTTTTGCCGTCTTTAAGTTTATCGGTAATGTCGAATTGTTTTACGGCATGCGAAATATTGGAAAACCCTACGAATTCTCCGTTGACGAAAAGATAGTAACAGTTATCCACGCCCTCGATTTGCATTATGTAATCGTTGCCGTCTTTTTTTACTTCTTCTTCGCGCGTGAACACGAGAGCGGGCGTTTTAATCAAAATACGAGGGGGCAGATAGGGAAACAAATATCTGTCGTTCGTGTATACGGGGATTCCGTTTCCGTGTAGCTCCGCAATATAGGGTAATTCCGTTTTTTTACCGCATTCGGCGTTTACCGCCTTATCGTAATCGAATACTGGAAAATACTCGACGCACCAATCGGTTAAAAGTTTTTTATAGCCGTTTTCGACGTCGAAGTAATTGTGCATGTCAAGCGCCCCGACGGAAGTCGTGGGCGTTTTGTAAAGTTCCTTAATGTTCATCGTTAAATAATTTTCTCTCCGGAAATCGAATCGAACAAGAAATACGCTTTGCCGAAATCGACTTTAATTTTATCCCCTACCGAAAATTCGTAATTATTGGGTAAGTTTATCAAAAAGTTTGCCTTTCCGATATCGATGTTAACGTGGTATCTTTCGCCGAGCAGTTCGTAAGATGTAATAGTGCCTTCGAGAGCACCGTCTTTAGAAACGGATATTCTTTCCGGTCTTATGCCGAATTTTAAGGGGTAATTTTCGTTTGCGATTACCTCGTTAAGTTTGGCTATTTTCTCTTCGGAAAGTCTTAACTCGTCCTGTAAAAGTTCTCCTTCGAACAAATTAGGCAAGCCCGCTTTTTTTTCTTCCTCTCTATTAAGCATGTTTAGGTAAAAATCCTTAAACGCTTTTTTAAAGGAATCGTTTTTCTTAATCATAACGTCGCCTACGAAAATACTTCCGTCGCGATAGCAAACGTCGCATATATTCATCGAGGGCGAGCCTATAAAACTTGCGACGAACAGACAGTTGGGGTTTTCGTAAACTTCGGCGGGGGTGCCTACCTGTTTTACGTGTGCCCTGTCCATAATGACTATTCTGTCCGCCATGGTCATAGCCTCTACCTGATCGTGAGTTACGTAAACCGTAGTAGCGTTCAAGGTTTTGTGAAGGTTGATGATTTCGCTACGCATGGTAACTCTTAATTTTGCGTCCAAATTGGAAAGGGGTTCGTCCATTAAAAGAAGTTTTGCGTCGCTTACCAAAACTCTGCCGAGCGCAACCCTTTGGCACTGACCGCCGCTAAGTTGCGAAGGCTTTCTTTGAAGCAACTGTTCGAGGTTCAAAATAGACGCCGCATGTTTGATTTTATCATCTATTTCTTCTTTTGTCAATTTCCGTTTGATATAAAGAGGAATTTCGTTTTGAGAATATTCCGCTATGTCGTGGTCTATTTCGCCGATTGCTTCGGTATTAGATGGATCGTTTTTTAAGTACCATTTTTTCTCTTTTTCAAGTTCTTTTATGGCACGGGTATCGATACCGACGACTTGTTTGCCCTCTTTATCGAGAAGTGGTGCCTTTATTTTTTTGACGCGCAAGCCGTACGCCAAGTTTTCGTATACGGTCAAATGGGGGAAAAGCGCGTAGTTTTGGAAAACCATGCTTATTCCCCTGTCTTTCGGCTCTAAATCGTTGGAATAAATTCCGTCTATGTAAAGTGCGCCCGCCGTAATGTCTTCAAGCCCGCAAATCATACGTAGCGTCGTGGTTTTACCGCATCCCGAAGGACCTACCAAAACCACGAATTCGCCCTTTTTGATGTCCAAATTGAAGTCTACGACGCTGTAATATCCGTTCGGATAAATTTTTTGAACGTTGTTTAAACAAACGAATGCGCCTTCATGATTTGGTAAATGATTTTCTTTTTCTCCGTCGGCTTGTTTTGCCACGAGATTTTTATAATATTCCTGACGCAGTTTACCTACCGCGTTTTCCGTTTTATGAAACAGTTTCATGCCACACCTCTATACCGTAATGTAAAAAAACTCACAATTTCCTTAGTCGCCTCGTTTTTGGTGCCAAAGTAAGGATTATTTTTTGCAGCGTAAATTACGTACGCAATCATCGCAACTATAATAAGTATTATAACGGCAAACCAAATTCCGGCAATAATTCGATTCTTCTTCATACGTCACCCCTTAATACCGGAATTCGCGTTGGTCTGAACGAATGCTTTATTCATCAGGACGAACAACAAAATGATAGGCAAAGACGATATAAACGCCGCAGCCATAACGAAAGGTAAATCACCGAGTTCGGCACCCGCGGTGGAATTCAAACTCATAATCAAAACTTGAACGGTTTTGATGCTCGGATCGGTTAAATAAATGCTCGGACCGAAGAAGTCGTTCCATATACCGACGAACCAGAATAGCATTTGAGCGACGATTGCTGGTTTTATAAGGGGTAAAATTACCTTTAAATAAATACCGAACCAACCGACGCCCTCTACCCTGCTTTCTTCTATCAAAGAATCGGGTACGTAAGTTTTTATCGAAGTAATCAAAAACAACATCATACCGGTGTTTCCGAAAAGTCCGGGGATAATCAACGGCCAAAGGGTATTGACGAGGTTGAGTTCCCTCCACACTCTGTACTGCGGAAGCATAACCGTCGCAAACGGAATCATCATGGATACGAGCAGAATCATCAAAATTACGTTTTTGCCTTTAAAACGCATTTTTGCGAAGGCAAAAGCGGCAAGTGAGGAAACGAAGGTACCGACAGGCACGACGAGCAGCTCTATAATCATGGTGTTTTTGACGCTATCCAAAAAATTGAACTGCTTTATAGTATATTTTTCGTTACCGGTAAAAATTTCGATAAAAATATGCCAATTTGGGTCTTTTGGAAAGAAGTTTTTAAGTACGGACGACGATGCCAAAATTTCCTTTTGCGTTTTTAAGGACGAAACGACCATGTATACGTAAGGAAACAGCATCAAAAACGCCGACAAGCAAACGATAATCGTCGCGACGACGAATAACGAAAGGTTTTTCGCCTTTGTCTGTTTATATTTTTTATAATTTTTCTCTTCCGAATAGGTCATTTTTTCACATCCTTAAACACGTTGGACTTTGAAAACAAAATAACGGTTATTATGAGTATGGCAATAAACAGCAATACCGAAGCGGCGCTTGCCCAACCGTATTTGGATTGGTTGATGCCGTAACTCCAAATATAGTAAACTATGGTTCTCGCGCCGGCGTAACCCGAACCCATAACCGTACTGTCGGCATAACTTTGAAGTCCGCCGATGACGTTGGTTACTATAAGATAAAATGAAGTACTGCCGACCATGGGCATGGTGATATCCACGAATTGAGAAAATCTGCTTGCGCCGTTAACCCTTGCGACCTCGTAATAAGATTCGGGAATATTGTTAATCCCCGCAAGGTACAAAATCATGGTACCGCCGACGCTCGTCCAAATGTTCTTTATTATAATTGCGATTTTAATAAGCCAAGGATCGTTTGAAATCCAGTTAAGTTTTGTGCCGAGTAAAGAGTTTATCAAACCCGACTCTCCGCTACGGAAAATTTCCTTAAAAACTATCAAAATCGCTATTGTGGACGTAACGGCGGGCAAATAATACAAAATGGTAAGAATTGTTCTGCCTTTTGCAAGTTTTTTAAGGTATACGGCAAGCAGTAACCCCAAAAACACGCCGATAGGAATGCTTAACAGCATCAGAAGGGTGTTAAGCGTCGCTTCGGCAAAAACCTCTTCTTGGAAAATATCGATGTAATTGCGAAGCCCTACGAATTTATAAGTCCCTTTGATGGCGTTGAAATCCGTAAAAGACATAAACAGCGAGTAGCCCAACGCCCATAAAGTAAACAACAAAAAGCCCAATACGGGTACAAGTACGAACAAGTACCCGCATAAGCTTTCCTTAACCTTTGCGTTAAGCGACTTTTTGTGAAATTTTCTTTTATACGTTAAATTTAACTGTTGCATAGTTCGATTAACTGATTCGGCTACTGCCGAAACAGATTATTCCAAATTTTGATGTATTCTTGTTAATTTTTCCTGGAAGGTCGAGGCGTAGCCCGTAATGACTTCCCTTGCGGTCTTAGTGCCCGCCCATACGGGATTGAATTTATCCATTAAATCGTCGTAAGCGGTTTTTTCGTAAGTATAGTAGTACGGACGAGATTTACCCGTCATGGTTGCGGTGCCCTTTACGGCATCTACGAATACCGATTTTGAAACGGGGTAAGTTTTAATGCCCTCTAAACCGACGTTGTTAATCCATTGATTGGTCGCCATAGATTTGATGTTGGGCATTGCCTGACCGAGTTTGTAGTTCATCTCGGCTGCTTCTTCGCTCATTGCAAGCCATTTTGCGAGTTTAACCGCCGCCGCCTTGTTTTTACTTGCCGCGCTTACGGAGTATGCAACCGTACCGATAAGAGAGGTCGATTTAGAACCTTCGGCATCACCTACGGGAACGGGCATGATGTCGAATTCAAAGCTCAAACTGTCCCAATAAGTTCTCATATCCCAAGGACCCATAAAGGTGAACAGGCATTGTTGAGAAGCAAATTTGGTAAGCCCCGAACTCGAGCCTGCCGAAGCGTAGTCGGAGGCTAAACCTTCCAAAGACAAATCGGCGACGAATTGAATGGCGTCGATAAAGTTATCGGTGTTTATAGCACTTGTCGTCGCACTGTCGTCGGTGTAGAAATTTGCGTTGTTCGAGTATACCGCCGCACCTACTTCGTAATGGGTAATAGGTGTAATGGCTACGTTATCGACCTTTAAACCCTTAAACGCACCGAGGTATTGTTTAAACTCCGTAAAAGTCATAGGCTGAGTGGTCGACGGCAAAGTTACGTTAAGGTTATAATCTTCTATCAACTGTTTCATCAAGGTTTTGTTGTAAACGATGGCATACGGACCCAAATCTTTGGGAAGCCCGTAAATTTCATCACCTTGCCCCACCGTTTTGGTGGTAGAATTCCAACGGAAAATATCGATTGACATATCCCACATGGTATCTATTTCTTCCGTCGTAAGATAGGGTGCCAAATTCAACAACTTGCCCGAATCCGACCATTTTATGTAGTCCCAATCGGGTACGTAAAATACGTCGGGAAGTTTATCGGCGTTGTTTACCAAGTTCGTGGAATAAGTGGTAGTATCGCTGATTGCGTTGTAATAAACTTTTACGTTAGGATACTCCTGCATAAATTGACCGATCATGGTCTGGAAGTTGCTTTGTTCGCCAATGCTTCCCCACCCTAAAAAGTCGATAGTATATTCCTTGTTAGGGTCGAACTCTTCGTAAGTTTGATCGGCTTCATTGTTGTCGTTACAGCCTGCAAAGCAAGCCAAGCATGAAAATATCATCAACATTGCGGTAAGTACCGCCATTATTTTTTTCATAATTACTCCTTGCGACGATTACCCGAAGAGTATTTTCGAGTAAATAAATATCGTCATAATAAAATTGTTTAACGCTGTCGTCGGTAACTTTTTTCGATAATTGCCTTTTTAATAAGGCTTATAACGATCATCTTTCGTGATTTTGCGTTTTGTTTTGCGTTTTGTTTTGCGTTTTGTTTTGCGTTTTGCGTTTTGTTTTGTGATTTGTGGTTTTCGCTTGTATTTTTTCTTTTCGGTTTTTGTTTTTGGGTTTTTGTTAGTTGTTTTAGTTTTGTTTGCTGTTTTTTTCGTAAAAATTACTTAGTCTAACCGTAGTTTGCAAATTTTGTCAAATTGCGGTTTACGAATTAAGCCGAAACGCGGTTTACAAACTTTATATAATAGCGGTTTGTAATTTCGGTAGGCGGACGGCGGTATCGCCGTCCGCCACCTTAGTGTTTTTTAAGCCACTCGCTTTATGACTATGCGTATAAACGCATATAAAAATTAATACAATTTTATCGTTTCGCCGTTAACGGTAATCGATTCTTGACAGGTTTTTGCTTTTCCTTCCATAACGGTACCGTAATCGGCTTTTACCGCATCTTCGGAGTCGTATTTTTTATAAACGCTTTCACGGAGTTCGATTCCCGCTTCCCACGTTTCGATCATAGTATATCCTTCGTGGTAAGCGTTGGGCCAAATGTTAAGTAAACATTCGCCATCGATAAGAACCATCTTTGTCCAACCCTTCGTTATGATTTGAAGGTGGAATTCTTGTCCGTCCGCAATACCGGTAGTACGTTCGTTAAGCAAAACTTCAGTTTGCGTCTTATTTGTTTGATCCCAATAAGACCAATAAATTTTTATGCCGGATTGATTGATAACCATTTTGAAGCAAGCGTTAGTATCCCAAGCGCAGAAGCGAACGATTACACCGGAGCCCTCGGCATTGTAATGAATGGTCATGTAGGTATCGAACGCCTTGTTCATGTTACCGCTTTGTTCACCGAACTTAAAGTTCGTGCTTAAACCTTCTTGCTTCGTATCGGACACGATTTTGCCGTCGGCAACGGTCATTTTCGAAACGACGTCGTAGTCGTACACATTTGTCAACAACGCTTTAAAAGCGTTCACTTTGGCGTTTTCGGTTGCCGCGGTAGGAATTTTGTCGAGGCTTGCTTTGATTTCGGCTAATTTAGCGGATACTTCCAAAGTAGTGGTGCAAGCGTCGATTGCGGTTTTGCCTTCCGAAATTACAGTTTCGATTTTCGCTTGATTTGCTTCGCTGTATACGGTCTTGTCCGTAATATAACCTTCTATAGTTTCCTTAGCCGAAGTTTTTGCTTCGGGTAAAAGTTCTGTTTCGCTCTTGTTTACGCATTTCGTCCAAAGTAAACTGCCGTAAGTAGTTGCTTTCAATGCGTCGTCGCTTGCATATTCGATGTATTGAGGATTTCTTAAAGTAACACCCGATTGCCAGGTCGATATAAACATTTGACCTACGTTATAATCGTTTGCATCGAAGAGGAATATACTTTCGCCGTTAACGAGTACGTTCTTCGTCCAACCGCAACAGATTATTTGTAAATGAACTTCGGTATTATTCTTGATACCGCCTTTGGTGTTTACGGTGTGTAGCGTCGTGACCTTACCACTATCCCACTTTACGGTGGAGAGAGTCATAACATCGTCTTTAATAAGCATTTCGAGGCAAGAGTTTATATCCCATGCACGGAAGCTTATCGCTACGCTTGACCACTCTGTGCTTCTGTAATCGATAGTTAAGTAAGCGTCGAATACGACGGAAGTTTTACCGTCTTGGGTACCGAAGGATACGGAAGTTCCGCCTGCGTCCTTTGCGTCGATTTTAATCTTACTGCCGTCAAGGGTAAGAGCACTGTCAATATTTTCACCTTTATCATTGTTCCAGTAAAATACCTTCATTCCGTCGTAAAGCGTCTTTGCGGCGGCTTCCTGTTCCTCGGTGATGGTTAAAACGCCGTCTAAATCTTCTTTAGCGTCGGAAACGATAGTTTCAATAACTGCTTCCGAGGTAGCCTTGTCTATGTTTTCTTTTGCGTCTTTGATAATATTTGCGATTTCTTCTTGTTTTTCTTCGCTGTAATTTTCTTCGACGTTTTTAAGATAACCTTCAACGTCAACCTTGCCCGATTCTTTTGCTTCGGTAAGAGCCGTCTTTATAGCGTCGACTTTGCCTTTGAAGTCGGAAACTGCTTTTTCTATTGCCGCCGTGCTGTTTAAAGCGTCGATTGCAGTTTTTGCCTCGTTGATTTTAGCGGTTATTTGAGCCTTGTTTGCTTCGCTGTACTTCGTCAAATCGGCGTAACCTTCAACTTGCGCTTTGGCAGCGGCAATTTCTTTTGCAAGGGTATCGATGGCGTCGATTGCCGTCTTAACTTCGGTTACCTTTGCCGATATTCCGTCTTTGGTCGTGCATGCGTCGATTGCGGTTTTTGCCTCGTTGATTTTAGCGGTTATTTGCGCCTGCTTTTCGGTGGTGTAAAGCGTTAAAGTCACGTAGCCTTCCACTTCCGTTTTTGCCGTGTTTTTAGCCTTTGTCAGAACCATGTTTTTGAGGGTGGTTTCGGCGGTAGAAACCGCTTCGTCGATAGCCTCTTTAGTGGTTGCGCTTGAAATTGCCTCTTTGGCGGTGGCGATAACTTGCGCTATTTCGTCACTACTCAAATCCGAATACGCCTCATCGGTTGCAAACGCCGTAACCGTTTTGGTTGCGGTTTCTTGCGACGGGGCTAATGAGTTGTTTGCAATGCATGCGGTCATCGACATAGCGATGATCAAGCATAACAACAAGATTGAAAGTTTGCTTTTCATGTTCATTTTTCACCTCTTATAAAGTTTTTATTTTCAAATTAGAGAAAGTTGCTTGTATAAAGTTGGTATATATTCCGCAATATCCTCTAGTTCTACCCATGGGTGCGAAGGTTTCCAAAACCTTGTTTCCGTCGATGTACATCGTAATGACTTTGCCTTGTTTTACAGCCTTTATGTTGTACTTTTGCCCCGTCTTGAACACCATAATGTCACGACAGGTTTCGTCGGAATATTGATAATTTGACTTGATTATGGTTACTTTGGTGTTGTTGAGCGCACAGTAGTAGCCTTGTACGGATTTGTAATTGTCAAGGTCGGTATTGTTAAACGCCCAATTGTCGGCGGCAAGAACAAGCCCAATGACGCCCGTTCCGTTTTCGCCCGTCAAAACGAAGTCGCAACTCATTTCAAGGTCTTCTAACGTTCCGTTACCGAAAGTGCAAAGATATCTTGCCGTACTTAACGTAGCCAAGCCGTCGTCGGTGGAATCGAAGAAGGTCGGGTAACCTATACCATATTCGGGATAGGTTTTTAAATTATGTTCGTAAACGGTGCCCGAAACGCTGTAATTTTTTTCGCAATACATCGTCTGGAAGGCAAATTCGTCTTTTACGTTCCAAATCGTTATATAGTGGTTGCCTTTTTCGAGATTGAGGTCTGCTATTTTTACCCTCATGTACCCGTCGTAAGCGTATTGGCTGTAATCGGGTATAGTCCATTCGTAAATGGTACCGCCGTCAACCTGTACGCCAACGGTTTTTCCGCCGTAACGGGAGTATAAAACCATATCCAAGCCGTAACTACCGCTTTGGCTTACGTAATCGAGATAGGTTACGTAGTCGCCTACACCGCCGAGTTTGACTTCGTAAGTCTTTTCGGTTATGTCGTCCGCAAAGGTTTCGGTCGTCTTTTGAACTCCGCTGTTTTCGCTCATTCTGCTTAATTTTGCGTCGTAAGTTATAGCGGGTATGTTTTCTTGTTTTACCGCTTCCTTGTCGCTGTCGCCTTGTGCGGTGTTGTTAAAAATCAAACTGCCTACGTAGGAAAAACTTCCGTAGTAGCCCGCTTTACCGCCCGTAAAGGTGCCGACGCTTAAATCGTTTGCGATTTCCTGATAGTCGAACGTTACGTCCATCAAACCATCTTTATAGCCGATTTTGATTGCGTGGAAAACGTCGGTTTTGTACTGCCTGTAAGCGTTGCAACTTGCAACCGTGGTATCGTTACCGCCCGAAACGCGATGAATGTCTATTTTTCTTCCGTCAAAAGCAACGTAACCGTAGTTAGAGGGGTTTTGATAGGAGAAAACCGACTTACCGGTTCCTGTAAAGTTAAATTCCACCGTGAAACTGTCGCCGTGCGCCTGACTACTTAATAAGTAACCGTTTTCGTTGGTTAAGTTAGTCGAATCGTATTCGGCGTAATCGGCAAGGTTGGGGACTATATTGTCGTAAAGCCCGGTATGTTGCATCACGACGTCGCTTCCGTTAAAAAGCAATCTGCCGATGTTAAACCGTCTTCCGCCCGAGTTACCTTCCGCATAAGAGTTGTGGAAACCTAAATAATAACTGTCGAGATCCGGTCCCATAATTACGCAACCGTGACCGAGACCGTAAAAGTCGTCGTCGGTGTTTAAAAGTACGTTGGGTCCTTGCGCTATGTCGTCTTCGAAAATAGACTTCGTGGCGTCGCCGTAACTGTAATTTATACGATACGCCCTTTGGGTAACGCCGTTACCGGTGTAGAAGTAATATCTTATACCGTCTCTCGTCAAAATTTCGGGACCTTCCGTCCAACCGGACATGGTCGAATTCGAAAGTTTGACTTTTTCGCCCGAAGTTTTCATATCGTCTGCCATATAAGCGGCGGCGACACTGCTGTTTGCCGTAAGCAATACCATTTTGCCGTTAACGTCTAACTGCAAACTTCCGTCGATGGCACTGTCTATCCTTCCTTCCGAAATTACTTCAAAAGGTCCTTCCGGCGAGGTACTCGATAAAATGTAGTGACCTTTACCGTTACTCGATTCAACAAGATAAAAAGTTCCGTCGAGATAGTAAACTTCGCTTGCGTAAGCGTCGAAGGTTTCGGGAACGGATTCCGATGCGACGAAGCCTTTTGCCGAAACGCCGTTGTCGACTTGTTCCCAGTTGATTAAGTCTTTGGACTTCCAACCCTTTATACCCGTTCTTTGGGCTTTCGTGGAGCAAAGAAGATAGTAAATTCCGTCGTAGCGATAAATATAGGGGTCGCCTATGCCGTATTCCTGCCATTGTCCTACGATGCGGTCGTCTTCAAAAATGTTTTTGTAAGTTTCCGACGCCGTAGGCGGGGTTTTAAGTGCCTCGTCGGACTTCATGTTAACGTCTACCGTTTTGTCGCAACCGAAGGTTGCAAACGCAAGTATCGTACATAAACCGATTGCAAGTAATTTTTTTATTTTACTCATTTTTCCGCCTCCTTATATCGTGATGTTACCGTCGGTGTCGACGATAAAGAACTTCGCGGGGTTACCGAAATCGCATTCGGTGCCGTTGTACTTCAAAATAGAGTTTTTGCCGGCAACGTCACTCCACATACCCATTGCAAAGCCGAATGAGTTGCTTGCGTCACCGCCGAAAATAGAAGTGTTAATTTTAATATAAACGGTATTTTTGTAAAGGTAAGCCCAAGTGTTTGCGGACGCTATTTCGTAATATTTTGTCGCACTTTCGCTGTTTTTGCTTACGTCCCAACCGCAATACATAGATATCGGGCGACCTGGGTAAACGGAAATATGGTAGTTATATGCGTCTTTTGCCGTTTTACTTGCGCTTGCGTTCATATCCAAGTAGATATTTAAGGAATGAGATTGATCGGTCATGCCGATTCCGTTGTCTATGAGATCGATTTTTAATATCATCTCTCCCCCTTCTCTACAATAACTTACGTCGTATCGAGGGGTCTTTAAGTCGCCGAAATCGCCTATCGTGCCTACTTTATTAAAGGTCTTGTCGGTAAAAGGCTCGACGTTACACGACCCTTTGAAGAGTTGAGAGTTACCGTCCACCCTTACGTAGTTTACCGTCGCTTCGGCTTGAATGTAGTCGCCTTTAGAGTACATACCCGTCCAAACGTAATTGACCTTTAAACCGAAGTATAAGCCGAAAACTTCGTCTTTACTAACTCCGATAACAGAATAAGGAATGTCCGCTTCGACGTAGTATTGTTCGTTAATGCGTCCGTAAGTCGTTTTAATGCTTCTCGTGTTAACCGCGTTACCGCCGTAATTCGTTACGCTCAAAACGCCTTCGTCGGCGTATTGGAATACGAACAAATAGTCGGTTGCGTCGCGCATGTTCATCGCGCAGGAATCTTTCGTGTCCACGAAGACTTCGAAGTTAGAACCGTCGTTTTGTTTTATGTCGATATTCGACTCGGTTTTAAGAACCAATTTAAAGCTATCGTCACCGCGGACTATTCTTGCGGTTGCGGTCGTGTCGTCCTTGCCGAAGTCTATACTGCTACCTTCGTTTTCGTCCAAATTGACGGTTTCCAAATCCGTCGTCGAATCGATGTTTACGTCCGCAATATATAAACTGCGCGTGTAGGTAAGATATTTGTCGGAAGCAAAAGTCAACTTACTTTCGTAGCCCGACAGTTGCGCGTTTAAAACGTATTTGCCGTCGGTGTCCGTCGTCGCACTGTATTCGCCCGCACTTACCGTTACGCCTTTTATGGGAGTAGTTCCGTCACGCTCGGTAACGGCTCCCTTTATAACGGTGTCGTAGGTCGATGCGCTTTCCTCAAGTAGCAGTGAACTGCCTAAATTTATCGTGTTTTTGTTTGCGTGTCTTAAATCGTTCTTTGCTACCGTAATTTGGCGTGCCAAATAATTCTTTTTGGTAAAATTAACGTTTATGTCCTCGGTGCATTCCGTTATATCCAAGGAATATTCGCCGTTTGCGTCGGTGTAGGAGGTCTTGTAACCGTCTACGCTGACTTTTGCGCCTTCTATCGCATTGTTGTTTACGTCAACCAATTTACCCTTTACGGTGCCGTTTGCGGGACAGGCTTTTTGGGTGTAAAATTTATTGTCCGTCGGGTTTAAAACCAAGTAGTTATCGGGTACCTGAGGATCGACGTTGCCGTGCCATACGTGACCCCTGTTGCCCGTTTTGGTAACCCTTGCAAAGGCAAACGAGGTCGGGGTGTTTTTGTCTACGTCATCGCCCAAAACCGAGTAGGAAATATAGCCTTCCACGTTGAAGCCTGTATCTACGTCGGTATGGAAGTTAAGGGTACCGTAATTAAATACCCTTGCGACGAAGCCCGTTAAGTAAGAGTAAATACGCCCTGCGGCGGTAACTCTGAACTCGTATTGATTGCTTCCTCTCGTTTTTCCGCCGGTGCCGTAGGTATCGACGTAAAGTTCCACAGAATCCGATTGCGCCGTGGCAAGGTTGGTATCTTCAATGATTAACGAGGACAAGCAATCGTCTTTACATTCGAAAATGTAATAGATACCGCGCTCGCCCTTGTATATCGACACGTAAGCGTTTTCGCTTCCGCCCTCGTCGTAGACTTTGTATCTACCGCTACCGGTCGGATAATCGTATTGCGCTTCCCTTACGCCGTCGATTTCGAGTTCGGGGTCTGCGTAAATGCCTTTTCCGGAAAACGGATCGACACCGTCGGTTACCTTGGAACCGTTTTCGATTGAGCCGTCTCTGCCGAAATCGTAGTTGTAATTTATGTTACTCGAACAACCTGCTAAAAACAAAGAGCAAATTATTACGAGAACACAAATTCTTTTTAGTACTGCTTTTAAGTTTAGTACCGTTTTCATGTTTCCTCCTAAAAAATTATTCTTGGATTCGGTGCATTTTTGTATATGCGCTTTTCTTTTGTTTGTTTTTGTAGTCTGGTTGGTTTGGGGGTAGTTTTTTTGGTTTGGTTTGTAGTTTGGGGTTTTGTTTTTTTAGTTGTGTTTTTTAGTTTGATTAGTTTTTTTGGTTTTTGTTTTTTACCTTGATTGCGAGAATACTTTTATACGTAAAGTTGCTTTTGCTTTCGTGTAAGTGCCTTTGTTTATATAATCGCTTTTGCTTTCGTGAAAGTGTCTTTAGTTGAATAAATAGCTTTTTTCGTAGATGTCTTTGCCAAATATACCGCTCTTGGTTTCGTATAAACGATACTTTGCTTTTTGAGATAAGTGAGATTTTGCGTTTGAGAATCAAACGCAAAAAGGGATATCCCTTTTAAATCAAAATTATGGAATTGAAAAGATAATATATATGCGGCTAACGCCTAGATGTTTCGACTACGCTAACGCTTCGCTCAACATGACCGGTCAATCCTTTCGTCAATTGCGTTGCCACCTTCCGATGTTACAAAAAGCCTTGCGGAAAATTTCAAATAAAAGTTATTTCAAATAAAAACCTTTTTTAAATAGAAGTTACCTCAAGTCAAACCTTTTTTTAATAACAATTATCTTAAAGCAAAACACTTTTTCAAATAAAAGTTATCTTAAATCAAAGCCCTTTTCTTTTATCCATACGTAAGGGTCTACGTCTTTACATTTTTCGCGATACTCCGTAGTACTCATGCCGGTTATCTTTTTAAAAAGCCTCATAAAGTACTTTACGTCTTCAATGCCGACCATCTCGGCTATTTCTTGAAGTTTGTATTGCGCTCGAGCCCCGAAATTCTGAGTTCTCAAATTCCTTTGCGTAACGAGTTCGCACGCCAACGATATGCGGAACTTGTTCATGTATTCGATGGGCGTCATATCTATATTCTTTTTAAATAAGGTAATTAACTGCTTTTCGGTCAAATACATTTCGTCGGCAATTTGCGAAAGGGTTAAATTCATTCTGAAATTGTTGTTTATGTAAACGAGTGCGTCTCTGAAAAGTTTGAGTTGGGCTGTTTTTCCGTCGGAATTCGCCGTGTTTCGCTTTTCGTACTTGATAAGATTACCGAAAAGCAACATCAAATCGGCGTAACAAAACAAATCTTGCTCGCAACTGCCGTTGTACTGCTCGTAAAGTTGCTTCATTATTTCGCATATTGCCGAAAAATCAAGTTTTTTAAGGATGTTTTGCTCTTTACTAAGCCCGCAGGCTTTTAAAATATCTTCGACGCCTTCCCCGTAAAAATCTATCCAGATATACGACCACGGATCGATTTCCATCGGGTAATACTTGTATTCCACGCCCGGCCAAAGGATGAAAGCGTTTCCCCTCGTCAGACAGGTAAGCGTATCGCCCGATTGTATGTAACCGTTACCGTGCGTTATGAGATGGAACGAATAGTATGCGCAGTTACGAATCTCAGGTAGCTTCATAGGTGAACAATGTTCTTGCCCGATGCGTTGAATCTTAATGTAGCACACCTTTTTGTCGTATTCAATTTTTAAACTGTCGAATTTCAATATGCCTCTCCTGCACTAAATATGCTACTTCTATTCTTACCATTTAATGTTACAATATGACTGACTTTATGTCAATACGTTTTGTCAAAAACGGAAAAATAATCCACCGCAATTCCGTAGTTTGGTTACAAAATTAACCGAAAACGGTAAAAAATCCGCCCGCTTTAAAAATCAATTTATCCCGTCAAAAATTTTCTCACCTAACCACGTTACGTATCATTTTTAACATTACGTAGCCGTTTTAAATGGCAAGGTTTTACCCGACAAGCCTTCACCCGGTAGGGGTGCGCAGGCGTTAAGCAAATAGCACGTGGACAGCTGTCTACTTTGCCAGTGAAGGATTGTCACGTCATGTTGAGCGAAGCGTAAGCGTAGTCGAAACATCTAAGCGTTAGCCGCACAAGGAATAACAAAATTAATATGATGTGCGCCTTCGGCTAGATCCTTCGTAGCCTCAGGATGACCTGCGGAAAGCCTTCACCGACAGCAAGCCTTCACCCCTACCGGGTGAAGGCTGATAACGAAGCCTCTGTACCCTTACCGAGGTGAAGGCTTTGGGATTGTAAATAATATAAAAAGTCCGCCTATGGGTCGATTAACTCAATATTTCGATTGATTTTTTATTTTTTTTAAAGCACGAAAAAAGACCGCCAGTGCGGTCTTTTACAATCGTTTTGCGGTCTTTTACAATCGTTTTGCGGTCTTTTTTTATTCGGCATAATCTGCCTAAACTATAAACTTTTTTTATTTGGTATAAACGCACATTTAGATTATAAACTTTTTTTCGGTATAAACCCGCCATTTTTTTATCGGGCAACCGTTTTTTCGGTACGTTAGCCGAAAATTCCGTTTATATATCGCTCAACCGCCACGATTAATAAAGTTTACGGTTACCACTCTTAATACGGTTTATGGTTGCTTTATTTTATGCGGTTACTATGTTTATGCGGTTGCTGTGTTTTATGCTACGGCTATTTATGCGTTAGTCGACTACTTCGTTAAGGGCGGTGGGTTTTTTCTCTTTTTTTGCTTCAACGCTTACTTGTTTTTCGGCAACGACCCTGTTTTCTTTTTCGTAAACCGCCTTGGTTTTTTTCTTTTTCGAACCCTTTTTATCCTTTTTGAATTTAACGATTAATTTGTTTAAGGCTTCAAAATCCGTAGTGTCTTCGTGCGGAATAGGCTTCCAACCCAAATTCTTATTGAACAGTGCGACTATATCTATGGGGAATTGAAGTGCGACGAAAAGCGGCCAAAAAAGGGTTATCAAAATTTTGTTTAAAAGCGATACGTCTTTAATTCTCTTGTGTTCTACGATAAACACGATAATCGCGCTGACGAAGTTTGTTATGTAAAACGATAAGAAGGATATGCCGAAGCCTTTTAACCAACGCAACATGCTTGCGCCGAAAGTTACTCCGCTCAAAGGGGCAAAGGCGTAAGCGATCAATTGAAGTAAACCTATAACCGTTACTATCGTGCATATCGGCATACAATTTATGAACAAATCATAAACGGAACCTTTGTTTTTAAATTCCCTTTTGGGCGAAAACAGACATTTAAGCAAATCTTTAAAACGAGTTACGCAAACCAACAAATGCCCGCGCGACCAACGTAATCTTTGTCGCCACATTATTTTAAAATTGGTCGGTTGTTCGTCGTAAAAAACCGCGTCGTCGCAAAATTCTATTTTTGCGCCCTGAATAACTTGATCTGCCGAAAACTCCCAATCCTCGGTAAGGGTAACGTACGGCCAACCGTCTTTAACCAGGTCGGAATTTATCACGTATCCAGTACCCTGTACACGCGTCGAGCACCCTACCACCGTTCTTCCTCTGCTCTCTAACCTGCAACCGATGGCAAAATACAAACCGTACAGCCCCGACATCACGTTTGAGCCGAAGTTTTTGGAATTACGGAAAGAAGTAATTATTTTCTTTCCGCCCGTGGCGTCGAAGGCGTCGTTCATTTTTTCGAAATAGTCCGCACTCAAAACGTTGTCTGCGTTAAACAAAAAGAAACCGTCATAGTTTTTAATGCCGTAGTCTTTTTTTATCTGATCGAACAAATATCTGAACGCATAACCCATGGTACATTCGTCGGGGTTATTGTATTCGTACACCGTTGCGCCGAGTTCACGCGCGATTTGCGCGGTTTTATCGGTACAATTATGTGCGATTACGAATACTTGCAATTTGTCTTGCGGATAATTGTTTTTATAAACGCTTTTTATTAAATTACCTACTACCGCTTCTTCGTTGCGTGCGGGAATAATAACGCCGTATTTGTGTTGTACTTTTGCCTTCGGATAAGTCTTTTTCGTAAACAAGCCCACGATACTGAAAATAACGAAATGCATCGTCATGACTCCTACGATACCGAACACAATTTTAAACACTAAATCTACTGTATCTAAATAATTCATAATATCCCCGGTACGTTTTCCGTTTACCCCGCAAAATCAATCGGTAAACGCAATATTCGTCACCGATTGAAGTTTACGCAACGGGTTAAAAACGCCCTCTCGTAAAATTATCTCAAACTTTAATGTATTTTTGATTTATACTTTGTTGACTTTCTAAGTTTAACTTTTTTGTTGGCTTTTTTAGTTTTATTTTAAAGCCGTTTAATCTTCCAAACGCTTTGCAATAGTTTTTGCAATAATTTCGGCACCGTTATTATGCTTGCTCGTTAAAACGTTTTTCAAATAACGTTGCAAATTACCGCTTTCGATCATCGTTTTCAAAACGGCGTAAATTTCGTTAGGGTTTTCGCACTTTTCGCCGTAGCCGTTTTCGGTTATGTATTTGTAATTATAGGCTTCCTGCCCGGGGATGTGGTCGGTAACGACTACCGCGGTACCGCTCCTCGTCCCCTCTAAAAGCATATTGGGACCTGCTTTGGTCAATAAAATATGGGCGTTATCGAGCATCTTGTCCATATCCGAAATAAAGCCGTGAATTTTAACGTTTTTCGGAAGTTTGCCCTTTTTTTCGAGTGTGGTTAATTTTTTAAGCAAGCGTGCGTCCCTTCCGCAAATAAAATCGATATTGACGTTATCGAGTTTTGCGACTTCTTTTACGAATTTAACGTTCTTTCTCAAATTTATCGAAGGGTTGACCATCAATATATCGATTACGTCGCCGACTTTTTTGGGCTCCGATCTTATAACTATGTCTTCGCGAATGGGAAAGCCCGAAACTATCAACTGTTCGGGTTTAAAGCCGAAGGACAAATACTGCTCCTTAACCTCTTCGGTGGGCAAAAATAAAACCTCCGCATTCTTGTCACGCCATACGTGCGGGGGATCGACGAGGTCGATAACGGCAATCATAAAAGGAATATTTAAATCGTTCTTTTTAAGCAATTTGGAAATTGCCTGCGTAAACATGCATTGGTCGCTTATTATCAAATCGGGCTTAAAGTCGGAAATTTCTTTAAGCATTTTCTTTTTACAACGATTGTAAACCCACGTATGCAAGGGGTGGGTAAAAACTTCCGAAAAGCCGTGACTTATTTTCCAAAGAAAAGGCTGCTCGGTAGTCAACGGAATATAACTGTCCTCCATTATCGAACCGACCACACCCATCGTTTTAAAACAATCCAACTGTTTGATTTCAAAATTGTCGAGCGTCTTCAACTTGTTTTCGATAGCGATTGCGCCGGAGCGATGCCCCGTACCCGTCCTTTCGCTCATTAAAATCAATATTTTTTTCATGTTTTTTTTAAAATTCCCCTTTGGTCATACTATTGTATCAAATAAAAAAGAGGTTGTCAACAAAAAGCGTTAAAAATAGCACCTTAACATTGTAAAAGTATTGCGAAACACGTTTGTCTTAAAATATGCTTGACTATTATCGTAACTTAATATATACTTATCGTTGCAAATTAAGCGAATCGTCTTCCGTATAGCGCAAAAAATCACCGACGATACCGCCGTTTAACGACAAAATTCGTTTACGACCTATCAAATTTACGCTATATCAAACAAAACGGTCGCACAAAATATATATAATATATGTGCGGTATACGGCAAATATTAAAGATTGATTAAAATCAGTCGATTAGCCGTAGTGTGTTACACAAAAGTACTAAAAGAAGGGAGTTTTATGAAAACCAAATTTCTCAAAGCATTGTTTTGCGTCTTAATGTCCTCAATTACGATATTTTTATTCGTATGCTTACAATCGTGCACGGTTATAGACCACACGGATTTAGATCCCGACAAGGCGCAATCGGCTATCACGATGACCTCCTCGGTTACGAGTGACAAGGTCAACTTACAAATGACGAGTAAGGTTGAAGAGGTAGGCTCTTCGACGGTAAAAATAGTCGCACTCAAAGCCTATCAATACCTCGAAGGCGACACGATTTCGGGATTGTCCGAAGATATCGTCAAGATAAACGGAATCGAAGATTACGTAGTCGGCGAATACAAACTCGGCACGAGTAAAACGGTAACGCTCGATAGATACCTTACCGACGACGACACCGTTAAATACGACAACCTTTACAACAAATATTACCTCGTTAAGAACGATAAAATAATCAAAGGACCCGTTTACACTACGGAAATAGAAGCAAAATACGACTCCGTTCCCCTTTTAAGCAACAAGTCCAAAAAAGGTTTGTTTGCCGAAGGAAACGGCGTTTCGGCGTATAAAGATTTAGGCGCGTCACACACCACGATAAACCTTTCCGTCGAAGAATTGATTCGTCCGAACGAAGTTTTCGAGGACGGCGAAGCAATCGATTTGCCCTTACCCGACGAAGAAAAACAAAATTATTATCAATTCAACTCAAACGGAAAGGATTATTACTTCAAAAAATCCGTCGTCGACGCATGGGACAGAGAAATCAAAAGTTACTATAAACTCGGTGCTCAAATTACAGCGATAATCATTGCAAAGCCCGTAAGCAACGAGGAGATTTTCCCTCAAAAACTCACCTATGCTCCCTATTCCACTCAAGACACCCAACTTATGGGGCTTAACACGTCGAACGCTTACGGCTTTGACTATTACATCGCAATGATAGAATTTATAGCCAACCGTTACAGCGAAAACGATTTTGCAAACGGTTATATTTCCAATTACGTAATCGGAAACGAAATCGACTACGCAAAAGATTACAACCGTATATCCGAAAAACAAGCCTCTCTCGATACCTATATGGAAGAATATTCTCGTCTTATGCGTCTTGCGAATTTGGCTACGAGAAAATACTCCGAAGATATCACGGTCACCATGCCGTTAACCCACTCGTGGGCGCAGAAGGGTTATATACTCGTCGGTGACAGCGTTCAGGCTTACGTTCCCAAACAGATGATAGAATGGCTCAACGTAAAAACCAAAGCCGAAGGCGATTATAATTGGGGTTTGGCACCTCACGTATACGGCTATCACCTTGCTCAGGCAGGCGTTTACTACTTGGACACTTATAAAAACTCAAGCATTATCACGGAGGCTTTAAAAGGCGGTAGAAACGTAGGCATTACCAACGATTACGAAACCACCTCTAAAATCACCCTCAGCAACATAGAGTTACTCGACGATTACTTAAATCAAGACGACTTAAAGTTTAATAACACCGTACGTAGCGTATATTTGACGGAAACGGGTGTATCGAGTTACTGGAACGACAGCCTTTACGGCGGTGAAAATATTCAGGCAGCCACAATTGCGTCGGCATATTACAAAATTTCTCAGTTGGATTCTATTAAAGCGTTCAGTTATTATCGTCCGATAGATAACAAAACGGAAACAGACAGTTACGCCGCTTTCGGGTTGATAAAGAGCGATTACGCATCGACTCCTTCTTACGAAGAAAAACCCGCCTATACCGTTTACAAATATATCGATACTCAATATTCGGAACGCGTAGCGAATAAATACTTGCAATACATCGAATACTTCGACGAAAATCAAAAACTTCAAAAATATAACGACGGTTTCGAATCCTACATGGATTTATTGAACGTATTCGGCACAAAACACGATTTTTCAAACTTCGATTGGAATAAAGCAACGCCGGTTACAGCCGAAACGGTGTACGAATACGAAGACGAAATCGATTTGGGCGACGTTAAATTTGAAAGCAAATCTTTCATGTATGATGGAAACGCTCACTCCCTCGCTATAACGGGTACGCTTTCCCCTGATGTCACGGTTGAGTACGACGATAACACACTTACCGAAGTCGGAACGAAAACGGTAACCGCAACCTTTAAAAAAGACGGCGAAGTCGTCGCAACACGCGTCGCTACGTTGGAAGTAACCAAACTTTACACCAACAAAAAAGTATACGCCATGGGCGAAAAAATCTTCGTAACGGCTTATATCGACGAAGACCTCGGCAATGACGCTTGGATAGGCATATACAGAGAAGATTCGAGCATAGAAAAAGATCCCTCTCTTTATTGGTATTCCTTTAACACCGATAAAGACGGAATGCTTCGCACCGTCTGTTTGCAGGAACAAATATTTAACCAAGTCGGCACGATAACGGCGGGCAATTACACCTTGTGTTATTTTGAAAACGGCGGTTACGACGTCAGATATAAAACTACGATTACCGTTCGTCAGACGACGAAAATATCCGTCGATTTGACTCAAATAGAATTTGAAAGCAATGCATTCGTAAAAGACGGCGACGCACATTCGATTTTAATTTCAGGAATCCTTCCTACAGGCGTCGAAGTAAGTTACCTAAACAACGGACAAACGGAAGCGGGAACCTACCAAATAACGGCAACTTTCACCCTTAACGGCGAAACGATAGAAACCCGTTACGCTGTTTTGTCCATCGAACCCGACAACGTAGATCGTCTTAAAGTAAATAAAACCACCTTTGAACAGGGCGAAGACATTATTATAACCGCAACGGCGTTTGCCAATTCGGAAAACAAGACTTGGTGGGTAGGTTTGTATCTTCCGACCGACACCGTCGAAACCGATTACTCGATTTATTGGTACTACGTAAAAGACGAATCCCACGTAAACGGCGAGTCTTATAACATCAGACAACAAAGCCACAACACCGAGCGCGGAGAATACGTGTATCTCCCCGTAGGCAAATACAAAGTAGTTTTATTCAATACGAGCGGTTATACGGTAGAAAAAATCGTAAATATCGAAATAGTTGCCTCTTCTTCCACCGAAAAGGGTACCGTTAAGGCGGATAAACAAAATTATGCCGTCGGTGAAACGGTATCGGTTACCGCAACTTGCCCGACTAACGCAGGTTCTAATACTTACTGGGTAGGTCTTTATTTGGCGGACGAAACGCCCTCCTCTACCGTGGTATCGATTTATTGGTATTACGTAAAGGACGAAAATCATACCTCGGGTACGGCTTACGATATTAAAAAGCAAGAAAAAAATAATCGTAGCGATTACGAAAATCTCCCCGCGGGCGAATATAAACTCGTTTTATTCGACGCAAGCGGTGCGGTAGCTTATACGTCTACCTTTACCGTAAAACCGTCGACCGACACAACGGAACCGAGCCTTACCTCCTCCAAAACTCAGTATACCGTAGGCGAAACTGTATCGGTTACCGCAATCATACCGAACGACGGAAAGTATTATTGGGTAGGCTTATATTTAGAATCGGATAACGTAGAAGAGGCTCAATCGATTTATTGGTTCGAGGTTTTGCATTCCGAAACGGCAACTACGTCGGGTATTCCTTCCGGGGAAAAATGGCAAGACATCAAAACGGCTGCCCAAAACGATACTCGTAAAGAACTTTTTGAGTTGCCCGCAGGCAGTTATAAATTGGTTTTGTTTAACTCGAGCGGTTACACCATAGCAAAAACCGTATCCTTTACAATTGTAGGTGAATAATGAAATTATTAGCAAAACGAGCAAGTTGTTTACTGATTGCATTTTGCGTAGTCGCTTCTTTAAACTTTTTTGCTTCGTGTACACAAAATAATACCGACGGCTACAATTTAACGGTGTCTAAATCCTCTTATATGACGGGTGAAGAAATCGTTACGACCGCTTACGGCGACGACGACGATTGGGTTGGCATTTACCGCTTGAACGACGACGTAAAATCCGTCGAGCCCATCGCAAAATACTCGGTCAACGACGGCGGATTTTTATCGGGACAAAGTTATATCGTTCAACGATCGGCAACGTTCAGCGAAAGCAGATCTTTATTCAAAAACTTCCCTGCCGTCAAATATAAAGCCGTTTTATTCGGCTCCCAAGGCACGGACACGATACTGAAAACGCAAGAGTTTTCCGTCGGTAAAGACGCTTTGACCGCGCCCGTCGCCCCTACGTCCATGACCTATCGACAAACCTATGAAGGCACGGGACTTTCCGACGGCGTTTTGACCGTTAAATTTTCAACGGAAAACTTCAATGCGACCGAATTACTTCTGTATTGGGCAAACGACGACGGAATTTTACAGGATTGGACAGCCCTTGCAAAAGTCAAAATAAGTTCCAACCCCTTTAAATACAATTTCGTAAAAGGCACGGTAATTCCGTCCTCCGCCACGGCAATAAGGGCGTATTCGATAAACAAGTTAGGAATAAGCGACGACTACTGTCAAATAGATTTACCCGAAAATTGCGGATACGATATGACGGGCGACATTTTAACTAAGTTTCAAGTCGTATCGGACGTGCATATTGCCGTAGTAAACCAAAATTTGGCAAGTTCGGACGCAAAAGAACTGCACGCAAGCCATTTGCAATCGATGGCGCAAGACGTCGTATCGACTTGCCCTTCGAGCGACGCTTTGATAGTCGTCGGCGATATAGCAAACTCCGGGCAGGAAAGCGAATGGAAGAAAAACGCCGAAATATTAGGTAAAGTATCGGGGCTTCCCGAAGTCTACTACTCGATAGGCAACCACGATTTGTATAGCGGTTCTTACTCGTCCCGCATCCAATATTTTTATAAATACGCCAACGTCGAATCGGTATATTACGAAAAGGTAATAAACGGATTCACACATATCTTCTTAGGCTCGGAATCTAACAACAAAAGCACCGTTGACGCAGATTTATCCGACGCCCAACTCGATTGGTTTGAAAACAGATTGAAACAAGCGACCGAAAAAGACCCGAATAAACAAATTTTCGTTTATCTTCACCAGTCGATTTACAACACGATTGCGGGTAGTTTCAAAGGTCAGGGCTGGAACGGCGTTATGCAAGAACAACGCTTGAGAGAAATTTTGGCAAAATACCCTCAGGTTTATATGTTCAACGGTCATAGCCATTGGGATATGAACAGCGTCGGTAACGCACACACTGCGGATAAAGACTTGCCAAATATTTTCAATACCGGCTCCGTCGCCTATTTGTGGTCGAGTTACGATATTCCCCTCGGCGAATACCTTCGCGGTTCGCAAGGCTATTATATTCAGGTGTACGGCGACAAAGTTTTGGTTTTAGGCAGAGATTTCGAGCAAGGAAAATTCATTTCTTCCGCTTGTTACGAAACTAAAATCTTTAATAATTAAAAAATATTAAAAAGTGCTAAAAACACCGCAAAAAGTGCGGAAAACCACGCAAAAAGTGCTAAAAAACCACGCAAAAGTCAAAACCGCAGGCGCACACGCTAAATTAAAACCGCAGGCGTCATATAAAATTAAAGCGGGCAGTCGTACCGATTAAAAAGTAAAAAACCCGCCTTAATGTTCATAAAAAAATCCGAAAAGCCCTTAAAAAGAGCCTTTCGGATTTTTATTTTTTTATTTTTTATTTTTTGTTTTTTATTTTTCGCTTTTCGCTTGTTTTTACGACGGTAAAAACAGCTCTATCGTTTTAACCGTCGTTAATGTAGCAATCCCCTACCGATTATTTTTTCCAAAAAACGTGGTATAAGTCGTTTACCCCCCGTTTTTCCGACGGTAAGCACCGTTACGCCGAGAAGTTCTTCATCGTAATAACAACCGTAACTTGATTTTAAGGCATAAGTCAACCTTATACCCTCGTATAAAATAGAAAAATTGTTATTGTGATCGTGATTTCCGAAAACGGGCGCCCAAAAAATGCCGAAAAACTTACAAACGGTATTTTTTTTATCTCTATATCGCTAATTTAATCGTCTAATTGACTGTCGGCTTCCATGGACTCCACCATACCCTTTAACTTGGTTTTTGAAAACTTTTCGCTTTTAAAGGGGCGAAGGGCAAGCGCCATAAGTTTCATGGGGTTGTCGTCCGCCGCAACGCGATTGGAAGATATTTTTCCGCACACCGTGCATCTGTGAATTATCGCCCATTCGCCGTTTTTTCTCACCCACACGCCGATAGGTTCCATTTTGCCGTGGCAATCGGACTCTCTGTCACCGGGGACGTTGTCGAGGTGAACGCTGTATAAACAATAGGGGCAGTGGTTTCTGTGTTCGCTTCCCGCGCCGTCGGGCAAAACGGGTCTTCCGCAAGCCTTGCAGGTAAAGGGGTCGAGACAAGGATGTTTTTGGAAGTATTTTTTATCGTACATGCGTCTTTTATTTTCCCTGTTCATTTTTACCCTCTCCCATACTTCCGCTCGTGCCGGCAAGTTTGTTTAGTTCCTCTATTTTTTCAATGGGAAAAGGCGGTTCGGCAAGCGGTTTCGACGCAATCGATATAAGTTTCAAGTAATTGTCGTCTTGAAAAACCGAACTACTTTCCATTTCACCGCAAACTTTGCACCTAAAAATTATCTCCCATTCGTCGTTAGGCTTTACCCACACCGAAACGGGTTCCATTACACCCCCGCACTCGTAACCTTCAAAGTCGACCTCGTGTCGTTTTGAAAGGCATTTGGGGCAATGGTCTAACTCTTTTTTATCATCTTCCGCGGTAAAACCGCAAATCGTGCATTTAAAAACGTCGCTCATACTTCTCCGCAAATTTTAAAGTCACCAATATCATACCATCCTTTAAAAAATAAGTCAACGATTATCCGCCATGCCGAACCAAGTCAACGGCTCTTTGCTAAATCAAACGTTATCCGCTAAGCCAACGGTTATTTACCGCCAAAACACCGACCGAAAAAATTTTTTCCGAATTTTTAGGCTTTTCTGGATTTTTAGGCTTTTCGACTTTTTCGTTTTTGACTTTTTCGTTTTTGACAGCTTTTAAGAATTATAAAAAACGCCTTGCTATCCTTGCAATCGCCTTTAAATCGTGGTAAAATGACCGTGATAAATAAAAATAAAAAAGAGGTACCCTATGATTAAACACGTAATAATTTGGAAACTTAAAGAAGAATACTCTTTTTCGGAAAAGCAACTTATAAAAGCAAAAGCAAAATTAAACCTCGAATCGTTAGTCGGAAAAATTAAGGGGCTTACTTCGCTTACGGTACGCATAGACGGGCTTTTGTCGTCAAACGCCGACATGATGCTCGATTCGACTTTTGAAACCGTCGAAGATTTAAACGCCTACAAAACCGCTCCCATGCACGTTAGCGTTGCCGACACTTTCGTTCGCCCATTCGTCGAAACGCGCTCCTGCTTCGATTACGAAGAACAAGATTAGTTTTAAATCTGTCCTCTATAAAACAAGGCGGGTTTAGGTTTAAATACTCGTTTAAAAAACGAACTTTATATTAAAAAACCCGCCTATAAGCCCGTTATCGACGGATTTTATAAAAAACGGAGGTTGAAAAAGCAACCTCCGTTTTTTTGAATAAATTAATCAAAACGATATAATCTCGTAAAAATATCGTAATCTCGTCAGAGATTTTTTCGTTAAAAACAGCCCGTGATTACAAAAATCTACGATTTATTCGTACTTTTTTTTGTTCTGAAAAGGGTCGAAATAATTATCATTGCCTGTAAAGGTATTCCGAGGAAGAATATCGGCCATAATTGCAAATTTGCCGACAATAATTGCAAAAAGGTTGCCACGATAAGCGACCACAAAAACAAGGAAAGCGAGAGTGTGTTAACCCATTTTACGTTATCGTTATTGCGGTTGTACCTATAAACCAATAAAGCACTCGGACAAACGCCCCACACGAATAACTGCCAAAAATCGTAATTGCGAAGCACGAGTATGGCAACGAAAACGAAAACGACTATCATGTACACGGTAAGAACGCTCAAACAAAGCATGGCTATCTCGTTGGCGTGCGTTTCCTTTGTTTGACTGTCTGTTATTGCCGTATATTTAGATACCGCATCGGGTTTTACGAGGTCGTCCACCGTCAAATGAAAGATTTCGGCTAACGCGCACAGCGTTGAAATATCCGGGACGGAGGAACCGTTTTCCCATTTACTGACAGTTTTGTCCGAATAAGAAACTTTTTCGCCTATATCGGACTGTTTTAACCCCGCTTTAATCCGTAACGCTTTAATGTTTTTAGCAATATTTTTCTCGATATCGGTCATATAGCCCGATTTTTCCTCTTCTTTTTTATCGAGATCGGTATCGACGTCGGCAATATCCTCTGTCTCTTTTCTTTTTAAAACATCGTCTAAATTGCTACTCATATTTGAATTTTACCACAAAAAACCCAAAAAGTCAATGATTTTCGACAAATTCTCCGATTCGGAGAGTGAGGTTTTTCAACCGTAGAACGGCATTTTTAAAGGAGAGAACGGCTTTTTGATTTACGATACCGTTTAAAGCCGTTTTTTGTTTGATGTTTTTTCTCTTATGGAATAAAATAGCACACGAAAAAACGAAACAAGTGCCTTTTGCATTTGCAAAAGGAAAACTTGCTTGCTTCGTTACGAAGAGAAAACTTTCAAAGGAGTTAAACCCATGAAGAGAAAAACACTTGTAACTTTACTTACGGCGATACTAATCGTTTGCATGACGGCTTTCGTAGCCTGTTCGACGAATACGACGCCCGACGTTCAGGTAAGTAAAGACACCGTATTGACCGAGGTAAGCGGTACCCCGGGTGAAATCGACGACAAACTTGCAGTTTTCGCCGTTCTCGGAAAATTGCAAAAGTCTTCCGGATATTCTTCCGAAGGTACGGGAAAATCCGTAGCGCAAAAAGGCTTTATACGCTACGAGCAAAACACGTCGAGCGTATTTATCAAAAACGGCGACGAATACTATACCGAGTACCTTTCCAATTCCACCTTCGTCAATTTAAAGCACGAAGCGTTTGAAAAAGGCTCGAACGTTGCCATGCGCGAGGACGACGGCGAAATTTCCAACCACACCTACGAAGACTACGCAAACACCTACGGCGTAACTCCTTCAAAACTTTTAAGCGCGCACATATATAATCGCAACACCATTACTTACATAACGCACAAATTAAACGAAGACGACACGGTTACCTTTACCATGGTTCTCGATAAGGACACCGCCCACGCTTTGTGCGTATATCAAATGCGTCAGTTCGGCGGTTTAAACGGGTTCCCCGCATTTACCGACGACACCACGCTCGAATTAACGGTAAACAAGAATTTTACCCCCGTTTCGTTAAAATATAAAAGCAATTACGACGTTAACGTAACGGTACTCGGCACGGTATCTTGCACCGAAGAGTTTTTAACTACGTTCGACTTTACAAACGTTAAAGAAATTCCCGACACCGACAAATTCAACGAAGCCCTCGGCACCACCCCCACCGTAATCGAAGAGGACGATGACGACGTGGTAGACCAAGACGCACAAGCCGTCGTAAACGCTTTGCTTTCGTTAGACGTAACCCACGGCGTAACGGCAAACGGCATTTTGAGCATCGGCGATGTAGACTTGAATTTCAAGGTAAACTTCGCTGTCGACGTAGACAAAATAGTTTCCGGCGAAAGCGACGTTTTAGACGCTATAAAAGCAAAACTTTCCCTTTTCGGTAGCGATAAGCTTACTTGCACCTATCAAAACGGTAAATTTTACGTAAACTTCCTCGGTAAAAAATACGCCTTTACCGCTCCCGAAAACGATGAAGAGGCAGACGTAGAAGAAATAGAAAACTTAAAACTCGGCGACGTACTTAAAATTGTCAAAAGTCAAGATAAAGACGGCACCTATATCGTTACGCTTTCCGATGATTTAAACGATCAAGCCTTCGACTTCTTCAACAAATACGGTTTAGCCGAAAACAAGGAAAATTTCTCGTTACAAGCCGAATTGTATCTCCCCGGAGCGACCATAGGCACGGCAACCGCAACTTTAAAAACCGAAAAATTAAAGGTTACGGCAAAATTGAACTTGTCCGACGAAAAGTACGATGAAGTAATAAACGAAGAAGAATATTCGACGGAAATCGGCTTCGGCGCAAGTTTTTACTTGGATTTATCGGGCTCCTTCAACACCTTTGACAGTGAGGATGCGGCGGTAAAAGGTCAAGTCAATTTAATTTACGACACCGAAGAGACAAATCCCGTAAAAGCCTTCAAGGCTCAAATGGACTTAACTATATTGCCGACACTCGGAAACGTAATAACCTTTGCTAAAAATTATTCTTCGGATATCCCCGACGCACTCGTTGCCTTGGCAAGCGCAAGTCATATTTCCGTGTACTTTGAAAACGGCAATTTGTACGCGGTGGCATATAAAACCGTAAACGAAGTCGAACAACCTTATTTCATAAAGCAATTCGACATATCTTTATTAAGCGACGACGATGACGACGGCGAAGAAAGTAATATAGGCGCAACGATTGCCGAGATATTCGACATGTTAGACGTACGCTACTCAAACGATATGTTAACCATAACGCCTAACGAAACCGCACTTACAAAACTTCGTTCCCTTTGGAACAAACTTCCGACGTTTATCGCTCAAAATCTCGGTCACTCGGCAGCGGCAATGCTTCCCGGCATGTTCGGTATCAACAACGCTCCTTTGTCAAACGTAGAATTAAACGTATCGCCCGAGGACGAAGCTTTGACGCTAACGGTAACCGCTTTTACGGTCGGCGGTAAAGTTCCTTACGTAGAAGGCAAAACTTATCCCGAAAAGAAAGTAATTGAATTGGGTATAGCACTCGAAGACCCTTCGGACTATACTTACGACGTCGATATAGACGCCATACTTAAAGACGACGAAAAAGCATCCGTCGTTCGCGACGGGTTTGACGGTGCAGACTTTGTCGTATCCGAAGCATTATCTAAATTAACTTCTGACGATTTGGTATCCGTTTTAGAAGACTATGCGCAAGCATTACAGGCAAAATACGACGCCCTTACGGACGAACAAAAGGCTTACGTATATAATTATAAAGATTTGTACACCGAATACGTAAACGCTTTCACCTCGGCGGACAAATTTATTACCCTTGCATCCGACTCTACTAAGTCGATTTCTACGCTTAACACTAGTTACAACAAGTTAAACGACTATCAGTTAAAATACGTCGAACTTAAATGCAAAGAAGATAACAGCAATGCGCTAAACTCTTACATTGAAAAACGCACCCAAAACGAAAGTGCGAAATTATCAAAGTTTAACACGGACGTAGAAAAACTCGACACGACGAAGGATTTATCTTCGATGACGCTTGACCAACTTAAAACTTACCTTTCAAGCCTCATCTCTTTAAATACGACTGCAAAGTCTTTGTATAAGGCAAATTTGACGGAAGAAAACTTAAACAAACTCGAAGGCGAACTTAATCGTGCGACAAAAGCCTATTCTACCGTTGCGTTGGCGAAATTTAACGCCGTCATTGAAACGCTGAACGATTTTGTAACGGCAGACGAAGACGATTTACCTTCCGTCGACGAAATGAACGAATTTTATAATACCAATAAGACTTTGTATAGCACCTACTATAACACGGTAAAAGACGCTCCCTTTGAAAAGGACGACGCCTTCATCGGTACCGCCTACTTATTGAATTCTCTCGTCAATCAATACAACGGAAGCTTCGGTTTCAGACAAGTTGCTTTGCGTGTTGCCGATAAAGAGCTTGCCTCATTAGACGTAAACTACTCTACTTACGAAGACTTCACCGCAAAGATGACCGCTTTAAACACACTCGTTGCGACCTTCGATGAAACGGCTTTAAGTGCCTATGCAAAATATACTTACTATAATTCTTTGATTTCGATGTACTCTATGAAACTCGAAATTATCGATTTGACTAAAAATCTTATTGCCGTTACCGAAAATTACACCAACACCGACAGTGCTACCCTAAGCGGAATAGACTCTAAATTAACCAAACTAAACTCTAAAATTTCCTCTTTTAACAACGAGCAGAAGATGTATTTGTTAACCGAAATTGCCGAGTACAACCAAGCGAAAGCAGAGTACAACCAAGTGAAAGCAGAGTACACAAAGGTTGAGATTACTTCCACCACCGCAGACATTATCGAAAAAACCGAAAAGTTCGACGAGTCAACGACAGCCGACGTGTTTGCTTGGAATAAAAAATACTTAGCAACCGAAAAGCTTATAAGCTCGCTTGACAAAGAATCCAAAACTTTGTTTAAAGCAGAAATAACCGCTTTTAATAACGCACTTACTGCGTATTCCAAAAAAATAGTCGTAAGATTCAACGACGACGCTTCCGCGGTTATTGCGAAGTTCGATAGCGAAAAAACGATTGAAAGCAATTACACTTCTTCCGATTGGTACGAGGAATGGGAGGATATAATTGACTTTTGGAAAGACGTCAAAAAGAATTGTCTTACGAGCAAAGACCAAGTCTCCCTTTTTATCGATAATTCCAATAATTTAACCAAACTTCAAAACATGCTCGACGAATACGACGATTTATCTTTCGAAAATTGGTAAACTCATTAGATTTTTTTATCGCACGATAAAAAAGTGCATCGCTCGATTATTTAATAATCGGCGGTGATTATACGATTTTGGCAATTATACGGCTTTTGCGATTAGGTAATTTTGACGGTTACGCGGCTTTCGCTTCTTTGCCGTAAAGCCTCGAAACAACTCGGCAAAGCCTTCAAAAAAACGTCAAAAAACAAAATGGCTATTGCAAATTCAACCGATTTGCATTAGCCCTTTTTCTATATAAAAATTTATGTCTTACGCCATATAAATTTACAAGTGTATTTATAAATTTACCTTTGTATATATAAATTTACCGATATAAACTTGCCTTTGTTTATGTAAGTCTATCGACGTAAATTTACGCTACGTCGATTTACCTATACAAATTTACCATTTGTTTTTTACGTGTTCGGCAAAGCATATTTTGTCTTTGATTTTTAAAACAGTGCCGTCGTCCAAAACGACCTCTCCCGAAAACACGCCGAAAACTTGATGTTGAAGGCTCGATATTACCACCGCGGTAGTATAATCGTACCTGTCGATAAGCGGTTTAAAGCGCATGTTAAAGCGGTTTTCGTTGTCGTTAAAAGTCCATTCGGACATGTAATCGAATTTGCCGTCGGAAGTTTTGGGAATATTGAAAAACACTTTATCCAGTTTGTGGGCGTCGTTTTCTATAAACAGCATGTTTTCGGAAGCCTTTTCGGTGTTTCCGAACCCGTAACCGATGTTCCAACCGAAACGCCTTCCGTCGTCGAGGTAACATTGCATACTGCCCCAATACCACTCGTTTTTATACGTCCAGACACCCCTACCCCAGTCGAGGGTGCCTAAGCTTACCGAGTCGTCGAAATTATAAACGGTATCGCCTATTTTGAAAAAGCCCGAAGCCCTCATGCAGTTTATTTTTGCGTTATAGTAAAAATGTTTGGGCTTATTAAAAGGGGTTGCGATAACCATTTTGTCGCGCGGTTCGTCAAAAAGGGTGAATTGGCAGGAAAAGTCCTTTTCTCCGTCGAATTTTTTATAGGTAAACTTTAGCGTCCTTGCGTCTTTATTTTTTTCAAAACTTCCGACGGCTTTTTTGCCTTTATAAAAAAGGTTGCCTTCGCTAAAAGATGACGGAAAATTCAGTTTACCGAAAGAGAAAAAGCCTATTTCGCTTTTGGTTATATACGACCTTTTTTCAAAATCCAAAAAACTTACCGACGCAAGGTTCATATAAGAATTATCGTCAATCGTAAGTGCGACGGCGTACTTTCCGTCGGTTATAAGGTAGTAATCCCACTCTTTAATGCGCAATTTTCCCGCTTTTATATCTTTACGGTCGTAAGTTTTTACCGCGTCGAAAGCGTAACCCGCTTCGCACAAATTGCCCTTTTCGTCCAAAAGCCTGCCTTTAGATAATTTGTTTTGCATAAATTCCTCCGTGTTATTTTCGTCGCCTAAAATAACCCCATACTTTTTCGATGAAATTATTATATCACGAAAAACTTTGAATTACAATACCCTTTTTAAAAAAACGTTATAATTTAAAAGTAGTATCTCTGTCATTATTTATCGGCGTTTTTTATTGACAGTTAGCCTTTAAACTTGGTATAATCGAACTATAAATAACAAATTAAACGGAACCCATTATGAACGACTTTAACGTAAAAATCAAAAAATTGTCCGATTTGGCAAAAATTCCCACATACGGTTCGGAATTTTCTGCGGGGGCGGATTTGTATTCCGCACAGGAAGACACTATCGTTCTCCCCCATAAAACCGTGCTTATAAGAACGGGTATATCCGTTGAAATTCCCGTCGGCTACGTAGGGCTTATTTACGCAAGAAGCGGTTTGGCTATAAAAAGCGATTTGGCACCCGCAAATAAAGTAGGCGTCATCGACAGCGACTATCGCGGGGAAATCCTCGTCGCTATTTTAAACCACGGCGACGAAGCGAGAACTATATCACTCGGCGACAGAATTGCCCAAATGGTTTTTACACCCTATCAAAAAGCAAATTTTTCGGTAACCGATACCCTTAACGAAACCGCACGCGGTGAAAACGGCTTCGGCTCTACCGGGAAGTAGTATTTTATGTTGCTCTTTCGTCTTTTACTTTCATTCCTGCTTTAAAACAATCAAAAGTAGGGCTATAAGCCCGTTATCAAGCAAAAACCGTCCGAAAATCTCGGGCGGTTTTTCAGCGTAAAAAACCAAAATTCGCTTAAAAAGCGATTTTTTTATTAAAATGCAACTAATAGTAGAATTATTTTTTACCGAAAAGTATTGACAACGATATTTACCGACCATATAATAAAGGCGTAAGGGCAAGGCGAATATCCTTGCAAAAAAAACGGAGGTATTTTATTTATGTTTGAAAGGCACTTTTTTGCTAAAAAGCTTATTATGTTTTTAGCAGTATGTTTAGCATTGATCATGCTCACGAACTTTGCATCGGACGGTTTGCGATTTAAAACGTCGGAAAGAATTATGTCGGTTTATGCTCTTGAACAAGACGATGACTATGAAGACGATAGTTCCTTTGATGTAATCGACGATACAGTTGATTACACAGATGTACTCAATCAAGTATTTGTTGAAGATTTTGTACAATTAGAAACGACCGAAACAGGTGATGTTAGCTTATCTTGTGTTTGTGAAATCATATCAACGGTTTCGCCCCTTTCATTTACAACAACTTTTGATGCTGACAGTTTGGAATTTAATTATGTTTCAAACTTTGATTTTGGCAATGTGAGTACCGTAACATATTTAGGCGAATATGGTGAACTTGCTCCAGTACTCTCAATTAACGATGAAAATTACTATGTGAATTTTTATAGAGACGACGCTGCTTTAAATGATTTGTTGCTTGGAATTATTGAGGAGGATGATAATATCTTCAGCCGACACAATACTACGACGACAAAGCAAATAAAAACGTTGTATTCTGTTGATAATTTAACTAAACTGACATATTATCAACCTACTAATGCGTTAAGTAATAGCAAGAAATCTACTGTAATGCGGATCGGCCCTTGGGGTAGCTTCTTCCTTTGCGTTGCTGCGCTAATTTGCACTTATGTTATTGTTTCACATGTAGCTGAACAAATCAAAGCCAGAACAAATTATGCACATAACTCTAGTTTGGAAATTTCTTCTTCAGGAACCGGCTTAGATTTGGGAAGTATTATTGTGGATCAAAACGATACCTTATTTGAGGATTATCGGTTTGGTTTTACTACATTTAATAGGGTTGGATGTGCCGTTGCCGCCGCATATAATTTACAAATTGCATTGGGCTCGCCGGAATTTTTATCAAATACTATTTATGATTTTGAAAAATGGTGGATTGAATTTGCTTTTGGGTGGGGACACTTAGGTTCTGATCCTTTAAGACTATATAGGTATTTTAATAGAAAAGGCATCCGTTATAGAAAATATGTATCGTGGAATAAATTCAATAGGGCTGTAACTTCGACTTCAAACACAAATTTTATCATGGCAAGGTGGAATCAAAATGATGGTGGTGGTCATACATTTTATTTTAATCGCTCTTTAGGCGAATATAACGCACTTAATAATAGAAATCAAGTAACAACAACGGATATATTTGAGTTTATTTATAATAATGTTTATAAATTCATCGTTGGTTACGTTATCGTAAATTGAACCGTAACGCTCAGTAAATTCGATAATCGAGGTAATTATTATGATAACGAAAAATCGATATATTAAAAAAATTTGTATTGCGATTGCGATAATCGTTTGTTTATCGGCGACGACGTCGCCTTTTATCGGTTGCGGTTGCGCAGGTCCGCGGTTTTACGACTTCCGGGCTAATTGGGTGTACGAAAGCGAAGATATGACTTTTATAATAACCACCCGCGGAGACAGTTATTCCTATTTAAACGGAAGTATAACGATTGACGGTACGAAAACGGACGTAATAATCTATGCTTTTAGCCCTACCGGTTCGCTGATATTTTATAAAATCGACGAAATAGATACAAGCGACGCTAATTGGCTTTCAAATTTAAGAAATCACGACTCAAAGTGGTTTTTTTGTAGTTATAGCGGATATAAAAAGAAACTTACCCTGTCTTACTTTACTAAATATCTTCCCGACAACAAGTATGAACATTTCGACGATAAAAAAATCGTTCTAAAAAGATACGACTATTGATTAAGGAGGAATTACGATGTTAAATCTCTTTAAAAAAACGATCTCGTTATCGATAGCGGTAATTATTACTATATCTTTTACCCTTTCTTTATCGGCGTGTGATTTTAATAAAAACGAATTCTATAAACAAACCGCTAAATGGTGCGGCGAAGACGCAAATGTAAAAATCGAAATTCAAACGAGAGGTATCCATGCCGTTTACGGGATTCTTTCGGTAAACGGCTTAAGCACGGATATTTTATTACGCCTATCCGAAAGAGAAGCGACTTTCGGTATATATAAAGACTCAACGAAACAAACCGTACAAAGCGAACTTATTAAAACCGATAATACGTTCTGTATTTGTTTGGGCGATTATACTTACGAAAACGATATGTTGACTCTTGATTTTTTGTACGACTATGCTTCGCCAAATGACGCTTACGCCTTGGCGGGAAAGACTGTGTTCTTGAAAAAGTGCGAATAATCGACTTATAGCCTGACTTTTTATCTAAAAATTACATTTATTGATACTAATCCGTTAAAAATTTAAGCAAGCGGTAGTCGGTGTAAAGACCAACTATCGCTTGCTTTTTTATCTTTGTTTCAGTTTTTTCTCTTATTATTTATCTTTTCTTTTTATTGGTATTTTTTCTTTTTAAGCATTATAAGGACAGTATTTTTAAAATTTTGAAAAAATCGTATTTTAAAATGCAATAATCGGAAGGAGGCAAGCCTTCATCGGGCGAAATCTCGGTTTTGACGTATAAACTATCGATTCCGAAGTTTTTTGCCCCTAAAATATCGGTAGTTCCGTCGTTTCCGACCATAATCGAATTTTCTTTTTTCAAACCGTACTTTTTAAACGGTATTTCAAAAAATTTATAATCGGGCTTTTTAACTCCGAAGTCCGACGAGATAAATATATCGTCGAAGGCTTCGTAAATGCCGAGGGTTTTTAGTTCGGGTACGGTAAAAGACGACTGTGCGTTTGACAATAAATAAAGCCTTTTGCCCTCTTTTTTTAGTTTTTGTAAGCCCTCTTTGACACCATCGTATAAAGACAAAAATATAGTCGACGCCTTTCTAAATTCGTAAGCGATAAAAGGCAACGTTTCTTCATCGACCTTTACTCCTTTAACGGTAAAAAGTTCTTCAAAAACTTTTAAAATATCCACTTCAAAAGTATCTTCTTTTTGAGATAACATGCCGTTAATCGACTTATAGAAGGACTTTTTCAGTTCGTCGGCGGAATATTCCGCGCCGTAACGCTTATATAAATCGGCAGTCATCCGCCACACGAAAGGCATGGTTTCATCCGTTCTTATGTCGGCTAAAGTGCCGTATAAATCAAAAAAAACGTTTTGGTACAGCATAAATATTTTTTCCTTTTATATATTTTAACACGATTAACTGTTAAACTCAAAGTAAAATTTGCAAAAATAAGAAAAAACGCGACGATAAAGCAAGGAAAAACTCGCTTCGGGTCGCGTTTTCTATTAAGTTTTATCGTGTTTTTCAAGTGCTTCCATAACGATTCGGCAAACTTCGTCGAGTTTTTCGTCGTCGCATAAAGAGGTATTTTCTTTTATAATCGACTTGAGCTCGGATAGCGTTACTTCGCTCGTTTCGCTACGTAATTTTTCTATGATTTCGTCAACGACCTCGTCAAGTTTGTCGGACAAAATTATACTTGACAAAAGTTGTTGAAGAGAGGCTTTTACGTCGTCCGAAGATATAAACGCAAAACGCTTAATGAAAGCCGTAACCGTTACCGAAAGAGTACCGCTCGAAATGGAATTTTTTATCGCCTGCGCCGTAACGGAAAAACCGTTCGTACATAATGATAGCAAAAAACAACCGACAGTTCCTATTATGAATGATATTATAAAGAATTTTTTAGATGAAAGCTTATGAGACGAACTGTAAATCAGTGTTATTACGCACGATATCGCCGCCGCTACCACTATTTCCGCACTTGCGTTTTTAATTAGATTCAAAATGTTGACTTCATGCACTTAAAACCACCCTCAAGGCGCGGAAAGGTTTAGAAAAGCATTCTTCGTTTGTCTTCAAGTCTTTTTCTGAAACGATTCTTAAATTTATATAAAAAACACTTCATCTTCCGCACCTCCGTATATATTTTCCAAGCGTCATCGTAATTATATAGCCGTTTTCGATTTTGTCAATAAGGTTATGACAAATTTTGCATAAATTTAAGCGGAAAAGTCACACTAACACTATGAAGATTTTTAAAGACCTTTCAAAAAATCTCGAAATTATAAAAAATCGGCTTGACTCGTCAGACGTTATTATCTTTGAGTTTACTACAAAGCGACAAAAGGCTTTTATAACGTATCTCGACTCGGTAACCGATAAAGAGGGTTTGGGAAAACTTGTTTTATCACCCTTAAACGAAAAGAAAAATCTTACGGCGGAAAAAGTCTCGGAGGAAATTTTCAGTCCTCAATCCAAGTTGCTCTATGAGTTTACCGAGGCGATAACCGAAGTCGTTTCGGGAAAGGCGGTTCTCTTTTTGGAAAACGACGACAAAGCGGTTTCCGTCGATCTGTTAAAATACACTTCGCGCGCGATATCCGAGCCTCCTACGTCCGCCGTGGTTAAAGGACCGAGAGAGGGGTTTACCGAAAATTTAAAGACCAATTTGGGACTTATGCGCAGAAGAATAAAAAACGAGAATTTTAAAGTTAAAAATCTCTCCGTCGGAAGATACACAAAAACCGACGTTTCGGTAATTTACCTCGGCGACATTGCCGACGACGGCATCGTATCTGAAGTTATAAAACGCATAAAAAGCATAGACATCGACGGAATACCCGACAGTTCTTACGTGGCAAAATTCATAGTAGACCACAAACTTTCCCTCGTAAAACAAGTCGGCAACACCGAAAAACCCGATATTTTAACGGCAAAACTTTTGGAAGGCAGAGTGGGAATACTCGTTGACGGCTCGCCCATCGCAATAACCGTGCCTTACCTTCTTATAGAAGATTTTCAGTCGAGCGAAGACTACTTTCAAAACCATTACCGCGCGAACATGCAACGTATTTTGCGGTTTTTGTCAATACTTATCGCACTGTTTTTGCCGTCCGTTTTCGTTTCGGCGCAACTTTTTCATCTTCAAATTATACCGCTGAACTTTTTGCTTACGATAGTTAACAGTATAAAAGGCATTCCCCTTTCTCCCAGTTTCGAAATGTTTTTCACCCTTTTGATTTTTGAAATTTTAAACGAGGCAAGCGTAAGAATGCCGAAATACGTCGGCATGGCTTTGTCCGTCGTGGGCGCACTCGTTTTGGGCGATACGGCGGTAAAAGCGGGCATAGTTTCAACGCCTACGATAATGATAATGGCACTATCCGGGATTTGTCTTTATACCGTTCCCGAACTTGTGGATTCAATGTCTTTTTTACGCCTCGTATATCTATTAGTTGCGGGAACCGTCGGCGGTTACGGATTAATACTTTTGACCTGTTTTTTGTTTATATATCTATCATCACTCGAAAACTTCGACGTCCCCGTTTTGGCACCATTTGCACCCATGAAAACGCCCGATTTGAAAGACACTCTTTTAATAACCGACGTAACGTCTATGACAAGGCGTCCGTTATCGGTAAAACCCAAAAATAAGGTAAGAATGAAATATGATGAGTTTGAACGAAAAAAATAAAATAAAGGTAAGGCAAATATGCTTTATTTTTCTTGCTTTTATGCCCGCAACCAAAATTTCTCTTTTGCCGTCCGTGTTGGCGGGGTTTGCCGACGAAAGACTGTGGGTTTCCGCTCTTTTAGGGTTTGTTTTTGATATAGCGGTAATTTTTATTGCCATGGCACTGTGCAAAAAACACGATAACCGCACCGTGTATAACATTTTGGAAAGCAAAGTTTCTCCCCTTTTTGCTAAAGCCGTTTACTTCGGGTACGGTGTCTATTTTATTTTAAAAGCACTCGTAACCCTTTTGGAACAACAAGACTATATACAAAACACCCTATACGAAATAGCACCTTCGGCTTACGTATTTTTGCCCTTTTTCATTCTTTCCTTTTATCAATCGCTTAAAGGGCTTAAAATCCTCGGCAGATGCGCCGACGCCTGTATATATCTTACGGCGTTAGGTATACTTTTGACTTTTTTGTTATCCGTCCCTACGGCGGACTTTACGAACATGCTCCCGATTATACAAAAACCGACCTATAAGCCCGTTATCGGTACTTTTAAGTCGGTAATTTGGTTCTCGGACAGCGTTTACGTTTTGCTGTTTTTGGGTCATTTTAAAGAGGAAAAAAATCAAACTTTAAAGATATCTTTAAGTTATGCGGGCGCAAGTGTAGTCGTAATATTTTTTATGGTCGTGTTCTATTCGGCGTTCGGTTCGGTTGCCGACACGAGGTTTTTTGCAACGGCGGAACTTACCGTATACAGTTTGAAACTTACGAATTCCACGAGGATAGATTACCTTGCCATATTTTTACTGATGTTTTCGCAAGTGTTTGCCATAACCATGCCCGTTTATCTTTCGACGAAATGTTTTGAAAGGGTTTTCAACCTAAAAAAAGCTTTAATCCCGTCAATCGTCGTCAATTTTTCGCTTGCAGCGTTCACCCTCGTTTTCAGAGGAAAACTTTTTGCCGTACTGAAAGTTTTTTCGACATATTTTAGTTACGTATTCATATTTTTCGGATACCTTTTACCCTTTTTGTTACTGCTTATTCCAAAGGAGAAAAAATGCACAACCGTATTAAGCACAGAATAGTTATTTTGATAGCGTTGATTTTATCGATTTTTTTCTTTTCCAACGATTTTTCGCTCATCGATATAGAAAAAACGGCAATAATAGTGGCACTCGGCATAGATAAATCGGGTGACGATATAGAAATTACCGCACAAATAGGTGTACCGCAGGCAACCGAACAAGCCCTCGTAAACGACGACACTTTAATAAGCGCGAAAGGAAAAACGGTTATGAACGCCATCGAAAACTTATCTAAAAACTCGGGGTGGTTTCCTAAACTCGCCTTTTGCAACGTAATAATCATCGGCAAAAATTTGGCATACGACGACGTTTCGGCAATAACGGACAATATTCTTGCGTCCGAACATTTTCAAAATTCCGCACTTCTTTCGGTGTGCGACGGCGATGCAAAAAACTTTTTGTCGACGCCGACGCCTCTTGACGCCATTTCTTCTTTTGCGATACAAAAAGTACTTATAGAAAACGGAGCGGCATCCTCCGCCGTAATGGATACCACGGTAAAATCTTTTTGCGAATCCAACCACGGCAGAAACGCTTGCGGTTATATGCCCTATCTGAAAATAAAAAACGACGCCTTAGGACAGGAAGACAGTAGTTCGGCAACGACCTCGTTTTATTACGATAATACAAGCGATAACGGGCTTATAGGCGGACTTTTATCTAATATTCCCCTTGCCGAAGGCGGAAAAAGCGGAAAAAGCGGTGGAAGCGGTGGCGGTGAAAGCGACGACTCCCAAAAAACGCCGACGGCGGTTTTCGACGCTTCCCGAACGGCAATTTTTAAAGACGGTAAAATTGTCGATATTTTATCGGGCGACGAAACCATAGTCTATAATTTATTGCATCTTTCGGCAGACAGAATAGTGCTACCCGTAGTTTCCGAGGACGAAAAGGCTGCGTTGGAAGTTTTTGACAGTCGCCATAAAATAAGCCTAAATTACGGCGTAAAACCGCAAATTATTTTTAACCTTTCGGTTACCGTCAGAATGTTGGACGAATCTTCGGACGGTAAAAACAACTCACTCGGCAGGCGCGCCACCGTTCCCGAAGATTTTTTAAATTCCCTCGAATACAGCCTTACCTCGACCGTTAACGAATTAGCCGAACGCATGCTATGTCGCGAAATCGACCTATTCGGCATTCGCAACATGACCTATAAATATCATCATAAAAATTACGAAGAATATAAAAAAATACCCCTAAAAAATTTTATGGTTAAAACGGAAATATCGGTAAACTCTCACGACGACACGAAGTAAAAAATTCAAAATCGAAAAATTCAAAATCGAAAAATCGGAAAAGCAGAAAAAATCAATACGCAATAAAAAATTCAAAAAACAAAACAAAAAAACGGGTTTAGTTTTATTCTGCCCCCTTTTACGAAAACATAAAAACCGTAAGGAAATACCATAAATCGTCCTTCCCTACGGTTTTATATTTTATTTAAACCTTGCGGTTTTAATTTAATTAAAAATTTTTATCAAATTGCAATTACTTATTGTAATTTACGATTTGCGAAAAATCAACTGCTTTTAAGGAGGCACCGCCGATCAAACCGCCGTCGATTTCTTCCATAGCCATAAGTTCTTTGGCGTTAGACGGCTTCATACTTCCGCCGTATTGGATACGAACCTTTTCGGCGCATTTAGGGCAGAAAGTTTCGGCTAAAGTCTTTCTTATGAAGCCGATGGTTTCGTTGGCTTGTTCGCTCGTTGCCGTTTTACCGGTACCGATAGCCCAAACGGGTTCGTAAGCGATTACGAGTTTTGTTAAATCTTCCACCCCTTTAAGACCTTCTGTTATTTGACGATACAAAACTTCTTCGGTCTTGCCGGTTTCTCTTTCTTCCAAAGATTCGCCTACGCATACGATAGGAGTCAAACCCTTTTCGAGAGCCTTTAAGGTACGAAGGTTAACCGTTTCGTCGGTTTCGTTGAAGTATTGACGACGTTCGCTGTGACCGATGATAACGTATTCCACGCCGAGTTCTTTAAGCATGTCTGCGGAAATTTCGCCCGTGTACGCGCCGTTATCTTTAAAGTGAACGTTTTGCGCGCCTAAATGTACGTTACTTCCCTTAACGACGTTTGCAACGGCGTAAATATCGGTTGCGGGAACGCAAACGACTACGTCGCAATCGGCGTCTTTAACGAGAGGAAGAAGTTCCTCGCAAAGTTTTGCGCCCTCCGAAGGCGTTTTATTCATTTTCCAGTTTCCTGCTATAATAGGTTTTCTCATAACTGCACCTCTTATTGTTTTTCGTTAAGACAAGCGATACCGGGTAATACTTTGCCTTCGAAAAGTTCGAGGGAAGCACCGCCGCCCGTAGAGATATGCGTCATCTTGTCGGCATAACCGAGTTGAGCAACCGCCGCGGCAGAGTCACCTCCGCCGATAATGGTCGTTCCGTTTGCTTCCGCCATAGCAGCCGCTATAGCCTTAGTGCCGGCTGCCAAAGTGGGATTTTCGAAAACGCCCATAGGTCCGTTCCAAATAATCGTTTTGGCGTCTTTAATAACGGATGCGAAAAGTTCGCGTGTCTTTTCGCCGATATCGAGACCTTGCATATCGGAAGGAATTTCGTCCACGGAAACGGTTTTGATTTCAACGGGAGCGTCTATAGGATTGGGAAATTCTTTAGCGATAACGGTGTCGATGGGAAGATATAACTTTTTACCGAGTTTTTCGGCTTTTTCCATCATTTCCTTGCAGTAATCTATCTTGCTGTCGTCAACCAAAGAAGTACCTACTTCCTTGCCTTGAGCCTTTAAGAAGGTGTAAGCCATACCGCCGCCGATGATTAAAGAATCGCATTTTTCCAAAAGGTTGGAAATAACGTTTAACTTATCTGCAACTTTCGCACCGCCCAAAACGGCAACGAAGGGACGAACGGGGTGATCCAAAGCATCCGCCATAACGGAAAGTTCTTTTTCGATCAAGAAACCGCAAACGGCGGTTTTTACGAAACCGTATTCTACGATAGCGGCGGTCGATGCGTGCGAACGATGTGCCGTACCGAAAGCGTCGTTTACGAAAATATCGGCAAAGGAAGCGAGTTTACGGCAGAATTCTTCGTCGCGTTTTTCTTCGCCCGCGTTGAATCTGGTGTTTTCCAAAAGCAAAACTTCGCCGTCTTTAAGTTCGGAAACCTTCTTTTGAGCGTCTTCGCCTACGGTATCGGTGGCAAAACTTACATTTACGCCCGGTAAAAGTTCCTGAAGTCTTTTATAAACGGGTGCCAAAGTGTATTTTTTAAGGTCTTTTTTAGCCTTTTCGATATATTCCGCGGTAGCGGCTTCGCGTTCGTTTTCGGGAAGGGCTTCTACTGCGGCTTTTTCTTTCTTGTTTAATTTGATTTTTTCGTCAAGTACGTTGTGGGGCTTGCCGAGGTGGGAGCAAAGTATAACTTTTGCGCCGTGTTCGATTAAGTATTTGATGGTGGGAAGAGCGCCGTTGATACGATTTTCATCGGTAATAACGCCGTCTTTCATAGGTACGTTGAAGTCAACTCTCGTAAGACATCTTTTGCCTTGTACGTTAACATCCTTTACTGATAATTTGTTCATAAATTACCTCCTGAAATTTCAACAATATAATATACTTTTGTTTGGTTTTTGTCAATTATAAAAATGCAAAATGTTAAAAATCCTTCGTTTTTCACGAGTTATTCGGTAAACATTTAAAAAAACCATGGAAAAGTCTGTCGTTCAAAAGTTTATCTTTTCGCTCAAAATATACTCCGGTCTCGATTGAACTTCTTGATAACTGCGATATAAATACAGGTCGGAAACTCCTCTCGAAACGAACAAAAGTCCGCCTATAAGCCCGATAACGCCCAAAATCCACCAAACGGGGTTGAAGGACGGAAGAAAAATTTGTAAAAAGATAAACGCTATAATCGCTAAAAACGACAGAATGGACAATATAACGCCGAAATACATAAACGCTTTAAGGGGAAATGCGGAATTCGACACGATTCCGTCCTCGCTCAGTTTAACCATCTTTTTTAAAGTGTAATTGGTTTTACCTGCAACTCTTTCCTTTCTTTCGAAATCCACGAAGTCTTGCTTAAAGCCGACCCAACTTTCAAGCCCTCTTAAGTACTTGTTTCTTTCCGGCATCGAGATTATTACGTCGACTACTTTTCTGTCAAGAAGTTTAAAATCTCCCGTATCCTTAGGAATTTCTTGCGCCGACGCCTTATTTAAAAATGAGTAAAAGGCTTTCGCACTCGCCTTTTTAAAGCCCGTTTCGCCCGCCCTCGAAATTCTTCTTCCGTGAACGACCATGTTGCCCTCTTTCCATTTTTCGACCATTAAGGGTATTACTTCGACGGGATCTTGAAGGTCGCAATCGATGGGAATAACCGCATCGCCCGAGGACAACCTCAGTCCGCACAAAATAGCGGCTTGTTGCCCGAAATTGCGTGAAAAACTTGCAACTTTTACTTTACCGTCCGTTTGCGCAAGGGCTTTTAAAATATTTAAACTATCGTCTTCGGAACCGTCGTTTACGAAAATTATTTCGTAATCGCATCCTAAATTCTTTAGTACGGGCGTTATCGCGCTATAAAATTTGTTTATCGTCGCTTGCTCGTTAAAGCAAGGAACGACTACGCTTAATTTCATTTTATCACCTTTCAATCGGGTTTTGCGGTTTTTTCTTTTTCTTGGCGTTTCTTGTCTTCCGTGGATTTTTCCCTTTCTTCGGTTTTCTCGGATTTTTCGGGTTCTATGGAATTTTCGGTTTTCTCGTGTTCTGCGGGTTTTTTCTGTTCTTCGGAATTTTTAGACGATTCTTTAAACAAAATAAATCTTCTCGTAATAAAGTTATACCCCGTTACGATTATCGTCATGACTACTTTTACGACCCACTCGTTGACGTAAAGTTTTACGTGTAGCCCCCACATTCCTATTTCGTGAAGCATTAGCCCCGCTAAAGAAAGAACGGCAAACCTCAAAAAACCCTTTATCGTTCGGGTATCTCCGCTTTCGTTGAAAACGAATAAAACCGACAACGTGTAGTTAATTATGACCCCGAAAACAAACCCCAAACCGGTGCCGAACAAAGCGGCAAAGGACGTAGGATCTTCGTTACGACCGAAAAATACGTTTATAAAGTTATCGTAATTATTCGGTGCGGCAATATACAAAACCACACCCATCGTAATAAAATCCACTATCGTCGATATACCGCCGACGAGCAAAAAACGCATTATCTCGCCGAACAGCGATTTTTGATTTATAAAATCTTTAAACTTCCCCATACGGCGTTTACTGTATTTCGGTAATTTTTACTTCGGTAGCGGTCATCTTCATGGCAAGACTAAATTCGTAAACCTTGTCGTAAGTTCCCTCAGGAATTTGCAAAACTTCACTGTTTCCGTGAGCAAAATGAGCATACATGCTGTGTGCGCTACCGCTTATTACGACCGTTTGAGCCTGTCCGTTTTTTAAGGTGGCAACCGTTACGCCGTCAATAACGACGTCGAGTTTTGCCGCACAACCGTAAAAACTTTTCTTTCTTTGTATCGTAATTTGTCTTTGAAGATTATCGAAAAAACCTTCGTTTTCGGGGGAAGTTTGGTTGTCTTTAAGTACGGCAACGGTTTCTCCGCTCGGCAAAATTTCTTCGGTTACCGAATCGGGTGCCTGCGACTTGTTCGCTTTTTGTTCTTTGACATATTGCGGTGCTTTTAAATTTGCGACGGAAAAACAAAGTTCCGCAATTACTATCGCATGGCAGACAATATCGAATAAATTATCGGCAAAACTTCCCGAGGATATAGAGAAAGCCACGAGTAATGCGGTATCGGCAACCACGAACACAAGCCCCGCTATCATAAACGCGCAATGCTTACGGGCAAATATGGCGCAAACGACGTAAGGCACTATAAGCACGACGGATACAAATACGGCTAAAAGAAGATAGTCGGTCGAAATATCCGTAATAACCTTTATTACGATAGAGTTTAAATAGGAAGAAAAGACGAAGTAACTACCGCTAAACGCAATAGTAAATACGTTTATAAAGGAAAAGACGGCGAATAGCAAAAGTGAATATCTTCCGTAATCGTAATTCTTAATCGTTCTTAACTTTTTCGTGTCCATTCTCATGTCTCCTGAAAGTAAAATATAGAAATCTTATGACTTTAATGCAAAAATATCAACGCCTCTATATAGATGCTTCAAAGTTATTATATAATAGTTTACGTCAAGATGTCAAACCAAAACGACGTAAAGAAAAGCAAAAACGACAGCCTCTTTTTTGTCTTTTTCTTAAAAAACCGAGCCGAAACGGCATATAAAAATAAGTTAAAACAATAAAAAACGGGGCTATAGGTCGATTATCGCCACATATCCCCGTTTATATTTAGGTAAAAACAAGCACGAAAAATTACCTGCTTTTTTAAAAAATCAATTTCTTTTTAATCGGTGTTTTTCTTTCTTTTACCAAAAAATCCACGATTTTTGTAAAAACTCCCATAACGGGAAGAGATATTATACCGAAAACCAGATTAAACAGGGTGTGAAAATTTGCGACCGCTTTACTTTCTCCGCCCGATATTTTTACCAAAAAATCCGAAATGTAATTACCCGCAAAAACCATGGGAATAAAAAAAACGAGCGCACCGAATAAATTAAAAACAAAGTTGAACAAAGCGACCTTTCTTGCCCCGTCGTTTTTTGCTTTCGAAGCAAAAATAACCGCCGTACACGAACCTATATTTGCGCCGAGTATCATATATATCGCCCGCTCCACCGTTATGATTTTACTGCCCGACAGTATTACGAGCATGCTCGTAACCACCGACGAACTTTGACAAAGCGACGTTATAAAAAAGCCGTTTAACAGTAATATAGGCGGACTTTTGATTAAAAAGAAGTTTAGAAAAAATTCGTAATCGTAAAAGCCTTTCATGGCGGTCGTCATGATATTTATGCCTATAAAAATAAAACCGAGCCCCGTAAAAGCTTTGCCGAGCGTTGCAGATTTTCCGCGATCGATTTCGCCTATTACAACGCCCGTAAACGCAATAAAATACCCGAGCGGAACAACCAACCCCACTCCGTCCGATAGCGACGTAAGTTGAGCGGTAACGGTCGTGCCGACGTTCGTCCCGACTATCAAGGCGCACGCACCCTTTAAGCCCATTATTCCCCTTTCGGCAAAGGATACCGCTACCATATTAACCGCCGCCGAACTTTGACACAGTGCGGTGGCAAAAGTTCCTAAAAGAGCACACCTAAAAGAGGACGAAGACATTTTTTTAAGTTTCTCGTTTAATTTTTCCCCGATAAGCAAAATAAAATTGTCCGAAACCGATTTCAGTCCCGTTAAAAACACCGCGATTCCGCCAAAGAGGGTAAATATTTTTAATATCAATTTGCAACCGAACCGCATTTATTATATGGCGGTACGGGTTTGTAAATACCTCGTTATCCGTATCCGTAATATTTGCCGATGCCCGCAATAAATCGCTTAACGCCCGAACACGTTGCCGAAATCGTTATTTCTATTTTGTCGTTAGTGCGTGAAAATTCTATTTTTACGGGTTCCGTAAGCGAAAAATACTCACGTAATAGATTTTCCAAGTCGCTTCTGATGATTTCTTCAGAACCGCAAACAAGCCCCAACCTGTCGTTCTCGATTATTTTTTTAGCACGTGATAACTGTTTTTTCATAAATTTTAAACGTTTTGCCGAACCTTTCGGCGTATGGTTCCGCCAATCCCCTTGTAATATTTGGTGGCGTCGTATATAGCACCCTTTCCCTTTACGATTTTTTTTGCGAGCATTTTAAACGCCTTACTCGCCCTCGAAGCCCTTTCGAGTTTGCCTATGGCAAGGTAGACGGCGTCGTCGTCCGGAATACAACCGAGCACGGGGACTTTCAGTACGACGGAAATCTCTTCCGTCCCGAGCACGTCCCCTTGAAGTAAAAGATCGCCCCTCATTTTGTTTATTACGACGCCTATAACTTTTACCGCAAAATTATTTAGCATGATAAGCACTTTTGCGGCATCTCTTACGCTCGTAAGAGTGGGCGTTACGACCAAAATCACCTCTTCCGCCGCCGAAACGGCACGTCGAAAGCCGAAATCCATACCGGCGGGCGAATCTAAAAGTATGTAATCGTACCGCGAAGAAAGCCCGTCTGTAAGGTCTTTAACGTTTTTGCCCGTCAATTCCCTTTCTAAATTATGACGTGACGCAATAACCGAAAAAGTCGGCGTTACCTCGATAATCGTTTGTTTTACCCGACATTTGCCGTCTAAAACGTCTTTTAAATCGTATATGACTTTGTTTCCGACGTCGGTAACAGTATCGAGATTATTTAAACCTTCGTCCATGTCTACGACGACTACCCGTTGCCCGATTTGAGAAAGCGCATAGCCCAAATGCGCCGTAACACTCGTTTTTCCGACTCCGCCCTTGCCCGAAGTAATAAGAATTTTTCTTGCCATAATCGCCGTTTTTAACCCCTTTTTTTATTCGTAAGTCACTTTATCGTTTTTTTAATTTTGCATTCGTTTTTTTAAGTTTGCGTGTGCTTTTGGTAACCCCGTTTATCGTTTTTTAAGCGTGTGCTTTTTTATGCTCGTTTATCGTTTTTTAGGTTGGTTGTTATTTGTAAAACACGTACTTTTAAGTTTCTCTGACACTGTTGACCGTATGTAGGCCGTCGGTAATTTTAACGGGCAAACTTTTTTTGCCCGTCCGCCGTTCTTTTCGTCCTTTTTGAAACGAGCGGTTTTTAACCTTTTTTGCTTCTTATTAAACACTTTATCTTTTTTTACCGCTTGACTTTGTCCCCGTTTAATTAACGTTGCCACTTGTTTTTATCGGTAAAAAACAGTTTAATATAAACGGCGGGAAAAATTTTGTTTCCTTTTGTAACAAAACCGCCGTTTTTATCGAAAGTAAAAAGGAAAACTTAGTTTACCTTTACCAAGCATTTTGGGCTATAACCGTGAACTTTCGGATATATTCCGTAACTAACCCATACAAACCGAATAAAAACCACGATAAAACAGCGGTAACAACAAAAAAATAAAAGCCATTTTGAATAGCTAACGAAACTCAAATGGCGGATGGAATTGTATTCATAAAATAGATTGGAAAATTTCCGTTTTTAATGGTTTTGCGTAATGCAAAAAATGACAGTTAAAGGCTTGTAATACGGATTTCAGGCAACAAAAAAAGACGGCGCAGGAAGAACGCCGCCCGAAACAAAACGGAGCGAAAAAAAATATAGGTGTAAAAAAAAACTTAACAACTCAAAAAAATGCCGACGAGCGAAGAATTACGGGGCGATTCGCCAAGCGGTTTAGCGGCGAACGCCCCGTTTCGCTCGGCTTTTGAGTTTGTCTTTTTACCGAGTTTTAGTGAGTTGTTTGGCGGGTGCTTGACCGCGCCGCGAAGCGGCGCGCTTGTATATGTCAAGCCCCCGTCAAAGAGCCATGTAAAGTTTTCCTATAAAATTTACGCAAAATCTATTTCCCAAAATTAAAAAACATTGACT
>CAVJMJ010000002.1:0-151721 GCA_963650915.1 Parasutterella excrementihominis | reverse complement strand
TCGGGCTACGGCTACAAACAGCGCACTGTGCTGTTTGCTTAACGCCTACGCACCCCCTACCAGGTGAAGCCTTCCTGCGGGTAAAGGCATTCCGTCAGGTCATCCTGAGCCTGTCGAAGGATCGAGTGGCGTTGCCGCGCAAGGATACGCATATTATATAGCCAACCTCCTCAGTCGCTATGCGCCGCGTCCGCCTCGGCTATTAAAGCCTCGGGCTACGGCTACAAACAGCGCACTGTGCTGTTTGCTTAACGCCTACGCACCCCCTACCGGGTGAAGCCTTCCTGCGGGTAAACCTTACAGCGAGGAAAGCCTTTCCGAAGGTCGGACGCAAAAATATTTCATAAGTGAAAATGGTTTTAAAAACTAAAATCAGGGGGATTTTGGTGAGCAAATTCTTCACAAAAGGGGATTTGGGGCGAACGAACGGGTGAAAACGGGCAGTTTTTAAAAAAAATTTTTATGTGGCAAAAATCGTTAAAATTAGCCATTTAGCATAAAAAATATTAAATTTGAACATTATAAAATTTATCAAAATATCTCGATTTTTGGCGATAATGCTTTTTTGAAATTAATTTTCACAAATAATTATTTTCAGTCGATTTAGGGGCGTTTGAAAAGGCGGTTTTAAAAAAAATTAAAAAAATTTTTCAAAAAACTATTGACAAACGAAAAATAAGCGTTATAATAATAGTGTAAGGTTTCTCAAAAGCCATAATTTTGCCAAAATGAAAATAGGTTTCATAAAAGGGGATATCCCCTTTGCGTTTGCGCTCGCAAACGCAAATACCTTTATTTTGTAAACGCAAATACCTTTATTTGCTTGTTTGGCAAAACTAATGCTTTTAGGGCATAGAATAGTGATAAACGATGTAAAGTCGTTAAATATCGATAAAAAGGCGTCGTTAGATAACAACGGCGAAAATAAAAAAGCGTCGTTTAAGGCAAACGACGAAAAAAGTAAAAAACGTCGATATGTAAACGAAGAAAATATATTTAGGTAAATTGATCGAAGACGATTGAAATCAAAGACGAGAAAAAGTCGGCAGACGACGATAATCGCAGACGACAAAAATGTCGAAAGATGACTTAAAGTCACCGATTGACGACAGTCACCGAGCGACGACAGTCGAAGAACGGCTAAAAGACGAACGGCGACAAAAAAAGTCGAACGGTGGCAAAAAAGTCGACAGGCGACGACAGTCGACAGGCGACAAAAAGCCCCAATCGACGACAGTCACTAAACGACAAAAGTAGTTGTCAAACGATTATGGTCGAAAGCGACGGCGAAAATCGTCGATGGTTAAAAAAGTCAACGGTCAAAATATAAAATAATTATTTTTTCAGGAGGAAAAAATGAAAAGAAAGCTTACTGTTCTATTTGTTCTGTTAATGACGATAGTTTTAGCGTTCTCTTTAGTTGCTTGTAATCCTACGCAAGAAGACAAGACTAAAGTCGTACCCGAAGCAAAGTCAATAACCGACACACGTGCATCTTTGTACACCGCTTATCAGAAAGACGGTACCCAAATCGGTACTTACAAAACCGTTGCGCAAGCAATCAACGCCGCCGTTGCAACCGACAGTTTCGGTTCCGACAACTCGACGAGAGAAGACGGCAGTTATGTCGAATACGACGGACATACCATTTTCACCAACCACAACGGTTATGCCGAAGCGTCCGACGACCAATTTTGGTTCTATTTAAACGGAACTCAACTCGAAGCATATGATTGCTATGACAATCTTTTATACTCCGATTATCTCAAAAACTCCAAGGTAATAACTCACGAAGTTACCGCAAGAGGTTCTGCTGCCAAACAGTACCACAACGGTTACGCTTTATATGCACCCAACGGTGAATATGAAACTACGAAATCGGCTCAAAGTTGGGAACTTTCTTCCACTATGGACGCAGCAGTACTCGGTATGCCCGCAAGACTTAAAGGCGTTTCCGGTCTTAAATACGAAATGGACCTTACAAACGTTCAAATTAAGCCCAACTACGACGGCACCGAAGATACGTACGCTTTCATCGGCTACTACGCTTGGCAAGATTATTACGTAATCGCAACGGGTATTGCGTGCAACGTAAAGACCGGCGCTTGGTACCGTTTCGAAGGTACTTCGAGAGACGACTCTTTCTCCGACGTTCAATACAATCTCGGCGAAACTCCTTTAATGATTTCGACTTGGAATGAAGAAGGCGGATATTGGGCTCCCGAATACGCAAAACTTGTTTCCTCCATTAAAACCGTTAAGAAGACCGACGAACTCGGTGACTACTTCGTTAACGAAACCAAATACGAATTCTACACTGCCGAAGGTAAACTCGACAACGAAATGTCTTACACCATCGACGAAAGCGTTATTCAACAACACTTCAGCGGTGTTGCGTTCGACGCTAACAACACTTTTGCTTTCATAGCAGGTCTCGATATAAGAACCGCTACCAGCACCGGTGTATTCTCCTATAACACCGATTATTCCAACGGTGCCGAATTTAAGAACCTTAAAGTTACCGCTGCTTCCGCTCACGTTGCAAGTAACGAAGAAATCAACGACACCGAATACGGCGGGTCTATAAACACTGCATGGAGAGGTAACGACTACAACATCGTAATGGCATCCGGCGAACACGAAGAAGGCATTTACGATTACACCATTTTAAACACTTACGCATGCGCAGATTATCAACAAGTCGACGGATGCGACGTTTACTCCTTCAGTTACAATATGTCTAACGACGCACGCACTGCTTTAGGCGGAAAGGCTAAAGAGTACCAAGATAAGATCGATGCGTTAAAATCGGCTACTGCGGAAACCATAGTCGGTATGGCAGCGCAAATCGAAGAAGTTGCCGCAATGTACGCTGACGGTATCGTTAAGAGCAGTACCATCGCTCAAAAATTCTACAACGTTTTGGACTTTGCTCCTTTGGCGACCGCTCAAGAATTATATGCTCAAAACAGTCCTTTGTCCGATGACGGCGAAGCATTCAAGACTGCTTTCAATCAACTTCCTTCACTCAAGACTTATAATTATGTTGGTTGGTCCACCACCGAAGAAGACGACACCGGCTATCTTATGAACGACGTTGCAGACTTCAAGACCATCTACGATCAATATTACACTAAACTTTCCGACGTCGACATCGAAAGATTGAGTAATCACGTTAACACGAGCGATCTCGAAATGTATATCGACCTCATGAAGAAGACTAACGATTACTTTGCAGTAGGCTTTACCGTAAGCGGTAAGGTTGAAGGCAAGGCTACTACCGCTAAGACCTTCACCGGCGAAGAAGCATTTGCCGATATCGCGCTTTATCTCAATAAGATCGCAGTCGGTACCCAATGGGGCAAAGGTAGCACCGAAAACGACGATGAGAACACTGGGAAATCCACTCAACTCAACACCGACAATAACTGGTTGCCCACCTATCACGTTCTTTATTTGAAGGCAAGACTCGAAGAAGCCGGTTATAAATTACCTTTATACTTTGAAGCGATTATCAAACGTTGCGGTATTGCTACTGGTTTAGATGTTGACTTTAAGTACCTCGATACCGTTTTGACGATTGCAAAAGGCATAGAAGACGGTAATATCGTTGTCGTTAACGAAAAAGTTGCCAAGATGGTCAACGCCGTTATGGTTGGCAAAACCGGCTTTGCGGAAGCAGGTCTCGCATGGAACTGGAATGGGAGCGATTTCGCCGGCAGAGACAGTGCTTATAAAGCATACTACGGTCTTGACGCAAGCACGACTTTGATTACCTACATCAGTAAGGTACAAGAATTACTCACTAAAAATGTAAGTGCGGAAGCAGACGGTATCGGTATTAAAGCCGAAGTTGAAGCACAAGCAGACATTGCCGTTTCCGACGAGGCAAAGGCTGTTATAGCAATGTTCTCGAAATCCGCCATCCACGGCGCAGCTTTCGACGCATACAAAACGGCTTTGGAAGCGTTGGCAAAACTTTCTACCGCTGACCAAGCATTAGTTAAACAACTTTCCGACTATATCGATATAGTAGAAGTTATGGAAGGACACAAAAACGCCCTCGAAGCAGTTGTTTTAACAGACGTTGAACCTATAACCATTTACGAGCAAATTTGCTATAACGAAAACACCCCTACCAAACAATTGACGGCGTCTGAAGCGTTATATCAATTAAACGACCTCATTTGCAGAGTTCAAGTAGGTGCTAAATTTACTCCCGGCACCGAAAGCGACTCCAATGAATCTTACTTAACGATGAATTTCGACAACATAGTTTTCCCGTCGATAAGAATTATCGTTTTAAGAGAATATTTCAAAAATGCAGGCGTTAAACTTCCTACTTATTTCGACGCTATTTACGAACAAATTGCATACGATACTTTCTACACTTCTTACGATTCCATTTATCAAACGGTAAGACTTACCGATACTTACGCTAAAGAAGGTAAGACCGTTGCCGATATGACCGAAGCCGATAGAAAGATATTCGAAAAATACTGGGGACCCGATTACCCTCTCTCAAAAGACGCATTGCTTAGTTGGAACTGGAATAGTGGCAACAAGTTTGAAATGTATTTCTCGAGTCGTGTTGCGGCTATCGCTTTGCAGTATGCTTTGGAAACCAAAACTACTTTTGGCGATGAATTCAGAACTCAGGTAACCAAACAATGGATATACGGTCAGGTTTTTGAACAGTATTCATATAAGGACAAATTATATTGGGCTTATAAGTATGAAGATGAAGCTCAAGAAGACGGCAGAGTTTTCGGCGCGTTATCCGAATTTAAAGGAAAAGACTATTGCTATGGTGCGTATGCGCCCGTATATATCGACGCTGAAGGCAATATTACGACAAACGGCGACGGCGCAACGATGCTTATGACTACCACTGTAGGTGTTGAAAAGACCACTATGGAAGCTTGGGCAGAGAATTGCTCCGGCTTAAAGGCTCCTCAATATAAGACAGCCGACGGAACGATCGTTTATAAAAAACTCGTTTGGACTCAAGAAACCGGCAATTATATTACCAACGAAAATATTTGGGTTGACGAAAATAATCGTTCTGTAAACCTTACGGAAGAAGAATCGGCAAAAGTTAAACCCGTACTCGTTGTTAAAGTTTACAAATTCTACGATGTAATGGGTGAATGGCTCGAAGCACAAGGTTACACCCTTCACGATAACGGTTGGGGATACGCAACTGCTCCCGCTACACAAGCAACCGACGCAGAACAATAAACTTTATAGTTTACGAAAGGTAAAAAAATCTACTTTAAATTCGACAGAATTTTAAAGAAAAAACTATATAGCCGACGGTACTTAAATTAAAGTCAAACAAAAACTTTTAAATAAATGCTTTAACGATAAGTTTTAAGCAAATGCTTTGAAGTAAAAAGTTAAACAAAAACTTTAAAGGCTTAGGCATTATAGAAGGCATTTAAAGCCGAACGGCTTTATAAAAACCGACGGGGCGGGTAACACCGCCCCGACGGTAAAATTCTTTTCCGTCGCCGTTTAAGCGACAAACTCGGTCGCTGTTTTAGCGACTATCCAAAAAAGTAGTCGCAAAACTTGCGACTATACTAAAAAGTAGTCGCCTTTATGCGACAAAACGGTCGCATTTTAGCGACTATCCAAAAAAGTAGTCGCAAAACTTGCGACTATACTAAAACGGTTGCAAAGTTTTACATAGCAACCTAAAAAAATAAAAAGTTAAAATAATCACACTACGTCGATTTTATCGACTAATTTTACGCGACGGGTAAAAGCCTGTGTTTTCGCGTTTTATACTCTTAAAAAAGGGGATACGAATATGAAAAAATTTATTGCATTTATTCTTACGGCAACGATGACCGCAACCATAGCGTTAAGCATGGTAGGTTGTAGCGGTGAAGAATATCAACACTCCATAAATTGGGACGTCGATTTGTCACAACCCATAACGATTAACGCGTTATATCCCGAAACGGGCATCAGTGCCTTCGGTACAGACGATTCGGCTACCATCATTCAGCAAACGACCGGTTACACGGTTAACTATAGAGAAGTAATAGGTAGCGGGGCGGATAACGAAATCAACTCGATTTTATCCACTCAGGAACAGTATCATATTTTGAAACTTACCGAAGCCCAATATCATCCTTACTTAAAAGGCGGTACCTTCCTTGATTTGACCGAGATTTTGGAAAAAACGGAATCGGGAAGAAAACTTTACGACCTTATCGACCTTATGGATTACGGTTGGGAAGCAGTTACCTATTACGACGAAGACGGCACTAAACACATTTACGGCATACCCGATTTCGGTTACTGCGTAATGGAAGATTCCGCCCTTATTTGGAATACCAACCATCTTAAAAAGATAGGTTACGTAAACGAAGACGGTTCGGTTAAAGTGCCTTCCACTATTTCGGAATTCACCGACGCACTCACCAAATGTCAGGAAATGTTCGGCTCCAACTCGAGTTACCACGCATTGGACATCCCCGGTGAAAACAGCGTTTTGGTTACCCCGCTCGTTTCCGCATTCGGCGTTCCTCTGGAATTCTATTACGAAGACGACAAAATTTCTCAGTACATTTTCAGCGACAAAACTTCTGCTTACGCGGAATACATGCATGCTTTCTATAAAAGCGGTATTCTCTCCAAGGCTTGGAACAACGGTTCGTCGAGTGCGTCTTGCGCAAACTTCGCAAACGAATTATGCTCGGTAACCTACCTTCCTTATTGGTGGGTAACTCCGCTTATCACGGCTATTCAAAGTAAAAACGTCATTCCTCCTCAACTCGGCATCGACAAGAGCGATTATCGTGCGATACACGACAATTGCGTCGCCTGGACGACGAGAATAAGAGGGGACGGCACCAACGGTTCGGAAAACCAGACTAAAGCAATGCTTCACGGCGGTGACTCCGGCGTATCGTATTACACCGTTATTCCTTATTACATGGCTGAAGACGCCCTTTATATCGTTGACTTTTTAGCCAAAAAACTCGAACATTTCGAAGAATTCTACGGCGGACTCGAAGGTACCCACTGGAACGTTACGGCTACCCCCGACGGCGCACAGGATTATTACCCCGACGGCGATTACGGCTATCAACAATACGAAACTTACGCCGGCGCGGATTCGGTTATTTACCTCCGTCCTTACACCTATAGTTACAGGGTAGGCGAGATGAAAGCCGACGGAACTTACGAGAAAAAGACCGTAACCGGCGGTGGTAAATGGGTTAAACTTACTCAAAGATACATCGACCACATCGTTAACAACTCGCAATACTGCAACGGCACCAATAAATTTGCCGCAAACGTATTGTTCCATTTGAGAGAAACCGGCTTCGACGCTTGGCAGGTAACCGTTCCTATGGACGATACCATTATTACAAACCCCATGTCTATGGCTCCGCCGTTAGAACATTGGTCCATCGTGTCCATTTTGTCGAGAACGCTTGCCAAACGCGGTGTAAGTACGGCAATCAACGCAGAAGATCCTACCGCGTCGATTAATGCGACTCGTTCGTCCATGTACTCGAAATCGGTCAGAAGAGAAGGCGTCGTTTATCCTTATTGGTCAGAAGATATCGTCAACGAAATGACCGATTGGTACGTAAGAGTAAAACTTAACAGAACATAGTTTACACGTGAGTAAATTGCTATATTTTTTCATTAATTCCTACTTCTGCCTCGATTTTTTCGGGGCAGAGGTCGGGATTTAGTTAACGGAGGGAAATGATGACCGAAATTAAAAACGAGTCTAAAGATTACCAAGATAAGTCACCGATTAAATCGGTAAAGAAAGAAGGGTATTGGAAGAAGCAGGCTAAAAGAATCAAAAAACATTATCGTATATTGCCGTTTTTGATTCCCGCTGCACTCTTTACCCTTATTTTTTCGTACATACCGATGCTCGGCGTTGCGTTTGCTTTTAAAGACGGGTTTAACCTTACCCGCGGTAACGTAATGTGGAATCTTTCCCACTACGGTTGGACTTTCAGAAACTTTATCGATATTTTTTACGACGAGTCGTTTTTCCGTGCGGTAGGCAACACGCTTATCATCAACTTATTGAAACTTGCCATTTGCTTCCCGCTTTCCATTATTTTGGCTTTGCAACTTGCAGGGCTTAAAAGTCAAGGACTCGCTAAAGTCATACTTATAATCGTTTGTATACCTAACTTTTTGTCTTGGGTTATCGTCGTAGGTATTTGGCAAGGCTTTTTACATCCCGATACAGGGCTTTTGGGTAAATTGTTTTTCAACGACCGAGTAATAATGGGCGAAAACAATTTGTTTAAATTCCTCGTCGTTGCCCTCAACGTTTGGAAGAGCGTCGGCTGGGGTTCGATTATTTATTACGCCGCAATAACTTCGATAGACAAGTCTTATTACGAAGCGGCTACCATTGACGGCGCAAACAAAGTTCAAAAGGCACTCAAACTTACTCTTCCCGCAATAATGCCTACAATCGCACTTATGCTCGTTCTTCAATTCAGCGGTATGATGGCTGCCGGGTTCGAGCAAATTTACACAATGATGCAAATCAACCCCGACCTTATCGAGTCGCAAATAACCCTCGACACTTATTTGTACGAGATTTCTGTCGTAAACAGAACGAATATTCCGTTTGCAACGGCGCTCGGCGTCTTTAACGGTTTAATATCGCTCATTCTTATGTTGGTCGGTAACAAAATTACCACCAAAACGTTACACCGCGGTTTGTGGTAAGGAGGAATTTATGAATACTTACCTTAATCAAAATACCGACGAACTTTATCAAAAGACCGACGTTCAACAGGGAACTTACGTTCCCGATTTAAGAAGGAAAAGAAAAAACAGAATTAAAGAAGGCATTGTAGACAGGTCAATCGGCGTACTCAGTATATCTTTGCTGTTCGCATTGGTAATTTTAATCGTCGTTCCGCTTTTATCTTACTTTGCGCTTGCTTTTTCCGACCCTTATTTTAACGACGAAATAACGATTTTCCCGACCCATTTTTCATTTGAATCTTTCAAATACATTTTGGCGGGGGACGAAGCACAAACCTTTTGGCGTTCCTTTTTAAACTCCGTAATAATTACGGTAGTGGTAACTATCGTTTCTAACCTCGTCGAGGCTTTGGCTGCCTATCCTTTGTCCAAGCCCGATTGCCCCTTCCGCGGAGGCATAATGATGTACTTCATTATAACCATGCTTTTCTCCGCAGGTATTATTCCTTGCTACTTACTTATGAGCCAAATGAAATTACTTAACACCATTTGGTCGGTAATTTTAATTTCCATAAGCAACGTAGGCAATCTGTTGCTCTTTAAAACATTCTTCGAGGGCGTATCCACGGAAATTCAGGAAGCGGCAAAAATCGACGGCGCATCCGATTTACAAATGTTTTTCCGCATTATGATACCTATGGCACTTCCGGTTTTCGGCAGTTGCTGTTTCTTTACGATAGTCGGTATGTGGAACAGTTACGGCGCGGCAATGCTCTTTATATCTTCCTCTTCGAAAGAAGCCTATCCGCTCGCTTACTACATCTATTTGTTGCTTTCAGAAGCCGACCTCAATAAGGACGACTCCTTCGTCTTGATGGGTATAAAGAATATTCAGTCGGCGGCAATGTTACTCAGTATCATACCTATACTTTGCATTTATCCCTTCGTTATCAAATACATTAAAGGCGGTTTACAAATCGGTTCCGTCAAAGGTTAGTATGAAGAAAATATTAATGGTTCCGCTCGACGAAAGACCTTGCAATTACGGCTTCCCGTCAATAATGCCCAACGCCGGTTTCAAGGTCGTTATGCCTCCCATGGATATTATGGGACTTAAAAAACGACCTGCCGACGTAAATAAAATTGCCGATTGGCTTTTGGATAACGCCGACGAAAACGATTTATTGATACTTTCGATGGATACCGTTATCTACGGCGGGCTTATTCCGTCAAGACTGCATTACGACAGTGCGGAAACACTTAATTCGAAGGCGGATATCGTTTATAAATTAAAAAAACGCTATCCTAAATTGCGTATTTTTGCCTTTCAAACGATAATGCGTTGTCCTTTTTATTCACTTTCCGACGAGGAACCCGACTATTACGCCGATTTCGGAAAAGAAATCCATAGTTACGGCAAATTGACGGATAAATCAAAAAGGGGAATAATTACCGAGGATGAAAAGGTTGAACTTGAAAGATTGACGAAAGTTATCCCGCAAGATGTCTTAAACGATTTTGAGACACGCCGTAAAACCAATTTACGCGTTTTGTTCCATACAATCGATATGGTAAAGGACGGGCTTATAGAATCTTTCGTAATTCCGCAAGACGACAGTGCGCCTTACGGATATACCGCCATGGATCAAATCGTCGTGCGCGATTATCTTAAAAAGACGAGGCTTAACGCAAAAGTTCCCGTCTATCCCGCGGCAGACGATACGGGCTTTACGATGCTTAATAAAGCGGTAAACGATTATTACGGGTATTCTCCCAAGGTTTTCGTTTATTACGCTTCTACGAAAGGTGCGACGGTTATACCTTCCTTCGAGGACAGAATAATCGACGCTACCGTTAAAAATCAAATACTTGCGGCAGGAATGACGAGGGTGTACAGTTTGCCCGAAGCCGATATTTTGCTTGCCATAAACATCGGCGGTGATATGCTTTACAACGCTACCGCCGAGCAAATGATTATACCTTACGACATCGAAAGAAACCTTGCCGAATATATCGAACAAATTAAGTACGCTCTTAGTTTAAATAAAATAGTCGCGGTTGCCGACGTCGCTTACCCGACGGGTGCCGACCACGAACTTATGGCGATAATGAGAGAGGCAGGTTTGCTTTTGAAAATTCACGCTTACGCAAGTTGGAACACTTCGTCTAACACCTTAGGCACCGTTTTATGCGAAAGCGGTTTGTATTATCACGGCAAAGACGATGTCGGTAATAAAAAGTTTTTGCTTCATCGCTATTACGACGACGTCGGTTATTGTTCGCATACGAGGACTTTTATCGATATTACCGCCGTACCCGAAAACGATTGCACCGTCTTTAAACTCGACGGCGTAAACGGCAAGTGCGTGCAAGCGGCAAGAGTCGAACTTTTACGTTACATGAAGGAAATTTATCCCGAACTTGCATCTTTCGTCAAAGACGTTAAAGTTTCTTCTCCCTGGAACAGAACTTTTGAAATGGAATTTATTTTGGAAACTCAAAATATATGAAACGTATAGACAATTTATTTATTAAAAGCAGTGACGGTTTTACTCTTACTTTAAACATGCCTTATCGTGCGGTTTGGGGCTTTGGCGAAAAGTTCGACGACGTTAACCATATAGGCAAAAAAGTCGTCGCTTCCGTCATAGAAAAATGCTTTTATCAGGGTGAATATACCTATCTTTCAATGCCGTTTTTTATGACGCCGGACGGTTTCGGCGTTTATGTCGATACCTATTGCGAAGTAGATTTCGATTTTACCGTAAAAAACGAAATTACGATTTTTTGCCATATGCCGACTAACGGCGAGGTTCCCAAAGCCTACCTTTTGGAAGGTTCGCCGAAGGAAGTTTTATATGAATTCAGAAAATTAACCTCTATGCCTCGAGTTTTTCCTAAGTGGGTTTTGGGCGCTTGGATGAGTTCCAACCGTTGGAAAACCGAGGACGAGGTTTACGAACAGTTAAAGTTAAACGAGGAAAACGGCTTTTTGCATAACGTTTTCGTAATCGAACCTTGGAGCGATTTGACTACCCACTATCTTTTTAACGGCAGTAAAATTCCTCATAAAGAAGGGGACGAGTACGCTAAACTCGACGAGGTTGATTTTTCACAATCTAAATATTGGCATGACCCTAAAAAAATGATCGAGGATATGCACGATAGCGGGATAAAACTACTTTTGTGGCTTGTTCCCATTTACGCGCAGGGTTGCAATATCGAAGGCGATTGCAATATCGAGCAACTTTTATCCGATAACGATTACGTTAAAAAGACAAAAGAATGCGTTTTAAACGCCGACGGAACCCCTTACGAGATTCCTCACACTTGGTGTGTTGACTCCATGGTGCCCGATTTTACCGACCCCGTAGGAAGCGAGCATTGGTTTAATCGCTTCAAATACCTTTTGGAAATGGGCATTGACGGCTTCAAAACCGACGGCGGTGAGTTTATTCACGACAGGTCGGTCAAGTTTTCCGACGGCACCACCGGCATCGAAGGTCAAAACGCATATTGCGAACAGTATACCAAGGCTTTTGCCGATTTCGTTGGAAAGGACAGAGTTGTCTTTTCACGCGCGGGCGGGCAGAATACCCCGTCTTTCTCCCTCGTTTGGGCGGGCGATCAGGAATCGACTTGGTCGGAATTCCGTTCCGTCGTCAAGGCGGGGATTACCGCTGGTACTTGCGGTATAAACGCCTGGGGATACGATATAGCAGGATTTTCCGGCTATCTTCCCACCGAAGAACTTTATTTAAGGGCTACTCAAACGGCGTGTTTCTTGCCTATAATGCAGTGGCACAGCGACCCCGTTCAAAATAACAGGTGTGATTTTACGGGGGCTTGGAAAACAAACGACAGAAGCCCGTGGAATATTTCGGCGTTCCATAAAGATCCCGAATTGTTGCAAATTTTAAGAAAACAATTCTTCTTACACTATAATTTAACGCCGTACTTTTACAATCTTATGCTTAACGCAAACCAAACCGGGCTTTCATCCGTTCGCGGTTTGTGGCTTGAATTCCCGAACGACGAAAACGTTTACGGGATATCCGACGAATTCATGCTCGGCGATGCGATTTTAGTCGCCCCGATACTCGAAGATTACGTTAGCACTCGTACCTTATATTTGCCCGAAGGCGTTTGGTACGATATGTTTAGCGGTGAATCATTCGTCGGCGGAAAGACGATTACGGTTGACGTTAAAAGGGAGACTTTGCCCGTGTTCGTAAGGGAAAATCACTGTGTTCCGCTTAACTTAAAAGACGGAAAATTGTTTTCCGACGTGGACAACGATTTGCAAAAATATACACAACTTACCTTTATGGTTTCGGGCGAAGGAAGTTATCGCTTTAAAGACGATATCGGCAACGATATTTCCATAAAATGGGATAAAACTTCGGAAGAAATCGTTGAAAACGTTAAAAACGAGAGCGTTAGATTCATTAGAATCGATACCGCAATAAATAAATAATTCATATAGGGGTACGTGATGAGAAAAATTTGTTTTATTCTGTTAGCGATGGTTTTGTCTGTTTGCTCCTTTCTTGTCGTCGGTTGTACACCGACAGGCGAGCAAGACGACACACAAAAACCGAGTGTTTATCTCGATAAAACCGAGTTGGAGTTTTATAAAGGCGAAAGCCAAGTCGTAAACGTCGTTTCCGAAAGTAAAATAGACTCGATGAACATCAGATGGACGTTTACCGAATCAAAAATAGCAAGCGTCAGTCAAAACGGAACGGAAATGACCGTTTCGGGTAAATTGTACGGCGAAACCGAAATCGTTTTTACCCTTTCGGGTAAAGAAATCGGTCACGTTAAAGTTACCGTTAAAGAACCTGAACTTACTTTGATGTTACCCAACGACAAACTCGTTTTAAGACAGGGCAAAACGGCAACGGTCAGAGCCTTTTACGAGTTAAGTGACGGTGTTACGCCCGTTTGGACGGTGGAAAGCGACAAAGTTACCATCGAAAGTCAAGGTTTAATTGCAAAAATTACAGTTAAGGAATCATGCCCTGACGGCGAATACAAAGCAAAATTGACTTGCGGAGATGTTTCCCGCGAATTTCTTATTATCGTAGGCGTGTAGGGAGGAAATACCATGAAAAAAACATTATTAGCATTGCTTTTAGTTTTATCGATTGCTTTCGTAACGCCTGTTTTGACGACGGCGCAAGCAAAATCTGAGTATTCTTCTTACGTGAATGCAAGAACGAAGTCGGCTCTTATGATCGAGCCTACCGCCGTTTTGGAGCCTGAAAGTTTAAGCGACTTGCCTACGTCGGCTCAAGCCTCTTCAAGCGGTATAAGCGCGGTTATGTTTACGCCCGACAAAGACTTGAACGTAACCTTTGACGGAAGTAAAACTTCCTTTATCGAATTGTTTAACTCTCGCATAAAAGGAGTTTTTATCCCCGTTTTGCGTCTTGATAATACAAATGTAGACGGGTTCATCGATATGATGAACGATACTTATCTCATTAAAGACATTACAGTCGTATCGTCAGATTTGGAAGTGTTAAAGAAAATTTCCGAAGACAAGGTTAGTTCGATTGCAAATACCGTTTACGATTTAACCGAGATAAAAATTCCACAAAACAGATACGGAACTTGGGAATATATTGCAGAATCAAATAAATATTATACAAACACTTTGATGTTTGACGCTTCCGACGAAAATTTTGCCGTCGCCGCCGAATATCTTTCCGCTATGAGTAAGGTATGCTGGGCGATGACGGAGACCGAGGACGAAGCGTTGTCTGCCATATCTTGCGGTGCTACGGGCGTCGTGGTTAAAAAGTCGTCAGATTTCGTAAATTCCGTTAGTTACTTTAAAAAGTCCGGTTTTACGAAAGCGCAAAACGTTGCGGCGCATAGGGGAATTACCGCTTACGCAAACCAAAATTCCGAAATGGCGGTTGCGGCGTCGGTTTCCGAAGGTGCCACCCACGCGGAAATAGACATACAATTCACCCGTGACGGTGAGTTTATCATTTGTCACGATATGACTTCAAACAATTTTTCGTCGACGAAAGGCGTTAGTTTCGAGCCGACTTTAAGTAGTTACGCCACAACTCTTAAATTAAACGATTACAGTGCAAAATACGGCGATTGTTTCCCCCTTCTCGACGAAATAATTCAATCGGTAAGAAAATCGGATTTGATCCTTATTATAGAACTTAAACTCGAAGACGGGCGTACTACCGTTGTTAACAAAAATGCAATAGAAAAATTCGTTACGCTTATGAAATCTTATCCGTACATGGAAGGAAGATGGTTTACGATAACTTTCTATAAACCTTACGCCGATCAAATGCATGAGTTTGCTCCCGAAATTCCCGTCGGTTTTTTGGGCGGTGCGACCTCGGGCTATGAAAAAGACCTCGGTTTAAGCGGTTGGAACGGCGAATGGACGCATATGTCGAATATCTCGTCAAAAATAGCGTTTATGCACAAATATCGCACTTTGCTTGACGAATCCTACGACAATTATACGAGTACTACCGCACAAAATTATCTTGCAAGGGGATATTTGCAGAACAGTTGGACGTTTAACAATTTAAGCCATTTTTCGGCAAAATTGAATATTGCTACTTCAAATTCGGCGGAAAAGTGCGCCGATTGCATTAAATCTTTTGCCCCGAACGATTTGGTTATGACGAGTGAACAACTCGAGTCGGGTAAAATTACCGTCAATACGATAAATTACAACGGTTGGCAACAAGAAAGAGAATGCGATGTTATAGTGGTTTCTAAAGATCAAAATTCCGCAAAGGTTTTACTTTACTACAATGAAACCTCGGAAGACTCGAATTACGGTTTGTATAGTCAGGTTTTGACTTATAAAATAAATTAATTAAAGGATGGAAATCAAGATGAAAAAAGTTCTGATTATGTTTTTGAGTTGTCTTCTTGCGTTTACCGCATTCGGTTGCACTCCGACTGGTGAAGAAAGCGGAAACAAATCAAGCAGTAAAGGAGATAGTACCATGACCGATGAAATTAGCACGGATAAAGCGTCGTTAAAATACGCTTTCTCGATTGACAAACAATTTATAGACGCCGATAACGGCTTTAATACTTCCGACGATTTAACGGGCGCAAGATATAACGTTAACGGCAAGTACGTAAGCACTTTTACGGCGACGAATTCTCGTTACGATATGAAGTTTGAGTTATACAACGAAAACAACGTTCGTATAGTAAACCTTTCGGGCGGTGTTTGTTATACTCTTCCTTCGACCGACATCGAAGTAGATTACACGATAGCAAAATATCGTACCGTTATTAAATTCGACGACTCCGTTTTATCGGCAAGCGTTGAATCGAGTAACCCGTATACAAGCAATCCTACCCCTTGGGCACTTTACGGCGACGAATGGTTATTGCGCCATTTGATGAGTGAAAAATACTACACTAATCAAAATTTAACCCTTTTAAAAGGTACCGATTGTCACTTCAGTACGTCTGCGGCAGAACACAATTACGGCGATACTACGACTAAACCGGGGTTCGATATTTATCGTTTCGACGTTCAAATTAACGACGCGGCAAATATCGAAAGACCCTTCTATAACATTGCGGTAGTTCGTAAAGTAGGCGACGAAAAGAACTTTAACTTGTTCGTTATGAAGTCCAAAACCAATAAATCCGACGTTATGGACAGTCTTGTAAAGAGTATGAATTTATTCTCCTCCAAAGGCGTTCAAAGAAATTATTTCAACGCAGGCGACGTAGTCGAAGAAAAGGCTTGGTCGAGAGAAACGAGAGATTACTTCCGTCAGATTTCTAATTCTAAAACCCTTAACTGGGGCGTATTCAGCAAATCTATTTCGGGCGCAAGTTTAAACCCAGGCGAATCTGAATACGATAGCAACTATAAGCAAAGTAAAGACTATAAGAAAGGCATAGAGGAAGCAACCGGATATACTTACGACATTTATCCTACTTATACGCACATCTCTTACGGATCAACGAAGCATTACTTCAACACCAATATGTCAACCGCTCTTGCAGGCGGTAACGGCGTAAACGGTCAACCGGTATTGCAGTTTACCTATCAATTTACCACGAATAACAATATCGTCGCCGACGATATAACCCCGATGTTCGATATTTTGCGCGGTAAATACGATGACCACTTCAAAAAACTTGCTCAAGATATGAAGGCTTACGGCAAACCCATTTTGTTCAGATTAAACAACGAAATGAACACCGACTGGACGAGTTACTGCGGTATGATGACTCTTCTCGATCCCGATATCTTTACGATGACTTGGCAAAAACTTTACAACATTTTCTTAAGCGAAGGTGCCAACAACGTTATTTGGATTTGGAACCCGATAGCAAAATCTTGTCCCTTCTCTTCTTGGGGTGAAGACCTTTGCTACTTCCCCGGTAAAGAATACGTTCAATTGATCGGCGCAACCGATTACGAAATGAACAACTACGCCGAGGGAGAGGAAGGCATTGAATCTTTTAACGAAAGATACAATAAACTTTATATCAAAAACTGCGAAAGCGGTTTCAAAAACTGGGGCGTAATTATCTCCGAATTCGCATGCGGAAGCGGCGGTGACTATACCGGGAAACTCGGTAGAAACGCAGACACGCAGGCTGAATGGGTAAAGGGTATGTTTGACGAATTCTGTTCAGATCCTCAACCCGCTTACGTTCAACAAATCAAAGGTATGGTTTGGTTTAACTGCAACGACTATAGCGGTCAAAAAATTACCAACCGTTTGCAATTCTTCGATCCTTATACCGATAATTATTCCGACTTACAAAAAACCGTTACAGCGTTTAAAGATGGCTTTGCTCGTTTAGAGGCAAAATACGGTAACAATTAGTCTTTTCAGGTTTTTTAGGCAACAAAGCCCCGAAGGTTGAAATTCAACCTTCGGGGGCAACTAAAATTGGAAATTAGATACTGTGAAAAATTTAAAATACGATAAAATACCGAGAGGACTTATTGTTTCCTGTCAAGCGTTGAAAAACGAGCCGATGTACGGAACGGACACTATGCCTAAAATGGCACTTGCCGCAATGCTCGGCGGTGCGGTAGGCATCAGGGCAAATACCGTCAGGGATATAAACGCGATAAACAAAAAACTCGGTGGTAAACTTCCGATAATCGGTCTTATAAAAAAAGTTTATCCCGATTCGCCAGTTTATATTACGCCGACTTTAAAAGAAGTTAAAGCACTTATAAAGTCGGATTGTACCGTTATTGCACTCGATGCGACGGACAGAGTAAGACCGAAGGGCGAAAAACTCGAGAATTTAATAAATTATATTCGTAATAACAGCGACAAAGCCGTAATGGCGGATATAGCAACCTTTGAAGAAGCCAAAAATGCCGAAAAACTCGGGTTTGACCTCATATCCACTACGATGAGAAGTTATACCGAGCAAACGAAGGACATAAAAATTCCCGATATAGATTTTTGTAAACAATTGCATGAAGAGATCAAAAATTCGGTAGTCGTTGCCGAAGGCGGCGTTCATACCTTTGAAGAAGTAGATCAAATTTTAAATATCGGTATAGACAGAATAATCATCGGCGGAGCGATAACCCGCCCGATGGAGATTACCAAAAATTACGTTCGTGTTTTTGACGGTAATCCTATTTTTGTCGACGCTAAATAAATTTAAGCCCTTATAAGGGCTTATTTTTAAGTTTGTTTTATATTAATCGAGGTTGTTTTATATACGATAAAATTTAACCGACGCTTACGTTACGGCGATTACTGCATTTTATAATACCGAATATTTCGTATGAAAACGCTTCTAATTTAAAAAACAAATACCTGACGCGAAAACGTTGACAATTCCATTTGTTTATCTTAAAATAAAATAAAAACGAGAGAATTAATAATGATTGAATTACGCGAAAGTAACAAAATTGTCGAACTTAAAAACGGAAGCATTATGTATTCCGTGTACATAAACGACGCAGGCTACCTTGAAACCGTTTATTTCGGCAAACAAATAAATATTTCCGATTACGATGCAATAAGAAACGATTATACGCACGCCATTACTTATTGGAACGTTGCAGATAATAAAGAGGAAGTTTTTTCCGACGGTTTTCGTTTTGACTGCGCACCGCTCGAATTATCGAGCCATGCTTTATCCGACAAGCGTCGTTCCGCAATAGTCGTTAAAAAAGCAAGCGGAACGTATGAAACCGATTTTCTTTACCTTTCGCATAAAATATTCAAAGGACTTCCTTCCTTTAACGGAATGCCTCATGCGCACGGCGATAACGCTGAAACGATAGAATTTTTGCTTAAAGATACGACTGACGAACTTTACGTTAAGTTGTATTTGACCGTTTTCGGCGATAAAGACATAATCGTTAAAAATTTCGTAATCGAAAATAAAGGGGAACAGGTAGAGATTTTGCGTGCCCAATCCATGCAATTAGGTCTTCTCGGAATGGATTATTCTTTGGTTCATTTCCACGGCAGATGGGGAAGGGAAAGAAAATATTGCGAAAACGTTTTAAACGACGGTTCGCAAGTTATAAGTACCAATCTCGGAAGATCTTCACACGAGGAAAATCCCTTTGTTTATTTAAAAGCTAAAAACGCAGATTTACGCCACGGCGAAGTTATCGGTTTTAATCTAATATACAGCGGAAATTTTTCCTTTAACGCAGACTGTAATGCGTTTTCAAACGTCAATATAGCGTACGGCATAAACGACGAAGATTTTTGTTGGCAATTAAATTGCGGTGACGATTTCGTTACCCCTCAGGCGGTTATATCTTACTCCTACGAAGGGGTAGACAAGATGTCGCAAAATTTCCATTCGTTTATAAAAGAAAATCTTATAACCTACCCTTTCGATAACGAATATAAACCCGTTTTGTTCAATTCGTGGGAAGGTTGTTACTTTAACTTCGATACCCAATCGATTATTTCGTATATCGACGATTCGATAAAAATAGGTACCGAACTTTTCGTTCTCGACGACGGTTGGTTCGGCAATCGTAACGACGATTATAAAGCACTCGGCGACTGGTACGTAAACAAAGACAAAATCGATTTACACAAAGTCATTAATCATTGCAAAGATAAGGGCATTAAATTCGGTATATGGTTCGAGCCTGAAATGATTAACCCCGACAGTGATTTATATAGAAAGCACCCCGAATATGCTTTGAAGGCTTTCAATAAGAACTTTGTGTCCCTTATGCGTCATCAACGCCATCTCGATTTTGCAAATCCCGCCGTCGTAGATAATATTTACGAACAAATGAAAGCCTTCCTCGAAGAATATCCCGTAGACTATATCAAATGGGATTACAATCGCACGATAGGCGAACATTATTCGGAAATATACGGCAAAAGACAGGGTGAGGTTTACCATAGATTGATTTTAGGCTATTACGACCTTATTCAAAGAATAAGAAACGATTACCCTTCTGTCATGATAGAAGGTTGCGCATCGGGCGGTGGCAGGTTCGATATGGGAACTTTATACTATACACCGCAAATTTGGACGAGCGACGAAAGTAACCCGGCAAGACGTATGATAATAAATTACGATACGTCCATAGGCTATCCGCTCTCGACTATGGGAACCCACGTTAACGACAGCAAGATAACTTCTTACAAAAAGAAGGCGATTCTTGCGCTTTTCGGTACCTACGGTTACGAAATGAACCCAAACTTGCTATCCGAAGATGAAATTAAAGAACTTGCCGAAATTGCCGAAATTTATAAAAAATACCATCACAAGGTAATTAATAGCGGTACTTTGTATCACCTTGCTTCCCCGCACGAGGGTAACTTTTTGGCACTTCAATCGGTATCGAAAGACAAAACCGTATCACTCGTTTTGTTTGCCACAAAATTAGCAGAACAGGAAAAATTCAGATATTTAAAACTTTGCGGATTAGATTGCAAAGCCTTATATAAAAACAGTTTTAACGGCGAAGTCAATACGGGTGAGTATTACGAATACGTCGGTATAAATTTGTCGAGAGAATGGTTTTGTGAGTTCGATTATAAATTATTTATTCTTGAAAAAGTTGATTAAATTTTAATAATTATAAATTTATTATACAAAAACAAGCACGCTTAAACTTAGCGTGCTTGTTTTTGGTCAAGCCTTATAATAAAAATTTTTACTTAAATTTATTAAATTATAAACTTTAATTTATTAAATTATGATAAGAAGCGATTTGCAATATATATAGTCCTATAGGTCGGTTATATCAAAAAATCTAAAGTTATAAAAACTTTTTTACGAAAGATTTTTTATAGTTGTCTTTTCTAATTTAGGTTATCGAAAATTTGCAATTTACTTTTAAGTAAAACCTTCGCAATAATTTTAGTTGCGGCTTTCGGTGAAATTTTATACATAAAATTCATTAAGTGCGCGTCAATGCCGATAACCTTTCTTTTGCGTTTTTTATCGATTGCGCGAACTATTTTTTTGGCGCATTTTTCGCTTGACATTGAAAATGCGTCTATTAGTTTTTTATCCTTTTCGGTCATTTTTACAGAACGCATAATGTCCGTTTTGCAAAACCCGGGCATAATTAAACCGACGTAGTATTTTGCCTCGGTTTGCAAAACTTCGGTAAGACTTTTTACCGCACTTTTAGTCATGCAGTATCCGCCTTGCCCGATAACGGGGCAGAGTGCGGACGAACTCGAAATATTAACAAGTCCTTTTTCTCCGTGCAAATTCGGAAGGACGTACAAAATAGAATTGACGACCGACATTAGATTTGTATCGATTATTTTTGAAAAGTCCGATTCTGTGTAGTCGCTTTCTTTTATAAAGGGTAGCATCATACCGGCGTTATTGATTAAAATGCTTGGCGATAGGGTAGAATTTTTAACGAACTCTCCGAGTTTTTTCCATTCTTCCGCCTTTGATAGGTCTGATTGAATGGTAATATAATTTTCCCCGAGCATTTTTTGACATTTTTCCAATTTATCGAGCGACCGACCTATTGCTATTACCTTGCAATCGTATTTTTGAATAAGTAGTTTCGATATTTCCAAACCGATACCGGACGAACCGCCCGTTACTATTACGGTTTTATTCAGAAGAAATTTCATAGTTATAATTACCGTTTTAAAAATTCGCGATTTAACCGATAAAAATTCGTTAATTCGTAATCGCACATTAACATATTAGCACATCTTGCTTGATTTAACAAATATTTTGTGATACAATAATTTAAATCGATTTTTACATTTGATTTTAATTACAATAATATTCGGTGAAACTATATGGAAGAAAATTTAGTAATAAACGAATTTCCCGTTTTGATAATCAGGGGAAAAGTACTTTTCCCCAACATATATACCAACTTTGACGTATCGAGACCCAAGTCTTTGGAAGCGGTAGTCAAATCCATGACGACGAACAGTAAAATTTTAGTCGTTACCCAAAAAAACGCTTTTGACGAAGACCCCGAACCGCAAGACGTTTACAGAGTGGGCGTCGTTTGCCGTGTGAAAAAAGTTCTCAGATTAAACGAAAAGAATTTACGGGTGCATTTAGAAGCCGACGAAAGGGCTGTAATTCAATATATGGAACCTTTTGAAGGTTACTATAAGGCAAACGTTACTATTTCCCCCGATATTCGAGATAAGACGGAAGAGGAAAATGCCTATTTATCCGTCGCAAAGGCAAAACTTGCCGAATTTGGAGCGGGTAAGGGTAGAATTTCCAACGAAACGGAAGTTGCATTGTCGGCTATAGACAATCCCGTCGAATTCGTAAACGTTGCATCCTTCAATCTCCCGCTTTCCGAAAGCGAAAAGCAGAGAATACTCGAAGAAAGATTGGTTACCAAACGCCTTGAGATTTTACTCGTTGCCCTAAACGCTATCGTTGAAAGGCAGGATATCGAAAAAATTATTCAAGAAAGAGTTCAACAAAGCGTCGAAAAGAACCAAAAAGAGTATTTTTTGAGGGAACAACTCAAAGCCATACACACCGAACTCGGCGACGACGAGAACGAAGTCGAAAAACTTCGAGAACTTATTAACGCAAAAATAATGCCGGACGAAGACAAACAAAAGGTGTTAAAAGAACTTGACAGAATGTCGAGAATGCCTTCTTCTTCGCCCGATTATACGGTGCTTCGTACCTACGTCGATTGGATTATCGATTTGCCCTTCGGCATCAAGTCGAAAGATAGGGAAGACTTAAAAGAAGCAATAAAAATTCTTGACAGTGACCACTTCGGGCTTGAAAAAGTCAAGGAAAGAATTGTCGAATACCTCGCAGTTTTGAAACTTACCGGTAAAGTAGGCAGTTCTATTTTATGCCTCGTCGGTCCTCCGGGGGTGGGTAAGACTTCTGTCGCTACATCTATAGCAAGGGCACTTGACAGAAAATTCGTCAGAATGAGCCTCGGCGGTGTAAAGGACGAAGCCGAAATAAGAGGACACAGAAAAACTTATATAGGCGCAATGCCGGGTAGAATTATATACGGAATTAAAAACGCAGGCGTTTCAAATCCCGTCTTTTTACTTGACGAAATAGACAAATTATCCTCCGATTTAAGAGGCGACCCCGCAAGTGCGTTACTCGAAGTACTCGACCCCGAACAGAATAAAACTTTCCGCGACAGGTATATCGAGATACCTTACGATTTATCGGACGTTTTGTTTATCACCACGGCAAATACGCTCGAAACGATTCCCGCACCCCTTCTCGACCGTATGGAAGTTATTTCTTTGGACGGTTACACGAGGGAAGAAAAAGCGGAAATCGCAAAACGTTACCTTATACCCAAACGCATCGAAAGAAACGGTTTGACCTCTAAAAACGTAGTTTTTACCGATGACGCGATCGACGCAATCGTAAAGGGCTACACGTTAGAGGCGGGAGTTAGAAATCTCGAACGACAAATAGACAGCGTTTTAAGAAAAATAGCGACTAAACTTGCCGAAAAAGGTTCTCTTAAAAAACAGACTATTACCGCGGAAAATTTATCCGACTATTTGGGATCGCCGAGATTTTCCGACAGCGATAATCTCGAAGCCGACGAAGTAGGGGCGGCAACGGGGCTTGCGTGGACTATGTACGGCGGAACCACTCTTACCATAGAAGTCAGCGTTATGCCCGGTAAAGGCGAAATTTTACTTACCGGTAAACTCGGCGACGTAATGAAGGAAAGTGCGAGAGCGGCGATAAGTTATATTCGTGCGCACGCTTCCGTTTACGGAATCGACGAAAAAGTTTTTACCGAAAAGGATATTCACATACACGTTCCCGAGGGGGCTACGCCGAAAGACGGTCCGAGTGCGGGCGTTACCATGGCTACCGCGATTTTATCGGCGTTGACCGAGAAAAAGGTTCGTAAAGACATTGCGATGACGGGCGAAATTACCTTAAGAGGTAAAGTTTTACCCATCGGCGGATTAAAAGAAAAATCCCTTGCGGCGTTTAGAAGCGGTATTTACAAAATTATCATTCCGAAAAAGAACGTAAAAGACATAGAAGACGTTCCAAAAAATATCGCAGACAAACTGACGTTTATTCCCGTAAGCGACGTTTCCGAAATTTTTTCGGTCGCTATAGACGATTTGAAGGTGCAAAATGAAGATAACTAACCCGACCTTTATTACTTCAGCGGCGGATAAAAAGGGGTTTTTGCATTCCGAAAAACCTATAATTTGCGTTGCGGGCAAATCTAACGTAGGCAAAAGTTCGTTTATTAACATGCTTGCAAATCAAAAAAAACTTGCGAGAACTTCAAATACTCCGGGGCGAACGAGGCTTGTCAACTACTTTGATTTCGGCGAATTCATTCTTGCCGATTTACCGGGGTACGGTTACGCAAAGGTAAGCAAGGGAGAAAAGGAAAAATGGTCGAAAACTTTAAGCGATTTTTTCGATTGCACTAAAATTACCCACGCCATTGCCTTAGTAGACATCAGGCACGACCCCACCGAAGAAGACAAAATGATGATAAATTTGTTGTACTCGGAAATTATTCCGTTCACCCTCGTTGCCACCAAAGCCGACAAAATAGCCAAAACAAAGGTAAAAACTCAGGCATGGGACGTTGCTTCGAAATTAGGGTTGGCTAAGGGTAACGTGATTGCGACATCCGCCGAAACGAGGCTCGGAAAAGAAGAGGTTCTTAGTGCCATTGAAAACGCACTCGTCGTCGCTCGCACAAATGAGGCGGAGCAAGACGAAAATTTAGTTGAGGACGGCAATATTGCCGATTGATTTTATGACTGACGTACTTAATTACTTAAATAATTCCACAAACGCTTTCATGACGGTAAAAGTCAGTAAAGACATGCTTATCGAAAACGGTTTTATTCCGTATGCACCGGGAGTTAAAGCACAACCCGAAGGAAAATACTTTATCGAAAAAAACGGCAGTGCCGTTTTGGCTTTTAGAGTAGGCGATTTATCCCACTACGCCTTTAACATTGCGCTTGCGCACACCGATTCGCCCGTGTTAAGGGTTAAGGGAAGAAAACTTCTCGATAGTCCCGAAGGCAAACGTATCAACGTTGAAGTTTACGGCGGACTTATTCGCTATTCATTTATGAATATTCCCTTAAAACTTTGCGGAAGACTACTCGTAAAATCCGAAAACGGGCTTAAAACGGTACTTGTCGTCAGCGATTTCAACGTAAATATACCTTCGCTTTGCATCCATCATAATTCCGACGTAAACGAAAAAGCCACCCTTACCGTGCAGAGCGATATGTTGCCGTTAATCGGCGGTGATCAAGACGATTTGTTTAAAATTTTGTATAAAGAGGGCGAAGTCGTCGACGGGGATATATTCGTAGTGCCAGACGTAAAAGCCTTTTATACCGGTGCGAACAATCAATTTATTTGTTCGCCGAGACTTGACAATCTTACGAGTTGTTTCTCCCTTTTAAAGGGAATGATTAACTGTAATAATTACGGCGTTTCGATAGCCTGCTTATACGACAACGAGGAAATCGGAAGCCATACCAAACAAGGTGCTTATTCGGACTTTTTGCCCTCCGTTTTAAAGCGTATAAATTCCGACCTCGAAAAAACCGAAAGCGACTATTACGCCGCAATAGATAACGGTTTTATTCTTTCCGTCGACAACGGACACGCCGTGCACCCCGCTCATCCCGAAAAAAGCGATCCTGCGCAAAAAGTTTATTTAAACGGCGGAGTGGTCATTAAGCACCACACTAATTATTCGACTGACGGGTATTCTTCGGCGGTGCTTAAAGTCGTGCTCGATAAGCGCGGAATAAAATATCAGGATTACTACAACAACTCCGACATCCGTTGCGGAGGCACCCTCGGACTTATTGAAAGCGCAAAATTGCAAATGAACTCCGTAGATATCGGGCTTGCTCAACTTGCAATGCATTCGTCGATTGAAACAGCGGGCGCATACGACGTTAACGTCATGACGGATTGTGTGAAAGCATTTTTCGAATCGCGCTTTACGACTTTAAACGGTGACGTTATCATTAAATAATTTTTAATTTTCTTTAAAAGTTTAAAGCATTTTAAAACTTTTTAATTTTGAAATTTTTAAGCATTTAAAACACTTTAAAGCACGAAAATTTTGAAGTTTTTAAGCATATAAAGCGTTTTTGAAGTACTTAAATTTTAAAGTCTTTAAGCATTTAAAACATTTTAAAGTCGTAAAACGATAAAAAAGAGCATCAAAAAAGCGACGGCTTTATGCCGTCGCCCCCACACGTGCCGTATAAGGAAAAAATCAACCCGCTTAATTGCAGGTGGGTATCAAGCCTTGGGGTGTCTGCTACTCCATGTAAACGACTTGCACGTAAGACAATAGTCGAGAGTTTTACATAACCGAAAGGACTCCGATTCCCGTTTTAGTGATTGCGGAGAGAATATAACCTTACCTCGCACACAGTAGAAAACTTGTTACGATTAAATTCTAACATATATTGATGCGTTAGGCAACTAAAATAGAACTTTTTATTTTTACATTTTTAGGCTTTTTTAATTTTTTTACAAACTTAGGGGTGATAGTTATGTATGTCGAACCTTTAGGAACCAACGGGCTGTATCCCGATGAAAATAACCCTACGAGCGGTTATCTCCTTTCGGCAGGGGATAAAAAATTTCTTATAGACGTCGGAAGCGGAGTTTTTTCTAAACTTAAAAATATCGTAAAAATCGAAGAATTGGACGGGGTGATTGTTACCCATTACCATTTCGACCACGTTTCCGATATCGGCGTTTTAAGTTACTATTTGCAAACGAGAAACCGTAAATTAAAAGTTTACGCACCCAACGACGGCTCGGAATTTCAAAATCTTATAAAAAACAGTCCTTTTTTCGATTTCATTCCGATAAACGAAAGCGAACCGCTTGTTTTTGACGATTTGAAAATCGAGTTTTATAAAACCAATCATCCCGTTTTGACTTACGGCGTCGTTGTTTTTTATAGCGGTAAAAAATTTACGTATACATCAGACGGCAATATATGCGATAACCTTTACAAAATGCTCGAAAACAGCGATTTAGCAGTTATAGATTGTGGTTTTTTATTTGCAGATTGGTCGACGTATAAGCCGTTGTTATCGGCTGAACACGTCGGACTTATCGCAAAGAAATGCGGTGTCAAGCGGGCGTTGATTTCCCACTTTAAACCTACGATATCAAAAGAAGAACTAATTACCGAAGCAAAATCGGCTTACGATAAAGTAGAGCCGTGCATGTACGAAAGATACGTTATATAAGAAGAAAATTCTTGCTTTACCCGAAGATTTATTCTTTGCAAGTTAATCTTTGCAAGCAAGTTTTAACTTCTTAATTACAATTTATGAGAAGAGTTATAAACAACAGACCGATAGTTTTCTGTGCCGTATCTATGGCGTTAGGAATGATCGTAACGGCGCTTAACGGCGGCGTGTCTGTTTTGTTTTACCTCTTTTCCGTCATTTGTCTAATTTTTTGTTTAATTTGTTTCTTTGTAAAACCGCTCAAAAAATATAAAATCGAAGCAATTGTAATTTCGCTGTTTTTTGTTGTCGGCGCGTTATATACGCTATATAATATATTCCTTTATAACGCCGACCAGTCCTTCGTAGGAAAATCGGTATTCGTTAACGGAATAGTTTCAGATATTTCGACGGCGTCATCCGGTAATTACAGAATTACTTTGTCAGACTTGAAAATCGGCGGTTATAATACCTACGGCGGGGCATATTTTTATACGGATAATTCGGAGTATGTTTACGGAGAGGAAATAAAGTTAAACGGGGATATTAGTTTTTTACCCTTTTCTATCGTTAGTTATTCGGCTAAAACAAATTTTAAAATAACTTCACAGACGATTTTGTCGGTGACCGAACCGACTAACCCGTTGTACATCGTTTCGAACTACGTAAAAAATCTGATTTTGACAAACGTAAGCGGTGACGAAGGCGGTATCATCGTGGCGTTGCTTCTCGGCGATACTTCTAAAATTGCCGAAGATACTTTATCAAACTTCCGTTTATCCGGGATAAGTCACATATTCGCCGTATCGGGATTGCACGTAGTGTTTTTTTCTTCGGTTGTAGGAACGGTTTTATCGCTATTCAGAATAAAAGGCGTTACAAATACTATAATCGGTGCCGTTTTTTGTCTATTTTACGCAGGACTTTGCGGTTTCCCGGTATCTTGTATGAGAGCGGTAATAATGAGCATTACTCTTAATACCGTAAAAAACTTGGGGCGAAAATACGACGTATTGAATTCTTTGCTTCTCAGTTTTATAATCGTTCTTGCGATTTTCCCTCATACGCTGTTTTCTTACGGTTTTATACTTTCATATCTTGCGGTATTTTCCATTGCCGTATGCAATAAATCGTTTGAACCGTTTTTTACTTTTTTACCCGAAAGCATCGCTCAATCGTTATCGGTAAGTTTTGCGGTAAGTTTTATAATGACGCCCGTGCTATTCAAAATGTTCGGTTATAGTTCGCTAATCGTCATATTTTTAAACGTTTTATTGGTTCCGATGGTAAGCGTTTTATATACGCTATCCTTCGTGGCGACGGTTTTAACGGCTATTTTGCCGTTTATGAGCTTCGTCTTTAAGTTGCCGTACTTTGTCGCTTATTTTTTAAATTCTTTTTTGGTGGAAATCAATTCGAGCGTATTTACTTTAAGTTCGGACGTTTCAGTCGTTGCCATATGTTTGTATTATATTTTTGCTTTTATTTTTTGCGAGAGAACAAACTTTAAAAAGCCCGTAAAATTTATATCCTGTTTGTTATCGTTATCGACCCTCGTTTTGTCGTTATTCGGAGTGTTATGAAATTTGAAAATCTAAAAAGTTCTTTAAAAGAACAAATTTATCCCATATACTTGCTTGAAGGCGAGGAAGATTTTTTTAGAGATAAAGCGGTTGAGTTAATATTGAACGCTTCGGTAACCGAGCCTCAATTGAATTTCGTCGCATACGACGGCACTTATTTTACTAAGTCTTCGGACACCTTGGTTTCATTACTGTCAAGTTGTCCCTTTATGAGCGAAAAACGCGCCCTTTTGGTTAGAGAATGGTACCCGACTGCGACCGATTTAAAAGACAAAACGTTAAAAAATTATTTCGATAAACCCTTTGATACTTCGGTGCTTATCGTAAGCAATTCAAAAAAGTGCGATGCCTTAAAGAAAATTTCGTCCGTAACGACGGTCGATTGTCAAAGGGGAGACATAGATTTAATTTCAAAAATCGTTCGCGCGAAATGCACAATGGAAGGCTTGATTATTTCTACCTCGACCTGCAAACTTATTGCCGAATTTTGTCTTTACGACATGACGAGAATTATGGGCGAAGTCGATAAACTTATCGCTTACAAGGTAGGTCAAGCAGATATTTCAGACGACGACGTAAACGCAATGGTTACGAAAACCAACGATTACAAAATTTACGAAATGGTTTCATTTATTGCCAATAAAAGTTACGCCGATGCCTATAAAATTATGCAGGAACTCAACTCGACAGCCGATAAGCAAATGCTTTTTGCCTCCCTTTATTACCATTTCAGACGTATGTTTTTCGTCGTAATGTCCAATAAAAGCGACGACGAACTGTCGCAAATTTTAGGTGTAAAACCTTTTGCCGTTACCATGTCGAGAAGACAGGCGAAAAGTTTTTCTCCTAAACGCCTGAAAAAAATCATGGACAAACTTGCTTTGTGCGAACAAGGCTTTAAGAGCGGTGAAATAACTTTCGACGGTGCCTTTTGCGAGGGAGTTTTTAACGTTTTGTGCGAATGATTTTTTGCGGTTTTCTCGGCTTTAAATTGTTCGGCTTAATTATCTAAGTAGTACTACTTCACTCAACTTTGCCGAAAATCATCGAAAAATACTCGTCTTTAAAGCACCGGTTACAAGGTAAAAACGTTTAAAACTTAATATATTTTTGCTCGTTAAAATATTGTTTATAAAACCTTAATCCGCAAAAATCGCATACGGTTAGCTAAAATAACCCTCAAAACACTTTATTTTTAAAAGTATTTGTGTTATTATATACTTTGGAATTTTAGAATAAACAAGGTGATTGTATGGAAAAGTTAAAAACGGCGTTTTCGTCATTTTCATCCGTCCAAGGCGCAATAGTCGAGTCGCTATTGATTTTGTCTATTGCCGTAATTATTTATTTCGTGGTGAAAATACTTTTTTCGAATAACGCGGCTACTTTATTTTGGATTTATCTTATTTTTACCGTCGTATCCGGCGTTTGTTTGTTTTTATCAAACTACGACTACGCAGGCGTTTTAATGTTACTGTTTCAAGTTTTCTTTTATCTCGGCGTCGTCGTACTGTTTTCTACCGAAATCAAACGAACTATCTGGCAGGGAAGATTCGGCGAGCATAAACACGGTGACGGAAACACTAATTTCGATGCCGATGCCGCGATAGAGGAAATAATTAAAGCAATACAAAATATGTCTAAAAACGACGTCGGTGCATTGATTATTTTATCTAACGCAAATTTACCTGCGGGCGTTTTGGAAAGCGGTGTTTATCTTAACGCAGATATTTCCGCCCAACTTATCGAAAGTATTTTCTTCCCGAAGTCCGCTCTTCACGACGGGGCAATGATTTTAAAAGATACAAAAATTCAGGCGGCAGGTTGTTTTTTACCTCTTGCGCAGGAATTTAATTTATCCAAAGACCTCGGCTCTCGTCACCGTGCGGGTATAGGGCTTACCGAAACCGTTAACGTTACTGCAATAATCGTATCCGAAGAAACGGGCATTATTTCAATTGCAAAGGGCGGTAAAATCATACGTTTCGTCGACACTAACGTTTTAAGGGAAACCTTAAAAGATTTCTATTGGCAAGATTTAATCAGATAAGGCGGTGTAATTATGAATAAAGAACCTACTAAAGCATCAAAAGTTTTTGTAAAAAATATTTTGCCGGCATTTGTGGCAATCTTATTATCTCTTTTCATCTTTATAGTCGTTAAAGCGGCGTAATGTATAGGCGTTTTAATTTGCTTATTTAGTCGCATTGCGTTTTTTGACGATATCAACTCGATTTAAAGATTGAAGGTTAATTTGTAAAATTAGATAGTAATGTATTTTAAAAGCGAGGCGTGCGCCTCGCTTTTACTAATAGAAAAAATATATAAAGTTTATATAAAATGATTATGTTAATCGTAAAAATCGGCTTTGTTAACCGTAAAAATAAATTCTGTCAACCATAAAATTTATTGACTGTTCGTTTGTATATACGTGCGATTTTTTAATTACAAACCACTAATTATAAACCGGAAAATTACAAACTACGCTTTTCTTAAATCTTTACCGTTTAACTTGATGGTAACGGTATTTTTCCCTGTTAACCTTGAAAACAACCTGTCGCCGTAACGGGCAAGAAGTTCTTCCATATCGAAGTTTGTCGTAATTATAAATGGTTTTTCGTTAATAAGCCTTGCCGAGATTAACGTGTAAAGGTTTTCGACGGTGATTTTATTGAGAAGTTTTTCCGAACCTAAATCGTCTATAACGAGAAGGTCGCAAGTTTGCAAAATTTTATCGTCAATCCTTGTGGACGAGGAGTAAGAACCGATATTGTCAATGGCAATTTCGTTAAGGGAAACAGACGTTATATAAAGGGCGATGTTTTTGTTTTCCGATACTTTTTTTGCAATCGCTTGGGCTAAAAAAGACTTACCCGTTCCGGTTTTCCCTGTAATAATGAGATTTTTGGAAGTCGATTTAAAATTTTCGGCGTACTCTTTTAGTTTTTCGTATATCGGCGAAAGCCCGTTCTTTTCGGATAACCTATCGTCGCTAAACGAGTGAAGAGGTAGAATTTGAACGCCTAATTCCTCATAACACTTTTTTGTAACGTTATCGTAAAAACAGGAGCATCTGTCACTACCTATATATCCGGTATCTTTACAAAGTTTGCATTGATAAGAGTCTCTCGATACACCGTGTTTTTTTTCGTAATCGTCGCGTTCTTTTTTTAAAGTTTCGGCTTCATCGTAAAGTTTTTTTGCTTTTTTGTCGTCGCCTAAAAAAACCGCTTTGTTATAATCGAAAAGGGTTTCGGACAATTTTTTTGTTATATCTCGATAGTTCGGATTTTTTAATAATTTTTCCGTTTCGACGCTTAAATAAAAATCTCTTGCACTCGTTATCGAGTCGTAGTATTTTTCTACGTCGGAAACAATTTCGTTACATTTAATCATTTTAACTAAAATCTAAATTTTCTATGTCGGAAATCAACCCGTCAAGTTCTTCCTTGGTATACGTTCTCTCGTTTTTGAAATGAACGCCCGGAATTTGATTGTCGGTTGATTTTTGCCTTACTTCAGAAGGTATATCTTCTGTAGAGAAAATGCCTTTGGTTTTCCACTTTGCCAAAACGGTGTTCATATAAATCATGGGGTTATTCGTACCGCCCGAAATTTTAGCCGCAGATAAAATCATATCGTCGGAAAATCCCCATTCGCGCCAGTTTGCCAAATTTTTTCTGTCCCATTCGTTGGGCGAACGCATGGTACCCGTTTCTTTTAACAACGATTTTATAAACTCGTCGTCTTTGGCGCGACGTTTTACGTAATCTACTATATCGATAAGTGAAATCAACCCTTTTTTGTATAGAGTTTTAACCGTATCGTCCATGTCTTCAAATGAGCGTTTGCGACGTTTGAAGCAATAATTTGCGATAAACAGCAGTGTTTCGGAATCGTATCCCATCGATAACCAAGGGTTTAAATAATTGTCCAAAACGGGCTGAATGACTTCCACGTAAATTGAAAGTTCTTTTGCGATTTTTTTGCCGAGGTCGATTTTTTCGGTTTTTTGGAAAAGATAGTTTTGAATTTCTTCTTTTGAAAAAACTTTAGCCGAATATAGTTCGGTTAAAATTTCGTCAAGTTTCATAACGCTTTTGGCTTTCGATAATTTAGCGACGAAAATCACTATATCCAAATCGAAGCCCAATTCCTTCGTCCATTTGTTGAAGTAATTCAAATCGTCCATTTCGGCTTTTCTCTTTAAACCGAGAGATGTCAAAACTTTTTGAATTTCGTTACTCTTATCGAAGTAATCGGACAATTCCACTTCGATTGCGTCTACGGTCGTGATACCGCGCATGGCAAAATCTTTTGCGACGGCGTTAATGTATTTACCGCTTATCGACGCACCTTTTACGTCTACGCAATATTTGCAAATCATAAGCATTGCTTCGGGTTTGATTTGGTAATCTTCCATGACGCAAAAGTAACTTGCGTATTCGTTGACGGAAATCATCCTTTCGGTTATTAGCCCTTGCAAAGCCTTGTTGAACTCGTCGTACTTCCCGGCTTTAAATTTTCTCGGTTTTCCGCTCGATGATATAGGAAGATATTTTACCGTAAACGGCTCGTCGGACAAAATGGAAACGCAATCGAAATCTTCCCAATATTTGAAACAGTCTTTTACCGTTTCTTCATCCATAAAAAGGTCTTTGCAAAATTCCGCAAAAGTAAACTCTTCGATAGGATTTTTGCAAATGTATAACCCGTAAAGATATACTTTTACGGCTTGACCGTCCGCTTCTAAAAGATAGTCTTGTATGAAAGCGTTATCGACGGATGTCGAAAGATTTTTAACGCCTTCTTTTGTAAATGAACAAAATGCCATGGCTTATATAAATGACTTGAAAAAAGTTTAAATAATTGTTATAATTAGATTGGCGAGAGGTATCGGTTATATTGCGATAACCTTTCTCAATCGTCGTAATTTATATTTTAATTTATTTTTAAGATTTTTTCAAGTTATTTAGCGGTTAAAACGATAAATTGCTTTGAGCCGTTATAACGAAAATATTATTTTTTTGTTTATTTAAAGATTTATGCGTATTTTACATACTTCAGACTGGCATTTAGGTAAAAAACTCGATACGAAATCGAGAATAGACGAGCAAAGGCTCGTATTAAAGGAAATCACCGATATCGTAAAAAACGATTCGGTCGATATAGTTTGCTTATCGGGCGACGTTTACGACACATATTTGCCGTCGGCAGAGGCGGAAAAACTTTTTTACGACGCCATTTCCGATATAACCAAAGCGGGTGCGCAAATTATCGTAATAAGCGGTAATCACGACGATCCTCTTCGTCTTACCGCATCTAATTCCATTGCTTTTTTCGGCGGAGTTTATTTTTCCGGTATAGGGTTAAACAGCGATTATTCGTTTAATGGCAATTTCAAAGCAAAGTTAAAGGAATACGGCGACGATTATTTTATTTTCGAAAAAGACGGCGAATCCCTTTATTTTGCCTGTTTATCCTATCCTACCGAACTAAGGATGAAGGAAAAGATAAACGAAAACGAAAGTTACGAAGACAAAGTCAAACGCTATATCCAAACGGCAATGGAAAAAGCCGATAATTTGCCCGTCGTTTTGCTTGCTCATATTTTTATGCTCGGCGGAGTGACGAGTGACGGCGAGAGACCGATAGATTTGGGCGGGGCGAGGATTTTGCCGCTATCGGTAATTCCCGATAACGTCGTATATACCGCACTCGGGCATTTACACAAACGTCAGGTCGTCAGTAAGGAAAGAAATATTGCATACTCGGGAAGTATAATGCAATATTCTTTCGACGAAGCGGGAACGGAAAAGTCTGTCTTCGTATTCGACGTAATCGGCGGTAAGGTGAATAACCTTCAAACTCGTGTTTTACATTCATATAAAAGGCTCAATACGGTTACTGCTCAAAGCATTCAAGAAGCCGAAGACAAAATAGCCCCGCTCGACGGCTACGTTTTGGTGAAATTATCACTCGATAAGCCCGAAGGCGATAACGTTAAGGATTTTTTGCAAAAACATCCCAATGCTTCGGTCGAACTGAGTTTTAAAGGCGTTGAATCGGCTATTTACGGAAGGAAAAAGTTGAACGATAAAGAACTGTTTGTACAGTATTATATGTCGAAATTCGGTAAAGAACCGTCAGAGGAGATTTTAAAACTGTATTTAAGCGTTATCGGGGAAGAGGAGATTTAGATGAAACCTGAAAAATTAGAATTTTGCGGTGTGAAAAGTTATACAGAAAAGACCGTCATCGATTTCGATAAATTGCTAAAAGGCGGTTTATTCGGAATTTTCGGTAATACCGGAAGCGGAAAGTCGACCATTCTCGACTGCATTTTTCTTGCCCTTTACGGCAGGTTGCCAAAAAGTACCGATAGGGAAGATTATATTAACACGATAACGAAAAAGTGTTACGTGCGTTTTACCTTCTCGATTATTATTGACGGAGAAAGAAAAACTTACGAGGTGTATCGTGAGTTTCAGGCAAAGGGCGACAGAAAAAACATTCCGCAACCCGTTGCAAAAATATACGAATTATCCGGTGAGGGTAAATTTCCTGTCGAAGATAACACGACAAAGGTAAACGGCAAAATACAACAAATAATCGGTCTTGATATAGACGATTTTGAAAAATGCATTGTTCTTCCGCAAGGGCAGTTTTCGGCATTCGTTACCTTAAAACGCTCGGATAGATTGCAGATGATGAGCGGTCTTTTTAATCTTAGCAAATACGGGGAGAGAATAGAAGAAAGACTAAAGGTTAAATTGTCCGACTTTGAAGATAAAATTCAATATAAAAACGGGCTTTTGTCAAATTATCTCGAAGTAGATAAAAACCGTTTAGAACAAACTTTAGCGTCGGTAGAAGAAAACAAAATTCGTTACGAAGAAGAAAACGTAAAATATCTGAAAATACAAGATAAATTCAACGATTATAAAAAAGATTACGAACGACATAACGAACTTTTAAGTTGTAGAGAAACGCTCTCGAACCTATTGGGAGAAGAACAAAAAATCAATAAATACAAGACAATAATATCACTTACCGAACCGGTTAAAAAGTATTACGAGTTCGAAAACGAACTTAAAGAAATTTCTTTAAAAAAAGCCGATTGCGAGTCTGAAAAAAGAAAGCTTTCTGCATCGTTTGAAAGTATCGATAAATCAATTTCGGTGTTAAACGAAAAATTATCCGAAAAAGATACGATAAACAAAAACATTCAAAATATAAACGTCGAAGTCGGCAAACTGGAATTATTGTCAGACGAGGAAAAAGAAAATATCGAAGCCGAAAAACAATTAGTTTTGTTACGTAAAGAATATACCGAAATTATGAAAGTATATACCGACACCGCTAATTTTGTCGCTTCAAAAAAACTTAACTTCGAGAAGTTAAAAATCGACGATAAATATCTTAATCTCGAAAACAAAATAAATCGCGAGATTGAAAATTTGGTTGTAGGCTCGCAATCTCGTTTTATCAAAGACGAACTCGAGTTTTTAAAATCAATAGAAGAACCATTTGATTGCGTAAAAATCAGGGAAAGAATTAAATTGCTATCCGAAATTGAAACGAGCGACGTAAGCGTCGAAAATTGCGTTAAAAAATTAAACGAACTTTACGGCTTGATGGACGAGTACTCGAAAATTTCCGATAAATTCAATCAAGAAATTTCGTCTGCCGAAGCAAAACTTAGCGATTATTCTTTGAAATTATCCCGTATAAAACTCGACGGCGAAACTATCAGAAAGCGTACCGATAAAACTAAGGAAAAAATCGACAAATTAACTAACGGTGAACTTTTGCATGTTAAAATTTCTGCATTAAATGAGGAAAAACGCAATTACGAAACTTATTTACAGTCACTTGAAACTAAACTTGAAAAGAAAAAAAACGATTTACACGCCGTAAATTTATCTCTTTCGTCGGTAAATGCCGATATTTTAAACCACGAAAAGAGAATTGTCGAACTGACGGACAAAATCGTAAAAATGAAAGCGGAATTTCCCGTCGACGTCGATATTTCCGAAGTTTACGCTTTTTCGGGGCGTACGTCCCAACTTAAAGATACGATAGAGAAGTATCAAGACGAATACGCTTCGGTGTCTTCTCGCATAAAAACGCTGAATTCGTTGCTCGATGGCAAGGACGTAAACGAGGAAACATATAGTTTTTTAGCCTCCGAAGTCGAAAAAAGCAAACAAAATACCGATTTTTTGTTTGTAGAATATAATAATTTATTAAATGACTATAAAAATCTCTCGCAAAATTTTGAAAAAAGGTGTAAAATAGAAGAGGAATTAAAGGAACTGAAAAAGCAACAAAGCGTTGTTTTAGAACTTTTCGACTGCGTCAAATATAAAAGATTTCTCGAATATATCGCCGAGGAATACCTTGCGGAGATAGCCCTCGACGCCCGTTCCATACTGCTTGAACTAACTGGCGGTCGTTACGGGCTTATATACAGCGGTGACTTTTTCGTGGAAGATTACATTTATTCTGCGGGAACCAAGAGAAAAGTCGATTCCGTTTCCGGCGGTGAATTGTTTTTGGTTTCTTTGTCGCTTGCTTTGGCACTTTCCAAATGTATTTACGCAAAATCATCTCGACCGATGGAATTTTTCTTCCTTGACGAAGGATTCGGTTCTCTCGATAAAGAACTCATCGACGTGGTGGTCGATTGCCTTTGTAAACTTAAAAATTCCAACTTTTCGATAGGAATTATTTCTCACGTCGACGCATTAAAGGAAAGGTTACCCGTAAGAATCAACGTAACCGGTGCAACGGGTGAAAAAGGTTCCTCGGTCACGATAACCGCATAATAGATAAACGGCATAATAATGGTGAATTTATGGCAAACACGATTACTTCAACGGTAATTTTATCTCCCGTAATGTTATGGGAAAATTTCGACGCGACCCTTCCTTTAAAGGAATCCGACACGGGTGAGGAAGTTTACGGTGACGTCGTTTATAAAGAATTGTATTTTTCCGGAAGGGATACCGACGACGGAAGAATACGCGTATTCGGCGTTTACGCAAAAAGTAAATCGTCGGGTAAAAAATCCAACAAAGGGGCAATACTTATTTTGCCCGATCCTTCCGAAACGGTCGATTACGACGTTATAAACGTTTACGTAAGTCAAGGGTATTCCGTTCTTATGGTCGACTTGCGCGGTGAATGGGAAAATACCGAAAATTTTACCAAGTATCCCGAATGCGTTTCGTATGCAAATTATAAAGTTTCTTACGACAAAATCGACAGCGTGCCTCAAACAGCAAAAGAAACTTGCTGGTACGAGTGGGCTGCCGTCGCCAAATATGCGGTATCTTTTTTGAGAAGTCAACCCGAAGTCGAAAGAATAGGCGTGCTCGGCGTCAGAAACGGCGCAAACGTCGGTTGGATGCTTTGCGGAACCGACGCAAGAGTAGATTGTTTCGCACCGCTTTTCGGCGCAGGTTGGAGAGGGTACAGGGGAGTATTTAAAAACGGCGGAGAGGAAATTCGTTCCGACGACGATCATTTGCGTTTTTTGGCGGGGGTAGACGCTCACGCTTACGTAAAATACGTTAAATGTCCCGTTTTTTACATGACGGCGACCAATAGTCCCGATTTCGATTTCGACAGATCCGTCGATACGATGATGCGTATATCGGAAGGGGTTATCAATTATACGAACTATACGCCCTGTTTGCGTGACGTTCTTAACAAGAACTGCAAACGAAACGTAGATTTGTTTTTTGCTAAATATTTGCTCGATTTCAAATTGATTTTCCCGTTTGAACCGTTGTTATCTTTTTCTATAAGCGAAGACAACGTCGTGTCTTTTGAACTCGAACTCGATTATTCCGAAATCAAGAAACCAAAAAACATTACCGTTTACGTTGCAGAAGGCGGTGTAAATCCCGCTGACAGAGAATGGCAAACGGCAAAACCCGTTAAAGGTTTAAGAGAGGACAAAAAGACTTTCACGTACAAAATATCGGGAAATTGCGAGTTTATAACCGCATTTGCCGAGATAGAATACAGAAGCGGGGTAACGGTAAGTTCTAAAGCGATTTGCAAAAAGGTTACGAACTTAAGTGCGTTTTCGCAAAAACTTTTGTATTCGTCAAAAGACAAAACCGTGCCTTTCACGCTATATAATCTCAGAAAGAAATCGCTTGCAGAAATCTTTTTTGAGGGAGATTGCAACATTCCGAGCGTCGAGGGCGCAAACGACATCTCGGGCATTTCATCGTCGTACGGTATAGTTTGTTATCGTATGAACAACAAAAACGTATCGGTTAATTCAAATTCCATAGTCGTCGTCGACGTTTACGCTCAAGAATTTACGGAATTGAAAATTACCCTTATGGTTGAAATTTCACCCCTCGAAACCGCCGACTATTCGGTGGTAGTCAATCTTAAAGGCGGTGAAATTTGGCAAAACGTTTCCGTTAAAGCCTGTGATTTTAAAAACGCCATGCGTCTTTCAATAAAAGATTACGACAAAACAGTGGCTATCCGCTTGGAAAGCGAAACCAAGTGCGTTTTTAACAATATTTTGGTCATTTAGTTTTTTAAGTGTAAAATGGAGTATTATTCGGGTAAAAATTTAATTGAATATAATAAATCCGTTCGACGCGAAGCCTATTTCAACGTAGTTTTTTGTGTTTTCCTCGTTGCGTTGTTATTGGTGTTATTGTACTATAAAACATTCGTATTTATGGTCGTCAGCGTTAAAGGAGATTCAATGTACGATACCCTGAATAACGGTGATTTGCTTATTGCCGATAAAACGGTTTCCTGTTCGCGCGGGGACATAATAGTTTTTTACGATAAAGAAATTAACGACGAGGCTTTGATTAAACGGGTTATAGCCGTCGGCGGTGATACCGTGTGGAGTCAAAACGGGTACGTATATATCGGTTATACCGATAATAACGGCGAAACCGTTACCGAAAGATTGAACGAAGATTACGTTTATACTTCGGGGATAACGAACGTTAAATCTACCGTTGTTCCCGAAAACTGCGTTTTCGTTCTCGGCGACAATAGGGGAGTTTCTCATGATAGCAGGTATTTCGGGGCAGTAAGCCGAAATTCCGTTCTCGGCGTCGTCACGAATTGGTCTGTAAAAATCAAAGATTCAAAATTTGTATCATGGTATAAACGCGCTATCGGGGCATAAAAAGACACCGACGTAAAAACACTTATTTTAATTTAGTTTTTAGAGGAGTATCAATGGAAAAATTTATCATCACATCGGACAGTACTTGTGATTTATCAACCAAATTAGTCGAAGAAAATCAAATAAGAATAATACCTCTTACGATTACGCTCGGCGACGAACAATTTAAAGACAACGTAGACGTTAACGCTCAAAAAGCGTTGGAATACGTCGACAAAACGGGCAATATGCCGAAAACTTCCGCCGTTTCCGTATATGAGTACGAAGAAGTTTTCAAAGAACTAACTTCCAAAGGTTACGGCGTTATTCACTTCGACATTTCCGCCGAAGATTCGGCTTGTTATTCTAACGCAAGTCTTGCCGCAAAAGAATTTGAAAACGTTTACGTCGTGGATACCCGTCAACTTTCGAGCGGACAAGGGCTTTTGGTTATGAAAGCGACCGACTATCGCAAGCAAGGAATGAGCCTCGAAGAGACTTATAAAAAAATCGAAGAAATCAAGAATAAGGCAAGAACTTCCTTCGTGCTTGACAGACTTGACTTTTTGCACAAAGGCGGAAGATGCTCTCTTTCCACCCTTTTGGTTACAAAAATTTTAAAAATACATCCCTATATTGCCATGATCGACGGTAAACTTAAAGTCAAAAAGAAATACGGCGGAAACATGATTCGAACTTGCGAACAATACGTTCAAGATTTGGCTCAAGAATACGGTTCTTACGATAAAACGAGGGTTTTCATAACCCATTGCCAAGCAACGCCGGAAATCGTCGCCACGGTAAAAAGAAAGGTTGAAGAGTTGTTTGATTTTGACGAAATCATCGAAACTTACGCAGGTACGACAGTTTCTTGCCATTGCGGTAAGAATACCATCGGAGTTTTATTTATAGAGGAATAAGGTAGTATTATGGCTGAAACGAGAAAAGAAATCCCTCAAAATTTAAAATGGGATACCGAGTGCATTTATAAAGATTCTTTAGCGTTCGACGATGATTATAAATTAGTCGAAAATAATCTTGACTTTACAAAATATCAAGGTAAACTCGGTAATTTTGATGATTTTAAAAATTGCATGAAGCAAATCGACAAAGTATCCGAGGTTTTGGAAAAACTTTACGTTTATGCGTCGATGAAGCATGACGAGGATACGAGAGACGATTTTTACAACGGGCTTATGTCGAGAGCAAGGCAACTTTACGTCAAGTTTTGTTCCGCAGTGTCATTCGTAACTCCCGAACTTACAGCACTTCCCGTTGAAACGTTGGAAGGTTACATCGATAACAAAGAACTGAGCGATTACGATTATCAACTTAAAAATATTTTAAAGACGAAATCACACGTTTTGTCTACCGAAACGGAAAAAGTCCTTGCTTTGGGCGGACAAGTTTTCGGCGGATTCAGAGATATTTTCGGAATGATCGATAACGCCGATTTGGATTTTCCTACCGTAAAAACCGATGAGGGCGAAATTACCGTTACCCACGGCGTTTACGGACTGTTATTAACCGACAAAAATCGTGCGCTTAGGGAAGAAGTCTTTAAAAAATACTACTCGGCGTATAAAAAGTTGCTTAATACTATTACCGCAACCTATTCGGGAAACGTAAACAAAAACGTTTTTATTTCCCGCGCGAGAAATTATAAATCTTGCCTCGATATGGCACTTATCGAGGAAGACGTAGACGAATGCGTTTATAAAAATCTTTTGTCGAGCGTCAATAATAACCTCGACCTTTTGCATCTTTACGTTAAACAAAAAAAGCAAGCGCTTTCACTTGACGAGATGCATATGTGGGACGTTTACGTTCCTATAGTCGAAGATGCCGAAATTCAACTCGATTACGAAGAAGCCTTTAAACTCGTAAAGAAGGGGCTACAACCTCTCGGCGAAGATTATCAACAACTTTTACAGTCGGCTCACGATAACGGTTGGATCGACGTTGAGGAAACTTTGGGAAAACGCAGCGGTGCTTATTCCAACGGCGTTTACGCATTTAAGCATCCTTACGTTTTATTGAATTATCAAAAGACTACGAGTGAAGTTTTTACGATTGCGCACGAATTGGGGCATGCGATGCATACCTATTTTTCCAATAAAAATCAACCGAAAAACAAAGCCGATTACACGATTTTCGTTGCAGAGGTAGCAAGTACGGTAAACGAAGTCTTGCTTTTAAAATATCTTTTGAAAACTTCAAACGATTTAAGACTTAAAAAATATCTTTTATCGTATTATACGGACATGATAAAGGGAACGTTGTTCCGTCAGACCATGTTTGCGGAATTCGAATATATCGCACACGATTCTTGCGAAAAAGGAATACCTTTAACGAGCGAATATCTTTGCAAAGAATATCTTAATCTTAACAAAAAATATTACGGCGACGACGTGGTAAGCGACGATGAAATTTCTTGGGAATGGGCGAGAATACCTCATTTTTACAACGCTTTTTACGTTTATAAGTACGCAACGGGCATTATAAGCGCAATTTCCATTGCCGAAAGAATTTTATCGGAAGGGGATAAAGCCGTTTCCGATTATAAAAAGTTTTTGTCGTCCGGCGGTTCCGATAGCCCCGTGGAATTATTAAAAATCGCGGGTGTCGACTTAACAAAAAAAGAGGCTTACGAGTGCGCAATGAAGTCTTTTAAAGAAGCACTTTTAGAGTTTGATTCGATAAAGTTGTAATTACTTTCAATATATAGGTGACACATGGCTAATAAAATGCCTTACAATCTCGAAGCGGAACAATCTGTTCTTGCCTGCATTTTGCTTGATCAGGTTATCCAAATCGATATAATTTCACAATTAAAAGAAGACGATTTTTTGGTAGCGTCAAATAAAACGATATTTTCTTACATGAAGGAGATCATGGCGGAAAATAAGCCCGTCGATCTCGTTACCTTGTCCGACGTTTTGCAAAAAAACGGAAAACTCGAATCGATAGGCGGAATAACGTATTTGAGCGATTTAACTAAAATAGTCCCGTCATCGGCTAACTACGAGCAATATTTGTCGATAGTAAAGCGTGACGGCGTTTTGCGTAAGCTTATTTCGAGTTCCAATTTGATTATCGAAGATTCCACAAAAAGCACCGATAGCGCGCATTCTCTTGCTTACGCCGAAAAGTTGATTTACGATATCGCAAATACCGACGAAAGACATAACCTCGAATGGTTAAGGGATTATTTCGACCCCGTACTCGAAAAGTTTGAAAAATTACAAAAAGACAAGAACTATTTTACGGGTCTTAAAACGGGGTTTACCCAACTCGATTACGCAACTAACGGCTTACATAAAGGCAATCTTATAATTTTGGCTGCCCGTCCTTCGGTCGGTAAAACGACGCTTGCAATGAACATAGTGGAAAATATTGCACTGAAAGAAGACTCCGTATGCGCCGTTTTCGAACTTGAAATGACCAAAGTCGAGTTGGCGCAGAGAATGCTTTGTTCCGTGGGTGAAGTCCCCATGGACGCCGCTGTAAAAGGTAAACTCGAAGAAAAGGACGAGAAAGGTTTTAGCAAACTTTGGCAAGCAAAAAAACGCTTGAACGAAGCCAAAATTTACGTTGACGAAAGTTCTAACGTTACGCCACAGGATATAATGAACAGAGCAAGGCGTCTAAAAATGCGCCAAGGAAGGCTCGATTTGATTGTCGTCGACCACCTTCAACTTATGCAGTCGGCTAAAAAATCGGAGTCACGTCAACAGGAAGTTACCGAGATTTCGAGGAACTTAAAAATGATTGCAAAGGAACTCGAAGTGCCTGTTATTGCGTTATCGCAGTTATCCCGTCAAATTGCACAGCGTAAAGGCGGAAAGCCGGTGTTATCCGATTTAAGAGAATCGGGCGCAATCGAGCAAGACGCCGACCTTGTAATATTTTTGCATAAGCCCGACGCAGATTCCGGTAACCGTCCGTCAACTCAACTTACCGATATTATTATTGCTAAAAACCGTAACGGTATTTGTACCGAATTTCAATTACTGTTTAAGGGCGATTATTGTAAGTTCGTCAACCCCACTAATTTTAGCGGTGAACCTCCGTTAAAAGAAGGCGTCTTCGTTAAAGACGACGGGGAAGACGCTCATGAGCCTTATAGCGAAGAAGACTTGCAAAGTCTTGAAAAATATGCTCCCGAAGAAGGTGAAGACGATGACGTATTCGCCTGATACGAGCAACGTAAAAATCTTCAAAATCACCGATGATACGCTGAAAATTGCGAAAAATTACATTTTAAACGATATGCTCGTTGCCTTTCCTACCGAAACCGTTTACGGGCTTGGTGCGAATGCTTTTTCAGACGCAGCAATTCGTGCCGTTTACGCCGCAAAGGGCAGACCTTTAGATAATCCGCTAATCGTTCACGTTCACAAAGATTACGATATTTCTAAACTCGTTTACGACGATAAGTCGTATGCGAAAGCATTAAGAGATGCTTTTTTGCCGGGACCTCTTACAATCGTGTATAAAAGCAAGGGTGTCGTTTCACCCCTCGTTTCGTGCGGATTGGGCACCGTTGCCATAAGGGTGCCGTCATCGAGTTTTGCTCAAGAATTTTTGCGTTACGTGGATATGCCGATAGCGGCTCCGTCGGCAAATATATCAAAACATACCAGTCCCGTTACGGCAATGCACGTTTACGAAGATTTTAAAGACAGTATCCCCATGATACTCGACGGCGGTAGGTGCGAGGGCGGAATAGAGTCCACCGTTTTGGACGCTACGGGCGATTACCCCGTTATTTTGAGGAAGGGGCTCGTTACGGCGGAAATGGTTGCAAAAGTCGTCGGCAAGTGCGAATACGCAAGCGCAACGTCAGATTTAAACAAACGTTCACCGGGTACGAAATACAGACATTATTGTCCCAAAACGCAAACCGCGCTTTGCGAGAAGGGCGATTACGATAGAGCAATTAAACTATATAACGATTGTTTGTCTAAAGGAAGCAGACCTCTTATCATGTGTTCCGAAGACGATGCTTGTCGTTTTAAGGGATTAAACGTTTATTCCCTCGGTTCTAACGGCGAAGAAATGGCGGAAAGGCTATATTACGGGCTTCACGAGGGTGAAAAATACGATTTACTCATCGGCGTTAAGTTTGAAATTAAAAACGAAGTTTCGTTAAGCGTCGAAAACAGATTTTTAAAAGCATTCGGATAAAATTCCTATAATTGAGCGTATATATTTCGAGGTGATAATCGTTATGCCTAAAAAAACTTCACTTTGTTTCGTTTGTACCGGAAATACCTGTCGCAGTCCGATGGCGCAATTTATTTTAAAAAGCAAATTGCCCGAAAATATGGATTTAAAGATTACATCCTTCGGAACGGCTGTTTCGGAAATGTCTATAAATCCGATGGCAAAAGCGACGCTAAAAAATCACGGCGTAAAATTGACGAAGTTTTCACCCAAGCAAATAGCACCCGAGAAAGTTAAAAACTTCGATGCCATCGTTACAATGACGGACGGTGCCATGAAGCAACTTCTATCTTCTGGGTACGAAAACGTTTATTCTATAAACCAGTTGACAAAGTGCGGTGACGTTATCGACCCGTACGGCAAATCAATCGACGACTACGAACAATGTTTTTTACAATTGTCCGATGCTTGCGATAAGATTATCGATATGCTCAAAAAAGTACTATAAAACATTAAACATAACAAAAATATATTCTAACGGCAAATTTTGTTATAACTGCAAATTTTGCCGTAATAGGTGATAAAATGAAAATTGCTATTGCATCGGATCACGCAGGCTTTGTTGCCAAACAGCAAATAATCGAGTATCTTAAGGGTAAAGGTTATGAAGTTATAAACCTCGGTACTAATTCGTCGGATTCTTGCGATTACCCCGATTATGCTTTGAAATGTGCGGAAGAAGTGGCTTCTAAACGCGTTAATTTCGGTATTTTGATTTGCGGTACCGGTATCGGCATGGCTATTTGCGCAAATAAAGTAAAGGGTATACGTTGTGCAAATTGTTCGGATGAATTTTCTACTCAAATGACAAGGGAACATAACGACGCTAACGTTCTTGCGCTCGGTGCTCGAGTGATTTCTGTAGACAAGATGGAAAAACTTATCGATATATTTTTATCTACACCGTTTTCCAACGGAGAAAAACATATGAGAAGAATTGCGAAAATCACAAACGTTGAAAATTCGCAATATTAAAATATTTGATTTTGATTGATTTTTTATCATAATAAAATTTTACAAGGAGACAATATGAGTAATTTAATCATTGTCGATCACCCGCTTATCAAACACAAGATAACAAAAATGAGAAAAGAAGACACAAGTACTAAAGATTTCAGAGAATTAGCCGATGAAATTTCCATGCTTATGGCTTACGAAGTTACCCGTGATTTAAAGTTGCAGGAAATCACCATTCAAACCCCTATAACCGAAACCGTCGGTTACGAAATATCGGGTAGGGCGTTAGGCGTCGTTCCCATTTTAAGGGCGGGGCTCGGTATGGTTAACGGCATAACGAGGCTTGTTCCGAACGCCAAAGTAGGTCATATCGGCTTATACAGAGATCCCGTAACGCACAAACCCGTCGAGTATTATTGTAAACTACCCCAAGACGCAACCGAAAGACGAATTATAGTAGTCGACCCTATGCTTGCAACCGGCGGTAGTGCCATCGCTGCGGTAAAATTCATAAAGGATAGGGGATGCAAGGATATAAAACTTATGTGCCTTATTGCTGCGCCGGAAGGCGTTAAAGCAATGCAAGAAGCCCATCCCGACGTCGATATTTACGTTGCGGCGTTAGACCAAAGGCTTAACGAAAACGCTTACATTATCCCCGGGCTCGGCGATGCTGGTGACAGACTTTTCGGTACCAAATAATTACTCGTTTAAACGCTTCGTTAATTAATTTTTGTAAATTTTTTATATATTAGGAGTACATATATGCAAGAAGTTAAAATTGCCGTAATTCCCGTGGCAGGTTACGGAACGAGATTTTTGCCATACACCAAGGCTGTTCCCAAGCCCATGCTTCCCATCATCAACAGACCGGCTATAGAGATTATTGCCGAAGAAGCGGCTAAAAGCGGAATAGAAGAAATAGTTTTTGTCGTCGGGCATAAAAAAGAGATTATCGAGGATCACTTTAAACCCTGCCCCGCTCTCGAAGAGGTCTTAAAAAAGAGCAATAAAATCGACTATCTGAATTCTATAAAATACCCCGAAAACATTGCAAAGGTTCACTTCGTCGTTCAAAAGACTCAGCGCGGAACGGCAGACGCCATCATGGCTGCCGAAGAATACATAAAGGGCAAGCCTTTTGCCGTTTTATTCGGCGACGACGTCATGTATAACGAGGAAAAGCCGGTTTTAAAGCAACTTATCGATATGTACGATAAATACGGCAAAACGGTTATCGGCGTTAAAACCGTTCCTCACGAAGACGTTCCTAAGTACGCATCTGTCGAATACGACAGTAACGAAGGTAGGGAATATCACGTTACCACCATTACCGAAAAACCTCCTATCGAACTCGTTAAAAGCGACATTTCGCCACTCGGCAGATACGTTTGTTCTCCTTCGATGGTCGACATTATGCGTGATCTTAAACCGGGTGCTAACAACGAGTATCAATTTACCGACGCACTCGATATCGAAGCAAGGTCGGAAGGTGCTTACGCTTACGAATTCGAAGGTATTCGCTACGACATGGGCGACAGGCTCGGCTTCCTGAAAGCAAACGTAGAGTACGGTCTTAGAGACGAAAAACTTAAAGATTCCTTTAAGGCTTATCTTAAAGATTTAGTTAAAGACTAATAAAAAATTAATTAAAAACCAATCGTTTATCCGTCGCGTCGCGACGGATAATTTTTATATTTTAACCTGTTTACGATTTTTTGCGCCTATATAAACGGTTTAATTTGCGTATAGGTTGAAAAACAAGTAAAAAAACGGTAAAAATAACTAAAAAATACATAAATAGGTATTTACTTTTTTCTAAAAAATGATATAATTATATCAAGAGAAAAGTACGGAGTATTATATGATTTGTCCGATATGTCATAAAAACGAAGCAACTGAAGAAGTCGTTAGATATTTCGGGGCGTTTAAGTCACAAGGCATGGTTTGTCCTTCTTGCATGCATATTGCTTTAAACTACGACGCAGAACAATTTTACGCCGTTTTTTATACCGATCTTTTGAGAAAGTGTCGCCGTTGCGGAAGAACGCTCGGTGAAATTCTCAATACGATGATTGTCGGGTGTCCCCACTGTTACGTCGAATTCTCTGCCGAACTTAAACCACTTATAGACAACGTTCAAAGAAGGGATTAGTTTTATGAATACCGACGTAGTAATTTCATCGAGGATACGTTTGGCTCGTAACCTTCAGGATTTTGATTTTCCCGTAATGATACGAGGTACCGACGACGAAAAACGAATTACCTATATGTGTAATTGCGTTTTAAAGAAGATCGGTTTTGAAAGTTATAATATGAGTGCCTTAACCGATGTGGAAAAACTTTCCTTTACGGAGAGGTACATAGTATCGAAAAATCTTATAAATTCTCCTTACGGTGCTCTTTCTCTTTCAAAAGACGGCTTGTTGTCGGTAATGATAAACGAGGAAGACCATTTGCGCGAACAGTGCATGGTTAAGGGTTTCGATCTCGACGGGGCGTATTCGAGGATAAGTCAACTCGATAAAATACTGGGTTCAAACCTAAGGTTTTCCGCTAAGTCGGGTTTCTATTATACTGCTTGTCCCACTAATTTGGGAACGGGAATGCGTGCCTCGGTTATGGCGTTTTTACCGGCACTTACTAAGTCGCAAAGATTATCCGACTTCGCAATGCTTGCCTACGAAAAGGGGATAACCATAAGAGGGGCTTTCGGCGAGGGCAGTTTATCCGAAGGATATTATTATCAAATCAGTAATTCAGTCACGATTGACAGCGTAAAATCGATAATCGACAACGTCAAAAATTTTACTCAAACGATTTTAGAGGAAGAAAATAAAGAAAGACGGAGGGAGTACTTGGTAAATCCCTTAAAAACCAAGGACGAATCGTTAAGGGCGCTCGGCATTTTAACTCATTCGGCTATACTTCCTTACGACGAATTCGGCGAACTCATCGCACGGGTAAAAACCGGCATTTCGCTCGGAATTTTATCTTGCGACAATAGTTTTGCAATAGACGATCTTACGGTAACGGCAAGACCTAATACACTTTCATTGAACGATAACATAGCATCGGAAACTCTTGACGAGAAAAGAGCGATTTTTGTTAAAAACGCACTTCGTTCTCTCAATATTCGAGAAGTATAAGGCAATAATTGTATGGATAGTATCGAAAACGGACTTAGTTTCGGTCCGACAACTAAATACGTTCAGATTCTTAAAGATGCGAAAGGAGTAGCCGATCGTTTTGGTGTTAAATACGTTTCGACCGAATTTATAATTGCGGCAATGCTTAAAGGTTGCGGTAAAATTTCGGATACCCTCGAATCATTCGGAGTTACGCCTTCGTCATACTATCCGAAAGTAAAAGACGTAGTAGATCCCAAATATTTAAGGGAAGGCTATACGGCGAGGACTAAAGTTACGATAGATTATTCCGAACAAATTGCCATCTCGTCGGGATGTGATTTTATTGCGCCCGAACATTTGTTTTTGGCAATATTGTCTACGCCGGAAAGTTACGCGGCTATCATCATCGATTCTATAGTAAGTAATTACAATTTGCTTTTGGCGGAAGCAAAGAATCTCGTAAACGATTTAAGAAAACGCCCCGAAAGGGTTAGCGACGACAAACCTTTAAAATTCGGACAGATTAGCGGTGATACGCGTACTTTCAAAAAAACGACATCTTATAGCGAAAACGATGAAGATAACAAAACCTCGGAAGATCTTAAAGAGTTAAGTTCATTCGGGGTAGATCTTACCGAAATGGCGAGATTGAATAAACTCGATCCCGTTATCGGAAGAGATCAGGAGATTAAACGCGTTATCGAAACCCTTTCGAGAAGAATTAAATCAAATCCGCTCTTAATAGGTGAACCGGGCGTCGGTAAAACGGCGGTCATCGAAGGCTTGGCAATTAAAATAGCAAAAGGCGACGTTCCCGTAACGCTAAAAAACAAAACGGTATTTTCCCTTGATTTAAACGGAATAGTTGCGGGTGCAAAATTTCGCGGTGAGTTTGAAGAACGTTTTAAATCGGCAATCAATTTTGCGAAAGATAACGGAATTATATTGTTCATAGACGAAATTCACACGATTTTGTCGGGGCTTAGTTCTTACGCCGCGGCAGATATTTTAAAACCCAATCTCGCAAGAGGCGAATTGCAGGTTATAGGTGCGACGACGATCGGAGAATATAACAAATACATCGAAAAAGATCCCGCACTCGAAAGACGGTTCTTAATCGTTAAAGTAGATCCTCCCAAAATCGACGATTGTGTCGAAATTCTTAAAGGGCTTCGCGATAAATTCGAGGCTCACCACGGTATAGAAATTACCGATTCCGCGATAAAAGCCGCCGTTTCTATGTCCGAGAGATATATAACGAACAGGTTTTTACCCGATAAAGCCATCGATTTAATCGATGAGGCGGCTGCAAAGGAAAGACTTCTTATCGACACGCCTCCCGAAACCGTTGTTGAAAAGGAACGCCAGCTCAAAGAACTTTTAATAGACAGAAATTATTCCTTTTCAAAGGGCGACGATTATCGAGATTTGGATGAAAAAATCAACGCTTTGAAAGCCGAAATATCCGAGATAAAACGCGCGGATATACGCAAAAAAAATCACGATAACCCTTATATCGACGAAGAGAGCGTAGCTAAAGTAATAAGTGAGCAAACGGGAATACCCGTTTCAAAACTTACCGAAAGCGAGTCGCAAAAACTCATGAATTTCGAAAGCATTCTTCATAAGCGTGTTATCGGTCAAGATCAAGCGGTTAAAGCGGTATCGAGGGCGATAAGGCGTTCGGTTACCGTTATAAAGGATCCTAAAAGACCAATCGGTTCTTTCATATTCGTCGGTCCTACGGGCGTAGGTAAAACCGAACTGAGTAAGGCACTTGCCGAAGCGATTTTCGGAGACGAAAATGCACTTATTCGTATCGATATGAGCGAATATATGGAAAAGGTAAGCGTTGCCAAGCTTATCGGCGCGCCCCCGGGGTACGTCGGTTACGACGAGGAAGGTCAACTTACGGGTAAAGTAAGAATGAAGCCGTATTCGGTTATATTATTCGACGAAATAGAAAAGACTCATCCCGACGTATTCAATATAATGCTTCAAATCCTCGACGACGGAAGGCTTACCGACAGTAAAGGCAGAACGGTCGATTTTAAAAATACCATAATAATCATGACTTCAAACGAGGGAGCGTCGAACGTTAAGCCCGCTAATAAAATCGGTTTCGGCGATAATGCCGCCGAAGATGACGACGAAAAAGACAAAATTTACGATGCACTTAAACGTAGATTCCGCCCCGAATTTTTGAATCGTATCGACGAAATAGTCGTTTTCCGTAAATTATCCATAGAGGAATGCGGAAAAATTTGCGACTTACAACTCGACGCTTTAAAAAAGAGGATGGCTTCTATGAATGTTCGTTTAATAGTTACGGACGAAGCAAAGCGTTTAATATTAAACAAGGGTTACGACAAAGAATACGGGGCAAGACCGCTTAAACGCGCGATTACCTCACTTGTCGAAACACCGCTTTCCGATATGATCATTAAAGGTGATTTAATGTCGGAACAAACGGTCAAAGTAATCGACGACGAAGGTCAAATAGACTTTTTAATCGATGCTTGACTTAATTAAACATAAAGGAGATTCATTATGAAAATTGAAATTGTTGCTAAAAACTATCAGGTAAAAGACCAACTGAGCGAAGTTTTAGAGAAAAAAGTCGCTAAATTGGATAAGTATTTCGACGAAGATTCCGTTTGCAAAATTTATCTTAAACAAGAAAAACGCGAATGCAAAATGGAACTTTCAATAAATTATAAAGGTTCGTTCATACGCGCCGAAGCAAAGGGCGATAATTTTTACGATACCATTGATATCGTTTTGCCTAAAATCGAGCGTCAAATTTACAAGTATCGTTCAAAACTCGAATCAAAACTTCGTCAAGGTGCTTACTTAAAAGACAGAATCTATGAAGAACAAGACGAAAACGACTTTAAACTTGTTAAAACCAAACAGTTCGAACTCATGCCCATGTCCATAGACGAGGCTATAGAAGAGTTTGAATTGAGCGGACATAGTTTCTTCGTTTTCTACGATAAAGATAACGATAAAACGAAAGTTTTGTATTTAAGAGACGACGGAAATATCGGCTTAATCGATCCGATCGTCAAATAGATTTTTATTGACCTAACGGTTAAAAATTTATATGGAAAGTTAGATTTGTTTAACGTTGATTAAATAGATTTTTCAAATAAAATTAAATATTTTCAATAAATAAAATTTAAATATTAAAAGACTTTTCGGGCTACCTTCGGTAGCCCGAAAAGTAAGAAAAAGACAATTTCGATTGTCATAATAATTCTTAAAATATTAGATAAACAGCAGAATTTTTGGTGATATTATGAAAGTTGGAGTATCTACTGCGTCGCTTTTCGGTCGTGAATATAACGAAGACGCTTTACTTACTTTGGATAAAATCGGTGCGGGCGTAGTCGAGATATTTTTGGAGTCTTTTTGCGAGTACAAAGAGGATTACGCAAAACTTTTAAAATCCCGTCTCGGTAATTTAAAAGTACATTCGGTTCATACCCTAAACACCCATTACGAACCGCAGTTGTTTTCTTCTAACGATCGTTCGTATAACGACGCGATTAAAATTTTTGAGGACGTTTTAAAGTGTGCAAAAATTTTAGAGGCTAAAAACAATACCTTTCACGGCAGAATAAGAATTAAACGCGCGAATTTTTCCAACTATGAACAAACAGGCGATTATTTTAACAAACTCGACGATTTGTCTAAACGTTACGGCGTTGCCGTTTGCCTTGAAAACGTTGAATGGGCGATGTATAACCAAGTCGGTTATTTTGAAAAACTTATGCCGTACGCACCTAATTTAAGGGCTTGCCTCGATATCAAACAGGCAAGATTGTCAGGTTACGATTATCACGGTTACCTTAACGAAATGGCTCCTCGTTTAAATACCGTGCACATTTCCGATTACGATGAAAACGGTAAGATAGTGCTACCCGGGAAAGGCTTGTTCGATTTTGAAAAATTGATAAACGAACTCGTCGCAATAGATTTTAACGGGGCAATACTTATCGAAGTATATAAAGACAGTTACCGAGATATCGACGAACTCGGCGAGTCGCTTAACTATGTAAGAAATTTTATTAAAAGAGGATAAATAAATGGCAGAAAAGAGAAAAACCAACGAACAACTTCGCGTTAGATTCGATTACAATAACATGATGAGCGAATTTGTTGGTGAAAAAGAAGGCTTTACCGCATGTGAATTAAAGAAATATTCCGACCTTTGCAAGACTTCTTTCGATGAAGTCAACAAAAACCGCGGAACGGGCATGATGGGTTGGACTGAACTTCCGTACAATCAAACAGAAGTCGTAGAAGACATTTTGCAAACGGCAAAAGACGTTAGAAAGAATTTTAAATATTTCGTCGTTTTAGGTATCGGCGGAAGCGCATTGGGTCCCATAGCGGTTTTCCAGGCGTTAAAGCATTTACATTATAACGATTTGCCCGAAAGAAAACGCGGAGGTCCTAAATTTTACGTTGAAGACAACGTTGACCCCGAAAGAATGTCGGCTCTTTTCGATGTAATCGAGCCCGAAAAAACGATGTTCAACGTTATAACCAAGAGCGGTTCCACGAGCGAAACGATGTCGCAATATTTGATCGTTTGGAATATGCTCAAAGAAAAATTTGGTGACGACGCTAAAAATCACGTTATAGCAACGACTTCCAAAAACAGCGGTAACCTTATAAAAATCGCAAAAACGGAAGGGCTTAAAACCTTGTTTATACCCGATAGCGTCGGTGGAAGATTTTCCGAACTTTGCCCCGTAGGGCTTTTCCCCGCGGCGGTTTTAGGCGTTAACGTTAAGTCTATGTTAAAGGGCGCGGCGTATATGGACAAAGTTTGCAATAAACCCGATTATAAAAAGAATCCCGCCATGGCTTTTGCTCTTTTGCAATACGTTGCGATGAAGAAGGGTAAAAACATTTCCGTTATGATGCCTTACGCCGACGGTTTAAGATATATGGCAGACTGGTATTGCCAACTTTGGGCTGAAAGTCTCGGCAAAGCCGTTAAAAAGAACGGAGAAACGGTTTTTGCGGGTCAAACTCCCGTTAAATCTTTGGGCGTAACCGACCAACACAGTCAAGTTCAACTTTATACCGAAGGTCCTTTCGATAAAGTCGTTACATTCGTCGCTGTCGACGAGTATCGTAAAAACGTGGTTATTCCGAACGGTTGCGAAGAATTCCCCAACGTAAACTTTTTGTGCGGGCACAGTATGAACGAACTTATTGCGACCGAGATGAAGGCGACGGAATACGCTCTTTGCCGTAAAAACAGATTAAACAACACTATTTATCTTCCCGAAATTAACGAATTCACTCTTGGCGAATTTATGTTTATGCTCGAACTTGCCACCGCTTACGCGGGCGAAATGTTAGGCATCGATACCTTTAATCAACCGGGCGTAGAGGAAGGCAAAAACGCAACGTATGCTATGTTCGGAAGGCAAGGCTATGAAGAAAAGCGTAAGGAACTTGAAAACGCACCTCAAAAGAAATCGGAGTACGTTTGCTAATCGAGTACGTTTGCCATTATAAATTAAAATATTTGGCTAATATAAATTAAAATATTTTTCTAAGCGCGCAATTCGATTGCGCGCTTAATATAATAACGGGGGCTGTAATTAAACGGAATCATGATTTACTTACTGTCTAAAATTTTTATAAAAAACAGAACGGATTATAAAAACAGCGAAGTTCGACGCTCTTACGGCGTACTTTGTAGCGTAGTCGGTATTATTTTAAACGTTTTACTGTTTGCCGTAAAATTATTTATAGGTATAGTTACGGGTGCCGTGTCTATTATGGCGGATTCGTATAATAACTTATCGGATGCAGGTTCCTCGCTTTTATCGTTGTTCGGTTTTAAATTTGCACAAAAAAAAGCGTCTGACTTGCGACCTTTCGGCATGGGGCGGTTCGAATACATTTCGGCACTCGTAATATCAAACATTATAATTACCGTGGGAATTTTGACTCTTAAAGAATCGATTTCAAACATCGTAGACAAAGTTCAACCTGATTTAACGGCGTATTCTAACGTAACGGCTTTGGTAATTATCGGGGTTACTATTCTCGTTAAAGTTTACATGATAGTTTATAACGTATATTACGGCAAAAAAATCAATTCGGGCACCATGAAAGCCGTCGGTACAGATAGTTTGTCCGACGTAATAGCAACTACGCTCGTACTAATATGCGCAATCGTTTATAAGTATAGCGGGCTGAACCTCGACGGATATTGCGGTGCGATAGTTTCACTGTTCATTATATTCGCCGGCGTATCTTCCTTTAAAGACACGGTAGGCGATTTGGTCGGAAGAAAACCCGATAAAGAACTCGTAAATCAAATATACTCGATTGTTTTGTCTCGAAGTGAAATTCTCGGCGTTCACGATTTGGTAGTTCACGATTACGGTCCGGGTAGATTTATGATATCTCTTCACGCCGAAGTATCGGGAGATCAAGATATATATCATTTACACGACGTTATCGATTCGGCAATGACCGAACTCGATACAAAACTCGGATGCGTTTCGATAATTCATCTCGACCCGATTTGTACCAGCGACGAAAAAGTAACCGAAGCGAGAATAGCCGTTTCTAAACTCGTAAAAGAGGTTGACGAGAGGATTACCGTGCACGATTTCAGAATGGTTCAAGGTCCCGTTTATACCAAATACATATTCGACGCAGTGATACCTCACGATTTAAAGATTAACGACACAGCGGTAAAAACAAAACTCGAAAAACTCATTTCGGAAAGTTTTACAAATACCTCGGCAGTTATAAAAATCGAAAAATCGTTTATTTAAAAATTTATTACTTTGTAAAAATGTAAAAGGCACTCTTGATTTTTTATAAAATTTTAGAGTGTCTTTTATTTTATTTGCTTTTTATTATTTAATCTAAATTTTGTTTTCAAAGGTATTTATTTTATGGCGATTACGATAATCGTAAAAATTATAAAAATCATTGATGTTATCGTTGATTTTAAGATTTATTACGATAAATCGAAACGGCGTTGATAATTGCAATTTGCGCTAAATATAATATATAGATGAAAACGTTTTTTAACTCTTTAAAAATATCGTTCGTTATTATCGGAACGATTTTAGGCGCGGGTTTTATCAGCGGAAAAGAAATATACGAATTCTTTTACGGTCAAAATATTTTAATCGTAACGCCTATTCTTTTTATCTTTTTTTCCTCTGTTTTGTATTTTTCGCTAAGATTCGACTTAAACGAAAGATGCCGACTATATGCTTTATCCAAACCGATATTTATTATCGGTAATTTCATAATCGGAAGCGGAATGCTTTCCGCAGTCGATTGCTTGTTTATTTTACTTTTTCCGTGGTCGGGTAAATATCAGATTTTTTCTTTTTTGACCGCAGTGTTTTCTTCGGTCGTTATGTTAGGCGGTAAAAAATGGCTTAAAATAGTTAATTTCGTTTTAGTACCGATTATGATTTTCGTAATTATTTTTTTCGTATTCATTCCGTACTCGGATAATAGGCACGACGGCGACGTTAACTTGTATAAAATCGCATCGTACGGCGGACTGAATCTTTTACTCGCAATGCCGATTACCTGTAATCTCGGCGAAGGTGAAAGTCGTAAGGTATCGGCTATTGCCGCCTTGTTTTCGTCTTTAGTTATTTCGCTATTGATTTACATGATATTTTCATGTGTAAAAAATTCCGATAGCCTCTCCGATTTACCCGTTTTGCAAATTTTAAATAAAAACAGAGTGGTTTACGTCATTTACGTTTTCGTTTTGTTTATAGGAATACTTACGACGTTACTCGGTGCTCATTTTACTGTGTTTAGTTATTTCGACGATTCAAAACGCGGTATTTTATTAAAGATTTTTTTGACTATTTTTATGTTTGCATTTTCTAAAATAGGATTTCAAAACATAGTCGGTAAGGTCTATCCCGCTATGGGCATAATTGATTTTATAATCATAATCATTTATGTTTTTGAGCGATTTTTCTTTCCAAAAGGGCGACCGAAAGATACATTAAACCCGCTAAAAAGCACAAAATGACAGTTCCCGTCATTACCAAATCAAGTTTAAAAACCTGCCCGCCGTAAACGATGAGATAGCCTATGCCTTGCTTGGAAACGAGATATTCGCCCATAATAGAGCCTATCCAACTCATTCCGACGTTGATTTTAAGCGTTGATACAAGCGTCGGTACCGAAGACGGTATTACAAGATAGATAAATATCTGACTTTTTGATGCTCCCATCGATTTAAGAAGAAAAATTTTATCGTTGTCGATTTCGGCAAAGCCCGCGTACATATTTATGACGGTAACTATAACGGTAACTAAAAAGGTCATAAAAATTATCGCGCTCGTTCCAGAACCGAACCATATGATTATAAGCGGTCCCAACGCAATTTTAGGCAGACTGTTCAGTACGACTACGTAAGGCTCGAAAACTTTACGCAAAAAATCTGACCACCAAAATATTATTGCCGTCATCGTGCCGAAAACGGTAGCGGTTACAAAGCCTATAAGGGTTTCTAAAAGGGTAGTTCCTATATGCGTGAATAATTCTCGGCTTTCGATAAGAGAGTATATCGTAGTCAAAATTCTGTCGGGACTGCTAAACAAAAAACTATCTATTACTCCTATGATACTAAGAATTTCCCAAATAGCGATAAACGATATAAGAACAAAAATTTGGGTAGTCAAAACCGCTATTTTCGTCCTTTTTAATTTTTTAACGTAATTGTCATGTTCGATAGAATGTAGCTTTTCGTTCATTAGTTTAACTCCTTCCACAATAATTCGAACCAAGTTGAAAACTTTTTATCTTCACGGCGGTTAAGAGGGGAAAGCGATTTATCGAAATCCAACGTGTAAATTGCCTTGACTTTTGCAGGTCTTTTGGTAAGTACGATAATTACGTCGGAAAGAGAAATTGCTTCCGAGATGTCGTGCGTTACGAGTATTGCGGTTTTGTTTTCGGCTTTAATCATATTTAAAACGTCGTCGCAAACGGTAATTCTCGTCTGATAGTCGAGTGCGGAAAAGGGTTCGTCAAGGAGTAATAATTCGGGTTTTGACGATAAAGTTCTTATAAGCGCAACCCTTTGGCGCATGCCGCCCGAAAGTTGATCGGGATAATATTTTCTAAATTCCCACAAACCGTACTTTTTCAATAAATCGTTGATATAATCAACGTTTTTTTGAGTTTTTATGTTTTTGATAATTAACGGTAATCGCGCGTTCTGCTCGATCGTAAGCCAAGTAAATAATTGGTCTTTTTGCAACATGTAACCTATACCGTCGTTAGGCTTTAAAATTTCCTTGCCGTTAAGTTTTACCGAGCCTTCGGATATTTTCAGTAGTCCTGAGATAAGTGAAAGTATGCTCGTTTTACCGCAACCGGACGGACCTATAAGCGCGACGAATTGATTTTTGTAAACCGAAAACGAAAGACCCGAAACCGCTAAAGTTTCGTCTGTTTTCGTATGATAAGTTAAAGCAACGTTTTTTAATTCAAGTAAGGGTTCCATTTTAACCTCGAAAAAGACCTGCCAAAAAATTTTGGCAGGTCAACCTTTTATGCGAAGATTTCTTTATATGTTTCTTCGGTAATTCTGTTGTCGGTTATCGTTTCGAACGAAACTCTTTCGGACAATTCTCCTGCGTTTTCCATAACGTTTTGCAAACGATCGAAAGCCTCTTTTTTTAAGATTAAGTCGTTTTGCCAAGCGTCGATTTTCAAATATGATTTAAGTGAATCTTCGACCGATTGAAGTTTGGTCGAGGGGAAGGATTTTAAAAGAACTTTTGCTACTTCCTTCGTTTCCGTTTCCCTAATATATTCTATGGCTTTATATATGGCGGTTGTGAATTTTTTTATGATTTCTTCGTTGTTATTTAGGTAACTTTTTTTAGCCATAAAACAAGTAAAGGGGATTTCGCCCGATTCTTCGCCGACGCTCGCTACTATATACGCTTTGTTTTGGCGTTGGTATTCCGATGCGGTAGGCTCGAACATAGTACAATAATCACCCGTACCCGAAACGAAAGCCGCTGCGGTAAGGTTAAATTGCACGTCGTAGTTAAGGGTAACGTTCTCGCCGTCGTAAAGTTCGTTTTTGTTGAGCGCGTATTGTAAAGACATGGCAGGGCTTCCACCTCGTCTACCTGCAATTATTTCTTTATTTTTTAGTGTTTTCCAGTCAAAATTTTCTATCTTGCTACGTGCCATCAAAAACGAGCCGTCGCGTTTTGTAAGTTGAGCAAATATCACGGGTAAATCTTTTGCTTTGCCGATTGCCGTATATATTGCCGTTTCGGGTCCTAACAAGGCGATATCGCAGTTGCCGGACAAAAGTGCGGTCATGGAAGCGTCGGAACCTCCGCCGTTCGTCAAGTCGATTTTTAACCCTTCATTTTCAAAAAATCCGCCTTCCATAGCAATGTAAAAGGGGGCGTAGAATATCGAATGAGTTACTTCGTTGACTCTTATTTCGGTATTGCTTTTTTTATCGGTGCATGACGTAACTAACGTAAGCAGTGTAATTGCCATAATTAACGATATGATTTTTTTCATAATCCTCCGTAAAACAGTCGTTAATAATATAGGTATGCCGAAATCTAAAATAGTGACATATAAAATTATCCTTTTATTTTTAAGTATAAGCCGACGGCGGTTTGACAAAAATTAACGGGTAATATATAATTTATATATTATATTTGTAATTAAATAGGAAGATTTACCCCATGGATATGCAAAAGACTTATAATCCAAACGAATTTGAAAAGCAAATTTACAAAAATTGGGAAGAAAACGGCTATTTTAAAGCCAAAGTCAATCCCGACAAAGTACCTTTTACCGTCGTTATACCTCCTCCGAACATAACGGGGCAATTACATATCGGTCACGCTCTCGACGAAACCTTACAAGACACCATCGTCAGGTTTAAACGCATGCAGGGCTACGAAACTTTATGGCTCCCCGGAACCGACCATGCTTCCATCGCCACCGAAGTAAAAATCGTGGAACTTATGAAGAAGGAAGAAGGGCTTACCAAGGAGCAGGTCGGAAGGGAAGGCTTTTTAAAGCGCGCTTGGGCTTGGAAGGAAAAATACGGCGGAAGAATAGTCGAACAGTTAAAATGTTTAGGTTCTTCGTGCGATTGGTCGAGACTTGCTTTTACCATGGACGACCGTTGCTCCAAAGCCGTTAAAGAAGTTTTCGTCAATCTTTACAACAAAGGCTTGATTTACCAAGGCTCGAAAATCATAAACTGGTGTCCGTCTTGCAAAACCGCGCTTTCCGATGCCGAAGTCGAATACGAGGAAGAACCTTCCTTCTTTTGGCATATCGATTATCCGTTGAAGGATGGAAGCGGTCATTTAACGGTTGCGACCACTCGTCCCGAAACTTTGCTCGGCGATACCGCCGTTGCGGTAAATCCTAAAGACAAAAGATTTAAATCTTTTATAGGTAAAACTTTGGTTCTGCCCATCGTCGGAAGAGAAATTCCAGTTGTTGCCGACGATTACGTTGCGTTGGACTTCGGAACGGGCGCAGTTAAAATTACGCCGGCGCACGACCCTAACGACTTTGAAGTCGGTTTACGTCACAATCTCGAGGTTATACGCGTTATGAACGACGACGGCACGATGAACGAAAAGGCAGGCAAGTATCAAGGTCTTGACAGATTCGAATGCCGTAAACAAATAGTCGAAGATTTAAAAGCACTCGGCGTATTATCGAAAATCGAACCGCACGCACATAACGTGGGGCATTGTTATCGTTGCCATTCGAGTGTCGAACCTATAGTTTCTAAACAATGGTTCGTAAAAATGGACACGCTTGCAAAACCTGCAATCGCTGCGGTTAAAGACAAGTCCATAAGATTCGTTCCCGAAAGATTTACAAAAATATACTACAATTGGATGGAAAACATTAAAGATTGGTGTATTTCGCGTCAACTTTGGTGGGGACATCGTATTCCCGTATATTATTGCGAAGACTGTGGCGAAACCATGGTTTTAAAGGATGCTCCGACTAAATGCACTAAATGCGGAAGTACTCATATACATCAAGATCCCGACGTATTGGATACTTGGTTCAGTTCTGCGCTTTGGCCGTTTTCTACGCTCGGATATCCCGACAATACCGAGGATTTAAAATATTTTTATCCTACCGACGTTTTAGTTACCGGCTACGACATAATCTTTTTCTGGGTCGCGAGGATGATTTTCAGCGGACTCGAACATATGGGAAGAATTCCCTTTAAAGACGTAGTCATTCACGGGCTTGTAAGAGACGACAAGGGTAGAAAAATGAGTAAGTCTTTAGGCAACGGCGTCGATCCCATAAAAGTTATCGACGAATACGGTGCCGACACTTTGAGGTTTTCTCTCGTCTCGGGCGTTGCAGCGGGTAGCGATATCAGATTTTCCACCGAAAAGTGCGAAAGTTCGCGTAACTTTATCAATAAAGTTTGGAACGCTTCGAGATTCGTTTTAATGAACGCGGAAAACGTCGAAATTCTTCCTATAGATCAAATTAAACCAGAACTTAAAGATAAATGGATTTTATCTAAACTCAACGCGTGCATAAAAGACGTTACCGTAAATATGAATAAGTACGAGTTAGGCGTAGCCCTTTCGACTTTGCACGATTTCGTTTGGTACGATTTTTGCGACTGGTATATCGAATTATGTAAGTCTGCTTTATACGGCAACGACGAGGCTAAAAAGCAAAAGACGGTATCCGTATTAATTTACGTTTTAACTCAAACACTTAAATTATTACATCCGTTTATTCCTTTCGTTACCGAAGAAATTTACTCGTATATTCCTACGACGTCGGGAAGCATTATGGTTTCCGATTACCCCAAGTATAATTCTAAGCGTAATTATAAAAAAGACCAAGAAAAGATGAATTCGGTAATGGATATCATCAAAGCCGTTCGTCAAATTAAGTCAAAAACGGGTGCGGCACCTTCTAAAAAGGTCGATTTATACGTAATAACCGATAGCAAAAAGTTGCTTTCAGACTGTGGAGACCTTATTAAAAAACTTGCCGGTGTTGAAACGATTACGACTATAAACGCAAAAGAAGAGCTGACCGAAAAAGTCGTAACACAGGTTTTGGACGGTTTTGAATTATATATTCCTTTGGGCGAACTCGTAGACATAAACGCCGAAATCGAAAGATTGAAAGCCGAACTTATTAAAGCCGACGAAGAAATCGCAAGGGCAAACGGAAAACTGAATAATGCGGGCTTTGTCAATAAAGCACCTAAAGAATTAGTTGAAAACGAAAGAAAAAAACTTGAAAAATACGTTGAGTTGAAACAAAAAATTCAGGAAAATCTTAACGACTATCTTAATTAAATTTAGTAGCAGAAAGCTACTTTCAAGGAAATAAATGAAAAATCAAAAAACCTTAAACGTTCGTTTCTTGGGCGGTGTCGGTGAAATCGGCAAAAACATGACCGCCCTCGAATTCGGCAAAGACATAATCGTTATCGACGCGGGTCTGACCTTTCCGTCGCAAGATATGCCCGGTATTGACCTCGTTATACCCGATACGACTTATTTACAAGAGAATAAAGACAGAATAAGAGGCATTTTTTTAACCCACGGGCATGAAGATCATATCGGCGGGGTACCTTACTTGTTGCGTGAAATCTGCGCACCTGTTTTCGGTACGAAAATGACCCTTGCCTTGCTCGAAACAAAATTGAAAGAGGCAAAAATATCCAACTACAAGTTAAAGCGCGTAAAACCTCGCGATAAGATCACCGCAGGGTGCTTCGAGGTGGAATTTATAACGGTAAACCACTCGATAGCGGGTGCTTGCGCGTTATCTGTTACGACACCGGTCGGAGTGGTCGTTCATTCGGGCGACTTTAAAATCGACATGACTTCACCAAACGGCGAAATGATGGACTTTTCGAGGCTTTCTGAAATCGGCAAAAAGGGCGTTTTGCTTTTAATGTGCGAATCGACAAACGTCGAACGCCCCGGATACACGATGAGCGAAATGGTAGTTTCGGAAACACTTGAAAGACTTTTCCATACAAACGCCAAGCGCAGAATAATTATCGCTACATTTTCCTCCAACGTAAACAGAATACAACAAATATTGAAAATTGCGGCAAAAAACAAACGCAAAGTCGCTCTTTCCGGTAGATCCATGTTAAAAGTTACCGAAGCCGCACAGAGTATCGGTGAACTTGAAGTTCCGTCGGGAATTTTGGTCGATATCGACAAAATTAAAAATATTCCCGATAAAGACCTCGTAATAATTTCTACCGGAACGCAAGGCGAACCGATGAGCGTTTTAACCCGTATGGCGGGCGACGATTATCCCCAAGTTTCAATCGGTAAAAACGATACGATAATCATTTCGGCAAGCCCCATCCCGGGGAACGAAAAATCCATTTTCGACGTTATCAATAAATTGTATCGTAAAGGTGCCGAAGTAATTTACGAATCTATCGAAAACATTCACGTATCCGGTCACGCCTGTCAGGAAGAATTAAAGATAATGCATTCTTTAATTAAACCCAAGTTTTTTATTCCCGTGCACGGAGAATACAGGCATCTTAAAAAGCACGTTATGCTTACGAAAGAACTCGGCATGAAAGACTATCAGATGCTTATACCCGATATAGGCGATACCGTTATGCTTACCTCGAAAACCATGCGCTTAGGCGATAAATTCCACGCCGGTTCGAGGTTCGTCGACGGGTTGCAAATTGACGATTCCACCACTTACGTCAGAGATAGATTGCATTTAGCCGAGGACGGGCTTGTCATCGCACTTTGTTGCATTTCGTCGGAAAGCGGTGAATTGTTGCAACGCCCCGACGTTATTTCAAAAGGCGTCGTTTTGTCGGAAGAGCAAACTGAAGATATAAAGGATTTGGTTACGAGGACTGTTCAAAGTTTCGATATGAAGGCTTTAGGCGACACGATGGAAGTCAAAAACAAAATCAGGTCGGCTATACGGACTTTCGTTATGCGTAAAACCATGAATAATCCTATGATTTTGCCCGTAATCACCGAAATATGATTAAATTTGAAGACAAAATTATTCCTAATACGGATAAGCGTATATTAGAACTTTCCAAAAGTTTCAGAGAAAAAGGAATACCGACCGCTTTATTCGAAACTTTAAACGAACTTATTTTAACTGTTTCGATAAAGCACCCAAAAAATATTCTCGAAATCGGCACTGCAGTCGGTATAAGCGGTTCGGCAATGCTTTTTGCGCACGACGACATCGTTCTTACCACAATCGAGAAAGACGAAGACAGTTATAATACCGCAATAAAAACCTTTTCCGATTTCGGGTTATCTTCGAGAGTCAAACAATATCTCGGAGATGCAGGGGACATTATAAGATTTTTGGAAGGAACTTACGATTTTATTTTTCTCGACGGAGCAAAAGCGAGGTATTACGATTATTTACCCGAAATCAAGCGTCTTTTATCGCACGGGGGAGTTCTGTTTGCAGACAACGTATTATTCCGCGGTTTTATCGACGGCGGAATAAAATACGGGCATAGGGATAACACGATAGTCAGAAATATGAGGGCCTTTTTGGGCGATTTGATTTCCGACGAAAACTTCGTTTGCTCCATTTACGAAAAGGGCGACGGAATATTGAAAGCATATAAAAAATGAAAAAATTTGAATTACTTGCGCCGAGCGGTAACTTTAACAAAATGCAGACCGCTTTGTATTTCGGCGCAGACGCAGTCTATCTCGGCGGTAAAAATTTTTCGCTCAGGGCGTATTCGGATAATTTTAGCGAAGACGAACTTGCTAATGCGGTAAATTTTGCACACGAAAAGGGTAAAAAAATTTACGTTACCGCAAATATTTTTGCAAAAAACGCCGACTTTACCTATTTAAGCGATTATTTTAAATATCTTGAATCTATAAAAGTCGACGCAGTTATAGCATCCGATCCGGGTGTTATTTCTGTTGCGTTAAAATCTTGCCCGAACCTTGCCGTTCACGTTTCCACCCAAGCCAATACGCTTAACAAGTATTCGGCTAAATTTTGGGCGGACATGGGTGCAAAGCGAATTATTCTCGCGCGTGAGTTAAGTTTAAACGAGATAAGAGAGATACGCGATTATTTACCCGACGACGTTGAAATTGAAACTTTTTGCCACGGTGCAATGTGCATTTCTTATAGCGGAAGGTGTCTTTTGTCCGATTATTTTTCAAATCGTTCGTCCAATAGAGGGGAATGCGTGCAAGCGTGCAGATGGAACTATTCCTTGCGCGAAAAGAATTCCGACGGTGATTATTACGATATAACCGAGGACGAAAAGGGCACATACTTACTTAACAGTAAGGACCTTAATATGATTTCTTACCTCGATAAAATGTACGACGCCGGCATTACTTCGCTTAAAATCGAAGGTAGAATGAAAAGCGAATATTACGTTGCGACCGTGGTAAACGCATACAGGCGCGCCATTGACGAGTTTTACAAAAAAGGTTCGTCTTATAAAGAGAACCCTTTATTTGAACGCGAAATTTTAAAAACAAATCATCGCGCATTTACAACGGCTTTTTGCCTTGGTGAAAATTCGCAAACCGTAAATTATGCCGATTCTCAATCGGTAGGAGACAAGGCTTTTACCGCCGTCGTTTTAGATTACGACGAGGAAACGAAAACTGCCGTTATAGAAATGCGTAACCGCTTTAAAGAAGGGGATATGCTCGAAGTTTTATCTCCAACGAGTAGTTTTAACAAAACTATCGTCGTATCAAAAATGCAAGACGAAAGCGGAAACGAGGTTTTCGACGCTAAACTCGTACAACAAAAACTTTTTCTTAAAACCGACGTTAAGTTAAATAAAGGCGATATTTTAAGAAAATAATCGAATAAAGCGACAAAATTCGACATAAGTTGACCTTAGGACGTCATTTTTATGTTTTGGGATTTTATTGCTTTTATTATAAGTAAATGCGTTTTCTTTTGCTCGTCGTTCAATAAAGACGCTTTTCCTAAGCCTCTTAGCAAGGAGGAAGAAAAAGCCTGCCTTATTGCTTTGAAATCGGGCGACGAAAAGGCGAAAGAAAAACTCATTAGCCATAACTTAAGGCTCGTTGCCCATATCGCTAAAAAATATCACGGTTCCGAAGACATGGACGATTTAATCTCGGTAGGAACCGTAGGTCTTGTTAAAGCCATATCGACTTTTGAACCCGATAAAGGTACCCAACTTGCAACATACACCGCAAGATGCATCGAAAACGAAATTTTAATGCTTCTAAGGTCGAATAAAAAACGCTCGGGCGATCTTTCAATCAACGAGGTTATCGGTACTGATAAAGACGGAAACGAATTGACGCTTATAGACCTTTTATCGGACGGCGACGAAAGCGTTATCGAGTGCATCGAAAAACGTGCTTCCAGTTTGGCACTTCAAAAATACTTAAAGAAAAAACTAAGCGACAGAGAATATAAAATTATCGTTTTGCGGTATGGTTTATTAAACGGAGTACCTTTACCGCAACGAGAAGTAGCAAGCCTTTTAAAGATTTCGAGGTCTTACGTCAGCCGTATCGAAAAAAAGGTTATAGAGGTCTTGAAAAAAGACGAATCTTATTTGAAATCCTTTATGTCATAATTGTAAAACAATTAAAAATGTCCGATAAAATCTAATATTTTTAAATATTTTATGAACTACGTAATTATAAGCGGTGCCACGGGTGTAATAGGTAAAGCCTTCGTTTTAAACCAAATTAAGCAAGGCGAAAATCTTGTTTTACTCGGTCGTTCCTTAGATAAATTAAATACTTTAAAAGAAGAACTTAATTCTCTTAATACAAAATCCGACGTTATTTTGATCAAGTGCGATCTTTCCGACGATAGCGACAGAATTCGCGCATATAAGGAAATTAGCGAACTTGACATTAAATTTAAACGGCTTATAAACGTTGCGGGCGTGGATACGCAAATGCCTTTTTCTGCGTACACTCAGTCAAAAATCGATTTTCAGATAAACGTTAATTTTTCCTCGGTGGTCTCTCTTACGAAATTTGCGCTTGACAATCGTGCCGAAAATTTTGAAGTATTGACAATATCTTCGATGTGCGGTGCAACGCCGATGCCTTATTTTGCTTTGTATTCGGCAACAAAGTCGGCGTTGATTAACTTTTTCGACGGAATACGTTACGAGTACAAAGACGTAAATTTTTTGACCGTTATGCCGGGCTCGGTTCCCACCCGTCCCGACGTAATAAAAGACATTGAAAAGCAAGGTCTTACCGGGAAATTATCTTCAAAATCACCCGAATACGTAGTATCGAAAAGCATAAAAGCGTTAAAAAAGAAAAAACGTAAATATATCCCGGGGCTATACAATAAAATCGTTTACTTCTTTTCAAAAATAACGCCGTATAGGTTGCAAGCGAAAATAATCGCATCTAAATTTTCAAAAAAACAAAAGGACGCTTTTTAGTGTGCAAAAGGTAAGTTATGAGTTACGCCGATAAAGTTTTTATACAAAATTGTAAAGATATACTCGAAAACGGATGTTCCGACGAAAATTTAAAAGTTCGTCCGCATTGGGAAGACGGAACGCCCGCACACACAAAAAAGAAATTTTGCATCGTCAATAGGTACGATTTATCAAAAGAATTTCCTATTTTAACCATAAGAAAAACTTTTTTCAAATCCTGCGTCGACGAACTTTTATGGATTTGGCAAAAAAAGTCAAATAACGTTCACGACTTACATAGCCACATATGGGACAGTTGGGCTGACGAAAATGGCTCGATAGGGAAGGCTTACGGTTACCAGTTAGGCGTCAAGCACAAATACAAAGAAGGCGAATTCGATCAAGTCGACAGGGTAATTTACGATTTAAAAAACAACCCCGCGTCGAGAAGAATTATGACCAATATTTATAATTTTGCCGACCTTAACGAAATGAATTTGTACCCCTGCGCCTATTCGATGACCTTTAACGTCACGGGTAATAAATTAAACGGCATTTTAAATCAACGTTCCAACGATATGGTCGTTGCAAATAATTGGAACGTCGTTCAATATTCGATTTTGCTTATAATGCTTGCTCAAGTTAGCGGTTTCGAGCCGGGGGAATTGGTGCATGTAATCGCAGATGCGCATATTTACGACAGACACGAGCCTATTTTATTAAAAATGTTCGATAATTCTCAATATGAGGCTCCGAAATTGGTTTTAAAGCGAAAAGTTACCGATTTTTACGATTTTAAAGTCGATGACTTTGAACTTATCGATTACAAATGCACTCCGCTTACCGATAAATTAGAGGTTGCAATTTAATGAATATAATCGTTGCCGTAGACAATAAATGGGGAATAGGCAAGAATAACGGTTTGCTTTTTAACATTCCCGAAGATATGAATTATTTCAAAACCATGACGAAAAACAAAGTCGTTTGCATGGGATATAACACTCTTTTGTCTTTGCCGAATTCCGCACCGCTAAAAAACAGAGTAAATATAGTTCTTGCGCCGACCGGCGTAGAAAGATCTGATCTTATTGTCGTTCATTCTTTAGACGAACTTTTTCTTGCCTTAAAAAATTACGATGACGACGATATTTTCGTTATCGGCGGTGGCATGTTCTATAAAACCATGTTGCCGTACGTTAAAAACGTTTACGTAACCGAAGTTTATTCCGACGGAGGTGCCACCGTCTTTTTTGAAAATCTATCCGAAAATTCAAACTACGAAAAAAGGTATTTGTCCGAGATTAAGAATTTTAACGATACAAAATTTCGTTTTTCCCTCTACGAAAATTTATCGCCTAAAATTTATTAAAAATTAAACTTCATTATTAAAAAATATTTTGCCCGCACGGTCGGGCGTTATTTTTTTGTCTTTTACCGAATATATCGAACTAGTATATCGTAATATTTCGGTCTAATATATCGCGCGCGTATGCAATAAATAATATATGGTCGCGCGACGTGATTTTCCCTCAAAAAAATTTTTTAAAAAAATTATTAAAAAATAGTAAAAAATTCTTGACATGCAAAAAATATAGTAGTAGAATATGTACAGAATTTAGCAATCAAGGTGATTGAGTGCTAACACTCTTGAATGGAGTTTGCCAACGATATGGAACTATCAGACAGAAAAAAGAAGATATTGAAATTAGTCGTTGACGACTACATCGAAACCGCTACGCCGGTATCTTCGCGAAGCATTACCGAAAAATACCTTACGACGATAAGTTCCGCAACGGTAAGAAGCGAATTGTCCTCGCTCGAAGAACTCGGTTATTTATATCAACCGCATACTTCGGCAGGGCGTGTGCCGTCAAAGGAAGCCTATAAATTGTACGTTTCCGAACTCATGGAAACCGATGATTTAAAGGCGGAAGACCTTGACTACATCGAAAAACTTTTCGTGGAAAAGACCAACGATATAGAACAAATCGTAAAAAACACGGCAAAGGTTATTTCCGAACTTACCGAATACACTTCGCTTGCGGTTACCTCGCACGATTTAAACGAGGTAATACGGAATATCAAACTTTTCCGTTTTAAAGACGACGGTGCGCTTTTGGTAATCGTTACCGATAATAAACTTTTAAAAGATAACGTTATTACTATTCCGAAGGATTTGCCCGACGAAAGTTTAGATAACGCAAACGAACTTTTAGGTCAGTTTTTCGTGGGTAAAACCTTTGCGGAAGTTTGCGACAGCGGTTTGATTATCGACGATGCTTTCAAAGGTTACAAAGCAGTTTTCCTCGCCGTAATCGACGCTTTGAAAAATTACGTAACTAAAAACGAAGAGGTCGTAATCAACGGCGAAGAAAAAATACTTTCTCACCCTGAATACGCCGACGTCGATAAAATTCGCGAGTTTATGTCCGTCGTTACCAAAAAAGATAAAGTTTTCAATCTTTTGTCAGGCAACAAGGGCGTAAAAGTCAACGTAAAAATCGGCGCCGACGGGTACGAGGAAATCCCCGACGATTGCTCGCTTGTTACCGCGACTTATACGGCAAACGGAAGAGAAATCGCTACCTACGGCGTAATTGGTCCGACGAGAATGGACTACAAGAAGGTCGTTTCCGTCCTCGAAAACGTCGGTAGGTTTATCGAAACAATTTTAACAAAAAGGTAATCGTAATGAAAAAGGAAGAATTAAAAAGTAAAACTGCCGATAAGGCGGAAAGTCAAGAAAATTGCGATAAAAATTGTCCTTTAGACGTTGATTCGCTATCGATCGAAGAATTAAGAAAGGTTTTGAAAGAAACTCTTTCGGAAAGCGAAAAAAATTTGACCGAACTTTCCGACCTTAAAGAGGCTTTAGATAAAACAAAAGGCGAGAGCGCCGATTTTAAGGATAAATGGTATCGCTCAGTTGCCGAATTCGAAAATTTCAAAAAACGAAATTCGGAAACGAGAAAAACCGCTTATTACGACGGCAAGAAAGATACTATTTTGAATATTTTGGTTATCGGCGACAGTATCGAACGCGCGCTTTCAACCGACCTTGACGAAAAAACTCGGGAAGGCGTAAATTTGATTGCAAGGCAATTTAGCGATTCGCTTAAATCGATGGGCGTCGAAACGATAAACCCCGTCGGTGAAGTGTTCAACCCCGACACTTGCGAAGCAATTCATACCGTTGAAGCACAAGAAGGCGAAAGCCCCAACTTAGTTAAGACGGTTTTCAAAAAGGGTTATAAATTAGACGATAAAATAATCAGATATTGTCAGGTGGTAGTTACAAAGTAATAACCGCTTCACCATGATTGTTTTATTATATAAAATTCAATTTCGAAAATAAATTTTTAAGGAGATAATATTATGTCAAAAGTTATAGGTATAGATTTAGGTACAACCAACTCGTGCGTTGCCGTTATGGAAGGTAACGAACCCGTTGTAATCGCAAACTCGGAAGGTTCGAGAACTACTCCTTCCGTAGTAGGTTTTCAAAAAGACGGTCAAAGACTCGTCGGTCAAATAGCAAAACGTCAAGCCGTTGCTAACCCCGAAAGAACGGTTATTTCCATTAAACGTCATATGGGTTCCGATTACAAGGTAACCATTGACGATAAGCAATATAGCCCGCAGGAAATTTCTGCAATGATTCTTTCCAAACTTAAAAAAGATGCCGAAGCCTATCTCGGCGAACCCGTAAAAGACGCCGTAATTACTTGCCCTGCATACTTTACGGACAGTCAGCGTCAAGCAACTAAGGACGCAGGTAAAATCGCCGGTTTAAACGTACTTCGTGTTATAAACGAACCTACGGCAGCCGCACTTGCTTACGGGCTCGATAAAGATAAATCTTCGCACAAGGTTATAATTTACGACCTTGGCGGTGGTACCTTCGATGTTTCCATTATGGATATCGGCGACGGCGTATTCGAAGTTTTAGCTACGAACGGCAACTGCATGCTCGGCGGTGACGACTTCGATAAAAAGATTATAGACTACCTCGTAGAACAGTTCAAGTCGAAAGAGGGTATCGACCTTTCAACCGACAAACTTGCAATGCAAAGGCTTAAAGAAGCCGCAGAAAAGGCAAAAATCGAACTTTCTACTCTTACTTCAACCAATATCAATATCCCGTTCATTACGGCAGTCGGCAGTGAAGCAAAACACCTTGACGAAACACTTACTCGTCAGAAATTCGACGCGTTAACGGCAGACCTCGTTCAAGCAACCGTCGAGCCTTTGAACAAAGCAATGAAGGATGCGGGTTTGACCTTTAACGATATCGAAAAAGTTATTTTGGTCGGCGGTTCGACGAGAATCCCCGCAGTTGTCGACACTGTAAGAAAGATTACCGGTAAAGAACCCTTCAAGGGAATTAACCCCGACGAATGCGTTGCAATCGGTGCTGCCATTCAAGGCGGTGTATTATCGGGTGAAGTTAAAGACGTTTTACTTCTCGACGTAACCCCGCTTTCACTCGGTATCGAAACTTTGGGCGGTGTATTTACAAAACTTATCGAACGTAACACTACAATCCCCGTAAAGAAATCTCAGATATTCTCTACGGCGGTTGATAACCAACCCGAAGTCAACATTCACGTTTTACAAGGTGAAAGACAGTTTGCCAAGGACAACAAGACCCTCGGTAGATTCGATTTAACCGGCATTATGCCTGCTCCGAGAGGAGTTCCTCAAATCGAAGTTACTTTCGATATCGACGCAAACGGTATAGTTCACGTTTCCGCAAAAGACCTCGGCACGAACAAATCTACTGATATAACCATTACTTCTTCGACAAACCTTTCGGATGCCGATATCGACCGTGCGGTAAAAGAAGCCGAACAGTACGAAGCAGAAGACAAGAAACGTAAAGAAGCGGTAGACAACAAAAACCAACTCGACGGTTTAATCTTTTCGATTGAAAAAACTTTGCGCGAAAACGGTGACAAAGTTTCCGAAGAAGACAAGGCTAAACTCGAAGAAGCAATTAAATCGGCCAAGGAAGATTTGGCAAGCGACGACGCAGACAGAATTAAATCAGCCAACGAAAAACTTTCGACGGAAGCACAAGGCGTGTTTGCTAAAATTTATCAGCAAGCCGCTCAAGAAAACGCTCAACAAGGCGCAAACGGACAATCGACCGATAACGGAGATACCGAATTCCATCAAAACTAATCGCTCGGCAAATCATATTTAAGGTAAATCGTTCGGTGGCGTGATACTTCGCGCCACCGAATAAGGTGTAATTATGGCTAAAAACTATTACGAAATTCTCGGCGTCGATAAAAAAGCCACGCAAGAGGAAATTAAAGCTCAATACAGAAAATTAGTAAAGCAATACCATCCCGATTTACATCCAAACGACGAAACCGTTGCCGCTAAGTTTAAAGAAATAAACGAAGCCAACGAAGTTTTATCGGATCCTAAAAAGCGTGAGCAGTACGACTACGAACTCGAAAATCCGTTTGCAAGAGCAGGTGCCGGCGGAACTTATTCGTCGGGCGAGGGCGGTTTCAGCGGTTTTGGCGGGTTCTCCGATATTTTCGGCGATATTTTCAGTCAGTTTACGGGTGGCGGTTCGTCCTCGACGAGAGGATCGGCTAAACGCCCGGGTACGGACATCGGACTTACCGTTACGCTTTCCTTTATGGATGCAGCAAAAGGTTGCAAAAAGGAAATAAGTTATAAAAGGAATGAGCCTTGCTCTTCTTGCAAAGGCACGGGCGCAAAGGACGGAACAAAGTATACTACTTGCGATAATTGTAAAGGTACGGGACAGGTTCAACAAGCCGTCGGCGGTGGTTTCTTTAAGACGGTCAGAATCGTTACTTGCCCTAAATGCGGTGGGTTAGGTAAGATTATCGTCGAAAAATGCCCCGATTGTGGCGGTAAAGGTTACAAAACGACCAATACGACTTTTACCATCGATATTCCCGCAGGTGCCGACAACGGCAGTTATATAACCAAACGCGGTTACGGCAATGCCTCGCCGAACGGCGGTGAATCGGGGAACCTCATCGTCGAGTTTAAAGTCCTCGACCACAAATTGTTTAAACGTAAAGGCTTCGATTTATTCATAGATCTTCCCATTTCGTTTAAAACGGCTTGTCTCGGCGGAAAGGTACAAGTACCTACGCTCGATAAAACCTACGAATTGGCGATTCCCGAAGGAACTCAAAACGGTAAGGAATTCATGATTCGCGGTAAGGGTATCGTATCTAAGTACGGAATAGGTAACCTTTACGTTAAAGTGTTTATCGAGGTTCCTACTAAACTCAGCCGTAGTCAAAAATCGGCGATTAGCGACTTCGATAACGACATCGACGTAAAACAAACGTCAAAAATGAACGAGTATAAAACAAACGTTCAATCGCTTTACGGTGTAAATCCTTATTCGGATAAATAATTGTTTTAAATATCTGTTTTATATATTTGCCCTGCGGAATTTTATCCGCAGGGTTTTTCGTTATCGTGAAAATGCAAGAATGACCGATTTAGTCTTAAAAATCATATGTTTTTTATAAAAACCTTTTTATAAATACAAGCGAATTAAACAACAACTTAACCGAGTTTTTTAAAATTGAATTACTAATTTAAAAATAGTCGTCTAACTCGTATTAACGGAAGCCGTGAAGGCGATAAAACTTAGGCTTTTGTCAAAATATCCTTTAATTCCATAGTATATAACGTGTTTTACGGTATATATTATGAAAATAAGCGATATTATCGCAAATTTTAAAACGAAAGGAATTTTTACCAAATATAAAAAACTTACCGCAGGTAACATCAATAAGACATATCTCGTCATTAACGAATGTTCATCGGGTCGCAAAAAATACGTTTTACAAAAAATAAACTCTTACGTTTTCAAAAATCCGCAAAAACTTATGAAAAACGTAATTGACGTAACCAATCATATAAGGCGGAAAGTCAATATGCCCGATAAATTTAGACGTGTTCTCGAATTTATTCCCGCTAAAAACGGGTTGTCTTACTACATAGACAGAAAAGGGGAATATTGGCGCGTTTATAAATACGTCGACGATTCGTTGACGTTTAACGAAACGGACGATTTATCGGTTGTCGAAGAAGCAGGGAAGGCTTTCGGAAGATTTCAACTGTATTTAAACGACTTTGACGCAAAAAGTTTGTTTAATACCATTGAAAACTTTCACGATACAGAAAAACGTTTTAACGATTTATTTATTTCATACGAAAAAGCAGAAAAAAATCGAAAAGATAACGTCGTAAGACAAATTGAATATTTAAAATCAAGAAAAGATTACGCCTCATATTTTACGTCGAGAATAGTTAACGGCTCACTATGTTTAAGGGTAACTCATAACGATACAAAATCCAACAACGTTTTATTTGATAAATTCAGTAAAAAAGCACTTACGGTTATCGATCTCGATACCGTAATGTGCGGTCTTGTAGCATACGACTTCGGTGACGGTTGTAGGTCGATTTGTTCGACGGCGAATGAAGATGAAGTCGATTTTACAAAAATCGACTTCGATTTAGCAAAATTCAATGCATTTTCAAAAGGATTTTTGTCGATTTCAGCCACTACTTTATCCGATGAAGAAATAAATACGCTGTATATTGCGCCTTATATTATGACGTTAGAACTTGCTTCGAGGTTTTTAAAGGATTATCTTGACGGCGATTTGTACTTTAATTGTTCGTATGAATGCCAGAACTTAAACAGGGCAGAGAATCAAATAGTTTTGGCACAAAAAATTGAAAACAAATTGAATTCGCTTAAAGATATTATCGGCAAAAATTTATAGATAGAAATTTATAGTTATTTGTAATTTTTTTTGCACATTGAATTTTGATTTTTAGTTTATATTCTTAGTATATTTTTTAGCATACATAATGATTATATAAAATTTAAGCATATAAAAAAGCCCGACTATATCGGACTTTTTTATATGCTTAATTACGGTATGTAATTGTATTATTCTGTTTATGACATGGCTTGGTATGTATGGCTTGGGCATGGCATATATAATTTAAAATTGAAAAGTCAGCCACGAATTACTTAATAGAATATAAAATTCGTTTATTTTAAACCGAGTTTAACGATGACCGTATTTAATAGTTTATCGATGCCTTGCTTTTTTAGGGCGGAAATTTTAATAATGCTATCCGGCACGAAATCGTCTAAGAGTAAGTCGCATTTATTCAGTACTTCGATAATTTCGGCTGTATGGTCGAATTTTTTTAATAAATCTTCGGTTACCGAAAACTGTTCCTTCCAGTTTTTGGTTGCGTCGGAAACGTTTAAAATCAGGTCGGCTTCGCGTACGCATTCAAGGGTTGATTTAAATGCTTCCAACAAATCGTCCGGCAAATCTTTAATAAAGCCGACGGTATCGACGAAAACGACAGAAAATCCGTTAATAAAAGCACGTTTTGAGGAAGTATCGAGTGTCGCAAAAAGTCTGTCAGTTGCAAGATCCGACGATTTACACAAGAGATTTAACAAAGTCGATTTTCCGACGTTGGTATAACCGACCAGTACGACTGTTTTTACACGGTTCTTTTTTCGTCTTAGGTATTCGGAATTTCTCCTTGTTCTGATTTGCTCGAGTGAATTTTCAAGAGATAAAATTCTTGCCCTTATATGCCTTCTGTCTGTTTCGAGTTTCGTTTCGCCGGGACCTCTTGTTCCGATGCCGGCACCTAAACGGGACATACTGTCGCCCCTGCCTTTCAGGCGAGGGTAGATATATTTTAGCTGAGCAAGCTCGACTAAAATTTTACCTTCCGAACTTTTTGCTCGTCGGGCAAAAATATCGAGTATCAAATTGGTTCTCGTGATAACTGGTGCGCCTATAATATCGGATAAGTTAAGGGTTTGAGAAGGGGATAATTCACCGTCAAAAACGCATAAATCTACATTTTTATCTGCAATGATTGCCTTTATGCTTTCTGCCTTTCCTTTACCTATAAAAGTAGCAGGGGTTATAGTTTTTATAACTTGCGATACGTTAGCGCAAACGTTTGCGCCTGCGGAATCGCAAAGGGCGGTTATTTCATCAATCTTTTCATTGTAATCATCACCGTCAAAAAGGGGTTCGATAATCAGAATATTTTGCATAATCGCTTATATAATCAAGTATTTTCGGTAATATTACGATTAACGTAATATTACTTGTCATCGTCTTTTAGTTTTATTGTTTTAATGGCTTTTTTACGAATATCTTCACTCATAGCGGCATAATGACGTTTTGTAGTATTGATATCTTTATGCCCGAGATAGTCCGCCACGACGTAAATATCTCCCGTTTCTCGATATAATTTCGTACCGAACGTACTACGTAGCTTGTGTGGCGTTATATGCTTTAAAGGGGATACTATTTTTGCATATTTTTTCACTAAATCCTGTACGGCTCTTACGCTTATTCTCTTTAATTTAAGCGAAACGAACAATGCTTGCTCGTCTTTTTTTAGTCCAGGGATTTGCTCTCTTACTTTAAGCCAGCGTACAAGCTCTTGCTTTACTTCGTCGGTGTAATATAATATTGCGCGATTTCCGCCCTTTCTTGTTACGACGAAACTGTTATTGTCTAAAAATATATCGCCGACGTTTAACCCGACGAGTTCGCTTATACGTATGCCCGTTCCCAAAAAAAGGGTAAGAAGGCAAACGTCTCGCACTTGGGTGTTTTTTTGATAGGCGAGTTGATGTTTTGTAAGACCTGCACCCGTTTCGGCTGAAAATAACATGTTAGATATTTCGTCGTTTTCAAGTCTTATGATTTCTTTTTCGTGAAGTTTTGGAGTAGCGACTTTTGCGGCGGTATTTGCGACAATTAAATTCTTGTTGAAAAAATACTTATACATGGAACGAATAGAGGCTAATTTACGCGCTTTTGCCTTTTCGTCGCAGGTGTGGTGCTCACCGTTATAATCAAAACTCGTAATATAACTTAAAAATTGCTCGATATCGAAGGCAGTTATCGTATCGAGAGTTTTATAGTCGATTTGTTTAACGGGAACGGAGTATTTATTCGATATAAAATCAAAAAATATGGCTAAATCCATACAATAATTTAGTCGGGTAAGGGGGGACGTCCTCGTTTCGATTCCCAAAAAATAATCGTGCATGAATTCGGGCATATCTACGAGTGCCTTATTTAATTTTGTAATCGCATCGATCTTCCTTTGTGTAAAGTAGTCGTCGTTAAATTTAGCCATAAACAAAACCGAAAATCATATAAATTTTTGTTACGAATTTATTATAAAACAAATTTTTCGTTTAGTCAAACGATTAGGCGAGTGATTTTCAACTATGCGTAAAACACAGGTTTTACGCATAGTTAAGACTATAATAAGCCAAACGTAATATTTTCGATAATTTTTCCGAAAATCGTAGATTATAAGTTGATTTTTAAAGATTATTATAAACGACGAAAATTACTTACCATTATAAATAACGAAAAATTTACCGTTAATTTTAAAATGAATTCTGACAGAATCAATTAAAAATAACGACTATTAATATGAATTTAATCCTTAAAAATAAGTTTATTTAAAAAAAAGTTCGACATTAATCGATAAAATCAATCAAACAATATTGACATCGCTATATAATAATGTTATAATTTATTTAATTATACAAAGGATTTCGATGTTTTTATGGATGTTATTCCCAGCGAGATTTTTCGCGGTCATCTTGATACGATAATTTTATTATCGCTCGTTAACGAGGACAAACATACAAATCAAATACGTGATGAAATCGAAGAGCGTTCCGACGGCAAATTTGAGCTTAAACAAGGAACGTTCTATAGTTGCTTGCAAAGAATCGTCAAACAAGGATACGTTACCGAATATAGAGCCACGAGTCCCGACGACGGTGTCAGACGCAAGTTTTTTCAGCTTACTGAAAAAGGTAAAAGTTATATCGACGATAACAAGGATAAATGGGAAATATCGCGTTCCGTCGTTAACATATTACTGGAAACGCCGGAAAAGCCTAAAATAAAGGCTGAAGAAAAGAAGAAAGCTTCTGAAAAATCCGAACCCGTTCAAGAAGCATTCGATATCGATAAGGCTTTAAAAGATTTCTTATCTTCCGACGATACAAAAACTCAACAAACACCCGCTATCGACGAAAATCAAAATAAGTCTACAGAAACAACTGTTATTTCGGATGAAAACGTCAAAATCATAAGTTTTAGCGATATTACGGCAAAAACCGAACAGCAAAATGCTAAAACACAAACTACCGAAGCCCCTTCAAACGTCGAACCGCACGATAAGCCGACTCCTACTAAAAAACAAACGGACGCTTATCGTTCAAGACAAGCCGATTCGCCGGAATTGTACGACTTATTTACCCTTATAGGTTTCGATGACGGCGTTAACGGTAAAGATAATTCACAAAAAGAAGAAGTTAGAGTCGAACCCGCAAAAGAGACTACCGACGTTAAAGAAAAGGTTACCGAAATAAGTATCGAAACAGACAAAAACGACGCTAAAAACGACGAAGCGACCGTTACGTCCTCCACTACGACCGAAACTAAAGAATCGTCTGTCGAAGATACTCATAACGATAATATAGAGCGTAATGTTTCGAAATTTAAGCCTGAGAACGAAGAAAAACCGCCTATAACCGCTACCGTTTATAACGAAGACGAAGACGATTTTTATAACGGAGAAACGACGGTTTCGCACGATTACAGGTCTGTTTTGCAAAAGATTTTTCATCAACAAAACAAAAAACAACCTGTTGACGAAAAGCCTCGTGAAGTCGTTTACGTTCAAGGCACGGATATCAAGAGTTATTTTACCGACGAAAACGTCGATGATAAACGAAATTACGAAGATAAAGACGCTCAACAAAAGTCTGAAAATCAATATAGGCAACAGATTCCTCAACCGAGGCAACCTAAAAAAGCCGAACCCAAGCCTCAAGAGCCTTCTAAAACCGAACCTAAACGCGAGCCGGAAGTTTCTATCGTCAAGACCGACGGATACGATTTTTCGGACATTCAGTCTCTTGCGAAAATGGAAGGCTTTAAAGTCAATGTTTCAAGCGGTATAATTAAAAAGAAGGTTAATTCCATTCTTTTAAATAAACTTATTGCCGTTTCGAGTTTGATTTTTTACGCTTTCGTTCTTATAGAAGTCGCACTTTTGGCTTATTTTACCTCGGGGGCGGCAAAACTCGACAAAACGCCTTACATAGTATTTGCGGGCATTGTAGGTCTATTTCCTCTTTCTGCGCTTATAACCTATTTCGTTTACCCCAAACGCAAGGTTGCGTCTATATCGACGTTGAAGTCGGTTATCGAACTGTGCATAGTAATAATGTTAAATTTGGTACTTATTACCATAGTATTTTGCATTTTAGCCGAAGTCGATTTTTCAAATACCGCTCAACTATTAAGATACGTTTTGTACCCGACTGTCGTTATTTTGAACGTTCCCGTGTACTTTATTATTAAATATCTTAATTTGGACAATCCGAGATTTTTCGAATAAAGTAGAATTAGTTATCGCTTAATTATTGGAAATAAAAAATATTTTTAATAAAAACGAAGATTGTATTTAAAGAACATAGCACCAAAATATATAATTTTAAACCCGTGAGTTTTCACGGGTTTTCTTTTTTAAATTCATTTAAAAATTCGTCGTATAAATCTCCCGCACCTATAATTAAAATATGCCCGTCCCCTTTTGAATTAAGAGCAAATCGAGTAACCTCGTTAAATAGTAAGCGGAAATCGTCGAAATATTTTGCGCCGTAAATGGCATCTGCAAGTCTTTCGGCTGAACCGAAATAGTCGTAAGTTTCCCTTGCGGAATATGTTTTATAGATAAATAAGTTTTTCACGTCGGAAAAAACTTTTAAAAAATCGTCAAACAAAATCTTCGTGCGCGAGTAAGTATGAGGTTGAAAAACGCATAAAACGTTCTTGTCCTTATAAGTGCTTAAAAAGTTCTCGATTTCTGTAGGATGATGTGCGTAATCGCTTACGACTACAATTCCGTTTATTTTGCCGATGATTTCGTTTCTTCTTTTGACGCCTTGAAAAGCCGAAATTCCTTTTTTAATATCGTCGATATTAATTCCTAAAGTTATTGCGGTAGCGGTTGCCGCAACGACGTTCAATGCGTAATATTTACCGATATAATCGGTTTTTACGTCAAAAAGTTTGGTATTTTTTAAAAAAACGTCAAAAGACACAAAGCCATGTTCTACGGTATAATTTTTAAAAGTAAAATCCCCTTTATATTCGCCAAAGGTAACCGAAGGCTTTTTATAATCCGTGAGTTCTTTGTCGTCGGCATTTATAATTCTATATTGCGCTCTGTCTAAAAAAGCAAAAAAAGTTTGTTTCAATTCGTTTATGTTTCGGTAACAGTTCATATGGTCGTTATCTATATTAAGACACACAGCAGTTGTTGCCGTAAATTTATCGATATTACGCTTGAATTCGCAAACTTCGCTTAAAAACAGAGTATCTCCTTTTACGATTAAGTTTCCGAGTTTGTTGTCAAAGCCTCCGATATGAGCGGTAAAAGGCATTTTTGCAACGTTTAAAATATGTGCTAAAAGTGAAGTTACGGTAGTTTTGCCGTGGCATCCGGAAACACCCACAGACGCGCAAAATTTTGAAGAAATCATTTTAAGAAGTTCCGCCCTCGATATGCAAGCGTATTTTTGAGAGGAAGCATACGATAATTCTTCGTTATCGTCCGAGATTGCCGAACTATAAACAACTACGTCGGCACCGATTACGTTTTTCTTACTATGCCCAATCGTGACGGCGATGCCGAGTTTTTTAAGTTCGCAAGTTACCTCCGATTCTCTACCGTCGCTACCCGATACGACGTAACCCTTAAACACGAGATATTTAGCAAGTGCGGACATTGACGCACCGCCTATACCTATAAAATGTATGCGCATATTTTAACCGATTCAATTTATTATATTGCGTAATAAATTAAAACTTGCAAGAAATCCGTCGTTAAAGCGCATTTCTTAACCAATTACGTTTAAGAAATCCGCCGTTAAAGCGCATTTCTTAACCAATTACGTTTAAGAAATCCGTCGTTAAAGCGCATTTCTTAACCAATTACGTTTAAGAAATTACGTTTAGTCGTAACCGTTATATATTGCGCCTTTTGAAAACTCTTTTTCGTTTTTAAAGGACTCATTGCCGTTTTTGTCGACGGTAAAAACTATATTCCCCTGTTTGTCTGTTCTGAAAACTTTTATATTAAGTGCCAAAAGATTGGTTAAAACCGTTTGTTTAGGATGATTGTATAAAGAACCGTCACCGCAAGATATAACGGCGTAATCGGGCGAAATCGCCTTCAAAAATTTAAACGACGACGAGGTATCGGAACCGTGATGCCCTATTTTTAAAACGTTGCACTTCATTGTTTTTACGTCGTAAAAATCGATGGCGGATTGCTCGATTTTTGAAGGAGCATCGGCAGTAAACATAAATGAAAACTTACCGTAACTTATTTTTAACAACGGCGAATATTCGTTCATGTCGTAATATTTTTGTTCCTCAACATCATCTAACGGGGTTAGAAAATCAAACGTTAATTTGTTTACGCCGTAATCGTAAACGAAATCGGTGTCTTTCGTTGTAAAAGCCCAATCGGATCGTTCATCTTTTACGGCTATTAAAAACTGTGCGTAAGCGTCGGTATCGCAATAATAAGCCTCTGGCGGATTAAACCTTTCTTTCAAATAATCGGTTTTGGTATTGCTCGATTTAACGTACGGTCTAAAAAAGAAATTAACCTTAAAATTATCGCAAACGCGTTTAAACCCGCCTATATGGTCGGCGTCGGAATGAGTAGCAATGGCGTAATCAATGGTTTTTACGCCGACGTCTTCTAAATATGAGACGAGTTTTTGCCCGTAATATTCGTCGGTATTGCCAGAATCGATCAAAACATATTTAAAGTCGGGCGTTTTAATCAAAACGGAATCCGCTTGCCCTACGTCGATGTAATGGACTTCGAGGTCGGATAATTCTTCTCCGTATAAAGTTATCGGAAAAATGCCCTCCGATTGAGGTTTTTCGGATATAAAATAAGGCGAAACGAAATAATAAAGAATGCAAAACGCAATTACCGCGGTAAAGAATACAACGGATTTTAGCGTTTTTATCGATATTATTTTTGGTTTCGCCTTGTTTTTCATTAGTTAAAGATGTAATTTTTTAGATAAATGCTGTTTTATTGCGCCGTATCCGAAAATCAGTAATCCCAAAAGCGTCAAGGCGCACAAAATACAGTTAATGAAATTTAATAAAGTGTAACTTACGGTGTTCAGTAAAAGCATCACAAGGGAACCTGTGCCTAATAGCGCAATGATAATACTGAATCCGAAAATATTGTCTGCCCTGTTTTTATCTATACCGAGTATCATCAAAAGAACAGATACGACGGCAAAAGAAATCGAGGGGTAAACGTATTGCAAAAGCCAATCGTGATCGGGTGAAACTTTTTCGGTAAAATATAGCAATACTATTACCGATATAACCTGCAACAAGACTTTTGAAAAAAACGATCGCCTTGACATAATCGTATGAGCGACTAAAACCCAAACGTACAAAATACCGAAACAGACAATCCAAAACCATGGAATGTCCGGGTTAACCAAACGATTAACGAAGAAACAAACGATGATTGAGCAGATTGATAAAAATAAAAACAATTTGGATAAGAAAAATCTCAATCTGTCTTCGTTTTCGTTTTTCAATCTCGGAGAATAAAGTTGCTCGCATTTATTATCTATTTCTTCGATATGATTAAAGCAAATCGGGCAAAAATCGTTTGCCGTGTCAACCTTGATTTTACAATATTTGCAATATTTCATAGGCGACTCTCCCAATAGTTACTGCTAACGGTTACGTCTATCCCCTTTTGACTGAAATGCCGTATAAAGGCTTTTTCAAGGGAAGTTTCGGTATAATTACGAGAAAACGTGATATAGATTTTACCGTTAAAACTTACCACACCCGTTTGATGCCCGCATGAAAAGGTCGGCGCAATGGCAAAAGTTATTTTTTTAACGTGGTCGTTTACCGCTTCCGGAAGATTAGACATACCGATGTTTGAAAAATCAACCGTTTGTAAATTTTCTCCGACTTTTATATACGCAAGCCTCATTATAAGGTCTTTTAAAAAAAGCGGTGTAATTTTAATAAAGAAATTCTTTTCGGTTTTGACGTTACTATAAATTAATTTATCGAGTTTTTCCTTAGTCGTACCCTCGCTTATTTGCTTATGCGCGATTTGAGCCAATTCTTCGACGGAAGGAACGGATTTTTCGTAGTCGTGTATAAAGTGAGCAAACATACTGAAGTTACGCATCGTCTCTCCGCCGTATTTTGTTCTTAAATTACAAGGAACCAATACGTTCACTAAACGATTGCCGTACGGTTTGTCTTTCAAAAAGGCTTCGTATACGGAGTACGAATACACTGCCGCAAGGTATGAGGTAATCGAAACGCCTATATCTTTTGAAAGTTTTTTAACATCGTCGATAGAAATCTCTGCTGTAATCATTCCCGCACCGTCGTAGTCGAAGGGAGTGCCTTTAATTGCGTACGGTTTAGGCGGTCTTTCCGCCTTATCTTTGTTTTTGTACTCGCGAGAACGGAAACTATCGTCGTAACTTTCGTAATTGGAGGGTTCGTCTATAGGTTTGACTTTTTCTTCAAGGTCTATTTCGCATCCCGACAAGTTAAGATACTCGACGAGAACTTCTTTGAAAAAGTTAAAACCGCCCGTTCCGTCGGTCAATGCGTGGAAAAACTTAATAGAAAACTTGTTTCTAATATATAAGACTTGAAATAAAAAGTCGTTATTGTCTTTGTAATTTATTTGCTTGAGATAGTACGGCTGTTCTTCAAAAACTTTTACAGGCTTATTATTCTCTTCAAGGTAATACCAAAAGGCACCCTTTTTAAGAGATGTTTTAAAACTCGGATAGTGGTTGAGAACTTTCGAAACGGCTTTTTGCAAAATATCGGGTTGAATCTCGCTTTCGAGTAAGGCGGAAAAACAAAAAACGTGGGCTCGGCGACTGTTAGCCGTAGGCGGATAAATTTTTGCCGCATTATCGAGCGGATACCAAGTCGGTCTTTTTCTTTTAAAAATGCTCATTATGTAATCCTAATCGGTTTAAATTAAACCTTCGGCAAATTCTTTAGAGTCAAAAGGAACTATGTCGTCGATTTTTTCGCCGACGCCTATGTAAACGACGGGAACGCCCAATTCATCGGCAAGCGACAAAACGAACCCGCCCTTTGCCGAACCGTCGAGTTTGGTAAGTATAATACCGTCTATGCCGACCGCTTCGTTAAACAATTCGACTTGCGAAAATGAATTTTGCCCGGTCGTGGCGTCAAGGACGATAAACTTATAGAAATTCGCCTCGGGGTATTCTTTGGAAACAACTCTCGACATCTTTTTGAGTTCTTCCATTAAATTTGCTTTTACGTGAAGCCTGCCTGCCGTATCGATTATAAGTACGTCGGATTTCTTGGATTTAGCCGAAGAAACGGCATCGAAAACGACAGCGGAAGGATCGCTTCCTTCCCCTTGTTTTATAATTCTTACGTTTGCGCGTTCCGCCCAAATATCGAGTTGTTCGGTTGCAGCCGCTCTAAACGTGTCCGCCGCGGCAATCGTAACCGATTTACCGTTTTTAACGAACATATTGGCAAGTTTGCCGATGGAAGTAGTTTTACCGACGCCGTTAACGCCTATCACCATTATTATCGCCGGGAATTTCAATTCGACGGGTTCGGCTTTATCGAGCGTTTCGGAAACGACGGTACGAAGTTCGTTTAACACCGTTTCTTTGTCCGCAACCTTTTCCTTCTTCATCTTTTGATGTAAATCTTCCACGATTTGTTCCGAAGTGTTTACCGAAATGTCCGAAGAAATAAGTATGTCGAGTAAGTCATCGTAAAATTCGTCTCCGATTTTGTCTCTCGTAAAAATCTGAGAAATCTTCGATGCTATCGCATTTTTTGTTTTTGTTAACGATTCTTTTAATTTAGAAAAAAATCCCATTATGCTCCTTAGTCTGCCATTGTTTCGTTAATGTCGCTCAATTTAACGGATACTATTTTAGATACCCCTTTTTCTTGCATCGTAACGCCGAAAAGTGCGTCTGCAAGTTCCATGGTCACCTTTTTGTGGGTTATAACGATAAACTGAGTTTCGTTGGAAAACTTTTTAAGATATCTTGCAAATCTTTCTACGTTGGCATCGTCTAACGGTGCTTCGATTTCGTCCAATACGCAGAACGGCATGGGACGAAGTTTCAATATTGCAAACAATATCGCTATTGCGGTAAGTGCCATTTCTCCGCCCGAAAGCAAAGAAATTTTTTGCAACTTTTTCCCGGGCGGTTCTGCAACGATTTCGACGCCTGCGTTTAACGGATCGTCAACGTCGGTGTAATCGAGCAATAAATCTGCTCTGCCACCGCCGAACAATTCTTTAAATATCTGTTGGAAGTGTTTTCTTATCTCCTCAAAGCCGGCGTTAAATTCGTTCAACATTTCGTCACGAATGGTCTTTAAGGCTTCCTTTAAGTCGGCTTCGGCTTTTTCGAGGTCTTCCTTTTGAGTCATCAAGTCGCCGTATTCGGAACTTAATTGCTCGTATTCCTGTATTGCGTTTGCGTTAATACCGCCGAGTCTCGAAATGCTCTTTTTGAGCGTGGCTATTTCCTCGTTGGAATTGGTTATATCGTAATTCTCGTCTTTAAGTTTAACGCAGGTTTCGTAAGTTTCGCCGTACTCTTCTTCGACGCGTTGACGCATGTACTCGAGTTCGGTATCGACTTTAGATATCTCGATTTCTTCCTGATGTCTTCTTTCCGAAATTTTAGTGATTTCGGCATTCAAAACGTCACGACGCAAGTTGTCTTGTTGAATCATTGTATCGAGGTCGGAACGACGACTTTCTTCCTTTAAAAGGCAATCACGTTGTTCCTTAATGCCCGAACTTTCTTCGGCTTCGGCAGTGATTCTTTTAATTTCGTCATAGAAGCCCGCAATGATGCCTTTATTGGTTTCGATAATGGATTTGTTGCGATCAATGACGCTTAAATCGTCTGTTAAAGCAGAGTTTAGCCTGTCGATATCTGAATTAGCCGCTTTGATTTCGCCGTCGAGATAGGTATCGCGAGTTTTCGACTCTGTAATTGCGTTAAGCAATTCGTCACGTCTTTCCTTTCTCTGCTCGTTTTCCGTTTGATGTTTTAAAGCGTCTGAAGACGCCGATTCTTTTTCTTTTGAAAGTTGTTTATTGCCTTCTTCTATATGTACGTACTCGGTAGCGATTTGATTCAACCTTTCCGTTACCGCCGAAATTTCGGCGTTATATGAGGTTAATTCCTTTTCGTTGGTGTCAATCAAATCCTCGTAACTTGTTAAACGAACCTTTAATGCCGAATAATTTTGCTTTTCCGCCTGCAATTTTTCGTTTAAACCGTCGAGTTTGTCAACGTTGTCGTTGCACGCGGAATTAAGAGATTCTTTGGCGCGGTTTAACTTTTCGAGTTCGGATTGTTTTTGTTTGATATCTTCCGTCAATTTTTCTATCATACGTTCGGAAGAAAGCAAATTGGTTTGATTTTGCCTTCTCGAACCGCCCGTCATCGAACCGGAAGGATTTATGACGTCGCCGTCTAAAGTAACTATTTTAAATGCAAATCTGTGTTTTTTGGCAATAACGACGGCGTTATCGATGGTATCGGCGACTAAAGTATTACCGAGCAAAAAGCGTATTACGTTTTCGTAATAACCGTCGTAATTTACAAGTTTGGTAGCAAAACCGATCGCACCTTTATCGTTTAGCGCAGAAGTTATATCAATACCGTCGGCGTGAGGTCTTACGGCAGAAACGGGTAAAAATGTAACCCTGCCACCCTCCGAACGTTTTAAGTATTCGATTAAATACTGCGCATCCTCCGGCGTTGCCGTAACGACGTTTTGAACTGCGTTACCGAGTGCCGTTTCGATTGCAACCTCGTATTTTTTATCTGTTTTGATTATACTTGCGACTACGCCTTTGATTCTTTGGTTCAAACTTGCGTTTTCCTTTGCGGTAAGCATCAAACGCTTAACCGAAGTAGGATAGCCTTCAAAACTGTCTTTTAACCCCGCATACAATTTTTTGTTTGTTTCAAGCGAGGTTATATAATTGCCTAATTGATATATTTTGTTTGAAAGTTCGGATAATTTATTGTTACCGTCCGAAATCTCTTTTTCAAGGCGGCTTATTTCATCGTTTAGTTTTTGTTGATTTTCTTCGCTTTCTGAAATGCTTTGAACGATTTTAGCCTTTTCAGATTCGAGGTTTTTACGTATAAGCGTCAAATTGTTGACTTTGTCGATAATCTGACGTTGTTTATCGGAAATAAAAGTCTTTTCGTTTTCGAGGGAGCCTAAATTTTTACTGATATCGGCTAAATTTTCGGCTGCTTTAAGCATTGTGTTTTGAGCCACGTATGCAGCGTTTTCGTCACGTGTGATTTCCGTCAAAACGCGTGACAATTCACCTTCGAGGTCTTTTAGTTTGTTAGATAAACCTTCTTTTTCCTCTCCGTATTCTTTTAAAGCCGCTTGTTTGGCAACGATTGCTTTTTTAGAAAGTTCTACACCCTCTTTTTTCGTATCGATTTCTTCTTGTAAACGGACGATTTCGGAATTAAAATATGAAATTCTCTCTTTGTAAACGTTTGTTTGACCCGAAAACTGTTCTTGTTTTAAGGACATTTCAAGAATTTTATCGTTTAATTCTTTAATTTTATCGTCGGATTTGGAACGTTCTTCGACATGCTCGCTATAACGCTTAACCGTTTCTGCCAAATCGGAGTTTCTTAAAGCAAATTCTTCCTCCAAGCCTTGAATACGAGTGGAAATTCTGTCTTTTATAACGCTTGCGTTGTCGTATTTATACAGGTAGTTATTGATTTCGTGATATTTAAGTTTATCCGAAAGTTCTAAAAACTGTTTTGTTTTTTCGGCTGCCTTTCTCAAAGGCTCCAAGTTTTTTTCGTGTACGGACGCAACGTCGAAAATACGGACGAGGTTTTCGTGTACTCTGTCGAGTTTTCTTTCCGTCTCGAGTTTCTTGGTTTTGGCTTGTGCGATGCCTACCGCTTCCTCGAAAATAACACGGCGGTCTTCGGGTTTAGAGGACAAAATTTCGGATACTTTACCCTGCCCGATTATGGAATAACCGTTTTTGGACACACCGCATTCGTGCAACAGCCTGACGATTTCACGAAGTAAGGACGGTTGCTTGTTAACGTAGTATTCGCTTTCGCCCGATCTAAAGAGTTTACGTGTCAAAATAACTTCGTTATAATCGCAACTTTTGAAAATGCGTTGAGAATTGTCGAAGTACAGCGAAACTTCGCAATAAGAAAGAGATTTTCTCGATTGCGTGCCAGCAAAAATAACGTCGGTCATGTTAGAACCACGCAAAGTTTTTGCCGATTGCTCGCCTAAAACCCAACGTATTGCGTCGGCAATATTAGACTTACCGCATCCGTTGGGACCGACGATACCTGTAACGCCGTTATCAAAGGTTATTTCGACTTTGTCCGCAAAAGACTTAAAGCCGCTCATTTCAATTTTTTCGAAATTCAAAGGACGAACCCCTCTTTTTGTAAAATTTCAATAGCCTTTTTAGAGGCAAGTTTTTCCCCTTCTTTGTGCGAACTTCCTTGCGCGCTCGCCAAAAAGCGGTTGTTTATTTTTACGCCCATTAAAAAACTCGGTTTATGGTCGGGACCGCTTTTAGATATCTCGTAATATTCGATTTCGCCGAGTTTATAGAATTGAGTTAAGTGTAAAAGTTTGCTTTTGTAATCGATTGAATTGTCAATATCTATCATTTCGGATATTTTTGACAAGTCAAGCATGGAAAAAATAAACTTTTTCGCATTATCTATACCGCCGTCGAGATAAATTGCGGCAACTATCGCCTCAAACAAATTTTCTGAAATATTAGTGCGGTCGGATTCTTTTCGTTCGCCTTCGCCCAAAATCAAAAAGTTTTGCAAACCTTTATTCATTATAGCAACCGACAACGGCTTTTTGGACACCAAACTCTGTTTTAAAAGAGTCATTCTGCCCTCGTCCGTTTCGGTAAGATTTTCGTACAAATATTCCGAAACAACGAAGCCTAAAAGGGAATCGCCTAAAAATTCCAATCTTTCGTTTGACTTGAATTCTTTATGTTCGTTTGAATAGGACGAGTGCGTAAAGGCGTTTATGAGTAAGGTTTTGTCTTTAAAAAGGTAACCTATCCCCTTTTCGCACTCGCTGAAATTAAATGTCATTTTAGTAATTAAGATTATCTACCGTTCTCGGGAAAGGTATAACGTCTCTTATGTTGGATACGCCGGTCAAATACATAACCATTCTTTCAAAGCCCAAGCCGTAACCGGAATGGGTAACTCCGCCGTATTTTCTAAGGTTTAAATACCACCAGTAATCTTCTTCGTTAAGGTGGCATTCTTTCATTTTTTGTAAAAGAACGTCAAGCCTTTCTTCACGTTGACTTCCGCCGATAAGTTCGCCGATACCGGGAACGAGCAAGTCGCTTGCGGCAACGGTCTTGTTGTCGTCGTTCAATCTCATGTAGAAGGCTTTAATTTCCTTGGGATAATCCGTCAAAAAGACGGGCTTTTTGTAAATTACCTCGGTAAGATAACGTTCGTGTTCGCTTTGAAGGTCGCATCCCCAGAATACGGGGAATTCAAACTTATCTTTATGTTTTTCCAAAATTTTAATAGCTTCGGTATAGGTCAAACGAACGAAATCGCTCTCTAAAACGTTATTCAATCTGTCTAAAAGCCCGTTGTCGACGAATTTATTTAAAAATTCGAGTTCTTCGGGGCAGGTATCTTTAACGTAAGCGATAATATATTTGACCATCTTTTCAGCCATATCCATATCGTCGTTAAGGTCTGCAAAAGCCATTTCTGGCTCTATCATCCAAAACTCCGCCGCGTGGCGTGCGGTATTGGATTTTTCAGCTCGGAATGTAGGACCGAATGTATAAACGTTGCCGAAAGCCAAAGCATACGTTTCGGCGTTGAGTTGCCCCGAAACGGTAAGCGACGCCTTCATATCGAAAAAGTCTTTTTTATAATCGACTTTACCGTCCTCAGTATGAGGAAGTTTTTCCATGTTAAGGGTGGTTACTTGGAACATTTCCCCTGCGCCTTCGCAGTCGCTACCCGTAATTATAGGGGTATGCACGTATACAAAGCCTTGTTCGTTAAAGAACTTGTGTATTGCGTAGGCTGCCCGGCTTCTTATACGGAAAACCGCACTGAACATATTTGTTCTCGGTCTTAAATAAGCAATTTCTCTCAAATATTCGACCGAATGGCGTTTTTTCTGTAAAGGATAATCGGGGGTGGAAGTTCCTTCAACCTTTGCAAAAGTAGCTTTTAATTCAAACGGTTGTTTTGCTTCCGGAGTAAGAACGAGTATTCCTTTAAAAATAAAGGACGCACCGACGTTTTGTTTGATTATTTCATCGTAATTATTTAAACTTGCCGATTCCACGACTATTTGTAAATTTTTGAAAAAACTACCGTCGTTTAATTCGATAAAACCGAAGGACTTGGAATCACGAATGGTTCTCGCCCATCCCATAACGGTTATCTCTTTGTCACTATAAGTTTCGGGAGAAGTAAATATTTCTCTTACAGTTATTCTTTTTTCCATAATTCACCTAAGTAAAACGTATTTAAATTTATACATTATATATAATAACATTTTTTAATATAAAAAACAATGAAATCACGGGTTTTTTCCGTAAAAAAACAAAACCAAATGGGCAAAAGGACTTTTTATAGCAAAAAAAGCCACGAATCAATCGTGACTTTTTATAATTTAGCCGTCAGGCAATTTTCTTTTTCAATAATTCCGGCTTTTTAACGCCGTCGACGACGTCCTTATCGATAACGACTTTTGCTATGTCGGAATCGGTAGGAATATCGTACATAACGTCGAGCATAAGATTTTCAAAAATAGTTCTTATACCGCGCGCACCGGTTTTTAAGGCAATTGCTTTTTTGGCAATTTCCATTAAAGCGTCGCTCGTGACGTCAAGATCGACTTTATCCACGCTTAAAAGTTTTTTGTATTGTTTGACTATGGCGTTCTTAGGTTCGGTCATAATCTTCATTAAAGCGTTTTCGTCAAGTGCGTTTAAAGCGACGGTTATAGGAATTCTTCCTACAAACTCCGGTATAAGCCCGAATTTTATAAGATCTTGCGGTTGAACCTCGTTTAAATAATCGTCTATTATCTCGTTTTTATCGTTAACGTCTGCGCCGAAGCCCATGCCAGAACTTTCTTTGCGTTTTGCGATTATTTTATCGAGCCCGACGAAAGCCCCTCCTAAAATAAACAAAATATTGGTGGTGTCTATTCTGATAAGTTCTTGTTGGGGATGTTTTCTTCCGCCTTGAGGAGGAACGCTTGCCACCGTGCTTTCGATAATTTTCAATAACGCTTGTTGAACGCCTTCGCCCGAAACGTCTCTCGTAATCGAAACGTTTTCGCTTTTACGAGCGATTTTGTCTATTTCGTCGATGTAAATTATGCCCTTTTCGGCTTTAGAAATATCGTAATCGGCGTTTTGAATAAGTTTTAACAAAATGTTTTCGACGTCTTCGCCGACGTACCCCGCTTCGGTAAGCGTTGTAGCGTCCGCAACGGCAAACGGAACGTTTAAAATTTTAGCGAGCGTACTGGCAAGCAAAGTTTTACCGCAACCGGTTTGACCGAGCATAAGAACGTTGCTTTTATCGATCTCGGTGTCGTCCTTAACGGGCTTTTTTGACTTGGAAACCATGTTTACGCGCTTATAGTGATTGTAAACCGCTACGGCGAGAACTTTTTTTGCCTTATCTTGCCCGATAATATATTTGTCAAGTTCGGCTTTGATTTCGTGCGGTTTTAAAAGTTGTATCTTGTCATCCGATTTTTTGGTTTCGTCTTCTTTGATTATATCTTCGCAAATTGCGATGCATTCGTCGCAAATATGAAGTCCGTTTGGACCGGCAACCAAAGTTTTGACTTTTTCTTTCGGTTTACCGCAGAAAGAACAAGTATTCTCGCTGAATATGTTGTTGTTCATTATACCTCCGATTAAAGGTTTCTTGTGGAATAAATTTTATCGATCAAGCCATAATCCAAGGCGTCTTCGGCAGAAAAATAATTATCTCTATCGGTATCGCGTTCGATTTGATCGATGTCTTTACCGGTATTTTCAGCCAAAATACCGTTTAATTTGTTACGAAGCATCAAAATATGGTCGGCTTGAATTTTAATATCGCTTGCCTGACCCTGCATACCGCCGAGGGGTTGATGAATCATAACTTCGCTGTTTTTAAGGCAATAACGTTTACCCTTGGTACCGCTCGACAATAAAACGGCAGCCATGCTTGCAGCCATACCGATGCAAATCGTCGCAACGTCGCATCTGATATACTTCATCGTATCGTAAATCGCAAGTCCCGCGGAAACGCTTCCGCCGGGGCTGTTGATGTACATGCTTATAGGTTTGGAAGGGTTATCCGATTCGAGGTAAATAAGTTGCGCGACTATGGTGTTCGCCATTGCATCGTCGATTTCACCCGATAAAAAGATGATTCTGTCCTCTAAAAGCCTCGAATAGATATCGTAAGAACGTTCACCTTTACCTGTGTCTTGTATTACGTAAGGAATAAGTGCCATAAGTCCCCTTTAATTTAAAATTAGGAAATATCGTTGTTGGATACGAGGAAAGCAAATAATTTATCGATTACGATTGCGTTTTTGATGTAATCGAATTGTCTCGGATCCATCGATTTTTTGTATTCTTCCACTTCTTTATCGACGGATTTAGCCTGTTCGGCAACCTTTTCGTCGACTTCTTCTTGAGTTGCTTCGATTTTTTCGTCTTCGATGATCTTGGTTACGATAAGTTGCTTTTTAACTCTGTCCTGAGCCAATTCTTTGTAAGAATCGCGAATTTGTTCGTCGGTTTGGTTGGTAACTTTAAGGTAGTCTTCGTATCTCAAACCCTGATACATAAGTCTGTATTGAAGTTGTTGAATCATCGAATCGATTTCGTGGTCGATCATGCAATCGGGAATAACCACTTCGGTACCTTCGGCAATCTTAGATAAAAGCTTGTCCTCGTTTTCGTTTTGAGCATGCTTGTCGTTTTCCTTTTGCATACGTTCGCGAGTAGCGGTTTTGTAAGCGTCAACGCTTTCTTCGCCCGTCGCCTCTTTTATAAACTCGTCGTTAAGTTCGGGAAGTTCTTTAACGTAAATTTCGTGAAGATGTATAGCGAATACTGCGTTTTTACCGTTTAAAGGAGCAGTATAATCTTCGGGGAAGGTTACGTTAATATCTTTGTCTTCGCCGATTTTCATACCTTCGACCTGTTCTTCGAAACCGGGAATAAATGCGCCCGAGCCGAGTTCAAGACGTTGTTTTTCGGCAGTACCGCCGTCAAATTTAACGCCGTCGACCGAACCGCTGTAATCGATTACGACGATATCGCCCTTTTGGCAAGCTCTGTCGGTTACTTGAACCTCTCTTGCGTTTCTGTCGAGCAAGCGTTTAATTTCGTTTTCAACGTCTTCGTCGCTTACATTATACTCAACCTTATCTACTTTTATACCCTTGTAGGAAGCAATTTGAACTTCGGGCATAACGGGAATAAGAGCGGTGAAAGTAACGCCTTCTTCTGATACGTTATCGAGAGAAAACGAAGGATCGCCGACGGAATGTATGGATTCTTCTTTATCTAAAATATGGGGATAATATTCTGAAATGGCAACGTTAATAGCGTCTTCGTAAAATACTTCTTTACCGTAAACGCCGCAAATTACGTTATAAGGAACGTGACCTTTTCTAAAACCTTGCACGGTGTATTTACCTTTGTTTTGGTTGTAGGCTTCGCTAATAGCCTTTTCCCAATCGGCTTTGTCCAAAGTAACCGTAAGTTTAACCTGACTCTTTTCAAAGTTTTCAAATGTGTAGTTCATACAAACCTCTAAATATATTATTGTTTTTTCCGTAATATTTTAGCAAACGCAAAAAAAAATGTAAAGTTTTTGCCATAACTATTTGCAAATAATTTCAAATTTAGTATAATAAAATCAATAAAAAATAAAAATCCGCACTTTAAAGGTAAAATAATCGATGCCACAAGATGCATTTACCATAAGCCATACGGCTTTGGAACTCAACGAAAAACTTTATAACGCAAGAATCGACAAGGTTAATCAACCGACACCCGATACCATAGTTTTTAGTATTCGCACGAAGTCGCAAAACGAAAAACTTTTAATTTCGGCAAATGCCGAGAACGCAAGAATAGTCGTTACCGAATCTCAAAAGGAAGCACCGATTTCGGCCCCCGCATTTTGCATGCTTTTAAGAAAACATTTATCTCACGCCGTTATAGAAAGTATCGAAGCACTACCGTACGAGCGTATAGTTACGATAAAATTTTCGACTAAAAACGAGATGCGGGAATCCGGCACTAAAATTTTATACGTTGAAATTATGGGTAAATATTCAAATATCACCCTAACAGAAGACGGTAAAATATTAGGGGCGGTTAAACAATCTCAAGACTTAGAGGGGTTAAGACCGATATTCCCGGGCGTTACCTATAAACTGCCCGCATCGCAAGACAAAACAGAACTAAACGATAAAATCAAGTCGTTAAACCTTCTCGAAAACTTTTGCGGAGACGATTTGGGAAGTTTTGTTTTTAATAATTTTAAAGGACTGTCAAAACAAACCGCATACGAAATAGTTTTTAGATTTTTCGGTAAGCACGACGTTAACGCCATTGACGTAAAAAATGTAAATATCGCTGATTTTTACAATCATTTTAAAAATTTTTACGATGAATGTAATATTGAACCGAACTTAACTATTACCGAAAAACAAAGCGACTTTTTCATAACGAATTATCTAAGCGTTACCGAAAACAAAAAGTACTTTTCTTCCATAAATTCCGCCATCGATTACTTTTACGAACAAAAGGAAACCTTAAAGACATTTTTAGATAAAAAGAGAAAACTAACCGACGCCGTAAAAGCCCACGAGAAAAAGTTAAACAAGAAATATCAAATTGCGCAAGAAAAAATTTTATCTTGCAAGGATATGCAAGATAACAGAATATTCGGCGAACTCATTATTTCTAATCTTTACAGAATAAAACAAGGCGAAAAGTCGGTTGAACTTGAAAATTACTACTCGCCTACTTACGAAAAAGTTAACGTAAAGTTAGACGAAACGTTATCGCCGAAGCAAAATGCGGAAAGATATTTTAAACGCTATAATAAAGAAAAAAAGACCGTTTCGGCGGTAGAGCCTCAAATTTTAGAACTCGAAGAAAAACTCAAATACGTTCAGTCGCTTTACGATGAAATAGATCTTGCAAAAGATATAAGCGATTTCGTAGAAATCGACGAAGAATTGATTGAATGCGGAATTTTGAAAGCACCCAAATCAAAAGTCAAACGTAAAAAAGAAACGACCTCTTACCGCATTTATAATTACAAAGGTTTTGAAATTTTAGTCGGTAAAAACAATATTCAAAACACCCGTCTTACGTTAAGCGCGGAAAGAAACGATTTATGGCTACACACCAAAGATTATCATTCGTCACACGTAATAATAAAATCGGAATCGAGACAAATACCCGATGAAGTCATACTTTACGCAGCCGAAATTTGCGCATACTACAGTAAGGCAAGGTCGTCCGATAAAGTTCCCGTCGACTACACTTTAAAAAAGTTCGTAAAAAGACCGTCGGGGATTCCGAGCGGTATGGTTTACTACACCGACAATAAAACCATATTGGTTACCCCGAACAGTCACGAAAATGAATAGCACGACTATTAAACGGAATAAAGTGCACCTATTAAATAACGATAAACTAATTATTATAAAACAGAACGCCCTATAAAAAACAACGCCAATGAACAAACAATTAAAGCCTTGCCGAATTTCGGCAAGGCTTTTTGTAGTAATTTATCTTATTTTTTTACTTTTTAAAATTCCCTAAAACCTCGTTTACTTTAGAGAACGAAGCAAAGGTTCCTTTGTATTTTTTAATGATTCTCATCATTTTACCGAGTTCGCGTTTACGCACGATGCACACGACCATGTATTTGTTTTTATGGGTGTACATCCCCTGTACGTTCATTTCGGTAACGCCGTGTTGCAAAACGGTCATGATTTCGGTCGAGATTTCTTCGGGAGAATCCGTGACTATCTCGAATTTATAACCTTCCTTTGCCCCTTGCAAGCAATAATCGACTACGAAGTTGGCTATGAAAATATTGACAATCGTCGCAATAGTCGGTTCTATACTGAATTGGTCGCAAACGAATAACAAAATAACTACGCTGCAATCCATCATAAAGGAAAGCCAAGCGATATTTGCGGCGGGGTGCCAATGCTTTATAAGAGCGGAAATAGAATAAGTACCGCCAGATGAGCCGTTTCTTCTTATTTGCAGTCCGTAACCCAAACCGGTTAAAAAACCTGCGCCGATGCAAGCAAAAATCAAATTCCCGTCGGAGGCATCGTAATAGGTATTCGGCAAAAATTCGTTTAATAATAATAGCGAAATCGATTGAACCAAAATATAAAAGGCTAAATTCAACCCGAGCTTTTTTTCTACGAAAATGGAAATTAAAACGAAAAACGGCATATTTAGCAAGAATATATAAATACTTGCACCGACTTCGAAATTGCCGATCTTCAATCGTGGCAAAAACATCTCGAGAATAAAGGCAAGACCGCTTATTCCCCCGGGGACGAAGCCGTTTTGCTGTGAAAAATAATGTAACCCGAAAGCAACCAAAAAGCCTGCTAACAGGCTTATGGAATAATCGATTGCGAGTTCTTTAGCGCATAATTTCTTTTTCATAAAGTTAATTCCGTTTCCGTAGCCGCGTTTAGTAAAAACTAACGTATGCGTACAGGTAATATTATAATGGTTATAATAAAAAAACACAAGAAAAATACTCGTGTTTTTAAATATAGTAAGGACAAATTTTTACAGACTAATTAAGGGTAACGTCTTTCAATTTATCGTATTTTGCCATAGCGATGTTTTTCAGGGTAACTAAGTTTTCTTTTTCGATAAAACCCTCGTCGGATAACTTTTTCGCAAGGAAAACAGCGGCGGTCGTATAACGCAACGAACCCAAGTCGGTCATGAGTTTTCCGCTTTGTCTCGTTCCCAAAAAATCACCTCCGCCACGCTCGTCGTAATCGATTTCGGATATTTTAAATCCGTCGGAGTTGTTTTTAAGGGCGTTTAGCCTCGTTATTGCGGAATCGGACGGGTTGTCGGCAATCAAAAAACAAAAACTTTCCAAATTCGATCTGCCGACCCTGCCCCTTAACTGATGCAGTTGAGAAAGCCCGAACCTATCCGCGCCGAATATACACATTACGGTTGCGTTAGGCACGTCGATGCCGACTTCGATTACCGTCGTCGAAACTACGGCGTCGATTTTGCCGTTCTTAAAATCGAGCATAATTTCGGACTTTTTGGCATCCCTCATTTTTCCGTGCAAAAGTTCGAACCGCCTTGAAGGGAGTTTTTCTTTTAGTTCTTCGTATAAATCGGTAACGGACAACACGGAGCCTTCCTCGTCGCCTTCTATCTTGGGACAAACAAAGTAAGCCTGCCTGCCTTTTTGCAACTCTTCGTCGATAAATTTAAGCATAGGCTCGTATTTTACCCTTGGTACGACGTAGGTTTTTATTTCGGCACGAGCGGAAGGTTTATCCTTAATAGTCGATATATCGAGGTCGCCGTAAAAAATCAACGACAACGTGCGAGGAATTGGCGTTGCGCTCATTATAAGCACGTCGGGTTTCGTCCCTTTCTGCACTAAATCGTTGCGTTGAGCGACGCCGAAACGTTGTTGTTCGTCACAAACGCAGAGAGCCAAATTTTTAAATTTGACGTTTTCTTCCAAAATCGCGTGAGTACCGACGACTACTCGATATTCCCCCGCAAAAATTTTTTCCTTGACGGCTTTCTTTTCTTTTTGAGTAAGCGAACCCGATAAAAAGCCTGCAGAATATTTCGGTAAAAACTTCTCGATTATTGAGAGATTTTGCTTTGCCAAAACTTCGGTCGGAGCCAAAAAAGCGACTTGGTAACCACACTTTAACGCCATAAATACTGCGCAAAGGGAAACTGCGGTTTTACCGGAGCCTACGTCGCCTTGCAATAGCCTGTTCATAACCGTAGGGCTTTTTAAATCTTTGTAAATATCGTTTACCGCATCTTTTTGACCTTTCGTCAATTCGTACGGGAACCTTTTAGTAAAGTCGGAAACTGCGTTTGCCGTCAAATTGTAACGATTGATTCTTGCTTCCTGCCTATCGCCTTTTATGAATTTGAAAGCAGAAATCATAACGTAGTATTCTTCGACGGCTATTCTCTCGCTTGCCGAATGAAGTTCCTCAAAACTTTGAGGTTCGTGAACGCAACGATAGGCGTTATTTAAGTCGGAAAGCGAATATAAATTGCACATCCTTTGCGAGATTACGCTTGAAAGGGTAATTTTGTTTAACGCATCCGAAATTACCGAACGCATAACCTTTTGAGTAAGATTGCCTTTTAGTGCGTAAACGGGTACGATTCCTTTCAACGATAAATTATCGTCAAACGGCTCAAAGGTCGGGTTAGTCATGGAAATTATACCGTTTCTGTTGCGTATTCTGCCGTAAAACAGATAGGTTTCGCCTTCGGTGAGTTTTGATTTAATATACGGTTGATTAAACCAAATTATATTAAAAGGTTCTCCGTCCTGTATGCACGAAATTTTAAAAAAGGTATACTTACCGCGCTGAGGTACGTAAGTCGGCACGGCAATAACCGTTGCCTTTATTAAAGCAAACTCGTTGTTTTGAACCTCGGATAAATCAACTGCCTTTCTCATATCGAGATAATTGCGCGGAAATTGTCTTACTAAATCTTCAGCGGTGAAAACGCCCATTGAATTGAGGTCGGCTATTCTTTTGTCGGATAAACCTTTAATATAACGTAATTCCATGATAAAAAAGGGAAAAACGCTTAGTTTTTCCCGTTTGCGCCCAAAAAAGCGCGATAAATTTTATTCCAAAGATAAAATATAATAGTAAACCGACTGACCGCCGTAGTAACATTCCACGTCACAATCGGGATATGCGGCTTCTACTTCTTCTTTAAGCATCATTGCATCCTGTTCTTTTACGTCTGCGCCGTAATAAATATTGATAAGGGAATGGCTCTTATCCTTTAATTTTTCTATAAGTTTCATCGTTGCGCCGTTAATCGTAGTTCCCTTCGACAAAATGCGCTTACTGTTAAGACCGATATAATCGCCTTTTTTAAGGTTGAAACCGCCGACGGTGGTGTTTCTTACGGCATAAGTAACCTGCCCGTCCGAAACGTTGTCTATCGCGTGTAACATATTCATAAGGTTTTCGTCGACCGAGGTTTCGGGATCGTAAGCCATGGCAGCGGCTAAACCTTGAGGAATATTTTTAGTCGGAACGACTATAATTTTTCTGCCTTCGACCAACGATTTGCTTTGCTCGGCGGCTAAAATGATATTTTTATTGTTCGGGAAAACGAATATAGTGCTTGCGTTTACCTGCAAAATGGCGTCGGCTATATCGCTTGCGCTCGGGTTCATCGTCTGACCGCCTTCGATAACTCTGTCACAATTAAGTTCTTTGAACATTGCGACCAAACCTTCGCCTTGCGCTACGGAAATTAACCCAATGGGCTTTTTTTCCGCCTCGTACTTGCGTTGCAACGCACGATTCTGTTCGAGCATGTTTTCGATTTTTACCTTATCGAGTTCGCCGAGTTGCAAAGCCTTCGTAAGTGCAATCCCGGGCGAATTGGTATGAACATGAACTTTAACGAGTTCTAAATCCCCTACGCAAATAACACTGTCACCGATATTGTTAAGAGTCTCGGATAACCTGTCGATATCGGCAAGCGTCGTTTTCTTTTTAAGGTTGATTATGAAAAATTCCGTGCAGTAAGCATACTGAATACTGCTTAAATTGGTTAAATCGGGAACGATATGATCGTCCTTTTTAACCGTTTCCTCCTTAACTTCTTCCTCCATGCCGTCGTCGGAAATTTGCTCACCCTTTAAAGCGGCAAACATGCCTTTAAAGATAGTGACCAACCCCATACCGCCTGAGTCTACTACGCCGGCTTTCTTCAAAACGGGCAAAAGTTCGGGTGTGGAGGCAAGCGCATCCTCGCCCGCCGCTATGACGTTTTCGAAAAACACGAGAAAATCTCTCGTTTTTTGAGTGCTTGCGCAAGCACTCATCATTCTGCAAACGGTTAAAATCGTACCTTCTTTAGGTTTATTGACGGCTGCATACGCAGTATCCGTTGCAGTCTTCATAGCCTTAATAAAATCTTTGACGGAAATCTCGTCAAGATCTCTAAAGGACTTACAAAGCCCTTTCATGATTTGCGAAGTAATAACACCCGAGTTGCCTCTTGCGCCTCTTAAACAGGCGCGGGAAACGGTGTCGCAAATGTCCGAAAGTCTATTTGAATGGCAGGACTTTAATTCCTTTACGGCAGAACTTAAAGTCGCACACATATTCGTACCCGTATCGCCGTCAGGCACCGGGAAAACGTTTAGTGCGTCTATCTTCGTGCGATTAACTTCTAAAAGTTTTGAACCGCTTAAAACCATGTTTGCAAACATGGCTCCGTTTATGGTTTTTAGCATAATAATCCTTACAAATACAGAAAATTTTGATTAAACTTTATAAACGTTCCGACAAAAGCGGGAACAGAAAGTGTGATATAATTAAAGTTTAACCCCTACTATGTTGACGTTTACGGTATCTACGACCATACCCGTGAACTTTTCAACATTGTATTTAACGGTAAGTTTCAACGTTTCGGCAACGGCGGACAACGATACCCCGAATTTAATAATTACGGAAATATCTATAAAAATTTTATCACCGCTCGTAACGACGTTTGTACCGATAGATCTTTGACCCTTTAATAAGCCGTTCAAAGAATCTTTTATTCTCCTCGGAACTAATTCGACTATGCCGTAGCAATCCAAAGCGGCGTGTGCAGCCACTTTTGCTATAGTTTCGTCTGAAATTATAATTTGACCGTATATGTTAGTTGTACTGACAGACATAGCGAACCTCCTTTTTTATAGAACTATTGTACACCAAACTTAGTAATTTGGCAACGATTTTATATCCGTTTTCGGTTTTTTAGGGCTTATAGAGCATTTTAATAGACGGATATACCAAAAAAAATACAAAAACTATCAAAAAGTCTGTAAAATAAGTTGATTTTTGTTTTTATAAATGTTATATTAATAAGGCTGAAATCAAAACGTATTGGAGGTGTTTATATGTCAAGAGTTTGCAGCGTATGCGGTAAAGGTAAACTTGGCGGAAATTTGGTAAGCCACAGTAACCGCAAAACACCACGCTCCTACAATGCAAACGTTCAGAAGGTTAAAATCGTTAAAGACGGCGTTGTATCCTCTGAATACGTTTGTACCCGTTGCCTTAAATCGGGCAAAGGTTTTGAAAGAGCTTAATAAATTCGGTCGCGTTTTTACGTGACCTTTTATTTTTTCAAAAAAGCAACTTCTTTTTTTAGTTAAGAAGTTGCTTTTTTGTTTACGAAGAGTAATACCGCACCTTCTACTTTTACCGAAACGACCTTGTCTATAGATAGGTTCGATATCGCAAGCGTGTCACCCCTATTAACTTCGTAATTATTATATTCGTATTTAAGCCCGCAAGAACTTATAAGTCGTGATTTTTCAAGCGGATAGACGGAAATTATTGCACCTATTTCGGTTTCTACCGTTATACCGTCGTTGACGAAGTAAATTTCACCTGCATTTGTCACCGCTTTTGATTTAACGCCGATGTTTTCGGCTTTTTCCATAAGACCTATATTGGCAAAAAACTGATCGTCCCTTCCTCCTCCCGCATTTATGAATTCAATAAAATCTGCTTTAAGAGAAATTGCTTTCATTAGTCCGAGTTCGCCGTCGGTATAATCTTTATCCGACGAAAAAACTTGCGCGCCTTTCGGAACAAAGCCCAAAGAATCGAAATCACCGAGTACAAAGTCAGGCTCTATCCCGTTTTCGACTAAATATTCGTATCCGCCGTCGCACGCAATATAATAGGCGTTTTTATCGAACTTATAATTGCGCAATTTTTCGCCGTTTAACGAAATGACTACTTTCATAACATTCTAAGTTTTTCTATTGCTTCTTTTTTATCGGGATAATTAAATACCGCACTACCCGCAACGATAACGTCGGCTCCCGCTTCTTTAGCGCGATTAACGTTTTCAAAATTTATACCGCCGTCGATTTCGACAAGAGTATTTAAATTATGCTTTTTAACGTAATCTTTAACGTACTTAACGCTATCCAAGGCGGATTCTATAAAAGATTGACCGCCAAACCCCGGGAAAACGCTCATAATCAAGACCATATCGCATAGCGAAATCAAATCTTCGATATTTTTAGGGTCGGTATCGGGATTTATCACTACACCGCACTTGACCTTTTGTTCTTTTATAAGTTTTAAAACGTCGGCGGTGTCTTCCTTGCAAGCCTCATAATGAACGGTAATATAGTCGGCACCCGCCTTTGCAAACCTTTCGACGTAATTTTGCGGATTTACTATCATAAGATGGCAATCGAGGGGTAATAAGGTATGTTTTCTTATATCGGCGACCATTTTTATTCCGAAAGTAATATTCGGCACGAAAACGCCGTCCATTACGTCGCAATGGATAAAATCGGCTCCGCATTTTTCAATATCGGAAACTTCTTCGCCCATCTTAGAAAAATCCGCAGACAATATAGACGGTGCGATTTTAATATTTTCGTTTTTCATATTCTTTGATTTCCTTATAAACCGTCAGATATCTGTCATACCTGTCGGAAGATATTTTTCCGTTTTTTACAGCCTCTTTCACGAGACAATCGGGTTCGCTTACGTGCATACATCCGACGTAGTAGCACTTGCCGTTATATGGGGCAAAATCCTTGTAATAATTCATTAAATCGTAACTACAAACGGTTTCGATATCGAATGACGAAAACCCCGGCGTATCGACTATAAAAAGGTCGTTTGAGTAATGTATCTCTCGCGAGGTGGTGGTATGCCTTCCCCTATCCGTTTTTTCGCTAACCGAATTAACTGCGTGATTTTTTCCGAAAATGGCGTTGCATAAAGAGGTTTTACCGACTGCAGACTGTCCTGCAAAGCAACAAAGTTTACCCTTTAACGCATCAACGAGATTTTTTATCCCGTCGCCACTTTCGGCACTGACGAAAAACAACCCGTCGCAAGCATCGGCGTAATTTTCTTTTACGTAATTTGCAGTATTTTCGTCGACGTCGCACTTATTGACGGTAATATAAACTTCAACGCCCGCTTTTACGCAGCAAACGATCATTTTGTCAATCAATAAATAATCGGGTGAGGGAGTAGATGCGACGACTAAATTTATAGCATCGCAATTTGCCACTTTCGGACGAAGTATGGTGGATTTTCTGTCTTGTATTTTAGTAATCGCTCCGCCTTCGAATTCGACTTTATCGCCGGTGACGAGCTTTTTATCTTTCAGTTTAAGATTACCGCGAGCCGTTAAAAGATACTCTTTACCTTCCGACAAAACGATAAACTCTTTGGAGCGACTTTTTATAACTATGCCTTTAATCGGAATATTCTCCTTCGATAAATCTTCTTCTCAGTTGACCGCAGGCACCGTCGATGTCTGCGCCCGTTCTTCGACGCAAGGTTGCCGAAAGCCCTAAATCTTTAAGTTTATTCATAAAAACCTCCGCATTTTTATCGGAAGTTCCTATAAGGTTTTTCTCTTTTACGGAATTTAAACGTATAAGGTTAATATGACACGGTTTATGCGCAAACAGTTTTTGAAGTTCGGCGGCACATTTATCGGTGTCGTTTACGCCCGCAATAAGAGAGTATTCTATATAATATCGTCTACCCGTTTTATTGAAATAATTATCTAACGCACCGACGATTTCTTTAATCGTATAAGCATTGGAAACGGGCATGATTTTTCGTCTTTCTTCGTCAAACGGGGAATGAAGTGAAAGCGTAAGGTTTACCGGTAAATTTTCGTTTGCGATATCGTACATTTTAGGGACTATTCCGCAAGTCGACAAACTGACGTTTCGCGGGCTGATGTTTATACCCTCTTTGCATGACAATAACCTTAAAAAAGATATAACGTTGTCGTAATTATCCAAAGGTTCACCGCTACCCATTAAAACGACGTTGGTGATTTTTCTTTTTGAAATATCAGCGCCCGCTCTTCTGTTGACGACTAAAACTTCGGATAAAATCTCGCCTGCGGTAAGGTTACGCACGAGTCCGTTTAAGGTAGAAGCGCAAAAAGAACACCCCATACGGCAACCTACCTGAGTGGAAACGCACAAAGTGTTACCGTATTTGTAACTCATCAAAACGCCCTCGATAACGTTACCGTCGTTTAATTTGAAAAGATACTTTTTAGTGCCGTCTTTAGAGGTAAGTTCTTTTATTATTTCAACGGCGCAATCGCTGTAGTTTTCGAGCAAAGCACCCTTTAACGCTTTGGATACGTCGGTCATTTCGGAAATATTCTTTCCGTTATGAAGGTTACGAAAAATCTGCCCCGTTCTGAAAGGCTTTTCGCCGAGGCTCAAAACTAATTGATTTAATTTTTCGTAACTTAAATCTTGTAAAATCATTTTTTAGTAAGTTTGCAAAGGTAAAAGCCCGCACCGCCCGAGATATTCGGTAAAAATTGAAGCCCGTATTTCCTTTTAACGTTATTTAAAGGGCTGTCGGTTTTTTGAACGACCATATCGACTTCCTTTATAAGACGTTCGACGATATCGTCGTTTTCCTCACGAAAAATCGAGCAAGTCGAGTAAATAAGGGTTCCCCCGCTTTTTAAATATTCGCAACAATTTTTTACTATCGAAAACTGAATATCGGTAAGGCTATCAAAATCGACTGTTTTCAATTTAATGTCCGGGTTGTTTTTTAACGTTCCGTATCCCGAACAAGGCACGTCGCAAAGAACGGCGTCAAAAAGTCCTTTAAATGAAGGATTATAACGCGATGAGTCAGTATTTACAACGGTAACGTTAGATAAGCCCATGCGGTTAACGTAACTATTTATAAGGTTTACACGGTGTTCGTGTATTTCACACGAGGTAACGCTGTTTACCCTTTCCGCCAAAAGGCAGGTTTTACCGCCCGGAGCGGCACAAGCGTCCAGCACGTTGCCCTTCGTTTTTATTTGATCGCAGATTGCAACCGAACCTATCGATTGAAAGGTATATACGCCTTTATAAAAGTCGTCGTCCATCTTCATTTTCGGAACTGAAAACAAATTTAAAAATGGAGTTTTTTCGTAAGCGTATCCTTTTTCTTTTAAATAATTTTCCACGTCGAAATCACTTTTAAAGCGCACGTAAGTCATTTCTTTATCGTAAGATAAAATATCTTCCGCTTCCTTTTTATAGGTATCGACGATTTTTTTTACGGCAAACTCGGGATAAGAATATTTAACCGACAAGTACTTTATTTCGTCTTTCGGCAAAGTAAATTCAGTCGAAAGGTATTTTCTTAAAACGGCGTTTAAAAAACCCGCATTTGCACCCTTACCGATTTTTTTTGATAATTCGACTATTGCGTCGATTACGGCGTAGGGTTTTTTTTCGAGATATTTAATATTGTATATGCCGATTTTTAAAAGAATTTTTATCGAGGACTTAGGGGCTTTTTGGCAAAGAGCGGAAATATAATAATTTAGTTCTATATCTTTATCCAAAACGCCGTAACAAATTTTAGTGGTTTTTGCACGATTAAGTTCCTCGATTTCCACGTCGTTTATCGCCTGTTTTAAGTAGGCTCCGTTTTTATAAACTTCGGATAAAATTCTATAACAATCGTAAAATAATATAATCATTTTAATGTGTCGATAATTATCTTAATATATCGCCTAATATATCGCCGACGTTTAATTTTCTTCCCAAACAAAAATCGTGAGCGGACATGCGTTTAGAACCTTCCGATTGCAGTTCGTTGATTTTAATGGCTTTATCGGCGCATTTGACGATTAAACCGTTTTTTGCGTCGCATTGTAAAACTTCACCGCACTTAAAGTCGTTCTTCGAGTCTATTACGTCGGCACTGAAAATTTTAAGCATTTTGCCATTTACAAAAGTGTAAGCAACAGGCCAAGGATTCATGCCTCTTATCAGATTTCTTATAACTTCGGCGGGTTTAGTCCAATCAATCAAGGCGTCTTCTTTTTTTATCATCTTAACGTGAGTAGCCAAAGTATCGTCTTGTTTGATCGGCGTAATATCGTCAGACTCGATTTTATCGAGGGTTTGTATAAGTAAATCAGCCCCGAGGTAGGATAATCTGTCAAAAAGTTCTCCCGCCGTTTCGTTTTTATCGATCGACGTTTTTATAACGGCTAAAATATCGCCGGAATCTATGCCGACGTCGGTCTGCATTATGGTAATTCCCGTTTCCGTTTCGCCGTCGATTACTGCTTGTTGGATGGGCGAAGCCCCTCTGTATTTTGGAAGAATAGAGCCGTGAACGTTAATTATGCCTTTCGGTGCGATATCGATTATTTCTTGCGACAAAATTTGCCCGTATGCGCAACTTACCATAATATCGGGCTTAAGATTTTTTAAATCGTTAACCCCTTCCGTCCTGATTTTGCCGTATTGCAAAACTTTTACACCGCGTTCTAACGCAAGTTCCTTAACGGGAGAATAAACGACTTTCTGTTCCCTGCCCACCTTTTTATCGGGTTGACAAACTACGGCTAAAACTTCGTGGTCGGAATTCAATAACGCTTTAAGCGACGGCACGGCAAAAGAAGGCGTGCCCAAAAATACTATTTTCAATCGGACACCTCTATATTGGTTGCTTTGTCGATATATAAAATTCCGTCAAGGTGATCGTATTCGTGACAAATTGCCCTTGCAAAAAAGTCGTGTGCGGTAAGGGTGAACTCTTTACCAGATCTGTCCTGCGCCTTTATGACTACTTTACTCGGTCTTTCGACTTCGCCGAATTTATGTTGAATAGACAAACAACCTTCGGTGCCGTTTTGTTTGCCCGAAGTTTTTACGATAACGGGGTTTACGAATTCAAAATAACCTTCCTCTACCATAACGACGAAAGCCCTTCTTAAAACGCCGACCTGAACGGCGGCAAGCCCCGCTCCGTTTGCTTTAATTAAAGTATCTTTCATATCGTCGAGAAGTTGTGCGGTTTTTGCGCCGAAATCGGTTACTTCAAAAGATTTTTTCCTTAACGTCGGATCACCGACCTGTATTATATTTCTTATTGCCATAGTTATTTAACTCAAATTGGACGGATTTATTTCGACGTATACCAAGGTTTTTGGGTTACCTTCGGGCAAAGCCAAAGAATAAATTTCGTCTATAATTTTGTCGTTTCCTTCTTTTATTCTCATAAGTACCTGATAGCGGTACTTGTTTTTCAATCTTTTTATGGGCGATTTCATTTTGTTGTAAAACAAAAAAGAATCGCTGTTTTTTAAGTATAAATCATACAATTTATCGTTTACGGCTTTTAATGCGTTAAGGGCGCTTTCATCCGTTTCGCTTTCGATCATAACTCTGACTATCGTAGCGTAAGGAGGATAAAAAGTTGCTTTTCTCAAAGAATTTTCCCTCTCGAAAAAGCCGTTGTAGTCGTAGTTCGTGGCAAAACGCAAAATAGCGTTATCGGGTTGGTAGGTCTGTAAAACAACCACGCCTTTTTCATCGGCTCTACCCGATCTTCCCGCAACCTGAGTGAGAAGTTGAAAGGTTCTTTCGCCGCTACGATAATCGGCAAAAAGCAAACTCATGTCTGCGTCGAGTATTCCGACGAGCGTTACCGCAGGGAAATCATGACCTTTAGCAATCATTTGCGTACCGACGAGTATATCCGCCTGACGTTTGGAAAAAGCAGAAAGAATCTTAAAATGCCCTTCTTTGGTTGAAGTCGTGTCGTTGTCCATACGCAAAATTTTTGCTTTAGGAAATAGATTTTTAAGATCGTTGACTACTTTTTGAGTACCCGTTCCGACATAATTTATATGTACGCCTCCGCAATCGGGACAGGCTCTAAGCATTTTGTATGTAGCACCGCAATAATGACACTTTAAAACGTTTCCGTCGGCGTGATAATTAAGTGCAACGTCGCAATTTTCGCATTTTGCAACGTAACCGCACTCACGACACACTACCATTTGTGAATACCCTCTGCGGTTCAAAAAAATTATCGCTTGGTTTCCCGCATCCAACGTTTTTTGCAATTCTTCTACGAGTGCCGAAGAAAAGGCAGTGTTGTTTCCCCTTCTGATTTCCTTGCGCATATCGGCAATGATCATTTCGGGTAACGGTTTTTTGTTTATTCTTTCGGGCATAACGGCAAGATTGTATTCGCCGTTTATGGCTTTTAAATAAGATGTAACCGAAGGCGTAGCACTCCCTAAAACCAGTTTACATTTATTGAATTCCGCACGGAATTTGGCAATATCCCGGGTGTCGTAACGAGGACTCGATTCGCTTACGTAACTGCCGTCGTGTTCTTCGTCTATAACGATTATACCGAGGTTATTTAAGGGTGCGAAAATCGCGCTTCTCGCCCCGACGGCAACACTTGCCTCGCCCGAGCGAAGCCTCCACCATTCGTCGAATTTTTCGCCTGCGGACAAACCGCTGTGAAGTATAGCCACCGATTCGCCGAAAGTCAAACGCAGTTGGTTGAGCATTTGCGGTGTAAGAGATATCTCGGGAACGAGCATTATCGCCGATTTTCCTTCGTCGACGGCTTTTTTTATAAGATGTAAATAAACTTCGGTTTTTCCGCTACCCGTTACGCCGTGCAAAAGCGTTACCGTTTTATCTGTAGTAAGCACCGAATTTATTGCGTCGGTCTGCTCTTTGATAAGTTCGACTTGCTTTTTTTCGCCCGACATCGTTTTATAGGGCGAACGGGAAAGCCTTTCTTCTCCGACGATTAAATAGTTAAGCGAAATAAGTTTTGTTACGGCGGAATTGCCGAACTTTTTATTGAGTTCGGACAAAAATTCCGTTTTTCCGTCCGACATATACTCGATTGCGCTTATCTGGGATTTAGCCGTCTTTTTGAGCGACGACATCATATCTTCAACCGTAAATTCGTCGTTTAATTTTGCCGTTTTGACGAGCCTCGCTCTGACCTTTCCCTTTCTCATTTCAGAAGGTAAAAATTGACGAAGTGCCAAAGCGCAGGGAATATGATATTTATCGCACATAAAGCGCATCAAAGAAAGCCCTTCTTCGGTGATTGCCGGCACGTCGTCAACCACACGCAAAACGGACTTTAGGGTCTTTTGATAATCGCTTTTTTCTTTTAAACCTATAACGAAACCTTCAATTTTCGTATTGCCGAACGGCACGACGACACGACACCCGAGTTTGACTTCGGGCGTACAATAATAATCGAATATTCTATCGACTTCCGATACCGCTATATCAACTATTACTTGTGCAATCATACCGTCTGATACTGAAAAAAATAAGAAAAAACATGCCCATAGCGGTTGCTATGAACATGAAAAAGCAAGGCAATGCCTTAATATTTCGTTGCGGTCACTTTACCTTCGTCTATTTCTTCGGCGGCAAGCGTCAAAGGCTTTTCAATCGTTTCGGTGCCTTGTTGAAGCGAAGCATCCAAAATTTGACGAGCGCGTTTGCTTGCAACGACGCATAACGCGTACTTAGAACCGATTTTTTCGGCAAGTTTATCGATAGGCGGTTCGTGAATCATATTTATCATCCTCCGATTTTATTTTAAGGGTAAATTTACTCTATGTTTTGAATTTGCTCTCTTATTTTCTCGATTTCGCATTTAAGTTTCAATGCGTAATCGGTAATTTCGACATCGTTCGATTTAGAACAAATCGTGTTTGCTTCGCGATTAAATTCCTGAATCAAAAAGTCAAGTTTTCTGCCTGCGTTTTCGCTTTTTATAATCGACTTAAACTGCGATATGTGGGAATAAAGCCTCGTAATTTCTTCGTCGATATTGCTTTTATCCGCAAAAAGTGCGACTTCTTGCAAAAACCTCGATTCGTCGTACTTTACGTCGCCGAGGTAAGCCGAAATTCTTTCTTGCAATTTTTCGGCGTAAACTTTTTGTATAAGAGGCGCCCTGTCTTTGATTTTAGAAAGCAAGTCTTCTATGACGGATAACCGCGCCGTAAGATCCGACTTTAACTTTTCACCTTCGACGTTTCTCATCTCGTTAAGCGAAACAAGAGCGTTTTTTAAAGTGTCGATTAAAATTTCTTCGTAAACGGTGTCGTCCTGTTCGCCGTTCGGCGTTAAAACGTCTGGAATTCTTAAAAGCGAAGAGAGTTTAAGGTCGTCCTCCAAAGAAGGAAACTCGTTTTTTAAAGATAAGTAGGCATCGTAATATCCTTTTGCAAGACCTAAATCGAGGGCATAAGATTTTCCGACTTCTCTTAAATCTTTAAGGGTTACGAAGAGTTCGAGCCTTCCCCTCGAAACGTATGAAGCAATTGTTTTTCTTATAACGTCGTCGTATTTAAGAAAAACCCTCGGATACTTTGGTACGATATCTAAAAATCTGTTGTTTACGGTGCGGATTTCAACGGTAAGCAAAATACCGTCTTTGTTATATTCCGCTTTGCCGTAACCGGTCATGCTTTGCATAAAACACCTCTTTTTGCTGCCCTATATAATAACATATTAATTTAATTTTATCAACTAAAATTTAAACTAAACTAAAATATAATTAGAACTAAACGACAAAAATAAGGTTTTTAGCGGATAAATTGTTAAACTAATCGTCTTTTTCGGATATCAAACGGGTAAAATCATCTTCCCCGATAACTTCAATACCGAGGGCGTTTGCTTTATCGAGTTTGCTTCCCGCTTCTTCGCCCGCAACCACGAGGTTTGTAAGTTTAGAAACGGAACTCATTACCTCACCGCCCAAACTTTCTATTATTTTTTGGGCTTCGCTTCGTTTATAGTTTTGCAATGTCCCCGTCAAAACGATCTTTTTACCCTCGAGTTTATTGCTTTTCAGGTTTTCCGTATAGTAAGGCTTCACGCCGTAATCGAGAAGTTTGTCCACTTCTTCCGAATTATGTTTATCGGCAAAAAATTCCGTAACGTTATAGGCAAGCACGTCACCGATTTCATTCATTTCGACAAGGTCGAAATAGTTGGCGTTTTTAAGTCCGTCTATGCTTTTAAAGCGTTTTGCGAGATCTTTTGCCGTCTTTTTTCCTATTCCGTCGATGGACAGCGCGAAAATAAAGTTTTCGAGAGGACAATTTTTGGATTTTTCAATCGAATCGATAAAATTTTGCGCTTTCTTTTCCTTAAAACCCTCGAGTGAATAAACTGCTTGATAATCGAGTTTATATAAATCGGAACAATGCCTTACTCCGTAACTGTCGTATAAAAGGCAACAAGTCATTTCGGAAACGCCCTCTATATTCATCCCTTCTTTCGAGCAAAAATTCGTTATTTGGGCAACGACTTTGGGTTTGCACTCTTCGTTGGGACAAAACAAGTTTGCGCCTACTTCTTTAAGCGGTGTTCCGCAATAAGGACAGACGGAAGGTTTTTCGGGTACGGCGCTGTCTAAAAAGCATTCCGTCGAGCCGAGAATTTCGGGAATTACTTCATTGCTTCTTCTTACCAAAACACGACAAGGTACGGTTATGTTTTTTCTTAAAATATCGCCGTAGTTGTTGAGTGTTGCTTTTTTTACGGTGGCACCGCATAAATTAACGGGTTTTAAATGACCGAGCGGAGTAAGTTTTCCCGTTCTCCCCACCTGCCATGTAATTTTTGTAAGTTCGGTAGTAACTTCTTCGGCTTCGAATTTATAAGCAATAGCCCACCGCGGGAATTTTTCGGTACTGCCGAGTTCTTCTCTGACGTCGTAGTCGTCTACTTTAATGACCGCGCCGTCCGTTAAAACGTCTATTTTCTTTCTGTTTACCTCGATTTCGTCGATTGCACGGCGTATTTCGTCAAGGTTAGAACATACTCTCAAATAGTCGAAAACTTTAAAACCGTTTTTGCGCAAAAATTCGACCGCTTGAGTTTGCGAACGTATAGAATCGTCTTCGATGTAGTTTACGTCGTAAAAATAAATTTCCGGTTTACGCTTTTCAGTTACTTTTGGGTCAAGGTTACGTATAGCCCCCGCAACGGCGTTGCGGGCGTTTTTCAAAACTTCGGTAGCGGTTTTGTTGTATTCCGCAAGAACGGACAAACGTATTATCGCTTCGCCTTTTACTTCGAGTGTTCCTTTATAATCTATCGATAAAGGAAAGGTTTTGATGGTTTTTACCTGTGCCGTAACGTCCTCGCCTACCTCACCGTTACCGCGGGTTGTCGCACGCACGAAATAACCGTTTTCGTAAGTTAAGCACATGGTTAAGCCGTCGAATTTATATTCGACGGTATACTTCGTGTCCGGTTTTTCGGTTTTTAAAATTCTATCGACGAAAGACGACAACTGCTCAACGGTGACTGCCTTATCGAGACTGTATAATCTTGCTATGTGGCGGTGTTTGGAAAAAGCCGAAATCGGCTCTCCCCCAACTCTATGCGTGGGCGAATCTGGCAAAACGACGCCTGTCGATTTTTCGAGATTTTTAAGTTCGTCGTAAAGTTTGTCGTATTCTCCGTCGGATACGGTCGGGTTATCCAAAACGTAATATTCGTATCCGTACCTGTTCAGCAAGGAAACGAGTTCTTTCATTCTATCCATATATAAACCTCTCAAACGGTTTAACCGAGGTAAAAATTTTTCTATAACAACTCGAGCGGTGCATAATTTACCGCAAGAGATTTTTTACCGACTTTCGCAAAGTCTATCTCCGCCATGGTATTCAAACCGTTATAATCGACTTTGGTAATTTTACCTATCCCGAATTTTTTATGGAAAACGGTTCTGCCTACGCGATAAGCCGAGCAATCAACCGTGTTTTTGTTCTTCTTATCCGATGAAAAAGATTTGTTTCTTGCAAATGATTTTGCGTAATTCGATGTAACGCCGATATGGGGCGAAGGCTCGTCTGCGGAATATCCGTAATCGAAATCTGCCGAATTATAGTAGGATTTTTTATCGGCGAAAGTTTGCATAAATCTATTATCCGCCATACCGAAATCGTCTTTAAAAGATTTTTCTGGCGTTTTTTGTATGCCGAGTTTGTCTGCTACGTCGGTTATGAAACGAGATCGTACAGTTCTTTTTCTATCGCCGTATAAAAACCTACTGTCCGCCCTCGTAATGTAAAGGCGTTTTTCAGCCCTCGTGATGGCAACGTACATTAAGCGTCTTTCTTCTTCCATATCATCTGGGCTTCCTACCGCTCTCGATATGGGGAATATGGTTTCGTCGCACCCGACGATGAAAACGGTGTCGAATTCAAGACCTTTTACGGCGTGTATGGTCGCAAGGGTCACGTAATCGGAAGCGTCGGCTTCGTCGATATCGCTATATAATGCTATCGAACTCAGATAATTTGAAAGAGTCCCGTCCGGCGTCATCCTTACGTACTCTCGAACGGAATTTTTAAATTCGTCGACGTTCATCTTTTTGGAAATGTTTTCGTCGGTTTCCGCCTCGAATTGAGATAAGAAATCGGTTTTTGTAATAACTTCGTCGACTATATCGGTAACGGACCTCGTCGCCGCAAAAACGGTCAACGAAAAAATCAACTGCTTGAATTCCTCGAGTTTTTGCCTTGCTCCCCTATTTATATTCAGTTCGTCACAACATGTCAGGGCATCGAGAAGGGATACGCCGTTAACTTTTGCGTACACGATAAGTTCGTTTATGGTTTTATCGCCTATGCCCCTTTTCGGCGTATTGATGATTCTAAGTAGCGCGTCGTTGTCGAGGGGGTTTGCCAAAAGTCTTAAATATGCGGTTAAGTCTTTGATTTCTTTACGCTCGAAGAACTTAAAACCACCGAATACTTTAAAGGGTATACCTCTGCGCATAAATTCTTGTTCGTAAGACCTTGACAAAGCGTTCACGCGCATTAAAACGGCAAAATCGCTGTATTTTGCCCCTCGGTCGTGTAATTGCAAAATTTGATTTACGGCGTATCTTGCTTCGGTGTTTTCGTCGTCGGCACTGTAATATTCTATTTTAACGCCGTCGTCGTTATCCGTCCACAAAGTTTTTTGGCTTCTGACGTTGTTTTTCTTAATTACGGCGTTTGCCAAATCGAGAATTTTCTTTGTCGAACGATAATTTTGTTGCAATTTAAAAACTTTTGCCGATTTAAATTCTTTGTTGAAATTCAAAATGTTTTTAATTTCTGCACCCCGCCAGCCGTAAATGGATTGGTCGTCGTCACCGACGGCAAAAACGTTGTTATGAACGGACGCCAACAGTTTTGCGATTTTATATTGAAGATAGTTGGTGTCTTGAAATTCGTCGATAAGTATGTAATGAAATTTATCTGCGTAATAATTACGCGTTTCTTCGTCGTCCTCGAGAAGATGATAAGTTTTCAAAATAAGATCGTCGAAATCCATTGCGTTGCATTCGTGCAAAACCTGTTCGTAACGCTTATATATCGGAACGAAATCGGCGGCGTCTTTCCCTTTGCCTTCGATAAGATAACGGTCGGGAGAAATATCGTTGGTTTTGGCAAACGAAATGTGGTATTTTGCTTTTTTAACGAGATCGTCCCCTTCCAAATCGAGTTCGGCAATTATCTTTTTGATAACGCGCTCGCTTTCGACTTCGCTATATACGGTAAAGTTTTCGTTATAACCGTCAAGCCTCCCGATAGACGCACGTAAAATTCTCAAACACATACTGTGTATGGTGGAAATCCACATTTTTGAAACGTCTTCGGAGGTAACTTTAGATACCCTTTCTCTCATCTCGTTTGCGGCTTTATTGGTAAAAGTAATAGCCAAAATCTGCCAAGGTTGACACAATCCGCAATCTAAAATATAAGCAATCCTCGAAGTGAGAACTCGAGTTTTTCCGCTTCCCGCGCCCGCTAAAACGAGAACTGGACCTTCCGTTTGCACGGTCGCTTCGTATTGTTCTTTATTTAATTTTTCCAAGTATTCTTTCATCATTCGTATTGTACCACTTTTTTTTGTTTTTTTCAAGCCAAAAAGCGGTAATAAGGCGGTATATTTTTTAATTTGTAAAAGTCAGAAAAACTTACCGTCAAAACAGAACTTTATCGATAGCGTGGCGGTATGGATGTAACGTAACGGTTTATACGTATCCAAAGCATTTTAGGAGTAATAACTATAAATCGAATTTCTTTTCCCTTTTATAACGAACGAGTGCTTCGCGATATTTTTGAGACAATTCCATAATATATTTTTGCTTTCTGTCGTAAGGTAAAGCGTTATACGCCTCGGTATCTATAAGCCGACGAATAATGTCGCTTACCTCGCCTACGCTATCCAATATCGACTTGACTTTTTTATAGAACTTTTCGTTTTCGTCCTTTTTAGGTTTGATTTCGCGAATAACGTTAGTTTGGTAATATTTTACGATTTTAGACGACTCTATACCTTCTGATTTTGCTTTTGCTTTCATATAGCCGATTTTGTCCTTGTTTTGTTCCCAAAATCCGTTTTTCATTCTTCTTTTGGCTTCTTTTGCAAGTAATTTAATGTCTTCCATTTTTCATTCCCTCACTTTGTATTTTGCTAATTTGACAAGTTTCGACAAAAGTCGATAAATTTCTTAAGGGTAAAAAAAACGCCTGCTTTCAAATAGCAGACGTTAAAAAATTACATTTTTGAATTTCTCTTTCTTGCGGCTTCGGCTTTCTTTTTGCGACGAACCGCAGGTTTTTCATAACATTCTTTACGACGGAGGTCGCCAATAATACCGTCACGAGAGCATTTTCTCTTAAAACGACGTAATGCGTTATCTAAAGATTCGTTTTCACCGACTCTGATTGTGGACATATTCACCCCTCCTTTGCCGAAAGACACTTATTTTCAAAACAATAAGATTATACAAGACAATACCCGCCCTGTCAAGCAAAAAATCAGGGTTTACGGATATTTTTTGCAAAAACGATGGGTAAATACGGGTAAATAAAGGATAAATTCGATTTTTTAGGCCAATGAAAATTATTTAGCGGGGTTCCAACCCATCTTCTGACCGGAAAGAACGTGTATGTGTAGGTGAGGTACTGTTTGACCCGCGTCGTCCCCTTGATTGATGACCAATCTGTAACCGTTTTCGAGTTCGAGGTCTTTTTTTAACGAAGATAAAGTCATGAAAATTTGCGACAACGTCAAAGCGTCGGCTTCGGTCATTTCGCTTAAATATTTATAATGCTTTTTCGGTATTGCCAAAAAATGATTTTTTGCCTGAGGATTGATATCTCTTATTATAATAAAATCGTCGTTTTCAAAAACTTTTTGTACGGGAATTTCCCCGCTTACAAATTTACAAAATAAACAATCGCACATAGTAATATCCTCCGATATATAAGTAATTTTAATCGCTTGAAATTTCGCATAATGCGCCGTCGCGGAAAAGAGAAATAACTTTTGCGTTTTTAAAACCGCTTAAATTTTCACCCTTTATGTAACAACGCACGTAATTTTCGGAGTACCCTTCATAGTACCCGCCCTTTTCTTCTTCGATAAGCACCGATAAAGTTTGACCAATTAAGCCTTTAACGAAATTTTCCTTGCATTGCTTTTTAACCGCCAACAATCTTTGCATGCGATCTTCGCAGACGGCTTTTTCTATCCTCGGCAACAAGTAGGCTTTCGTTCCCTCTCTCGGGGAATAAATAAAGCAATGTATGTCGGCAAAATTGACGATATTGCATAAGTCTACGGTATCGAGAAAGTCCTCTTCCGTTTCGGTGGGAAACCCGACAATAATATCGGTGGTTATCGCCGCCGTAGGATAAACTTTCTTTACTTTTTTTATACTTTCAATAAATTCGTTTCTGTCGTAATGACGGTTCATGTCTTTCAAAACTTTTGAACTACCCGACTGCAAAGACAGATGAAAATGCGGTGCAAAATCTTTTAGCGAAAGCGTTGCGTCGAGTAACTTTTCCGAAATAACGCTTTCCTCGAGCGAACCCAAACGAATTCTTAAATTATAATCTTTAAGTTCGTATAGCAAATCGGCTAAATCAGCCCCGTTATAGTTGTAGGCGGTAAGGTTAATGCCCGTTATCACGACTTCCTTGCAGGAAATTCCGTTAAGTTCGTTTTTAACGCTTTCAATCGAACGGGAACGACATCTTCCGCGCAGATAAGGTATTAAGCAGTAAGAACAAAAGTTATTGCATCCGTCTTCCACTTTAACGTAGGCACGAGTTTTCAATCCGCCCATCGGTAAAAATTTTTCGTAATAATCGTAATCTTTATCGACGAAAATCCCGTCCTCGTTTAAAAGGGACAAGATCTTATCTTTATTGACGGCTCCGGTAACCAAAGTCACGCCGGGTTTGTTTTTAAATGCCTCGGGGTTATGTTCGGAAGCGCAACCGGTAACTATGATTTTTGCGTTTTTATTGTAGACGCGTATTCTTGCAATGGCTTGCCTCGATTTCTTTTCCGCCTCTTTCGTTACGGCGCAAGTGTTAAGTATATATAGGTCGGCAAACTCGAGTTTATCCGATACCTCATAGCCCGCTTCGCTAAGCCCACGCATAAGCGAAGAACTCTCGCAAGCGTTTACTTTACAACCTAAAGTAAAAACAACCGCTTTCATAAAAATAGTAAATTTCCTTGATAAATTCAGTGATTTTGACGATAATTACGAACTTGGTAATTACAGTTTCATAACAACCGATGACCATTCTCCGATCGTTTTCGATTGCAATAACATAAAGCCCGACTTTAAGTAAACCGATATAACTTCATCTTTTCGGTCTTTTAAAATTCCGCTTAAAATAATAATGCCGTCTTTCTTTACATAAGATAAAATTTGTTGCGACAACACCTTTAAAACGTCCGCCGTAATATTAGCGACTACTATGTCGCCTTTTATTTCAACGCCCGTTAAAAGGCTCGTATTATAAACGGTAACGTCTTTATCGACGCCGTTAATTATTACGTTATGCCGAGAAGCCTCAACCGCTACGGGATCGATGTCGGTTAATATCACCTTATCCGCTCCCAATTTTTTTGCCGAAATACCGAGTATTCCCGTTCCAGAGCCAACGTCAACCACGACGTCGCAGGGTTTTACATATTTTTGCAAGTGTTCGATACACATCGAGGTGGTTTCGTGTTCACCAGTTCCGAAAGCCGAATTGGAATCGAGGTACACCACGTACCCGTCGTCTTTATAATTTATCCACTTGGGGCAAACTGTGATTTTTCCGAAAGAAATAGGTCTGAAATGCTTGCGCCAGACTTCTATCCAATCGTCGCCGTCGACTTCCCTTTCTATAAGTTCCAACGTCCCGACTTTTAAATTTCCTTCGGCGTTTTTTCTTAAATTTTCTAAATGCTTACCTATTAAAATCTTCTTTTCTTCCGAGCTATCGAGATCGAAATATGCTTTCACGAGGGATACACCGCCTACTTTATCGAAAAGTTTATCGTCGATATAGTCAAATGTATCGCGTCTGTTTTCGGTAAGTTCTAAAACGTCTTTTAGCGACGAAACCGCTACACCGTAATTTGTGTAGTTCCAAAATATGTCGGCAACGAGTTCTTCGGCTTCATCGGTAGTAGTTACGGTAAATTCTTTAAATTTCATAAAAAATCAGTGTTCGATTTTTACGGTTTGTCCGCCGTTTAAACGAGATTTTTCGGCGCAAATACCCATCAAATGACTTTCGATTGATTTTTCGAGAGAGGTTTCGGGATTCGTTTTTCCGCACAAAAGGTTATAAAAGGCATTCATCGTTCCTCCGTCTCCACCGCCGTGTCCGAACTCGTCGTTACTCGTCAAGTCTTTCATATATACGGTTCTGTTTTCCTTGCCGAATTCTTTAACGATAATAACACCGCGCGTTTCATCGAACTCTATCTCGCCCAACGTGCCGTAAAAAATGGTAATTCTTCCGGTATCGTGAGTAAAAGCCGTAGTTTTTAAAACGGCGTTTATACCGTTTTCAAAATGAATGGAAACAATTTGATTATCGCAAACGTCGTTATCGCACCTGAAAACGCATCTTCCGTAATTACCGACGGTTATAGCGTGTAAAAGTTTGTCTGCGTTATCGGGGATTTCGGGACATACTACGTTATACGGCCATTGATTTTCGGGCGAGCCGATTTTTTGGTAATTTTTAACGTAAAAATTGAGTGCACTATAGGGGCATGAATCATTGAGCGAACAAGTAACGCAACGATCGGACGAACCTTTTGGTGCGTTTTCCTCGTTAAAATAAGCCAAACTGCCGAGTGAATTTACGCTCGACGCCTTAGAACACGCATAATATTGCAAAAGATCGAGGTCATGGCAACATTTAGCCAAAACAAGGGGTGCGGTATCCTCTTTTCTTCTCCAATTTCCGCGAACGTAACTGTGCGCAAAATGCCAATAGGCAATCTGCTCGATGGAATCTATCATTATAAGATTACCGATAACTTTTTGGTCGAGCAATTTTTTTACTTCCACAAAAGCGGGAGCGTAACGCAAAACGTGGCAAACCATAATTTTTGCGTCGTGCTTTTTCTGTTCTGCCAACAATTCTCTAAGTTCGGCTTCGTTGTCGGAAATCGGCTTTTCCAATAATATGGTGTAACCGAGTTTTATTGCCTTTAAACATTGTCTGACGTGATCTTTGTCGAGTGACGCGATAACCAAAGCATCACTGCGTTTTTCTTTAAAAAATTCGTCCTCGTCGGTAAAACGCATGCTCTCGGGGACGTTAAAAATAACGCCGTATTTTTCCAACTTTTTAGCATTGACGTCGCACAAAGAAACGATATCGAATTTATCTTTTTGACAGAAAGCAATGCTTCCGTAGGTGTCACAGCCTCTCGAACCGCAACCGATTATTGACAAAGTAAATTTCATAATTTATCCTCCAAATTTTAAAATACTAAAATGTAATAATTTAAATTATATTTTTATCTATTAAAAATCGTAATACCTATCAGTTTATACTATTTTTTAAAAATTATATTGCCCAATTGCCGTTGTTGAAAATCAAAATTTCCTTACCACGTTTATCGGTACCGACGATTTTTAAATCTTTAGAACCTATCATAAAATCGACGTGAATTTGAGAATCGTTTATGCCGTTTTTATGCTGTTCTTTTTGCGTCATTTTTTCAAAGCCGTATAAACAATCGGGAAAACCTCTTCCGAGTGCCAAATGGCAACAGCAGTTTTCGTCAAACAACGTTTCGTAGAACAACACGCCCGTGTTGTTTATGGGACTATCGTAAGGAACGAGCGCACATTCGCCGAGCATAGATGCACCTTCGTCGGTTTTTACCATTTTTTCGAGCAACGCTTGGTTTTTCTCGGCAAAAACTTCCTTGACTTTTCCGTCTTCGAAGCGAATATGGAAGCCGTCAATAAGTTGTCCGTTATAGGATAGCGGTTTGGTTGCGTAAACGACGCCTTCCGCCTTACCCGCTTTAGGTGAAGTATATACTTCTTCCGACGGTATATTGGGGTTAAAATCTACGCCGGACAACGTAGTATCGTATCCGCCGTTGAATTTTCCGAGTTCGTTAAGCCAAACGGTAAAATCCGTTCCGTTTGACGAAGTGTAATGCAATTTACTCAAATGCATGTTGTTTAAAGCAGTGCATTTTGCCTTTATATTGACGTTATGTTCGTTCCAATTTTTTATCGGATCTCCAAACGCTCTCGATGCGGTAAGTATACTGTTCCAAAGTTTTTCGACTGCCTTCGCAACGGGCATATCGGGGAAAACTTTACTTGCCCATTTTTTACCGGGGACTGCCGCAATACACCATTGATATTTGGATTCCATTTTATCTCTATACGGCTTAATGACCTTCATTTTCGCCTGCTGAGCGCGCATAAACTTTTCGATGTTGATGCCGGAAAGTCCGTCGGGGTCTTCCGATACGAGATATAAATGGGCAGGAAGGGTTTCGGCACGCCATTTTATTTTTGCCATGGCAAGTCTGTCTACCTTGGACAAAGTTTCGTCCGATTGGTACTTAACGTGAAGTTTGGTTAAAGCATCGTAAGCCCAATCGACGTAAACTTTTTTAGCACCGTGTTTATACAGGCTTTCGACGACCATTTCGACAAACTCCGGTTGATCGAGTTGACACATAACCAAAACTTCCTGTCCGTGTTGAACGTTTACGCCCTTTTGAGCGATAAGTTCGGCATAGGCTTTAAGAACGGATTTTTTCATATTTAAACCTCATTATTTAATCAATTTCATCGTCTAATAAACGATCGTATCCACCGAGTCGAGCGCTTCCGATATAAGTGCCTCGACGTCAAGTGCTTTTTCGGCTTTTAAAACAACTTCCATTTTCGGTTTAGTCGCCGGGAATTTAGGTAAAAATACCGTGCAACAATCTTCGTAAGGAAGTATAGACGTTTCAAAAGTGCCGATTTTATTTGCAATTTCGATTATCTCAAGTTTGTCAAAAGCGATAAGCGGGCGAAGCATCGGCATGGATACCACGGCGTTTGAAGTGGTAATGCTTTCGATGGTTTGGCTTGCAACCTGCCCCAAACTTTCACCGGTAATGATTGCCTGACAACCGTTTTTTTCGGCTAAACGCTCGGCTATGCGCATCATAAATCTACGCATCATCGTTATCATTAAGTCTTCCGGGCATTTTTCGTGAATTTCTTCCTGAATGTGGGTAAATTTAACGATATGGAGTTTGATTCCGCATGAATATTCCGAAACCATTTTTGCGAGAGTTTTTACCTTATCCAAGGCAGCCTCGCTCGTGTACGGATAACTGTGAAAATGAACCGCTTCAAGCCTCATACCGCGTTTTGCAAGCATAAAGCCGGCAACTGGACTGTCTATACCGCCAGAAATCATTAACATTCCTTTACCCGACGAGCCTGTCGGAAGCCCGCCTAAGCCTTTTATGACGTCTGTATAAATCAAAGTTTCGCCCCTTTCTCTTATGTCTATGTTAACGACGAATTCAGGGTCGATAACGTTGACTTTGATGTTAGGTGCGTAATTATCGAGCAGAACTCCTCCGATTTCACGCGAAAGTTCAACCGAATGCATCGGGAATTTTTTGTCTGCTCGGTTGGTGTTTACTTTGAATTCGCCCTTTTTACCCTCGGTTATCAAAACGCAACAGTCGCGGATTTCTTCAAAATTCGAATTTACGACTTTTGCGGGACTTAACGAGTGAATACCGCAAACCTTTAATAATCTCGACACTATTAAAGAATAATCGGCTTCGTCGTAATCTTCTATAAGATAACGGGTGTTCATCGATTTGAAGGTGTGCTTAATTCCGTGCATCGCCTTTTCTACGGCTTCCACCAAAAGTCTTTCGAAAAAACTTCTGTTTTTGCCTTTTAAATGAATTTCACAATATCTGATAATTATGGCATTTTTCATATTTTAATTTTCTCGCTAAGTTTTAGTGCATTATAATTTAGCCTGTCAACGGCAAATTTTACGTCGTCAAAATTTGTTTCAGGTTCAAAACTCAATCTTACGACACCGTTTAAAACGTTCGGGTCTTTTATGTAAGAAGATAAAATTCTCGAAAACGGCTTTTTTGACGAACAAGCCGAACCCGTTCCTATTAAAATTCCGTCGTCGTCAAGCATGTTTTGAAGAACGGCTCCCCTTAACCCTACCGCGGAAAGTGTAACGATATAAGGCGACCCGTCGGACGGCGACAATACTTTGAAAAGATTTAAGTCAATGTTTTTTAAGACGTAATCTTTTAACGCCTGCATTTTTGCGTAGTTATCTTTAACCTTTTCGATTTTTTCCTTATAAACGTCGGCAAAAAGTTTTAAACCCATGACGTTTTCCGTTCCAGAGCGAATTCCGCCTTCCTGACCGCCTCCGAGTATAAGCGGAGAAAGGTTTAAGTTGCTTTTATAAAAAAGTGCGCCAGTGCCCTTTAAACCGCCGATTTTATGGGCGGAAGCCGAATACAAATCAACGTTTTCGCCTAAAAGATAATCCAATTTACCGAAGGCTTGAACCCCGTCGCTATGGAATATGCATTTAGGTGCTTTTTGTTTTACTAAGGTTGCGATTTCGTTTATCGGGTTAATGGCACCGGTTTCGTTGTTCACGTGTACGACGCTACAAAAACAGGTTTTATCGTCGATTTTTGAAAGTAAATCGTCGACGTTGACTCCTCCGCCGTCGTTAAGTTTTGCAAAACGAACCTCAATGCCTTTCTCCTTTACCTTCATAAAAGGGTTGTATACAGCGGAATGCTCGCCTTCGGTCGTAACGACGTTACCTCGCTTTGAAAAACTAAAAATCGCCGTATTGTCGCTTTCAGATCCGCACGACGTCAATATGACTTTATGAAATCCGTTTCTACCTAACAGAACGCTTTTTAACTCTGCTAAGTCTTGAGAAACTTTTCTTCCGCAAGAATACAGTGCCGAAGGATTAAAATAATAATCCTCGGCATATTTTGCGGCGGCTTCCAACTTTTCCTTATCGGGACGAGTCGTCGCCGCATTGTCAAGATATATAATTTTGTTCATAATCACTGATATAATCTTCGATTTTTGAAATTATTACGACGAGCGTAATTTTATTTTAGCGTAACGATTGTGACACCGTCTTCGCCCTCGCCGTACTTTCCGAGCCTAAAATCTTCAACCGATTTATGCTTGCGCAAGACATCCCAAACGGCGTGACGAAGAATTTTTTGTCCCTTTCCGTGAACGATGCGAACGGTTTTAGCCCCCGCTAAAATTGCTTGGTCGAGGAACTTAACGACGTTATCGATTGCTTCTTCTCTCCTTTCGCCGATGAGGTTTATTTCACCGCTGAACGAAGATATCGGCTCGACGTTAAGTTTTACCGACGGTACCGCTTTGTTTGTCTTTTTCGTTTCTTCCTTTTTACCGCTTACCAGCAAGTCATAAGTTTTAACGCCGAGACGCATACTTCCTATCGAAACGAAACATTCACCTTTTTTCGTGTTTACGCTTGAAACCGTGGCAAAGGTGCCCATTGATTTTACGTAAACCCTATCGCCTACTTTCAAATTTCCGTCGCAGGGCTTTAATGAAAGCGGTGCGTCGTTTTCGCCCTTCTCGGAATATTTTTTTTCTTCGAGTTTGTTTCTTAACGTTCTTGCGGTTATTATGTCGCCGCTCGAAATTTCTTCTTTATTTAATATGTCTTTGATTTTTTCGACGAGTTCGTCTGCTTCGTCGACCTTTTCGTTGATAATTCGACGAGATTCGGCTTTTGCCTGAGCGTAAAGCCGTTGTCTTTCTTCGGAAAGTTTATTCTTCTCTTTTTCTATGGTATCGAGTTCGATTTTTGCCTTTTCCAAACTTTCGGAAAGTTCACGCCTTTCGTTTTCAGCCGTTTTTCTCGTTTTTTCGGCTTCCTTCAAAACGTTTTCAAAGGAAATTTTAGTATCCGAAAGCAGGGACACCGCCCTATCGGTAATTTCCTTGTTAAGTCCTAACCTCGACGCTATTTCTATAGCGTTAGAAGTTCCCGGGACGCCTATATTAAGTTTATATATGGGTGCGAAGGTTTCGTTGTCGAAATCCATCGAAGCGTTTATTATGCCCTCTTTTACATAGGCGTATTCTTTTAATTTTGAATAATGGGTCGTAACGATGCCGTAACTTTTGCAGTCGATAAGTTTTTCTATAACGGCTTGTGCCAACGCACTTCCTTCGTCGGGATCTGTACCCGCACCGATTTCGTCTATCAAAACGAGTGATTTGTCGTTTACGTTTTCGGTAATGTCTACCAAATTTTTAACGTGAGAGGAAAAGGTGGATAAACTTTGCTCGATACTTTGCTCGTCGCCGACGTCGCAAAAAATATTGTCAAAAAGGGCTATCGACGATTCGGCACAAGGCAAAAACATACCGCTCGTCGCCATTGCGGTAAATAAGCCTACCAATTTTAAGGTTACCGTTTTACCGCCGGTATTAGGTCCGGTTATAAGCAGATATCTGAATTCTTTACCCAATCTGACGTCTAAAGGAACAACCTTTTTGGCGTCGATTAGCGGATGCCTTCCCCGTTTGATATCGATGATACCTTTAGAGTTTATCGCAGGTTTTAACGATTTCGTCTTATAAGCGTAAATCGCGCGAGCAAGATATTCGTCTATATCTCTTATAAGTTCGGCGTTATACAAAAGCTTTTGAGCAATCATTCCGATTTTATGAGATAAATCACGAATTATTTCTTCTACTTCGTTTGCTTCCTCGACCGTAGTAACCCTCAATTGGTTATTTAACTCCAAAACCTCTATAGGCTCGATAAACACCGTCGAACCGGTTGCCGATTGGTCGTGTACGAAACCTTTTATTCTCGAACGATATTCGCTTTTAACCGGTATAACGTATCTGTCACCGCGCATCGTAACGATATTTTCTTGTAAATATTTATCTTCCGCACGCACGTAGTAGTTCAATTTTTCTCTTATTTGCTCGTTAAGTTGTTTTATCTTTTTACGAAGGGCAAATAATCTGTCGGATGCGTTATCTGCAAGTTTATCGTCCGAAAGCACTTTCGAGATAATTTCTTTTTCGAGGTATTGGTCGCAATAAAGCAAAAAGGCTATTTCCGGAATAAGTTTTATATTCTCGTCCTTTACGGAAGTAAAAGAATTTCTTATAAGCCTTGACGCCTTTAAAAGCCTTGCCGAGCGTAAAAGTTCGCCGAGGGTAAGCGATGCGCCCTTTTCGGCACGTGCAAGTTCGTCCCCCGGTTCATCAAAAAAATCAACGCCGGAAACGCCGTAATCGAACAAAAGTTTATACGCCTCTTCGGTTTTATTAAGAGCGTTGTTTACGCTATCTATATCCGAAAAAGGAGTTAACGAAAGTAACCTTTGCTTAGTGCCTTTTAGTACCGCACAATCGGAAACAAGGTTTAAAACTTTGTCGTATTCAAGTGTTTTCAGCGTTTTGAGTGTCATTTTATCTTAATTTGACTCCGATTTGTTCAAGTCTTGTCAAAATCTTTTTAACGTAATTGTCGACTTCTTCGACTTCGAGGGTTTTTTCGACCGACGAGAAGGTAAGCCTATACGCCATACTCTTTTTGTCGGATAAAATTCTGTCGCCGGTGTATACGTCGAAAAGTTCGATGTTTATAAGGTTCTTGATTTTTGCAGACTCGATAGTTTCCACTATTTGACCGTTCGTAACGGTTTTGTCGCACACAAGTGCCAAATCGCGCTCAACCGACGGGAACTTTGAAAATGCTTTAACGAAAATCGGCTTGTCGAAGTTTTCCGAAAGTTTTTCATAGTTTATTTCGGCAACGTAAATAGGTTTGTCCGCACCGATTTTTTCACGAATAACGGGACTTAATTCTCCGAGATAGCAAACCTCTTCGCCGTTTTCGTCGAAGTAGGCACCGCATCTTGTCGGATGCAAGAAGGGTTTGACCTCGGCTCGAAGCGTAAGTTTTTTACTGTACCCGAGGCATTCTATAAGCCCTTCAAACGCACCTTTTAAGGTAAAGAAGTCTTCGTCCTCACCGAATAAAGCCATGCAAATCGTCGTTCTTTCATGAGGAAGTTCGGTAAGAGGCAACTCGTCCGCAAGGTAAACTTTAGCCATTTCGTAAAGTCTGCCCGTTAAATTCTTTCTCGTCAGATTTCTTATCGCGGCAGAAACGACCGACGGCAATAAAGTCGTTCTCATAATGCTCAAATCTTCGCCGAGCGGGTTTTTGAGTTTTATAAGTTTAAGATTAGAAGTATCGATATCGAAATTCAGATAATCCTTAGGCGATATAAACGAATAAGTTACGATTTCGTTAAAGCCGTTGTATTTTAAGTAATCTTTGGCGTTTTGTTCCTTTGTTTGTAAATAGTTTCTTCCGCCGTGAGTGATTTCGGAATTTTTAAGCAAAGTGCAGTTTATATGCTCGTAACCGTACATTCTTATAACTTCTTCCGCTAAATCGGGGTAATCTTCGACGTCCTCTCTGTAAAGAGGTACGGAAACTTTAAGTTCCCCGTCTTTGAGTACACAGCCGAAATTAAGGGAATTAAGTATTCTTACTATTTCGGTTTCGGGGACTTCTATGCCGAGAAGTTTATTGATTTTTTCGACTTTCGTGGTTATAACCTTGTTTTCAAGGGTTAAGGAGTTTTCGTCGATTATATTTTTAGCCACTTTAGCAACGCCCAACGAAGAAATAAGAGAAAGCGCGCGCTTCATGCCGAGTTCGGTGGTATAAGGATCCACACCTTTTTCAAATCTTGCGGAAGAATCGGAACGTTGATTGAGTTTTCTGGAATTCTTACGGATATTGTCGCGCTTGAACATTGCGGCTTCGAATACGATTTCTGTCGTGTCGTCTTTGATTCCACTACCTTTTCCGCCCATAATACCGGCTAAAGCGCAGGGTTTATTTTCGTCGCAAATTACTAAAACATCGTTATTTAAAGCAAACTCTTTATCGTCTAACGTTACGATTTTTTCCCCTTCGTTTGCCCGTCTTACCACGATTTTTTCCCCTCCGAGTTCTCTATAATCGAAAGCGTGCATAGGTTGTCCGATTTCGTTTAAAACGTAATTTGTGATATCGACTACGTTATTTATAGCCCTTATACCCATTAAATAAAGACGCTTTTGCATCCACTTGGGCGACGGTGCGATTTTAATATCGTAGCAATAGGCACCCATATACCTCGGGCAAAGTTCGGTATCACGAACGCTTACCGAAACTTTGTCCTTACAATCGATTTCTGTCGTCTCGTAAGAAGTTTCTGGCATTTTCAAAGGCTTACCGAGAAGTGCGGAAACTTCCCTGGCAATACCTAAAACGCTTTGACAATCAGGTCTGTTTGCCGTTACCGAAATATCGAAAACGACGTCTTTTATATTTAAAAGATCGCAAACTTCTTTGCCGAGTTCGAAATTATCATGGAAAATCAAAACGGAATCACCGCTTGCGCCGTCGTAGTACTCGTCAGAAATGCCTATTTCTTCACCTCCGCAGAACATACCGAAGGATTCCACCCCGCGAAGTTTACCGTTTTTAATTACGGTACCGTCCGCCAACGTGGCGCCGTTTACCGCAACGGGAACGATGTCGCCCTCCTGAACGTTTTGAGCGTTAGTGACGATTTGCAAAATACCGTAACTACCCGCGTCGACCTGACAAACAAAAAGTTTATCGGCAGCGGGATGGCGAGTTTTTTGCAAAACTTTGCAAGTTACGATTTTGTTAACTTTTTTATTAACTTCGATTACCTCTTCGACTTCGAAACCGCAAGAAAACAAGCCGTTTTTTAAGGCTTCGACGGAGATACCTCCGATATCGACGTAATCATTCAACCAACTTAAAGGAATTCTCATATTTTCACCGTTTTAACCTTACTTGAACTGTTTTAAGAATCTAATGTCGTCGTCAAAGAACATTCTTATGTCGGGAATATGGTACTTGAGCATTGCTATACGCTCAAGCCCTATGCCGAATGCGTAACCGGTATATACGTCGGGATCTATTCCGCAATTTTGCAAAACTTTGCGGTTTACCATGCCGGCGCCTAAAACTTCTATCCAACCGGTGCCTTTGCAAAGTTTACAACCCTTGCCTCCGCACTCGAAACAAGAAACGTCGACCTCGACGCTGGGTTCGGTAAACGGGAAGTAGGAGGGACGAAGCCTCGTTTTTATATCCTTTCCGAAAATATGCTTTAATATTTCTTCAAGGGTACCTTTTAGGTCGCACAAAGTAAGATTTTTATCGACGACCAAGCCTTCTATCTGATGGAAAATCGGCGAATGGGTGGCGTCGTCGTCGGATCTGTACGTTCTACCCGGGCACATAACCTTTATCGGAGGCTTAGCCGAAGTCATAACGTGAACTTGCCCCGGAGAGGTATGAGTACGCAATAAAATGCTATCGGTTATATAGAAGGTGTCCTGCATATCTCTTGCCGGGTGATCTTCCGGAATATTAAGCATTTGGAAATTAGTCTTATCAGTTTCGATTTCAGGACCTTCGTAAACGACGAACCCGAGTCCGGAAAATGCATCGATAAGTTCGTTTTTAACCATTGTAATGGGATGCGTCGTCCCGAGTTCGCTTTTAATCCCCGGTAAAGTAATATCAATCGATTCCGAACTGTATTTTTTAATAAGTTCGGCTTGCTTTACCGCGTCTTCTCTTTTGGCTATAAGTTCCTCAATTTGTCCCCTTAAATTATTGACTTGTTGACCGAGTTGAGGTCTTAATTCGGGTGCTACGTCGCGCATGCCCTTAAGCAGCCCCGTAACGACGCCGTTTTTACCTAAAAAATCGACTTTAATCTCCGATAAAACTTTGGAAGTATCGGCGCTCGTCAATTTTTCTTTGACTTCTTGCAAAATCTCGCTAAATGTCTTTGCCATAATCTTTCCTTTCGGGCACATAGTGCCGACTTAGTTTATTAACAAAGATATTATAAATAATAATTACGTCGTAGTCAACAAAAGTCAAGGTTAATAGAAAAAAACACATAAAAATAAGGGCTAAAACCTATCCGTTTAAGCCCTATTCGCCTAATTATGCTTTCGCAAACGACACTCGATTATCAAATGTAACGATTCGTTCTTTATTTCGCTACGTAAGAGGTAACGTTTAAATATGCCTCGGGTACTTTACCGATAACGTAATTTTCATAGCACAAATATTCGATTTCGCCTACGATAGACTGCTTATATAGCCCTGCCACCGCTACGCAGTCGGGAATTATTTTCAAGTATAAACTTTGCTTTGTTTGATTTATCCCCGCCGACTCGAATTTGCTTACGAATTCGCATTTAACGGATTTTACGGTAACGAGTTTCATATCAATCGGCTTACCCAAACCCGATAAAAAAGATATTCCCGTAAGTGCGCCCGTCGGAACTTTTACCCCGCCGTTTGCCAAAATCGAATAACTTTTCAAACATTCTTCGGCAAGAGTTTTTGAAAGGAAGTTCAGTTTTAAGGCGTTTGAAGAAATCATTACCACGTTTCCGTCTTTGTCTCTTATCACTTCGTATAATCCGTTTAAAACATCGGAGTCCAAAGTTTTTCCGATCGCAATATAACTTGCGGTGGAAATTTCAGCTTCGAAATTAGCCTTGCCGATGGCGACTAAACTTTTTGAAGCGCACACGCCTGAATAAACCGCCAAGGACAAAACGACAACGACCGCTAAAATAATTTTTGACTTGATTTTTCCTTTCACATAACTATTGTATGCCGATTTAACGACGTTTTGACTTCGGTTTAAAAATAAGCGCAGCCAAAAAACTAAAAACTACTGCTGCTGTTATCCCTGCCGATGCGGCTTTAAGTCCGCCCGTTATTGCCCCGAAAAGTCCGCTTTTTGCGCCGTTTATCGCGCCTTCGGCAAGCAAATATCCGAAACCGCTTATAGGAACGGTTGCCCCTGCCCCCGCAAAATCGATAAGATACTTATAAAGCCCTATCGATTGAAGAAAAAGCCCCGATAACATAAACACTACCAAAATTCTTCCCGACGTAAGTTTGGTTACGTTAATTAAAATTTGCGCTATCATACAAATAATTCCGCCGACTATAAAGGCTTTCAGATACATAAAAACTATTTCCCACATTACCCTACTACGATTACCGCATGACTAATGCACGGTATAGATTCACCTTGTTGTGAAGAAACAGCCGAAAGCAATGCGCCCGTTGCCATAAAAATCATGCGTTTTATCTCCTTTTTTAGTAATTTTTTGTATATATAAGACCCGAAAACGACGGCACTGCAACCTGCTCCGCTTCCGCCTTGGTATTCTTCTTCGGCAATATTATAAATCATTTCTCCGCAATCGGAATGATTGCTTACGTCGTAACCCGCTTCGGAGCAAAGTTTTTTAAAAAGCCTTGAACCGAGTGCGCCCAAATCGCCCGTTAAAATCAAATCGTAATCGTAAGCGGAAGTCTTCGTCTCTTTAAATAATCTTACAAGAGTGTCTGCGCAAGCGGGAGCCATTGCCGCGCCCATGTTGTTTGCGTCGGTTATGCCGTAATCAATTACTCTTCCGAAGGTAGCCCCGACGATTTTAGGATAATTCCCCTTATCCGATATCAAAGCCCCGCCGGCACCCGTTACCGTCCATTGCGATTGAGGCGGTCTCGTCGAACCGAGTTCTAACGGGTACCTATACTGCCTTTCCGCCGTCGCAAAATGGCTACCCGTTGCCGCTATAACATTTTTAAGATATCCCGAGTCGACAAGGCATGCCGAAAGTGCCAACGCCTCAGAAAAGGTAGAGCATGCGCTATAAACGCCGATATAAGGCATATCGAAGTTTCGAGCAGAAAAACTTGCAGATATTATCTGATTTAATAGGTCACCCGAAATTAGCGCATCGATATTCGTCATCTTCTTGTTCGATTTTTCTACAGTGTTAAAAATGCAAGTCGTAAGCATTTTACATTCTGCTTTCTCAAAGGTGCATTCATCGAAACGGTCGTCGGCAAGAATTCTGTCGATATGCTTTCCGAAATTAGATTTGCCCTCTTTGGGACCTGCAATCGTGTAGGTTGAAATTATGCGAGGTTTGTTTTTAAAAAATATCGTCGAATTTGACATATTGCGATATTATTGTTTGTAACCGAAAATTTTTTATACTTAAAAGTCTGCCTTAACAAAAAAGCCCTTCTTTTAAGGGCAATAAATAATTATTTTGAAGGTTATCTACTTTGAACGTCGAGAGAGGTTATAGTTCAATCGGATGATTACTCAGTTTTTTATAGCGGTCGGACTTAGTGATTTAGTAGGTTTGATTCAGTAGTACATATGGGTTGTTTTTAGTTTTTATTGTTTGTTTTTTAATTATAATCATTAGTCTTTAGTTTTTACTGTTTGCTTTTTAGTGTCTCAAACACTAACTAATTTTTAATAATCTCATTTAGAACTTTCTCGGCTTATTAAAATAAGCCTATGACGTAGTAAATTATTCCCACAAGGACGGATGCGGAAATTCCGTATACGATAATCGGTCCCGCTACGACGAACATTTTAGACGCAAGACCGTAAACAAAGCCTTCCGAACGAAACTCCATTGCGGGCGAGCAAACGGAATTTGCAAAACCCGTTATAGGCACTATCGAACCGCCACCCGCAAAATGTCCGATGTTGTCGTAAACGCCGAGTCCCGTCAATAAACAACCGATAAATATCAATACTACGCTCGTAGCCCCCGCAAGTTCGTCGCCGTAAAAGCCAAACAAGTACAACAACGTGTATCTTATGAACTGACCGATTACGCATATAAAACCGCCGACCAAAAAAGCGTGTAATAAACTTCTTCCGTGGTTTGTTTTCGGCGCAACGGAATTTACGTATTTAATGTAGTCGGCATTATAAAACTTTTGACTATTACATTTTTTAGTCATCTTTGCTTTTCTCCTTTTGCCTTTTTTACGTAAATTTCATTTTCGAAAGGAGATTTGATTTCGTTGGCATTATAGACTTTTTTCATATAAATAGTATCGTCAAAAGAGGATTACGTTATTCGTAATAATTTTAAAAACTCCTCTTATTATCGTCGATTATTAGATTTTTTACATTTGTGATTTAAGTTTTTCGACTATTTTTGATTCAAGCCTGGAAACTTGTACTTGAGATACGCCTAACTCCTTTGCTATTTCGCTTTGGCTTTTATCGAGGAAGTATCTCATTATAATTATTTTGCGTTCTCTTTCCTTTAATTTATTTATCAAACTCTTTAACGTGATTTCGTCGATAAGGTCTTCTTCCCTTTCGTCAGAAGCGATTTTATCGATTAAAAGAGTCGTTTTATCACCTTCTCCTTGCACGCTTTCGTATAACGACATAGGTTTAGAAACCGAACCGACTGCAAGTACGACCTCTTCTTTGTCAACCGAAAAATGCTCGGCAATGGCTTCTACGCTTGGCGAGTCTTCCCCTCTTTTTTTGCAATCTTCGACGTACTTATAAATTTTAGCCGACAAGCCTTTGATTATTCTCGACACCTTTATCGAGCCGTCGTCACGCAAAAATCGTTTGATTTCGCCTATAATCATAGGAACGGCGTAGGTGGAAAATCGCACGTCGAAAGATTCGTCAAAATTATATATTGCCTTTAAAAGCCCCATTGCTCCGAGTTGAAACAAATCGTCGTACTCTACCCCTCTTCCGCAAAATCTTTTAACAATACATTTAATAAGCGAGGTGTTTTCGACGATTAATCGTTCCTTTGCTTCGTCGTTACCGGATTTAGCAAGCCGTAATAAATTTACGGTTTCCGTTTGAGTCAACATTTTACTCCTTTACTTCGGCAACGGACTTTATCATGTGAACTTTCACACCTTGATAAGGTCTTGAATCGACAAGCAGTTTGTCCATAAAAGAATTCATAACGGTAAACCCCATGCCTGACCTTTCTTCACTCTCTTTAGTGGTGTAAAAAGGTTCCATCGCAAGATTCAGGTTTTCGATTCCGATGCCGTAGTCTTTAACTATAATATGTACTTCTCGTTTTTCGTACCAAGCCGATATTTCGACGTCGCCGACGCTATTCGGGTAAGCATGCACCACGCAATTCGTAACCGCTTCGCTTACGGCGGTTTTTATATCGCTTAAATCTAACATACTCGGGTTAAGCGGTAATAAAAAACCCGATATCAGCGTTCTCGCAAAACTTTCGTTTTCGCTTAACGCACTGAACCTTACAAAAATTTTATTCATGTTTCATCCTCAAATTTTATTTATAACTTCGTAAATACCCGATAATTCCAGCACTTTTTCAACGTTTAACGTCGGGTTCTCTATATAACATTTCGCGCCCGTTCTTTTAATCTTTTTATATCTTCCGAGCATTACGCCTATTCCCGTACTGTCCATAAAAGTAAGATCGTTAAAATTAAAAATCACGTTATTATAACCTTTTACGTCGTCCAATATCCTATCGAGATACTCTTTTACGCCTTTGGCGTAATGCTGGTCGAGTTCTCCTTGCAAATAGAAGTAAAGACTGTCTTCGTCCAAGCAGTAATTTATATGCATTTTTGCCTCCTTTTTCTAAAATGGTATCAAAAAAATCCGAGATAATTACGACTGTTTTAGTCGAATTTTCTCGGATTTTGTAATTTTTATAATGCGTTTTTTCGGTTATTACGATTTTGTCGGTTCGGTAATTGTTTAAAGGAATCGATTTTTCATCTACCAGTTTTTGGCGACCTTACCGAAACTGTTTGAATAGTTCATTTCGTCGACGTCTTCTCTCAATATCAAATCAGTTCTCGCCTTTTCTTCTCCGTCAACGAACAATATCGTTTCGCCGACCTTACTACCCTTTTTAAGGGGTGCTTTCAGTCCCTCGTACATTACGTTTTTCACGATATACTCGTTAGTTTTTCCTTTTTCGGAAAACACGCTTAAATCCCGCTTTGGGTAACAAAGGAATTTTTCGTTAACCGTTCCAGAAATTACGGCAAGTTCATCGCAAGGCTTGTCCGAGAAAACCACCGTCGTACTTTTATAGTTAGAAAAGCCCTTGTTAAACATATCCGAAACGTCTTTAAACCGCGTTTTTGAATCGTCTTCGCCGATAACTACGGCAATCAACCTCGTATTGCCCCGTTTAGCGGTTGCGGCAAGGCAAAAGCGAGATTCGCTCGTGAAACCCGTTTTTCCGCCGTCACAACCGCTAAAAAACTTGCAAAGTTTATTTGTATTGGTAAGCGTTGTTTTGCTATTATCGGGATGAACGAGTTCGTCAAGCCAAATACCGCTATACTTAAAATAATCTTCGTGATTAATAAGTTCGTAAAACATTTTCGCAACGTCTTTAGCGCAGGAATATTGCGTGGGCTTATAAAGTCCCGTACAATTTGAAAATAACGTATTTTTAAGTCCGTACTCAACCGCTTTTTTGTTCATTAATGCTACGAAATTATCTTCGCTTCCCGCAATTTTTTCAGCCAAGGCAACCGACGCATCGTTTGCGGAAGCAATTACTACGCTTTTAATAAGGTCGTCGACTTTATAATCCTTATTCGCTTGCAAAAATACTTGCGAACCGCCCATTCCGCTTGCATTTTCGGAAACGGTAATAGTTTCGTCGTAAGATAATTTTCCCTCCTCGACGTTACTAAACACTATATCAAGCAACATGATTTTTGTCATGCTTGCAATCGGCAGTCTTTTTTCCTCTTCGTAACCGTATATTACGGTGTTACTGCCGTAATCGGTAAGATATGCCGATTTTGCCGAACATTTGAATAATTCGTCGGCATTGGCGATGGTTTTTTGCGACGTTGCGATTGAAGCAACGATAACCAAAGATAATACTAACTTACCTAATAATTTCATATAATCACCTTACCGTCCTTAACGGACTAACGGTATTTTGAGCAAAAACGCAAAAATTATACGATATCGAACGAGTAGTTAAAAGGTCTTAAAAATAACATAATCGAAATCAACTGAACGATAACGCTTAAAATTATCAGTACGCCCGATAACAGAAAAACTTTAAGCATATCAGATTTCAACGACGAATTACATTTTGGCGATAAAATTTTATTGTAAAAACTTGCCGACGTCATTACGATTAAAGCAAAAAGCGATATAATATTTTGTATTAAAACCCCGAAGAAAAAAAGCATCACTCCAGTAAAACCGAAATTTGAAATTATAGCAATCATAATAGCACCTAAAACGTATCCTTTATAGGCTATAATGAGTAAATTTAAAGGCATCAAAAAAATCGAATAACTCGTAATATAGAACAAAACCAAACAAAAAATATCGGCAAAAATTCTATTTAAAAGAAGTTTGGATATTTTCCCTCCGTACGAGAGTGAAACTATAAATATATTTACGGTACTGTCGCTGTAAAAAAATTTTTCCTGCTCCTTTGGAAGAATTGCACCTAAAAAAACGAATACGATGAAGACGGCTAACGGTATGACAAAAAGTAATTTTCTTTTAAATATCACATTGAAAATTTTACCTAACCCTTCCATAAAAAACATCCCCACACATATCGTATGGGGATAGTTTTTAAATTATGTCAAAAACATAAAAGTTGCAAAAATCATTGATATAATCAGTATTTTTCAAGATTATTACGTTAATCGTAACGCTAACTTTGTAACATTTTTTGTATCGAAATACCGAACCCTCTCGTGGGATCCGAAACGAAAACATGGGTAACGGCACCGACTAAAACACCGTTTTGAACTATAGGGCTACCGCTCATGCCTTGCACTATTCCGCCTGCTAATTTAATAAGTCTTTCGTCGGTCACGACTATAACGAAGTTACGATTATCCTTTTTATCTTTATCGACTTTAATTATGCTTATAGAAAATTCTTCGGGAATTATTCCGTCGACAGTAGTTATAATCGAAGCCTTACCGGGTTGTGCTTCGCCTACTTCTATTTTATTTAGTTTAGATAGGTCGAATTTCTTAGTTACGCTACCTTTAATGCCAACGGTGAGGTTTTGATCTATTACGCCTAATTTGGCATCGTTTAGAAACATTCCGCGTAATTCACCCGCATGACCTCTCGTTCCCTTTTCTATACCGAAAATGCTACAAGCGTAAAGTTCACCGCCGACGATATCGAGAGGCTTTTCGTTTTCACCGCAAACGGCGTGTCCCAACGCCATATATTCGAGATTATCTTCTATAAAAGTCACGGTACCGATGCCCGTTAACTTATCTCTTAACAAAAGCCCGAGTTTATAATTACCGCTTAAATCTTTGGCGGGCGTAATTTTTTTTACGATAACTTCGTCGTTACGTTTAATCGTAACGTCAAGAGTGTTTCCTTTGCAATTTTTAAGCACAGATTCTATATCAGCGTGTTCGTCGGTTTCCGCCCCGCCCAAACTTAAAATCAGGTCATGTACTCTTATATCTGCCTCTTTTGACGGCGATTTCACCCCCGAATCGGTCACGACTTCGCTTAAGCCTATAACTTCGGCACCGCGTGTACTTATCGTAAACCCCGCGGGAAACCCGCCGAGATATACCGATACCTCGTCCGCTTCTACAAAAACCGCACAAGGAATAATTGCAAAAAATATCAGTATTGCTATTATATATAGTTTCAGTCGCTTAAGTCGATTTGTATTTTTCATTACGACTAACTTGTGTAGTAGTTAGATTTTTATTCCTATAAAACAAAAAAGGTCGCAAAAAGCGACCTGAATTTTGATTATTATTTAATGGTTTTTTTGAAGTTATCGGCTCTGTTTATCAACTCTTCCGCATGAACGATGCCCGTGTTTCCCGATAAATTACCGCCGACGAGTCTTACGACCTCGTTAACCTTGCCCGCTTTATCCAATTTCTTCACGTGGGTAACCGTTCTGTCAGATTCCTCGCGCTTGTAAATCAAAAATCCTACATCCGCCATAGCAACGATTTGCGGTAAATGAGAAATCGCAATAATTTGTCTGTCTTTTGCGATTTTTGCAAAATTCTCGGCAACCACTTCAGCCGCTTCACCGCTTATACCGACGTCGATTTCATCGAAAATAAAAGTTTCAGCTCCGAAATTTCCGCCCGTTACCGATTTAACGGCAAGCATCAACCGTGACAATTCACCGCCGCTTATTACCATACTGAGTGGATTTAAAGCCTCGCCTTTATTTGCGTTAAATAAAAAGCGAACTTGATCTCGTCCCTTAACGGAAAGGACTTCTCCTTGTAAACTCGTAAATTCCACTTTAAAAACCGCGCTTTTCATGGCAAGTTCTTTAAGTTTAACCGACAAATCGTTTTCAAGTTTACTTGCAACCGATTTACGGACGAGAGTGAGTTTAGAGTATAAAGTTTCCAATTCGGAAATAATCTTTTGCCTTTCGACATTCAGTTTTTCGGTTTGTTCGGCGCCCGTTAATATCAAGTTAAGTTCCTGTTTGAAGCAATCGAGCGTTGACATAATTTCGGCGTAACTTTTACCGTACTTCTTTTTTAAGGAACGAATTAATGCCAAACGTCTTTCGATTTCTTCTATTTCTTCGGGATCGAAACTATCTTCGCAACCTTCGCCTATAAGTTCGGAAATATCCGAAACTTCATCAAGACAAGACTCTATCCTTTCGGAAATCTTTTCGTAATCTTTGCCGTATTGGGATATGGACGCTATTCTTCTCGAAACGTCGCTAAGAAGGTCGATAGCACCGCCTTCGCCGGACAAAAAATCGTAAGATTCCTTCAAAGCAGTCGTGATTTTTTCGAGATTTGAAAGCTTCCTTTTTTTGTCGAGAAGTCTTTCTTCTTCATCTTCGGATAATTGTGCGTTTTCGATTTCGTTAACGGCAAACTGAAGATAATCGATTTTTCTTTCCTTGTCGGCTTCGTTACCGCCGAGCATGGAAAGTTTACCGTCGATTTCGTCGATTTTACATAGCAAATCGCGAATGTTTTGCTTTATCGGTTCAAGTTCCGTTTGCGCCAAAGCGTCGATAAGGGAAAGTTGATTGGATTCTTTTAAAAGCAAAAAATGGTCGCTTTGCCCGTGCACGTCGACGAGAAGCGATGTGATTTTGCGTAAACTCGAAGAGGTTATCGGCTCGCCGTTTAGGTGTATAGTCGACTTGCCCGAGTCGTTAAGGGTGCGTTTGACGATGATTTCGTCTTCTTCGTCAAAACCTGCATCCTTCAAGGCATCCTTTACGGCAACGTTAGAAGATATGTCGAACGAACAGGTTACCGAACATTCGGTTTCTCCGTGACAAATCATTGATTTGTTTGCCTTTTGCCCCAACGCAAAATTAAGGGCTTCTAAAACCACAGATTTACCGGCACCTGTTTCGCCCGATAAAACGTTAAGCCCTTGAGAAAATTCTATTTCGGTTGCCCTTATAAGGGCAACGTTTTTAATTGCTAAAAAATTAAGCATAGTTAGCGTCGGTTCTACTCAAAAATCGAGCAGAACCGACAAGAATTCAAATTAAACCAACAATTCGCGTAAGTCAAGTTTAACTTTTTCGGCGTTTTCAGAATTCATCGTTACGACCAAAACGGTATCGTCACCCGCTAAAGTGCCGACGATTTCTTCGATACCTTGAGCGTCGATTGTTGCCGCAACCGCACCGCCGTTACCGGTTAACGTTTTTACGACGACGAGGTTTTGAGCGGGTTCGATTGAAATAACTGCCGTCTTAAACAAGCTTAAAAGTTTAATCGAATCGTGTTGTTTGTCGTGAACGCGAGCGTAACGATACTTCTTAACCTTGCCCGACGTTTTGATAAGACCTAATTCTTTGATGTCTCTCGAAATCGTCGCCTGGGTAACCGAAATACCCTGTTCTGCCAAAAGCTTAATAAGCTCTTCTTGAGTGTTCACTTCGATTTTTGTTACTATGTCAAGTAACTGAGTTTGTCTTTTTGATTTATCCATGTTCAACCTCTAGTAGATCAATATTGCTCCATTTGTTTAGTTTTTCGGAAAGTTTGGAAAAAAACTTTTCCGATTTATTACATATACGCGCAAACTTATTGCTTGCGGTAATTTTTACCACGGTTTCAGGTTTAAGCGACCCTTCCATTTTACCGTCAATGAAAAGTGCGCAATTTTTGGAATTTTTTAATACTTTTACTTCGGCAAGAGATTCTTGCGAGTACACAATCGGCTTTGAATGTAACGTATGTGCGCATATCGGCGCGACGACGTATGCTTTTACGTCCGGAACCATTATCGGTCCCCCTGCCGATATGGCGTACGCCGTAGAACCCGTGGGTGTACTCAAAATAAGCCCGTCGCCGACGTAGACATCGACGAACTGCCCGTCGATTTTTAAAGATAATTTAATACATTCGCTTACGGTATCAAGTGAATGATCTTTAGTTATAACAGCGTCGTTAAGGGCGAAAAATTCCTTATCGCCTAATTTTACGGACATAAATCGTCTTTCTGAAAAGGTAAGACTTTCGGATAAGATATCGGATACGAGTACGTCGACATCGCTCGACTCGTACGCCGATAAAAAGCCGAGATTTCCCGTATTTATACCGACGATGGGTATTTCGGAACCCGCAATCTTCGATGCCCGTAAAACAGTACCGTCACCGCCGAAAACGATCATTAAGTCAATATCTAAATTGCCTCGATCCTTCTTTATATCGTCGCCGATTACGGTAAATTCCAACGAATTTTCGTTTAACGATTTCTTTAAATTGTTTATGCACTTTTCCGAACGGCAATCGTCCGCATTGTAGTATAGACCAATCATATTAACGACTTAAAAACTCACATATTTCTTCATCGGTCATATTTTTACCGCTTTTACCGAGATACACGACATATTCGACGTTTTTATCTTTGAATTCGGGAACCTTAGATATGGCAAGGGTTTTAAAGCCCGATTTATCGGCGTCCTTTAAAACGTCAATTACCGCTCTTTGTCGAATTTTAGCATCTTTAAGTATTCCGCTTTTAGGTAAATTCTTCTTACCGCACTCGAACTGCGGTTTTATAAGAACCAATAATATGTCACCCGATAAAAGTTCGGAAAAAACAGGTAACAGCAATTTCAAAGAAATAAAACTGCAATCTGCCGTAATGCCGTCGAGACTATCTTCAAAATCGCTTTTTTTAAGATAGCGGGCGTTTCTTTCGTCCATCACGACGACTCTGTCGTCGTTTTTGACTTTTTCGTCAAGCAAGTCTTTTCCGACGTCGACGGCGTAAACCTTTTTTACGCCTGCCTGTAAAAGACAATCGGTAAAACCGCCGGTTGACGCACCGATATCTGCAAATATTAAACCCGAAAGATTTAATTTAAACTCGTTTAACGCCTTTTGAAGTTTATATCCGCCCCTTGAAACGAATTCCAAACAGTTTGAAACGGTAATAACGTCATTCGTCGAAACCTCTTTGGAAACCTTCGTACAAACAATTCCGTTGACAAAAACAAGCCCTTTACTTACGGCTTCGGCAGATTTTGCCCTCGTCTTAAAATATTGACCTTCAGTTAAAAATCTGTCAAGACGCATTATTCGGTTCTCTCCGCAATAAAATCGACAAAAAGTTTCAAAAACTCAAAATCTTTGAACTTATCGGTGATTTTATAGCATTTATTCATTAAATCCAATTTAAGTCGCGAAGCGCGTTCTATTCCGAATTCCGAAACGAAGTTTAATTCGTTATTTTTTATATCCGAATTTTCAGAGTAGTCGATAAAATCGTCGGTAATCTGAAACAACAAACCGAAGCTATCGGAAAACTCCGCAAAGTCGTCAAAATAATTTTTATCGGACAACGAAAGCGGCATCATAAAGCATGCCGTTAGTAACGCGCAAGTTTTATTTTTATATATATCGAGTACGGCTTCTTCCGTTAAATCGTGTGAAAACGCAGTATCTCGGGCTTGTCCTTCAAGCATTTTTTCGGTAGCGTCGGACAAAATTTTAAGAGCAAGAGTATCACGTTTTTCCGTGCAATTTTTTAAGCCGTTATAATAAGCAAAATTAAGTAAATAGTCGCCGGCAAGGAGTGCGCACCCTTCGCCGTACACATTATGACAACTTTTAATTCCCCTTCTAAAATCGTCGTTATCGATCGAAGGCAAATCGTCGTGTATAAGACTGTGTATATGAACGCATTCAAGGGAAAGCGCAAAAGGTAAAATCTTTGAAAATTCTACGCCGAGATATTCCGAAACGGCAAGCGTCAAAACAGGTCTTATACGTTTTCCACCGCCGAAAAAGGAATATTTTACGGCACTATTTAAAGTGCTTTCGCCTAACATGTCGTCAAAAACTTTATGAAAATAATCTTCGGCGACTCGTTTATATTCATCGTAGCGAGATAAAAAATTCATTATGAACTAAACTTCCCGCATAGGGATTTTTCGTAAGCCTTAAAAGTGTTGTACATCAAATAGGAAACGGTCATCGGCCCCACACCGCCCGGAACGGGAGTGATAAATGATGCCACCTTTTTTACGTTTTCGTAATCGACGTCACCGACCAAACCTTCTTCCGTTCGGTTAATTCCCACGTCAACGACTACTGCGCAAAATTTAACCATATCGCTCGTTACGAATTTAGGCTTTCCGACCGCGGAAATCAAAATATCGGCGGTAGACGTAATATCAGCAAGGTTTTTAGTCTTTGAATGACAGACGGTAACCGTACAATTTTCGTTAAGCAAGGCAAGCGCTAAGGGTTTTCCGACAATTTTGCTTCTGCCGATCACCACAACGTGTTTTCCGCTTAAAGCGATTTTGTATTGTTTCAATAAGTAGATAATTCCGCCCGGTGTACAAGATAAGAACCCGGGCTTGCCGACGACGAGTTTACCGAGGCTTGAAGTGGTAAAGCCGTCAATATCCTTTTCGGGAGGGACGAGTTCGGTCGCTCTCTCCTCGTCGAGGTGCTTAGGAAGGGGTAACTGTACCATAACCCCGTGAACCTTAGGGTCGTTTGATACAGCCAAAATATATTTTTCCAACTCCTCTTGGGTCGTTTTTTCGTTTAATTTTATAAGATTACCGCCGATACCGACAGCCTCGCACGCCTTGGCTTTATTACGAACGTATACTTCCGATGCGGGGTTATCCCCTACCATAACGATTGCAAGATTGCACTTGGGTGCGCCTTTGGCGTAATAATCGGCAAGTCTTACGCGTATTTCTTCGCGTAAATTCGCAGATGCTTTTTTTCCGTCTAAAATAACCATAATAAGAACCTTAAACTATTCCGTAGGTGACTCTATCATAGTTTTGTATTTGGCAAAAATTCCGTTTACGAAACCGAGACTTTTTTCCGTCGAATACTTTTTGCAAAGAGACAAGGCTTCGTCGATTGCGACGATATTAGGCACGTCGTCGAAATACTTCATTTCCGTAAGCCCTATTATAAGCGCGCATTTATCGGTCGAATATACCCTTTCGAGCATGTAATTTACCGCTAAATCGGAAATAACCCCCGTAACTTCGTCGTAATGACTTTTTATCGCATCTAATAATCTCGTAGCAAACGCCTTATCGTCGTCGCTTAAATCAGATTCCTCAAACAACCTGTTTTTTAATTCGTCGTCGAATTCGCCGGTAAAATTGTACGCATAAACGATTTTGTAAACTACTTCTCTTGCGTCTTTTCTCATAAATACCTTACATAGCCAAAAGACCGCAGAAAACTGCGGTTTTTTGATGTTTTATTCCACTTGATAGGGTTTGTCTTCAAAGAAAACGTCGTCAATGTAAACGTCTACGTCGGCAATATGATACCTCGACATTTCTTCAACCGTTTGCTTAATGCCGTGCTGAATGTCGAAAGCCACGTCGGGTACGTTATATCCGTATAAAACACCGACTTTAACCGTAACGTGGATCCCTTTTTTATCGCTCACTATTTTTATGCAATCTTTAAGCGCGCGTTTTCCTTTTTTGCCTGCTTTCAAAGAAACCCCTTCAACAGTTCCTACAGCAAGAGCGACGATACCGTTAATTATACTCTCGTTATAAGTAACTTTGCCTTTGCTGTTTTCGTTTTGTAAGCGGATATCTGCCATAAAAAATACCACCTAGGATCCTTTTATTGTATTGTAACACATTTTGCAGATTTTGGGTAGTGTTTTTTAACAGATTTTTCGAATATTTTTTCCGAATCCGATTAAAGCGACAAAATATTCCGTCGCATATCGGCTTAATCGATTATACAAAACATTTTCAATACGGTAAAACGGGTAAAACGTAAAGTATACAAGCAAAAAATCAACGTCACGTGCTTTTTATCGTACTAAGAAATAATCCACCGTTTTTTGTCAATTAAGTAATCGGCACTATCGTCACGTTAGTTGGATCGACGTTGAGTTCCTCTTGCAAAATCGTATAAATAGCCACTGCGTCGTCTTGGGTAAAATCGGCGTCTTTGACTAAAACGTTTACGTTATCGCTCGTAAGCCCTATAGATACGACCGCATCTTCAAAACCTCTTGCTTCGATAAGAGTCTCTATCAAAAGTTCGGATTCGATGATTTCCGTAAGCTTTAACTTCATGTTAAGAGCCTCCGTTTTTGCCGTATCGTTTTCTGCGTCTGCTGTTATTATTTCGTTTAACTGCACGAGTTGTTCGGACCTCGATTGGCTTCTTTCGGTCTTGTATTGAGCAAAGTAAGCGGCGGTGGTAACAGTGTCGTCGACCGAATTATTTACGCTTCCCGATAACACGAAGTTAAATACGGCGGTAACGGCGAGCAACAAAACCATGCAGGACAAAATAATGATCTTTTTCTTCTTTGACATAATATTCTCCTTGTCATAATAATTTTTAAAATTAAAGATATTATCTTTGATTTTTAAGTTTTTTACATTTATCGTTTCATCGTAAGTATTTGAATTTTTTCGTTATCGATATTTAAAAAAACTTTAGCGGCGTTTATAAGCGATAATCTTACCGATAAATTATCCGCACCCTCCGCAACGATAATTACTCCGGAAATTTTGGGATAATTTTCGGTCAAAACGACCGTTTTACCGCCTACCGTAAAAGGCTCCTCTTCCACCGTGCCGTTTTCGTTTTTTTTAACGGAAGCAAGCACAGTTTCCATTTTAGACTCGACCGAAATAATTACGTCGACCTTCCCCGCACCTTGCACCTTAGAAAGGCTTTTAGTCAATTTGCTTTCGAGATTGTCTACATAGTCGTTTACCGTATTCGATTGACTTTCGGTATTTTTCTGCGTACCTCCAAAAACTATAAAAAGGCAAATGACGGCAAGCGCAATAACGATTAAATATTCGATTTTTATCTTTGAAAATAATTTTTTTATTCCTTTTAGTTCACTCAACTTCAATTACCTCTTCGTTAAGCGAAAGCCTTTCTTTAAGTATACAAATCGTTTTTCTGGTTATATTTATATGCTCGCTTTCGTCCTTTATTCTCGATTTATTTAACTTTACGGCTATTTTTTTTAAGTTTAAATTCGTACTGCCGGAAAGCAGTTCTACGTTCACGTCCTCATAGGGTATATTCTCTTTATCTAATATCGTTTTAGCATAATTTTCTATTTCTTCGCTTTTCAATTTATCTATTTGACAGATTGACGTTTGGTCTATAGTTTGTGTCGAACTTGACGTATCGAAATCAAAATTCAAATCGAATGTTAAATTCACGAATATAGGCTTTAACAGGCAAGTTATCAATACTAAGCAAAAAATCACTTTTGAAGTCTTTTTCAGTCTTCCGTCGGGCAAAATCATTTGACTTACCGACGCTATGACGACCAACGCCGTAAGGCTTAACAAATAACCGCTTAAACTCATACACCGGCACCTAAAGAGCACATGACGATTAGTATCGTAATTATATATACGATTGACGTTACCGAAAGCACCGTTGCGATGTAAGTCGTCACGTCTGCGGTCGCGGTTAAAAATTTGACAGTTGATTCTGAAGCAATCGATTGACTTACTCCTGCAATAAAACGTAACGTTATCGATAAAAATATAATTTTTATAAGCGGTAACGCAACGATGTAAATTATCGCTATCATAGTTAGCGAACCTAAAGCATTTTTAATCAATACGCAGGAAGCCACTACGACGTCAAATCCGTTAGACAGCAAACCGTTAATCAGCGGTATGGAATTTCCTATCGCATATTTTAAGGCACGAATAGAAACATTATCGTAAGTCGAAGCGTTTATCCCCTGCGCCGAGACGAAAAAACAAAAAACAACGCTCGTTAAACCGATTATCCATTTAAACAGACTTTTAAGAAAATCAGTCATTTTATCGGTCTTGATAATAGGAGAAAAAGCATTAATCGCACTGAAACAGAGCATAAACGTTATTACGGGAAATAAAAGTTTAGCATATACGATTGAAACGCCGTTACACAAAAAAGTTACCGAAGGCTGAAAAACAGAAACGCTTGCAACGGCACCCGAAGCCGTCAATAAGGTTAAAATAACGGGAAAAACGACTTCTATAATATCGGTAAGCGCATTTACTACCCCGTGTGCTTCGGAATAAACGGTTATAAACAACGAAACGACTACTCCGACTATGGCGATATTGCCGATATAAGTGCAAACGTTTGCTACACTCTCTTTTATTCTGTCCGACTTGACGGCTTCAACCAGGGAAAGCAAAATTATTATAATAAAAATTCCCGCAAGCGAAGGAATCATTATCGACAGTTCGGAATATAGGCCGTTTTTTAAATAATCGCCGAGGTTTGAAAAATCATCGCGCACATCGCCCGAAATCAGTTTTACGATTTTTGTGCCGACACTCTCGCCCTGTAACAAATTAAGGTCGGTGAAAGTCAATTCTATCTCGGATAAATCAAGCGTTTCGATTACTTTTTGTATGGAATCGATAACGTTATTATTTGAATCCGTTGTTGCTTCGGCATACAAAAAGTCAGATAATGCAATTTTAGTTATAATAAAAAATACGATAATTACGGCGATTTTTATTCGACTAAATTTTTTATCAATTCGATAAGCGAATTTATTATCGGGGCGGCAAGTAAAACCACGATTATTTTTCCCGCAACCGAAACCTTGTCCGCCAAAGACTTTAAACCGAAATCTTCGATTATTCCCACTGCAAATTCTATTATGTAACATACGATGGTAATTTTTATTATTAATTTAAGAACACTTGCATCGATTCCGCCGATTGTCGCAATGTTTTGATATATACCGAATAAATCGTATAATAAATTTAAGACCGACGTTAAAAGAATAATCCCTGCAACGATGGTTGCAAGTAGGGCAAGTTCTTTGTTTATCGACTGCAAATATACGATTATAACGGCAAAAATCAAACCGATTACGACTATTTTTATCCAGTCCATTTCAATATAAAGTGAATATATCCTTTACCGATTGAAACAATTCGGCAATCAAAGAAATTACAATGGACAGAACAATCACAAGCCCCGCTATACCGACGAGAGTGGCAATATCGTCCCTATCCGATTTTTTCAATATTTGGCAAATAACGGTTATCAAAATACCGATTGCGGCAATGCGAAATATTACGTCAACGCTCATATCAAATAATTATAACGAATAATAAAGTTCCGACCAAAACCCCCATTTTTAGGTAGAAGGACTTGGATTTTTCATATATATTTTCGGCATCGGAATATCTTTTTCCGAATTTTTCAATGTAGTAATCGATCATATTCATAAATCCTTCCCTATCGTATTTGCCGAGTTCCGAGAAAAACTCTATTATTTCGTTTTTTTCGTCGACGCTTAGTCGCTTGTCCTTGACGTCAAGCGGTATTCCTCCGATAAAATTTTCGATATTTAGGTTAAGCGTATTCTTTAGCTCGGGCGTGAGTTCGGTAAGATACGTGTCTAACGTATGGTTTTTATAACAAAGGTCGCTTTTTAATTTATTACATAGCAAAACGAGTTCTTGATAAAGATTTTTTTTAAATTTTTTCTTTTCCGATAATTTTACCCCGATAAGGGTTGTCGAAAATATCAAAATTAAGCCTAAAATAATTTTAATCATAATTTTACTATTTCGCGAATGCGCCCTATTTTCTCTTCATTTGACAAAATAACGCAATAATCAAAAATTTTTTCATTCAATAATTTATCGTAATACGGTTTTTTCCTTAAATCTTCAACGTTTTCGGCATGTGCGGACGCCATAATTTTTACACCTGACAGAACGGCTTTTTTAGCATTCGACAAATCTGTTTGCTCTGATAACTCGTCGGTAATAATTACATCGGGATGAAGATTGACTACGCCTAAATCAAACCCGTAACCTTTTTTAGCATAAGTCAAAATATCGGTTCTTTCGCCGACGTTAAATCGACCCAAACCCGAAAACTCGTTTTTTTCGTCGATAAGTAACACGTTTTGATTATAAAAATCGGAAACGATTCTCGATAAATCACGTAAAAATGTAGTTTTTCCGCCACCGGGCGGAGCAACCACGAGAAGGCTTTTTACGCCACTTAAAAAACAAGTACTTTTAATTGTCTCGGCACAACCTTTTACTTCGTGAGGAATCCTTATACATAACGAAGTAAAATCGCTTATACCTTTAAATTTATCCTCCGAATAAGAAAATTTTCCGCATAGTCCGATTCTTTCTCCGTCGTCACCCGATATATACCCCTTTTTGATACTGTCAGAATAGGCATAAACCGATCGCTTGGTAATTTTTAAAACGATTTCTTCGATATCCGAGTATTTAACTTTATACTCCCTTTCAATAGGAATAAACTTTCCGTTAAACTGAACAAATGCGGTTTTGTTTGCACGCAATCGTATTTCGGTAAGTTTATCTTGATCCAAGTTCAATATGGGTATTAATAATCGTGACGGTAAATATCCAAGCATAATTTCTTGATATATTCTATTTAGTAAGAATCAGTTTAATTACACAAAAAATGCCGCCGAAAATAAATTCGGCGGCAAAATATGTCGATGTAAGTCGATTATTTAATTTCAATACGCTTAGAAGCTTCGGGAGTTTCTACTTTCTTCATAACTTTGACCTTTAAAACCCCGTCTTCCATATTGGCGCTGACGTCGGATACGGTTACGCCGTCACCTACGTAAAACGACCTCTTGCAAGATTCGTAAGTTCTTTCACGTCTGATAAACTTTTTGTTTTCTTCTGCGTTGGCTTCTTTGTTAGCTGAAATAGTCAAATAACCGTTATCTAAGTCCATAGAAACGTTTTCTTTCTTGAACCCGGGAAGTTCCATCGTCAAGTTGTAAGAATCGTTATCTTCGGTAACGTCGGTTTTCATAAGTTTTGCAAAACGATTTTCATGTCTCGGCATAGCGAAGTCGAAAAATTCATCGAAAAACGGATCGTAATAAACTTTATTGTTGTTCCTTGTAGTTATTTCATTATTGTTAGTTTTCATAATTAACACCTCTTAATATTATTGTCATCAGGTATTTTTCCCTTTTGACGCCTATATTATACTACTACTTTTTAGCACTGTCAAGTGTTTATTGCTAATTTTTTAATATTTTTTTAATAATTTTTTTACAAAATAATATTGAAAATAAAAAGTTTAATTTAGAAATGACCGAAATATAAAAAAGCAACGTCTGTAATGTATATCTTTTTTATGCTTTAGGCTCAAGCTTTTCGGTAACATCGGCATAGCAGGTTGATTTTTTCCGATAGATAGAAAAAAACCGTTCCAAAAGGAACGGTAATATTTGAATGCGGCAGCTCCTTATCCTCCCGTGTCGTTGCCGACAAAGTACTTTCAGCGCAATTGAGCTTAACTTCTGTGTTCGGGATGGGAACAGGTGGGTCCTCAACGCTATCGCCACCGCAATGGTTATATAACAGTCAACAGAATATTCGCTACGTTTAACTTCACCAATAAAACAATCAACTGATGTATACGTTATTTTGCGTCTTCTTATCGAAAACTCACAACTGCATAGTAATTATATTACTTTCTAACTTTTCCGTCAAGACTTTTTCTTATCTTTTTTTTAGGTATCTCTCTTTCTAATTCGCTTTAATTCTCTTTTCTTTGAGAATAAGCCCTCGACCTATTAGTATCGGTCAGCTTAATGCATTACTGCACTTACACCCCCGACCTATCAACCTTGTTGTCTTCAAGGGGTCTTACTACCTTACGATATGGGATATCTTATCTTGAGGCGAGTTTCACGCTTAGATGCTTTCAGCGTTTATCTCATCCGCACTTCGCTACCCTGCTATGCCGCTGGCGCGACAACAGGTGCACAATAGGTGCGTTCATCCCGGTCCTCTCGTACTAAGGACAACGCCTCTCAAATATCCTACGCCCACGATGGATAGGGACCGAACTGTCTCACGACGTTCTGAACCCAGCTCGCGTGCCACTTTAATCGGCGAACAGCCGAACCCTTGGGACCTACTACAGCCCCAGGATGTGACGAGCCGACATCGAGGTGCCAAACCTCCCCGTCGATGTGAACTCTTGGGGGAGATCAGCCTGTTATCCCCGAGGTAACTTTTATCCGTTAAGCGACGGCAATTCCATTCTCTACCGCCTGATCACTAAGCCCTGCTTTCGCATCTGTTCGAGCTGTCACTCTCACAGTTAAGCTCCCTTATGCCTTTACACTCGTTGAATGATTTCCAACCATTCTGAGGGAACCTTTGGGCGCCTCCGTTACTCTTTGGGAGGCGACCGCCCCAGTCAAACTGCCCACCTGACACTGTCCGTATACCGGTTTACGGCTATCCGTTAGAACCCCAGCAATGGAAGAGTGGTATCCCAAGGTTGACTCCGCAAGAGCTGACGCCCTTGTTTCCTAGTCTCCCACCTATCCTGTACATCCGTTGCCGTGATTCAATATCAAGCTACAGTAAAGCTCTACGGGGTCTTTCCGTCCAGTCGCGGGTTAATACGCATCTTCACGTATACTACAATTTCGCCGGGCCCACTGTTGAGACAGTATCCAAATCATTACGCCATTCGTGCGGGTCGGAACTTACCCGACAAGGAATTTCGCTACCT
>CAVJMJ010000001.1:0-211635 GCA_963650915.1 Parasutterella excrementihominis | reverse complement strand
TTTGCAAGTTTAAAAAACTTGCAAAATAAATTATTTAAGTTTAAAAAAAAGGCGTTTAACACAAAAAAAACGCTCAAGGAATATAAAAAACGTTCGCCTAATATAGTAAAACGTGTACATCTAATATGCTATTAGATGTACACGGTACATGTGTATTGTACCACAAATGAATTGTTATGTCAACGATTACAACACAAAAATTTCACTATATTTGATTTTTTATTGGTTTTTTATTTAAAAAATATTGAGAATAAATTATTTTTCAAGTTTGAAAAGACGGAAAAACTTCGTTTTGTTCATCTAATAGCATATTAGACGAACGGATTTTTGTGCGAAAATTTGTTTTGCTACACTAAAAATTCCGCTTAATATCGGCGATTTTGGAAAACAAAGTACTTAAAAAACGTTCTGAAATTTTATATTAGATGTCACTTTTCACAAAGAAAAATTAAAGGAGGGAAAGGTCAATAATCGAACAAAAGAAAAATATTTCGATTGTTGTAAAAAAGTCGAAAAAAACAAAAAAACTAAAAGTCGAAAAATGTAAAAATAATCAAATCTTTTTTAAGGAGACAAAATTCATGAAAAAATCTGCTAAAAGAAGCATAATTGTATCGGCAGTGCTCGCTATAATTATGTGCGTAAGCCTTGCAGCCGGCGCAACCTTTGCATTATTTACCAGTGAAAGCAAGGTAAACATTACCGTTTCATCGGGTAAAGTAAACGTAGTTGCAACCATTGAAGATCTTCAAACCTATTCCGGCAAAGACTTGACCGGCATCGTTGAAACAGACAAAGAAAGAATATATGCAACCGACAATCAAACTGTTTTTGTCGGTGGCAAAAACGGCACGTTTGCAAACGGCGGTACGGCAACGATAAACGAAAAAGAAGGCACCGTTACGCTTGACAAAATGACCCCGGGCGACAAGGTTACGTTCAAAATTACCGTTACCAATGATAGCAATGTTACGATCATGTATCGTACGGCGCTTGCTGTCGAAGATAAAGGATTGTTTAGCGGTTTGACCATTACGATTGATGATGAAGAATTAACCGGGCTTGTAGAACGCACTACATATAAAACTTTAGAAGTTACCGATATTGAATTGCCTGTAAGTATTACCCTTCCTTCCGATGCGGGCAATGCATATCAAGATACCGGTTGTGATATTTCTTTCACCGTAGAGGCTATCCAAGGCAATGCTTTTAACGGTGTTTATAATGTAACGCCGGATAACGTGCAATACGCTTTAGATAATGCAACCGACGGCGACACTATTATTTTGGGCGAAGGTAACTATGGTACCTTACATTTCCGTCAAAGTGCGAAGAGCCAACCGTTTGCAAGCGGTTCAACGGGTGCCGATTCACTTCAGGTTAACGGAGAAAAAATAACCTACACTTATCACCCCGGTCGTACCGACGTTACTTACATGCGTACGTTGAAAAATATCACTATTGTAGGTAGCGACAACGCTACGGTAAAAAACATTGAATTTATGGATGGTAACTATAAGTATGCCGAGGATACAGAAAACAGTATTTCAGGCAATACAATTTATAGCGAGCAAAATTCCCATGACACCCGTGACGGAGATTCCGATCCCGACAATCGATTGATCAGTTTCTTCACGCTCAACAATTTAACATTCAAAAATATAAAATTTGAGGGCGATTGTGCAGCGCTTAAATTGAGCAAGACCAGTAATGATAAAGGTCTCAATACTTGCGTATATCGTTATAAAATTGACGGTTTGTACTTCGATGGTTGCTCGTTTAAAGCATCAGAGAAATCTGCTACCAATAGCAATATGCTATTGGAAATCATTTGCGACGGTACTGAAACCATTTACAAGAATGTTTTTATAAACAACTGCACTGTTGACGCTAACCGCCTTATGAAAGTCGACGGCGTTGAAAATCTGACAATCACCAACAACACTATTAATGGGGCTTATGCACATAATATATTACTCAGCCAAGCCAGTGGATGTGCACCCGTGACAGGCAATGTAATCATTAGCAACAATAAATCCGATGGCAGTTTAGATCGGTTTATTCGCATAGGTGACGCAAGCAAAATGAATTTGGTGATTACCAATAATATAGTCACAAATATTTATTGCGACGATTATGTTTACATAAAGGTTGGAAAAACACCGTTAAGTAAAACCGTTGCAGGGAATGTCGTAACCGCAAAAGACAGCAGTAAGACTTGCACTGTACAGATTGACTAAGGCTTTAATAAATTAAAGAACGCTTTTGTTCCGATTTAAGGTTGAGCGGTAAATATTAAAGATTACGGTTTACAAAATTTTTAACCTTTTGCTGAAAGATAGTCGGCAACAATAACGGAAACGCATAACTTAAAAGACGGCGGTTCGAGCAATCGAACCGCCGTTGTTTTTTTGTAGTTACAGAAACGAAATATTAATATGAAAATCACGCTATAAGTCCGTTATTGGCGTTTTTTGTCATGTTGAGCGTCAGCAAGCCTTCACCTGGTAGGGGAAGTCCATAAGGAACGGCAATTATATAATATGCGCGGCTTTGCCGCTAGATCCTTCGACAAGCTCAGGATGACCTACGGAAAGGCTTCACCTTGAGGGGTGCGCAGGCGTTAAGCGGATAACACAGTGTGTTGTCCTTAGCCGTAGCCCGAAGGTCGTGAGACCGAGGCGGACAGCTGTCAACTTTGTTGACTGATGAGGTGTAGCCGACGATAGTCGGCGTTAAAGCGTTTATATAATCTTTGCAATTATATAAGTCGTCCAACCTCCTCAGTCGATTTCATCGACAGCTCCCCCTACCAGGTGAAGCCTTTTAAAGAGGTGAAGGCTAACAAGGAACGGCATATTTTATAATATGCGCGGCTTTGCCGCTAGATCCTTCGACAAGCTCAGGATGACCTGCGGATAAACTCGGAAAGAGTTAAAAACCCGTCTATAAGCCCGTTATCGGTATATTTTTATCAAAAAACGACTAAACCGCAAAATGCGGTTTAGTCTTAATTCAGGACTTTTATGAATTGTTCTTAATTTTTGCAGGTATAAATTTTTTATGGACAAATTGTTTTGAATTTTTGTAGTTATAAATTTTTTAGGTACAAATTTTTACAAGTATTAATTTTAGTAGGTATGAATTGTCATTAATTTTTGCAAGTACAAATTGTTTTGAATTTTTGTAGTTATAAATTTTTTAGGTACAAATTTTTACAAGTATTAATTTTAGTAGGTATGAATTGTCATTAATTTTTGCAAGTACAAATTGTTTTGAATTTTTGTAGTTATAAATTTTTTAGGTACAAATTTTTACAAGTATTAATTTTAGTAGGTATGAATTGTCATTAATTTTTGCAAGTACAAATTGTTTTGAATTTTTGTAGTTATAAATTTTTTAGGTACAAATTTTTACAAGTATTAATTTTGGTAGGTACAGATTGTTCTAAATTTTTAAGGTATAAATTTTTGCAAATACAAAATGTTCAAAATTTTAGTAGGTACAAATTGCTCTAAATTTTTGTAATTACAAATTGCTCTAAATTTTTGCAAGTACAAATTGTTTTGAATTCTTGTAGGTGTAAATTTTTTATGGACAAATTGTTCAAAATTTGGGGTTTCAACGAGTTATTTTTTTGGTTTTCACGCATTACTTTTAATTTGTGGCTTTCACAAAAACAATTCACAATGAACAAAAGATTATTTTCATATTTTTTTCCATTGACAAATTAAACGATGTCTATTATAATTATATTAGGTATATTATATGCCGTTAATCATAAAACGTCGATATCATTGAAAATGACATACAGTATAATTGACAACGACATACTGTATAATCGACAACGACATACCGTATAATCGAAAACGGCATACCATATAATCGAAAACGACATACTGTATAATCGAAAACGACATACTGTATAATCGAAAACGACATACCGTATAATCGAAAACGACATACAGTATAATTGACAACGACATACCGTATAATCGAAAACGGCATACCATATAATCGAAAACGACACGGCTATATCATTGAAAACGGCACGGCGTATTATTAAAAACGGCACGGCGTATAATCGAAAACGACATACCGTGTAATTAAAAACGGCGTTACTTGTTACTAAAAACAACAGAAAACAACAGAAAACAACAGAAAACAACAGAAAACAACAGAAAACAACAGAAAATAACGGAAAACAACCACAGGAGAGTTTACATGGAAATAAAAAAGACAAAAAACGGAAACGAACTTACAATTAATTTAGAGGGACGTTTGGATACAACCACTGCCCCCATGCTCGAGGCGGAACTCAAACAAAATATCGAAGGAATAGAAAAACTCGTTTTTGATTTCAGTTTGCTCGAATATCTTTCGTCGGCGGGGTTACGCGTTCTTCTATCCGCCCAAAAGGTTATGAACAAGCAGGGTGAAATGATCGTTAAAAACGTAAACGATACTATTGCGGAAATTTTCGAGGTTACCGGGTTTTCTGAAATACTTACGATAGAATAGAGGGCTACGGGGCTATATGAACGTTCAAACCCTACCTTTGGATTTATCGTTAAAAACTCGACTTGAAAAAATAAGAAAAGACTATAAAAACGATTTATCCGCAAACACCTTTAATTCTCTATACTTATGGCAATCTCAGATGATGCTTTCCGTACACTTAGAGGACGATTTTTTTGCCGTAAAGTGCAAAAAGCGCGGTGAAAACGCATGGTTTTTTCCTTGCGGAAGCAAAGAAAAAACTTTTAAGTTTATTTCGGAAGGAATGAAAGAGGAGAATTTTTCTCTTTGTTATATCGGGGAAAAAGAGGCAAAGTGGTTAGAAGAAAACTTTCCCTCGCAATGGAATATCCGTAGAGAAGAAGAGTCTGACGAATATATTTGCGATACCGAAGAACTCGTTTTGTTAAACGGCGGAAAATACAAAAGCGTGCGTCATAAAATAAACAGAATAGAGCGTGAAAACTCCCTAAAAACATTGCCTGTTTCGGACGAAACCGAAGCCGATGCTTTTTTAGTTTTATCCGAGTGGGAAAAACTTCCGCACGGCATAGGAAGCAATCGGCTTGAAGAGGGCGGAGTGTCAAACAAAGCGTTAAAGGAAAGAAAATTACTTGAAATCGACGGCGTTACGGTATACGTAAACGACGAACCTATGGCTGTTTTTGCGGGCTTTCCGATAAACGACGACACCGTCGACGTATTGGTCGGCAAAACTCGGCACGACGCGCCGAGGGGATTCGTTTATTACGCAATCTGCTCTTATTGTCGTTATATTTTAGGCAAGTATAAATATTGCAACATGGAAGAAGATCTCGGAATCCCCGGTATCCGCATGATAAAAGAAGAACTTCGTCCCCAAAGAAAAAATCTTATCTGGACGGCTACAAAAGTATGAAAAAAGATTATTTCGTTTCGAAAATGTTTTATAAAATGCTTATTCCGTCCGTTTTATCGTCTATCGGGTACGCCTTTTCGGATATGGCAGACGCTTTGGTAGTCGGCAGAAGCATGGGGGAAACTGGGCTTGCTGCAATCAGTCTTTGCCTTCCCGTTTACATGCTGATGAACGTTATCATGAACGCATTTTCGATAGGCGGAGGGGTAAAATTTTCGAGTTACCTCGGCACGGGTAAGGAAAAAGAAGCCGTAAAAAGTTTTAACGATATCGTAAAAGCCTCTCTTTTATCGGGAGTGCTGTTTGCATTACTCGCAAATATTTTTGCCCCGCAAGTTTTAAAAGTGCTCGGTGCGGGGGATTCGGGAACACAACTTTACATTGCCTGCGAAAAGTATATGCGAATCATTTCGGCGGGTGCGCCCTTTATGATTCTCAATATCGTGCTTTGCGGTTATTTGAGAAACGACAACAACGAAGTCGTTGCGGCAAGAGGGTTTATCATAGGCAATCTTACAGATTTGTCGCTTAATATTATTCTCGTACTCGTTTTCGATTTCGGTACCATCGGTGCCGCCCTTTCTACCGTTATAGGGTCTTTGGTCGCCATTTTGCTTTACGTGCCGGCAATCGTCGGAAAAAAGAGGCAGGTAATAAAACTGAACAAAGAAAGGCTTGATTTTCGTCAAATCTTTTCTTGTTTCGGCATAGGATTTTCCACTTCGGTGCAAAACCTTTTTCAGTTTATCTTTCTTTTAGTCGTAAACCGAGTCATGCTTTCGATAGGCGACGAAGTCTACGTTGCCGTTTTCGACGTAGTTTACAATATTTCATTTTTAATTATCTATCTTTGCGAAGGAACTTCCGAGGCGGCACAACCGCTTATAAGCACTTTTACGGGCGAACAAAGCGAGAAAGATTGTTTGGAAGTAAGACGATTATCAATCGTTTCGGCGTCGATTTTCAGTATCGTAGCCGCCCTTTTGATAGCGATTTTCGCAAGAGGCATCGCGCGTATATTCGGGATTTCCGACGAAATGCTTTCGACTACCGCTTACGCCATAAGAATTTATTGCACGGGGGCGGTCTTCATTGCGCTTAATATCGTTTTAAGCAGATATTGTCAGGCAAGGGAAGACGGACGCGGGGCTTTTGTAGGCGTTCTGTTAAAAAATCTACTCGTCGCCGTGCCCTGTGTTATAATTTTTTCGACTTTCAAAGCCACCCTCGTATGGTGGGCGTTTCCGATTTCCGAGGCGATTTCTTTTCTTTTATTTATCCTTTATTACGCTATCTCGGAAAGAAAAAGAGTGCGGTTTGACGAAGAGCGAGTTTACCGCGTAACCTTGTCGGGTGCCGATGCCGAAATTTCGGCTTTACTCGACGGATGCGAGGCTTTTTGCGATAAATGGCAGGCAAGCCCTTCGCAAAAATATTCGGTAACCCTCGTTATAGAAGAGATAGTAGCGTCAATCATCCGTAATGCGCTGAGTAGGTCGACGGACGGCAAAATACGGGTTACGCTTATTTCCCTTCAGAACGGAGATTTTACCCTTCACGTACTGGATAACGCCGTGGAATACGATTTGTTATCGAGTAAGGTAGGAAGAAAAACCGACCGAAGCGATTTCGACATCGACGAGGTCAGCGTTCTTTTGATAAAGAAAAAAACAAAAAGTTATTTATACAGACAATGTACGGGGTTTAATACTTTAACCGTTCGGATATAATTCTGAGGTCTTTATGAAAAAGCAACCGAAAAAACAACCGAAAAAACACAAAATATCGCTAAACGTCAAAGTGGCGGCAATCATGCTGCTTGCCACCTTTTTGTTGGCTTTGGGTACTACCGTCATCAGTTACGTAAATTACACCCAAGCCTTCAACGAGCATTACGAAGATTTAGCGACCTCAATTACGAAAACGACGTCTTCGGTAATAGACAAGGACTGTGTGACGACGGTTACCGAAGAGGTGAAAAAAGTTTACCGCAAAATATGTGACGAAAACGGCGGAAACCCACCCGACGTCGATGAGTTTACCGAAGAAGAAAAAACGGCTTATTACGAAAAATTTGCCTACATAGAGCAACTTCCCGAATACAAAAACCTTTTGGAACTTTTGAAAAAAATCAGAGAGGATAACGACGTGGTATCGCTTTACGTCGGATATACCGACGTCGATACCATGAGGGATTTATATATCGTAGACGCAAGCGGTGAAGATAACGCCTGCCACCCCGGCGATTTCGACTTGGTCGAAGAGGAACACGTCGAAAAGGTGAAAAACGGCGATTACGAATTTCCCGCTTACGTTACCGATTACGAAGAATACGGTTGGCTTTGCTCGGCGTCCGCACCCGTTTTCAAAGACGGTAGCACCGAAGCGATTTGCATGGTTCTCGTAGATATTTCGATGGAAAAAATAAGTGCGGAAAGAAAAGATTTCCTCACTAAAATAGCCGTAATGATAGTTATGGTTTCCGTGTTTATTTTCGTAGCGGTGCTTTTGATTACGGACAGGACTTTGTTAAGACCTATCAAAAAACTGAGCGACGCCGCAAACGGTTATACAAAAAGTCAAAACGACGAAAAAACCGAACGGTTCGTTTTCGAACCGTTAAAGATAAAAACGGGCGACGAAATAGAGGATTTGTACGATTCCCTTCGTCAAATGGAAAACGACATAAATTCTTACATAAACGAAGTCACGGCAATTACCGCGGAAAAGGAGCGTATAGGTGCCGAACTCGACGTCGCAAGACATATTCAGGCGTCGATGTTGCCTTGTATATTCCCGGCTTTCCCGGAGCGTCACGAGTTTGACGTTTTTGCGTCGATGACGCCCGCTAAGGAAGTAGGCGGTGATTTTTACGATTTCTTCCTTGTAGACGACGATCATCTCGCCGTGGTAATGGCTGACGTTTCGGGTAAAGGCGTACCCGCCGCTTTGTTTATGATGATATCCAAAACGCTTATAAAATCGGCGGCGCAAAACGGACTTTCGCCCAAAGACGTTTTGGAAAAGGTCAACAATCAACTTTGCGAAAACAACGACGCCGAAATGTTCGTTACCGTGTGGCTCGGTATCGTCGAGATATCCACGGGCAAGGTAAAGTGCGCAAACGCCGGTCACGAGTACCCCGCAATCATGCGCAACGGCGGTGATTTCGAGTTATATAAAGACAAACACGGGTTCGTGCTTGCCGGAATGGAAGGTGCTAAATATCGCGAATACGAAATAAATTTAAACGTCGGCGACAGACTGTTCGTTTACACCGACGGAGTTCCCGAGGCAACCGACGCAAACAATACCCTTTACGGCGTAGACAGAATGCTTTGCTCGCTCAATCGCGCAAAAGACTATCCGTGCAGTCAACTGCTAAAAGTCGTTCACGACGACGTGGACGCCTTCGTAGGCGACGCTCCGCAGTTTGACGATATAACGATGCTTGTATTCGAAATAAAATCAGCCATGACTAAAATGAAAGAAATAAGCGTCTTCCCGTCGGCGGATAAAGTGACGGAGATAACGAAATTCCTCGAAGATACACTGACCGAAGGCAATATCCCTGCAAAATTTTTGTCGCAAGCGGATATCGTTGCCGATGAAATTTTTTCGAATATCGCGCTATATAGCGGTGCGACCGTCGCAAAAGTCGGTTGCGAGATTTCGGAAAACGGGTTTAAATTGAGGTTTTCGGATAACGGAACTCCGTACGATCCCACCAAAAACCCCGATCCCGACACGACGCTCAGCGCAGACGAAAGAAAAATCGGCGGACTCGGAATATTCATGGTTAAAAAAATGACGGATGAAGTTTCCTACCGCTACGTCGACGGGTGGAACGAATTGACTCTTATTAAAAAAATCTAAAAAACATCGGGAATTTACGAGGTATGCAACAAATCATACTCCGCGCCTTTTCGTTTGCGACGAAGGTTCACGAAGGGCAGAGGCGCAAAGACGGGAAACCCTATATTTTGCACCCCTTTTCGGTGGCAAACGAACTTTATAAAAACGGCGGGGACGAAAATTTAATTTGTGCAGGGCTTTTGCACGACACCGTCGAGGACGGCGGGGTTACTTGCGAGGAAATAGAAAAAAATTTCGGCAAAAAAGTTTTGTCCCTCGTTCTTTTCGATACGGAAAACAAAAAACTTTCCTGGAAGGAGCGTAAAGACGCAACCCTTCGCGCCTTAAAGCATTGCGAAAAAGATTGTGCGATGCTCGTTTGCGCAGACAAATTGTCCAACATACGCGACGTTTTTGAGGGGCTTAAAAGGGAAGGCGAGTCATTTTGGCTCAAATTTAAGTACGGGCGCGAACGGCAGGAATGGTTGTATCGCGAATACGTCGACGTGTTAGAAAGATTGTCCGATTTGGCAATGTATCGAGAACTGAAAGAAACCGTGGAAGCGGTATTTAATAAAAGAAAAATCGAAAAAAGGAAAATTGAGAAAATGAACGTTAAAATTGAATTGAATGGCAAAAAGACAGTCGCTTACGTAGAGGGCAACGTAAACTCGGCAAACGCCGCCGAATTCGGCGAGGCGTTATCGATATTACCGGGGGACGCCGACGAAGTAACCCTCGATATATCGGAACTTTCGTACATATCGAGCGCGGGGCTTCGCGTTTTACTGTCTTTAAAAAAGCGTTGTATAAGAAAAATATTCCGCATAATAAACGCAAGTAGCGACGTTATGGAAGTATTCGACATGACGGGTTTTTCGGAAATTATGGATATAGAGCCTAAATGCCGTAAAATCAGCATCGACGGTTGCGAAGTCATCGGACGCGGTGCGTGCGGAGAATGCTATCGTATAGACGACGAAACCATTATAAAATTGTATTACGAAGGCGGTAACGTCACAACCATCGAACACGAAAAAGCTCTTGCAAAAAAAGCCTTCGTTATGGGTATCCCTACGGCAATCTCTTACGACATCGTCGAAGCTAACGGCAGAAAGGGTGTTATATACGAACTTATAAAATCAAAAACCCTCGGTGAACTTATGCGTTCCCATCCCGATAAACTTGACGAATACATCGCTATGTACGTCGACGTTTGCAAAAAGATCAACGCAATACACACCAAAGACCCGGAAATCCCTTCCTTTAAGGATTTAAACCGTGCCGACATCAAAAACGTTACGGGAATCACCGACGAAGAAAGAAACATGATGTACCGTTTTATAGACCTCGTTCCCGACGGAGATACTTGCATTCACGGCGATTTAAACATTAACAACATTATGGTTCAGGACGGTGAATGTTGCCTTATCGATATGGGTGAACTATCTACCGGTATGCCGATGTTCGACCTTTCGAGAATTGCCTTTTCAATGGTTTATGCAAATACCGAAAAGGGGACTTTTAACGCTTTTTATAAGATGCCGTCCGAAAAAGTCGACGAAATCTATCATAAATTCTTCCGGGGGTACTTCGGTTGCGACACCTTGGAGGAAGCCGAAAAACTAAACCCGGACGTTAAATGGATTGAACCTCTTGCGTGGTTCCGCTCATGCGCAAGCATGCTTAAAGGGGATGCTTGGTCACCGGAATTCCGCATGAAAGCACTTAAACTCCTTCGCGAAAAACTTATCCCCTTCGTAAAACAATATTAAGCTTATTAAGCCCCGAAATTATTAAAACCCGAAGTTATTGAGGCTTGGAAATATTAAATCATAAAAATATATATTAAAAATACTCAATAATCGACCTATAGACGGACTTTTTACCACAAATAAACCGATTTTTTCCAAAAAACCAAACCTCAACCAAAAAAACCAAAACTCAACCGAGATAAACCAAAAATATTTTAAGGGAGAAAATATATGCTTGAAGCCGATTATACAAAGGCGTTTTCCGAGAACGAAAAGGAAGCCAACATATACGTTGCAAGGTGTATGCGCGTACTTGCGGCGGTCGTTGCCGTAATTTGGCTATTGAACGTTTTCGGCGTATTTATAGTACCGAAAACCATCATGGCGATTGCGGGAATCGGCGGAATATTTTTCTTGCTTGCGCCGACACTTTTGTTACGCATTGTAAACCAAAATTCAAAGCAACTTAAAATTTACATACTGTTATGTTGTATTCTCGGCATAACTCTTTTGTCGGCGGCTTTGCCCAGTCACTCCATTCTGGCGTGGGCGGTTCCGCTGGTACTTAGTTGTCATTATTACTCCAAACGCTTTTCCTATTGGCTGTTGCTTATAACCGTCGTGTGCATGGGTATATCGCTAATAATCGGCACATACTATGGGGAATGGGACAGCAATCTTTTAAAGGCGTTGGAATCCGACGGACAGAGGGTCGTTACCTCCGACACTATAAGAAGGGTAATCGTTTTTTACTTTTTACCGCGCTCATTGATACTTTGCGGAATAACCATAATATGTTCGACGCTTGGCGACCGTACCCGCAAATTGCTTGAAAAACAGGTAAGCGACAGTGCGGCTAAGCAACAAATCGCTTCGGAATTAAACGTTGCGACACACATTCAAACGTCCATGCTTCCGAGAATTTTCCCTGCCTTTCCCGAACAGAGAGAATTTGACGTTTACGCTATAATGAATCCCGCAAAAGAAGTCGGCGGTGATTTTTACGACTTTTTCGCTATTGACGACGATCGTTTGGCAGTGGTAGTTGCCGACGTATCGGGTAAGGGCGTACCCGCTGCCCTTTTTATGGTCATTGCAAAAACTCTGATTAAAGACCACGCCCAAGGGGGTTCTTCGCCTGAAGAAGTTTTTACCGACGTAAACCGTTTGCTATGCGAAACCAACGACGAGGGAATGTTCGTAACCGCTTGGATGGGCGTGTTGCAACTATCGACGGGGCATTTGCAGTACGTAAATGCGGGGCATAATCCTCCGCTTATCAAAAGAGCGAACGGAAAATACGAATATTTGCGCACCAAAAACGGTTTCGTTTTGGCGGGCATGGAAGAAACCCGTTATCGTTCGAACGGTCTCGATTTAACGCCCGGCGACGCCCTGTTTTTGTACACCGACGGCGTTACCGAAGCCACCGACGGTGAAAATCGCCTTTACGGCGAAGAACGCCTTATAACCGTACTCAACGACAATAAAGAAAAGGCGCCCGAAGCCTTGCTTTCCGCAGTTAAAACAGACCTTGATACCTTCGTCGGTCAAGCCCCGCAATTTGACGACATAACCATGTTAAGCCTTTGCTATTACGACTACAAAAAGTAAATTAATACGATTGAACCGTTGAATAATATTGTAGGCTTAGTATTGTCGGACTGCGTAACCGAACCGCTAAATACTATCGTAGAATAACAAGTACTATCGTATTGTCACCCGATAAAATCGCCATAATATAGCGGGTAATATAATAGTGCAATACGTTTAAGCCGCTAAGCGGTATAGTAAGATAATACGATAAAATCGTTAAGTAGTTTTTTAGAGAAACGTAATTAAAAGCAAGGCAACATAGTAAAAATAGGCGGATAATAAAACACTGATTTTATTCTTATTCCCGTAAATTCTTTATTTTACATTATGTTAATATAACAATAGTACTGAGTTAACACAATAGCTTAGTCTAAAAGTCGAACTTTCGCAAGTTCGGCTTTTTTTGTAAGCCTTCACCCGGTAGGGGTGCGTAGGAGTTAAGCAAACAGCACAGTGCGCTGTTTGTAGCCGTAGCCCGAAGGTCGTAAGACCGAGGCGGGAGGTGGCAGTCGAAGACTGACGGATGAGGTTGGACGGCATATACAATTGCAAAGTTTATATAAATCTTTATACCTTATATGGCTGACGAATAGATGTTTCTACTACGCTTGCGTTTCGCACAACATTACGGCAAAAATACTCAATAATCGACCTATAGGCTGATTTTTGCCGTTTATCAAGCTTTTCCGTAGGTCATCCTGAGCCTGTCGAAAGATCTAGCCGTAGGCGCATCTATATAATTTGCCATTCCTTGTCAGCCTTCACCTGGTAGGGGAAGGGGGACCGCTTTGCGGTGGATGAGGTTGGACGGCTTATAAATATAGAAAAGTTTATGTAAACACTTAAACGCCGACTATCGTCGGCTACATCTCATCGGTCAACAAAGTTGACAGCTGTCCGCCTCGGCTATTTTAGCCGAGGCGGACGGTGTTGCGTTAGCAACGGAAGGATTGTCCGTCATGTTGAGCGTCAGCAAGGCTTCACTCTTTGCACAAGGGAGCCTTTCATGTTTCCTCTCGACATGACAGGGGATATCGGAAAGTCAATAAAATTTTCATTTCTTTGGCAAAAAGCGGGCAGTTTTGGTGGATAAAATTCTACATTAAACTTAATGCTTGACAAGTTAAAAATCCATGGTATAATGGTAGTATAAGAAAAATTCAGTGTCAAAACGGTTAATCGAAATTTGAAGTAAAGTCATCGAGTTACACTACATTAAACTTAATGATTGACAAACCTACAAAACCGTGTTAAAACTAATATGTTGGGCTTATTTTCGGTAAAACGACCTATATTGCAGGTTTTTAAGTCAAAATAAGCCAAAAAAACGAACTAAAAACAGATAAACCGCCGTATATTACTTAAAATATATGATAGCGGGCTTGTGGCTTTTTACCGAATGGTAAACAAAATTGCCCTAAAAAATACACCGTCGGCAAATTTACCCTTTCCGCAAGATAAGGCACAAACTTTTATAAAAAATTTTCCGCCTCGGTAAAACACCTTGTCGGGCTGAAATAACTTGAAAAATTCAAATTCATAAAAGGGGATATCCCCTTTTGCGTTTGTTTCCAAACGCAAATACACCTATTAGGTTATAGATGCGCAATATTGCGCGGGGGCGATATGGAATGGCAAATTATATAGCCAACCTCATCGTCATGTTGAGCGGAACGCAGTGTAGTCGAAACATCTAAGCGTCAGCCGCATAAGGACGAAGAATTATATAGAACAATCCTTCCGTCGATTTCATCGCCACCTTCCTTTGCACAAGGAAGGCTAACGAGGAATGGCAAATTATATAAATGCGCCTGACGGCCGGATCCTTCGACAAGCTCAGGATGACCTGCGGATAAAAAAGTTTGCCACTTCGGCGCAATAAGTGTGTTTCGCAAATGCGCCGACATAAATTTTAAATTTTCAATTCGGAATCTGTTTCTCCCTCATAATCGAGGCAAAGGGGAAAGAGATACAAAAACTTAGAATCTGTCCCCCTCTCACAATCGAGGCAAAGGGGAAAGAGATACAAAAAATCGAAATCTGTTTCCCCTCATAATCGGGGTAAAAAAAGGATACAGAAAAATATTTAGGAGGTTCAAGATGAAGAACAGACAAATCACACTCGTTTTGTTAGTAATGGCACTTTTGGCGTCGTTATTCATGGTTACGGCATGCGTACCCTCGAATGCGGAAATAAAAGTTGCAATCACCAACAAAGAGGCACTACAGGAAGACTGGACGGCGGGCGAAGACGCACGTCAACTCGGTATCGAAGTTACCGTCGGCGGTAAAGCCGTTATCGGCAAAACCTATACGGTTACTACGAGCGACGCAAACGTCGTTTCGGTCGGCGAAGACAAATTGACGCTTACCGCGGTAGGCGGAGGCACGGCAACGATAACCGTAACGGTTGACGAAACCATTACCGATTCCGTTGAAATCACCGTAATACCCGCTCTTGCAAGCGTAACAGTTACCAACAAAGAGGCATTACAGCAAGAATGGACCGATTGGACGGCAAAACGCACCGTACAAGTCGGCTTTGCACCCGCATATTATACCGGTGAAAACACGACCGCAACCGTAACGGCGACACCTGCAGACGTACTTAAAATCGAAGGTTACAAACTTACCGCCGTTAAGGTAGGCGAAGCGACCGTAACCGTTGCCGTAGGCGAATTAATAGACACCTTTACGGTAAAAGTAAGCAGAAAAACACCCGAAATCAACTTTGAAGAACTTCCCGATTTAGATGTTGACGCAACCACCGGCAACGCAAAATACGCTACAGTAGAAGGCGACGCCGTTTCCCTTAACGGGTTATACGAGGTATCGGGCAGTGAAGGCAACAAAAACCTCACCGTCGATATTGAAACGAAACAAGGCGACCCTATCGAATACGATGCCGAAACAAACACCGTAACCGCTTCTAAGCAAGGCTCTTACGTCGTTACGATAAGCGTAGCCGACAAGTTAGACAGCACTAAGGTTGCCGAAAAGACTATAACCATCGAATACTGCCGTAAGCTTTACTCCTGGAAGGACGACACTTGGAAAATCGACGCACTTAACTCCGATGAAGACCAAACCGTTACCAACACGAAAGGCGGATATCAAATGCTTTCCTTCAATATGGAACCGAGCAGATACTATTATGCCGAAGTAACCTATAAGGGAACGACCGGTGACGGTTGGATGGGTATGGCTCATTATAAGACCGAAACTCTTCAAGACGAAGAAGGCAAAGATTATTCGGAAGAAAACCACAAACGTATTCTTGTTCATGCAGTTGCGGGTTACAGCAACCATGACTATCAAAACATCGATTACGATACAAACCTTTCCGCAACTATTGATGGGAGTACCGTGAGCGGTTGGGCAATGCTCGGTCAAGAATGGAACGACGAAGCCTTTGGTACGAATTACTTCTTCCATCAATATCGATTAGAAGAATTCCGTAACCTTACCCCTGCTACGGATGGCACGATTAACAAACTCGCTATTCTCCGTATGGGCGACTACTTTATGTTCTTCTTTAACGACCAATACGTTAATACATCCGACCTCCGCTGGTATGCGGAAGGCGACACTCGTCCCGGTTTATACGCTTTCGGTAAGGATAACGGCAGTAACATCGGTACGATAACGAATATTTCTTACTTCGGCGGTGAAACGGAAGTTAAGGCTAAATACAATGCGCTTACCGACAACGGCGCAAAACTTATCGTTAACTACATTCCCGACAGCGGTTGGGCAGGCAATTCCAAGAACGTTAACAACGACCACTTCACGTTAGGCACGACCACAACCGAAAAGGGCATCAACTTTACCAACACCGGTAAAAATTGGGGCTTCAATGATTCCATGATAAGCACTTACATGTTATTCGACGGTGACTTCACCTTCAGTTGGGTTTACAAACAGACAAGCAACACCAATAGCGGAGAACCTCGTATGGCTTTGGAAGTCCGTAATTATAAATACGGTGCCGAAAGAACCCTCTTCGGTGTTCAATACCAAGGAAACGGCGGTTCGAGATGGTTATTTAATACGCCGACCAATCCCGAAGACGGAACTATGTACTGGGAAGATAAAGGCTATGACGGCGACGACGGTAGCTTCGATATAACAAGACCCCTTAAATTCACGATCTCTCGTAAACTTTACGATACCTATTCGGAATACACTATGACTACTTGTTACGCAGACAACGGTGTAGCTCACACTAAAACACGTACTATAAAAGTAAGTGCGCAAAGCGACAGCAGATGGGCTAAACCCGTTCTCATGCATTGGAAGACCAGTGGCGTTGACGGTGAATTCAGCAACATTATGTGGAAGAACTACAACGGTCAAGGAAACTGGGTAGACTAATTAACTAAGTGTGTTAACTACCTAAGTAATTTTGGTTGATTAATCAAGCAATAGGGTTGACGAACCAAATGTATTTGGTTAGATTACCTAAACGTTTTTGGTTGATAGCCTAAAAATTACGGTTGTTTAATCAAACGTCTATCGGTATTTATCATCCGAGTATCAGGGTTGATTAACTAAGCAATAGGATTGATTAACCGAATGTATTTGGTTAGATTACCTAAATGTTTTTGATTGATAGCCTAAAAATTACGGCTGTTTAATCAAACGTCTATCGGTATTTATCATCCGAGTATCAGGGTTGATTAACTAAGCAATAGGATTGATTAACCGAATGTATTTGGTTAGATTACCTAAATGTTTTTGATTGATAGCCTAAAAATTACGGCTGTTTAATCAAACGTCTATCGGTATTTATCATCCGAGTATCAGGGTTGATTAACTAAGCAATAGGATTGATTAACCGAATGTATTTGGTTAGATTATTCACCTAAGTATCTTCATTGAAAACTTTACGGCAAGCGTCGTTCCCCCTTCGGGGGGACGGCGTAAGCCGTATAAATTTTAACGTTTACATTAAAATTTAAGATAATTAAAGTACGAATAACTTTATAACTCAAAAAATATAGCAAAAATCACAAAAAAAACTTGTCCCTTTATTAAGGCAGAAAATTACCGTATGGTGTAATCCTTTCAATGGGCAAATTTTACCGCAGGTCATCCTGAGCTTGTCGAAGGATCCAGCCGTCAGGCGCATCTATATAATTTGCCATTCCTTGTCAGCCTTCCTTGTGCAAAGGAATGTGGCAGTCGTAGACTGACGGAAGGATTGTTCTATATAATTCTTCGTCCTTATACGGCTGACGCCCGGATGTTTGGACTTCGCTTTGCTTTATTTCAACATGACGGAATGACGCAAAGCCAAACAACAAACTTTATTACAAAATATTAAAACAGAAAAAGCACTAAAGACCGCAAGATATTTTAAGTGGACAAAAATATAACTAAACGATATCGAAAGGTATCCCGATATCGAAATCGGTGTAAAGGCATAAAAAAACGCCCTAACACAAAAACGAGGATACCGAAACGTTAAAACGAGAATATTAAATACCTAAAATAGGTATTTGTATATTAAATAAAGATAAGGAGCAATCGTATGAAAGCAAAAACACGCCTATTGGCTTTGTCGTTAGCGATAATAACTGCGTTTTGCGCGTTATTTACGGTAGCGTGCGACGAAACCAAAACAGACGGCAAAGAAAGTTACAACGTTACTTACAATTTAAACTACGACGGTGCCGATTCAAGGGTTTACCCCGTTCAGACGGGTACCACCGCCCCCGAATGGAAAGCCACGAGGGAAGGCTATCGTCTCGAATACTGGACGACCGACCAAAGCGGAAAGGAAAAGTATGATTTTTCAAGCAAGGTTTACAAAGATTTGTCTTTGTACGCCGTATGGAGAGTTAAACCCGGCATTGCAACCGTGACTTTCGACTTCGGTTACGCAGGTGCGACGAATAAAGTCATCGAAACCGAAAAAGAGGGTGTAGTACTCGAAAAATACAAACCCAGACACGAACGTTACGGCATGGAACTCGAAGGTTGGTATACCGATAAGAGTTTAAACAACGAATTCATTTTCGGCGAAACGGTAGTAAACGATAACATTACTTTGTACGCAAAATACAAGTATACCATAAATATTCCTCGTAACACCGACGGAAGCATAAAATACGACAACACTCAGGTTTATATTTGGAACAGCGTTTCGCACGTATGCTCGCCCACTATTTTACAACAACTTGCAGACGAGTTTAACACCGCAAACGAAGGCAAAATCATCGTTACCACGGGTACTGCGTTACTTAACCAACAAGACGTATTTTTACGTATTCAACAGTCACCCGAACAGATGCGTTGCTACACTACTTATTATCCTATAGCCGACATCTACTCCTTTGCCGGGTTAGACGTTTCCAACGACGACTTCTATGAAGGCGCAACCAACGAATGTAAAAACAAAGGCGTTTTGTTACAGGTACCGGTAGCGGCTTACGTTCCCTATTTGGTATACAACAAAGCCCTTATGGCAAAATACAGCGATACGCTACCTACCACTTACAGCGAATTAAGCGCGATTTTACAAAAGGCAGCCGAAGGCGAAAGTTCAAACGCTTCCTTCAAGAGCATTATAACTTCCTCTCAATGGATGTACAAAGAAGCCCCCAGTTATACGGCGTTTTCTCAAAACGATGCAAACTATTACAACTATGAAAACGGTGTTTACATCAACAACTGGCTTAAAGAAGGCGTGATGGATCGTGCAACTACGGCTATGACGGTAACTTACGATTTATTCGGTGTAAACGGCTTAAACAAGGGCGGTACGGTAGATACCGACAACATGAACAATATTTACGATACCGTTAAAAGCGGAAACGCTCTTATGGGTATGATATCTTGGACGGGTGTTCAAGACGCAATCGCTAACGATTCGAGCGTAGGCGTTATCTCCATGAGCGGTTTGTTTACCGACATTGACGGTCAAGCCAAAGACCGCGTTCCCGTACACACTTGGGGTATCGGTTTCTATAACAACGCAGACAACGTTTTAGCCGACTCTTTAAAGACTTGCGCCGCTGCGGAATTTGCAAAATACGTTTCCGAAAACGCTTACAGGTTTGCCGAAACGGGATGCTTGCCTTTAAACAAAAAGGCTATCGAAAACCAATCTTACGTTAACTCGACAAACAAAGCCGTACAACTTTTACGCAATGTTTTAAAACCCGAAAATTACTATACTTTACCCGGTTCTTCGAACCTCAAAGCACTCGTTAACGCAACGGCGGCGGAAGGCGTAATAATGCCTTTACTCGCCGATACAAACGCAACGCGCAGTATGCTCGTCGAAAAAACTCAAGAATTGTACGCACAAGTTGCGGGCATGGTATCTTAAAGGAGGAAAACTATGAAAAAACTTATTATGATTTTAGCGTGCGCCCTTCTTTGCTGTGCGTCGCTTTTAGGACTCGTCGCGTGTGACGAAGCCACTCAAAACGATAACCTCGCCGATAAAGGAAATTGGACGGTAACTTCACCCGACAGTACGATTACGGCAAACCTTACCATGGATGCTTACGGCAAATTAAGCTATACCGTGACGAAAAGCGGTAAAACCGTCGTCGAAAAATCTTCTTTGGGTCTCGATATCGAAGAAGACGATTTGTCGATGACCACCATCGAAAACGTCGCTACGAAAAAGGTAGAAGGCGAATACGAAAACAAGTCCGGTAAATTTGCGAAAGTCGAATATTCGGCAAACGAAACGACGGTAACCTTAAAGGCTTGGGAATTCTATTTAGACGTTATAATGCGCGCTTACGACGACGGTTACGCTTTCAGATACGTTGTAAGAAAAATCGACGGAACGAGCGGTACAATGACGTTAAAGAGCGAAGACACTACTTTTGCTTTCCCCAAAGACGCTACCATGTGGGCGCAGGAATACATTGAAAACACCACCGGCGGAACCAACTGCTTCTCTTACGAAACCGCCTATCAGGCACGTTTTATTTCCGAACTTTCATCCGATCAATATATAGCAATGCCTTTACTTTATCAAGTTCCTAATTCGGACTATTATTCCCTCGTAACCGAATCCGAACTCGTCGGTAGCGGTTTGTACGGTTCTTTCTTGAAAGTTCCCGAAGGAAAAGACGGTAGCGGTATATTGCAAACGGTACACACCCCCGCAGGTATAAAAATCGACGACAATCAAGTCGATTACCCCTTTAACTCTCCTTGGAGAGTGGGCATCGTAGGCGATATGGCAACGGTAAATGCTTCCGAACTCGTCGAAAAAGTTTACGACGATCAGGAATACTGGAAACCGGATAACTACGACGAACTTTCCGACGAAGAAAAAGAAACTTATAATTACGACTGGGTAGAACCGGGCGTTTGCGCTTGGAGCTGGGTTATTTACAACGGAAAACGCGGACAGGAAGATTATAACCTCCATCGCGAATATTTAAACCTTGCCAAAGAAATGGGCTGGAAGTACGTTTTACTCGACGGCGGTTGGAACAACGGTACTACCGACGCACAACTTCAGTCCTTCACGAAAGAAGCAACCGAAAAGGGGATAAAAGTCCTCGTATGGTGCGATTCTCTTGCCGACTTCGGTAACGGAAACGTGGAAATTTTAAGATCGAAACTTCAACGCTGGGCAAGCCTCGGCGTATCCGGTATCAAAATCGACTTCTTCGACGGATTAAATGCAGTCGATCCTTCCCACCAAGGCGAAGACATCGATACAATTAAATGGTACGAAAGCATTTATCAGGAAACGGCAAAATTACGCATGGTGGTAGACTGCCACGGCTGTAACAAGCCTACCGGCGAACGTCGCAAATATCCCAACATCATCAACCGTGAAGCCGTTTACGGCAACGAGATGAAGAGGGTTTCGGCAGACGTAACGGTAAACGAATTGTTCGTTCGTAGCGTAATAGGTCCTACCGACTTTACACCCGTCGTTAAACCCATGAGCGACAACCTTACCATGGCACATCAAATGGCACTTGCCGTATTGTTTGAATCAGGTATGCCGATGATGGGCGATTACCCCGAGACTTACGAAGAAAGCACCATTTATTCTTTCTATAAGTCCATTCCCGCATTAAGACAACAAACGATATTCTTAAGCGGTCAACCAGATTATTACTATTGTGCAGCCGTTCAAACGGAAGATTATTGGTTCGTATGCGCTGCCAACTCGATTGTCGAAGACGAAGTAACTATTGACTTTTCTTTCCTCGACGACGGAAACTACAAGGCGGAAATATATACCGACGTCAACGAAAAAGGTAAGTCCGTCAAAAAGACAACCGAAACCGTCGACAACGATACGAAAATGACTTTAAAAATGTACGCTAAAGGCGGATTTGTCATTCGCTTGAAAAAACAATAAAATTCCAAGGAGAAATAAAAGATGAAGAAAAATTTTCTCAGATCATTACTTTGCTTAATTATGTGCTTTGTGACGGCAATCGTTTTTTGCGCTTGTACGCCTACCGATTCCGGTGACGGTACTGATCCCGATAAAAATAAATGGTGGTCTACCGAAGGCGAACTTCAAAAAGACGCCGAAGGCAACGTTATATTTAACAACGTCAGTATCAAACTCGACACCGTCGTTGCCGGTGACGATAAAGACGCTTTTAACCAACTCGTTACCCTTTTCAACCGTGAATATCAAGGTAAAATTCGTGTAACCGTAAACAACATCGCTGCAGGCGACTACGAAAACTCCGTTTCTACGAAAATTCACAATAACTCCAATCCCCCCGATCTTCTCATGTCCCACCAAAAATCGCATAAAAACTTTGCCGACAACAAGATTATTCAACCTCTTAACGAAGCAATGGAAGCAAGCGGTATAACCTTCGACGCAAGCGATTACGCAGTCGGTTTGGCTAAATACATGTCGGCGGGTTACGAAAATTATACTTTCAGCGTTCCCGCAGACGCACAAAGTCAGGTATCTTTCTACAACAAGAAACTTCTTGCCGAATTAGGCAAGGAACTTCCTACGAACAGAGCGGAACTTTTGGACGTTTGTAAAGCATTTAAGGATAAATACGGAAGAGCGGCAATCGCTTGGACTACCGGCGGAGATTATTTCAGTAACTACGTTTATTTAAGTGCGGTACTTCAAAACGGCGCAGCCCTTTACAACGAATCGACTCTTATGGCCGAATGGTATGACAACGAAGCGTACCGCGTCGCCATCAGTAACGCAAGCGAATCCTTCCGTGAATTGTTCAGGCTCGGTTACGCTAACTTTGCCGAAAGCAGTTCGTCCGCTCTTCAAGGCTTTTTAAACGGTCAAAGATTATTCTACTTTACCGATCCTTGGAGCATGACAGACCTTGTTACTACTATGGTATCACAACAAAAACTCGATTCCGAAGAAGAACTTTTCGAAACCGTTTTAGGCGGAAACTCATATACCGGTTGGTTCGCAATGACCGATAACCCGAACAAGAACGCCGTTTACGGCGACAGCCACTTCTTTGCAATGGCAAGAACGGTTACCGACATTAACAAAAAAGCCGCTATTTTGGAATTTATCAAATGGTTCACCACCAACGCAGAAGCAGGTGCGGAATGGGCAAAAGCGGGACATATCAGTGCAAGTAATGCCATTACGTCAAATACAAAGTATTCTCAATCGGCATACGTAGTTAACTTTATAAGCAAATTCTACGGCAGTATCGATAACTTCCACTGCGTAGGCGCGACCCCTCACTATGCGGCAATAACCGATAACTTAAGAGCAACGTTCGCCGACACCGTAGACGCGCAGGATAACCACACCCCTGATCGCGACTATTCTACCATAAAACAAAAACAGGATGCGGCAAACAACAGCATCAGTTTCTTCGGTTAATATTTTAGCATAAGGTGTCTGTTATGATAGACTCTTCGTTAAAAATTAAACAATTAAAGGCTCGTAAAAGAAAAGAAGCGCTTCTTGCGCTTCTTTTGATGAGCCCTTTTTTAATAGTCTTTTTGGTCTTTACCGTGATCCCTTTCGTTATGGGCTTCGTATTCAGTTTTATGAGTTACAACCCGTACGACTCGGGAACGAGTAAATTCATAGCATTCCAAAACTTTGCGACCATATTCGACTTTGACCATCCCATTTCGAAATTGTTTTGGGATAGTTTTCTTACGATGTTTGCTTTCGACGCCGTCGCAGTACCCCTTCTTATAGTTATCCCCTTAATTTTAGCTTATTTTATCAATATGCATCCCCCGGGGTACAAATTATACAGGGCAATAATTTATTTGCCGAGCATAGTATCCGTAACCATTGTCGGTATTATTTTCGGCAATATGTTTAAGGGTGACGAAACCGGTCTTATCAACGCTGTTTTCGGCACTAAAATAGAATGGCTTTCGGGTAAACCTTGGCAGGGCGATACTAAAAGGTGGCTGGTTATGCTCATTGCAAGTATATGGTGGCAAACGGGTACTAACTTCGTCATTTTCTCGGGTGCGTTAAGGGACGTTCCCAAGTCTTTGTACGAGGCTTGCGAAATGGACGGCGGTAACCGTATGCAACGCATTATAAGCGTTACCTTACCCAATATCCGCCCCGCAATAAACGTTTGTCTTTTCAATACTTTTATAGGGTATCTTAACCTGTACGCCCAACCGTACGTATTAAATACTTACGAAAACGAAAGTATTTTCGTTTCACCCATGATGTTTATTCAAACGTATCTTATGGGCGGTTTAAGTTACGCCAAACAAACGGGGTATTTGTGCGCAGCGGCAATAGTTTTCGGTACTATAGTGCTTATTTTAAGCGTTATAGAAACCAAAGTTACCGCGCCAAGGCGTAAACGTTCCCGTTACAGTTTGATGTGCAAAAACTTTATTAAAAATTCAACGGTTTTGGACGCGTCAAGCGTAAGCACGCCGATAATTACGGAGGAGGCTTAAAATGATGATTGCAAACAAACGTCGACTGACTAAATCCGAACGCACAAGACGTCGCGAACAAATAGTATCCTTTATCGTTATGTTCATCGTTTCCGTCATTTGGGTATTGCCTCTTATTTATATGGTGGGTACTTCGTTTAAATCGGACTACGATTTACAAGTTCATCCGGAAAAATTGTTTCCTTCCTCTTGGAGTGAGTGGACGCTTAAACATTACGAGGGCTTTATCGTCCGTGAGGGCAAAATAGACAATATGCCGATATGGATGTTGAACTCGCTGTGGAGTACACTTGCAACCGTCGCTCTTACGGTAATCGTGGACCTACTTACGGCGTACGCCGTCGTATTTTTACGCTTTAAGGGAAAGGACGCCTTAATTAAGTTCTTCCTTTTGTGGATGGCAGTGCCCGGCGTAATCGGTACCGCTCCCTCATTCGCCATTTATTCGAGTTTGCGTCGCACTCTCAATATTTCGAGCGGTGCAGCCTCATACGCCTACATTTATATGTGGCTGATAGTTCCCGGCATTACCGGTATATTCAATATGCTCCTTATGCGGAACTTCTTCTTGTCTATACCGATGGATATCGTGGACAGTGCAAAAAGCGACGGCGCAAGCAGTATGACAATATTCAGAAGAATCGTATGTCCGCTTGCAAAATCCACCGTCATGCTTATAGTGCTTTTTACCTTTACGGGAAGTTGGAACAGCCTCGTTTGGCCTCAACTTTTGTTAAACGGCGAAAAGTCTTATTGGAACACGGTTACCGTCGCGCTTACGGGCTATACGGGCGGTAACGGATGGTCGGCAACCGGCATAGCGATGGCTACGAGCGTTTTCGCACTTATTCCTATCGTAATTATATTTATAATTACCCAAAATAAAATGATTGACGGGCTTGCGTCAACGGGGGTAAAAGGATGACAGAACAATTGAACAATAAACCCTTTTTAACTTTACAACACCTCGAAAAGGTGTATCCTAACGGCGAAAAAGCCGTGTATGACTTCAATTTGGACGTAAATAAACGTGATTTTATCGTAATCGTCGGTCCTTCGGGTTGCGGTAAAAGCACGACTTTACGTATGATTGCGGGGCTTGAAGATATAACTTCGGGCGATATATACTTGGAAGACGAACTTTTAAACTATAAGCCGAGCAACGAACGCAAAATGGCTATAGTTTTCCAAAGTTACGCCTTGTATCCCCAAATGACGGTTTATCAGAATATAGCCTTCCCGCTTACCATAAACAGTTATCCCGTACCCGTTCGCAATAAAAAAGCCTACGACATGTGGGAAAGACTTCACGTTTTAAATACTTACGGCGCAGAAGACGTCGTAAAAGTCGTTGCTTCGGTTAACTCCGCAAAAGGTACCGAGGGCAAACGCGCGGACGAATTGTCCGCCGCGCTACGCATCTCGCCCGATGCCGCGCGTAAACTTCTTTCCGTTTGCAAATCCGCAGAGGAAATAGAAGAGCAGAAAAAATTGCTCGAAAAACAACTCGAGGAAATTAAAGCCGAAGCCGAAAAAGCAGGCGAAAGGCTTGACGACGAATGCCGTTTGCTCGACGAAAACGGCAACGTTATAACTGAAAACCGCAAACATCTTCCTCACGAAATCCGCGTTAAAGTTTTCGAAGCAGCCGAAAAATTGGATATCGTGCCGTACCTTGACAAACTTCCCAAAGAACTTTCGGGCGGGCAAATGCAACGTGTGGCGTTAGGGCGTGCGATAATCAAAAACGTTCCCGTCTTTATGATGGACGAACCTTTATCAAACCTCGACGCAAAACTTCGTTTGACGATGCGTAGCGAAATAGTTAAATTACATAACAGAATCAACGCGACAACAATTTACGTAACCCACGACCAGACGGAAGCCATGACCATGGCTACCCGTATCGTCGTTATGTCCCGTGGGTTTATCCAACAAATAGGCACCCCCGAAGAGGTCTATAACGACCCTCAAAATATTTTCGTGGCACGCTTTATAGGTTCGCCCGCAATGAATATTTTCGGCGGAGAATATTCACCGAGCGACTCGTCGTTGAACGTTAGCGGAATCAAATACGATTTGGGAGAGGATTTTTGCCGTAAACACGACGAATTCTATCGCAAAAAAATCGAAGAGTTTACCGCAATGCTTAATAACTTCGACGCAAAAGCCAGGGAAAGTATAATTAAAATTTTGTCGGCAACGGGTGAACCGAGACAGGACAAACACTCTTCGGCAAACAAAAAAGGAGTATTTTCAAACCTTAAAAACTGGATAAGCCGTCTTAAAAAGAAAGAGGAAACCATCGAGGATTTTTCTTTCGAATGCGGGATTTGCGAAAAGAAGTTGGAAAAACTTCAAAAATATCTCCAATCTCCGCATAAACTTACCGTCGGTGTTCGTTCGGAGCGTATGCGTATAGCAAAAGTCAAGGGCGAGCCTCAAAAGGGAGCTTTCGTTACTTACCCGACCGTATGCGAATTGCTCGGCGGCGAGTATAGCGTTCACTTCGATTTTTGCGGTAAAGATATGGTCGGCAGTTACGATGCAAAAGATAAAATTACCATTGAGGACGAAATAGCCGTGTCCTTCGACAAGGAAGACATGAAGTTGTTCGATCCTATTACCGGAGACGTTATAAAATGAGTAAAAACGTAAGTTTGAAGGCGATAGCGTCCGCTCTCGGCGTTTCGATTAACACCGTATCCCACGCCTTGCGCGATATGGACGATATTTCGGACGCAATGAAAAGCAAGGTTCGCAAAACCGCAATAGAAATGGGTTACATGCCAAACCACGTAGCGCAAATGATGAAAACGGATGAGCGTGCGGTTATCGGCGTTTACCTTAGTATCTTTTCGAACTTGTATTTTAACACCCTGAACGAAGAACTCAGAAAACTGTTTTTCAGCAGGGACGATTTTTCTTTGGTGTTTTTGTGCCATCCGCGCTTCGACGTGGAAGTAATAAAGCAGTGCGTTTTGCAACGTGTCGATTTACTCGTCGTTTTTGCCGAAATCGACGAAAAAACGGCGGATTTTGCCAAGCTTAACAATATCGAAATCGTTTGCGTAGGTAGTATGACGAATCCGAAAACGAGGTACGACCACGTTTGCGTAGACGACGAAGGCGGTTGCAAACTTGCCGCACGTTATCTGTTTAACCCCTATTATAACGGTGAATACATTTACGTGGGGGATGAAGACGTCTTTTACGAAACGAGAAGATGCTTTTTTTCCAAGGAACTTACTTTGCTTAAACAGGACGTCGAAATTATCAATTACAGTTTGAGAGACGGGAATATTTCCGATGTATGCGGTCGTATAGAAAACGGTTGCCGTAAAATATTTTGCTTCAACGACGAGTACGCTTACAGACTGCTCGAAGAACTCGACAAACATTATACCGACGTCAGACGCATTTACCCCGATTTGGACGTAGTAGGCTTCGATGGGCTCGGAAAGTTCGTTTGCGGTTTAAGACGCATACCCACCATAAAGATAGATTACGAACATTTTGCGCACGAAATTTACCGCGTGGTTGAGGAGCGTTTGAAAAATCCGACTAAACCCGTTAAAAGGGTTGTTTTGCCGGTAACGCTGTACAGCGGAAACTAATCCGAACGACAGGTCAAAAACCAATCTAAACGATTGGTTAAAAGCCAATTCAAACAATATACACGATTAATCGGGACGATTTTAGCCGTTACGTGATCTAAAAAGGCGATTTTTTTAGAACATCGTACTTATTATCTCATACATAAAATCGTACCCGTTTCTTATTTAAGCAATTTAAAAGATTGATTTTTGCCTATAAGTATGGTATAAGTTTTACTATAGGTATAGAGTGAATTTGAAGGAAGCATTATGAAAATAAAATTATCCGACCTTTCGGTCGAACAAAAAATAAAACTTCTTGCCGGCAAAGACTGCTGGCATACCGAAGATTTAAACGGACTTTTATACCGCGTGCGTGTATCGGACGGACCGCTCGGCTTGCGTTATTGCGCCCCCGACGAAAACGACAACATGCACGATTTACCTTCTGTAGCCTATCCTTCCGCAACGGTTTTGGCTCAAACCTGGAATACCGATTTAGCCTATGAAACGGGCTCGGCTATTGCGGACGACTGTATCGAACATGACGTGGACGTAATATTGGGACCGGGCGTAAATATAAAGCGCACTCCGATGTGCGGGCGTAATTTCGAATACCTTTCGGAAGATCCTTTTATTTCAGGCACCTTTGCCGAACGCTACATAGAAGGAGTTCAGGATCATCACGTGGGAACGTCGCTAAAACACTACTGTTGCAACAATTTGGAAGTGGGAAGACTTTGGACGTCGAGCGATGTAGACGAACGCACGTTGAGGGAAATTTACGTTCGTGCCTTTGAAATCGCTTTAAAAGCAGATCCTTGGTGCGTAATGAGCAGTTACAATTTCGTTAACGGCGTGCGCATGTCGCAAAACGGAAAAATGAACTCCCTTTTAAGGAACACGTTGTGGAAACGCAACGGCACTATAATATCCGACTGGGGTGCGGTTAAAGACCATTGCGCATCGGTAAAATCGGGGCTGGATATCGAAATGCCATATTCCGAAGAGGGTTATGAAAACTTAAAACTTGCCTATAAAGAGGGCAGAATTACCGAAGCCGAGATAGACGCTTGCGCAGAACGCGTTTTGGCGTTTATCGATAAAGCCGAAAGCGAAAGCAAACTGCGTAAGGTTTCGACTACCGTAAAACAGCGTTTGACTTTAGCCGAACGCGTTGCCGAAGAGGGGATAGTTCTTCTTAAAAACAACGGCGTTTTGCCTATATCGGACGGCAAAAGCGTTGCAATCGGTTGCGAGCATATAGGCGAATATTTCAGTGGCGGAGGTTCTTCGAGGGTGGTTCCCACCAAAGAACCCGACTTTTTGGACAAAACGCTTGCAGAGTGTTTGCCGAACAGTAAAATTACGGTAAACGCTTCATGGGCGGTATGCGATTTACAGTTTTTAGATTCGGTAAATTGCGCGTTAAACGCCGACGTAGCCGTCGTTATTGCGGGTTTTTACGATCAGGAAGGCGACGACAGAGCCGATAGCATGCGTTTAAACGACAATCAGGAAAAACTTATTTTACGCACTGCCGAACAAAACCCCAACACCGTAGTCGTGTTGCATTGCGGTTCGGCAATAGATATGACTAAGTGGATAGACAAAGTAGCCGCCGTCGTTTACGTAGGTTATGCGGGCGAAGCGGGGCATCGTGCTTTGGCTTCCGTATTAACTGGCAAAGTAAATCCGAGCGGAAAACTTACCGAAACTTACGCCTTATCACGCTACCTTTATCCTTCGGAAAACACTTTTGCAAATCACATGGTCAATAGGTATTCCGAGGGCTTGGACGTCGGATATCGCTATTTTGACAGACATATAGAAGATATCGCTTTTCCGTTCGGGTTCGGTTTGAGTTACTCGACCTTTACCATGAGTAATTTAAATGTAACCGAAAATAAGGAAGACGAAAAGTGGACCGTTTCCGTCGACGTAACCAACACATCCTCGGTAGACGGTGCCGAAGTCGTACAGGTTTACGTTTCGGAACCTCAGGCGGCGGTATATCGCCCGATAAAAGAGTTAAAAGGCTTTAAAAAGGTATATCTTTCGGCGGGGCAAACCAAAACGGTCGAAATCGCCCTCGATAAACAATCGTTTAGTTATTATTCCGTCATTTTCGACGATTGGACGGTAAACGGCGGTACCTATGAAATCAAAGTAGGCGACAGCAGTCAAAACATTTTACTTACAAAACGCATAAATATTCAAGCCGAACAACAAATATCTGTTTTTACGGCTCATTCTACGTCCTCTTCTGCGGACGAAAATTTAAACGGGAGGAGATAAAAATGAAAAGAAAATTACCCGCATATCCGCTATTTTTAAAAGATCCTAATTTTTCGTTGTGGTGTACTACGGAAGAACTCAATAAAACACAGGTAACGAGTTGGTACGGCGAAGAAAAGCCCATGTACGGCTTTGTTAAACTTACCGACGGCACTATTTGGTGTTTTTTGGGCGACGTCGATAAAATCGGCGCAAAGTCCGTTAAAAAAGCCGAACAAAAGGACGTTGAAATTTCATCCTTTAAAACGACTTATACCTTTGATATAAACGGTTCTAACTTTAAGACGGAGTTCGTTTCGCCCCTTCCGTTAGACGATCCGATGCGCGTTTCCCAGCCCGTTTGCTATCTTTCTTACGAGTTAAACGGGGATAGCGACGTTGAGGAAGTATCGCTTTTCGTAAACAGAAGAATTGCTTATAATTCAAACGATCTTTTGCCGAAAAACGACGCATGCCGTAACTATTCGTATAATTTAGGCAAAGACCAAGTAGCCTTTTTAGGCTTAAAGCGTCAACTGTATTTGTCCAACAACGAAGACTTATGCGGTGCCGATTGGGGTTATTGGTACGTTTGCGGTGAAAAAGCCGTCGCTCTCGACGGTTACGATTTGGCAAGATATCTTATAACCGGCGAAAAGGATTTTTCAAACGAAGGCGAAGAAAAATATATAGCCGCTTTTGCTTACGGAAACAGCGGTTTTATAACCCTTGCTTACGACAGTATAGTCGCCATCGACTACTTCGGCGATTTCAAAAAGAGTTTGTATTTGGAAAAACACACCGTGCTCGACGCCATTTCGGACGTTCGTAAACACAAGGCGCAAATAGAAAAACATCTCGACGAAGAAGATCTCAAAATTAAAAAGCAAGCCGAAAGCATTTCCGAGGATTATTATAAAATTCTCGTTGCTTCCCTGCGTCAAAGTATCGCCGCACACACTATTATCGGCGACGAAAAAGGCAATTTGATATTCTTATCCAAGGAAAACGGCAGTAACGGCTGTATCGGCACCCTTGACGTAAGTTATCCGAGCATGCCTCTGTATTTGTTATATAACACCGAATACGTTAAAGGTATGCTTCGTCCCATCATCAAGTTTGCCCGTATGCCGGTATGGAATTTCGATTTTGCCCCTCACGACGTCGGCACCTACCCTCACTGTGCGGGTAACGTTTACGGCGCAAACAGGGACGGCAAATATAAAAGTTTGGCAAAAACCGAGTTTGGCGAAATTCATCCGCAATACTATCTTTTCCCCGAAGCGGGCGGAGAGATGGATTTAAGCATGCAAATGCCCGTCGAAGAATGCGCTAATATGATTATAATGCTTATGGCGTGCTACGCTTACGACGGCGATTTGTCGCTCTTTTCGGAAAACGCCGATTTGTGCAAAAAATGGGTTAAATACCTTGTAAAATACGGTCTTAAACCGGCAAACCAACTTTGCACCGACGACTTTGCGGGGCATATAGCAAACAACCTCAACCTTGCCGTTAAAGCGACGGTAGGTATAGCCTGTTATGCCGAACTTTTAAAAGCAAGCGGACAAGACTATGAAAAATATGAAGAGACGGCACACGATTATGCAAATAAAATAGAAGCCTTCTCAAATAAATTTACCCATTCTCCGCTTACTTGGGACGGTGGCGAAGACACCTACGGCATCAAATACAACATGCTTTTCGATAAACTTTTGAATTTGGGCTTGTTCTCCAAAAAATTCATGGAAAGCGAAACAGATTATTACGTCAAGGTTTGCGATCGTTTCGGCACGCCCATTTTACAGCTTGAAAATTTCGTAAAAAGCGACTGGTTGGTCTGGACGGCTGTTCTTACCGACGATAAAGAAAAACGCAAGAAAATAATCGAACCTATCGTTTATTTCTTGGAAAACTCTCCAAAGCGCGTACCTTTCGGCGATTGGTACAGAGGTGACACCGGCGAGCAGTTGTATTTCAGGGCTCGTAGCGTAGTCGGCGGTTGCTTTGCGCTATTACTCGAAAACCATAAAAAATTTAAAAAATAAGTACTTAAAACTATAAAAATAAGGATATGAAAAACGTGAAAGAATACATTTATAACGACATACGGGTTAAATTTTATTCCGACGACATAGTTCGTCTCGAAGTAGCGAAAAACGGCGTTTTTTGCGACAAAGACACCTTTCTCGTCGCAAGCAAAAGCGGTTTTAAAGGCGTAGACGTCGAAGTTAAAACGGGTGACGACGGCGTCACCGTAACGCACGGCGACATAACGGTATTTATTCCGAAAAAAGCCAAAAGTCTTGTCGGAATAACCCTTTCGGTGAACGGAAAAACCGAATACGTTTATAAAAATTTGCGTAACAGCGGTGAACTTCCTTTAATGGACAAAACCCCCGTGGTTTTCCCGTTGGCGGATACTCCGCGCGTTATAGTGCCCGATGGCGGTTATACTTTCGTAAACGAGCCGAATAACGGCTACGTTATCGAAAAAGGCGTTCAAGACGTGTACTTGCTCGTCTGCAGAAAGGACGGTGCAAAATTGCGTAAGTTATACGTAGAACTAACCGGAAGACCCGAACTCGTTCGTCTTTCCACGTTAGGCAGTTGGAACAGTCGTTATTATCAATATAGCCAGCGCGAAGCAGAGCAAATGATAGAGGACTACTCGGCACACGACATTCCTTTAGACAACATAGTAATCGATACCGATTGGCGCAAGGCGAGCGACCGCGGTATAGGTTACGACGTAGATACCGATTTATTCCCAGACATGCCCGGGTATTTCCGCTTTGCGCACGAACACGGTGTCGACGTTATGTTTAACGACCATCCGGAACCCTTTGAAGGAGCAAAAAACTGTATCGACCCCAAAGAAGTAGAATATCGCGAAACCCGCCTTTCCGAGCATCTTAATAACGGGCTCGATACTTGGTGGTACGATAGAAACTGGCATACCAAACTCGTTTCGCCCGTTGAAGGCATTTCTCCCGAAACTTGGGGGATGCATGTTTTCGGCGATATTACGAAACACGTTTACCAAAAAAAGGCGAAAAACGATACCGTTTATCGTCGTCCCGACATCATGTCGAACGTAGATAACATCGCAAACGGCAATTACTTAGGCATAGGTAACAGTGCAAGCCACCGTTATTCCATACAGTGGACGGGCGATATCGGTTCCGATTACACCGATTTATACGCTGCGGTAACCCAAATCGTTAAGGGCGGGGACAACTGCATAGCGTACGTTCACCCCGATTGCGGAGGGCATATCGGCAACCCCGACAAGAAGGCTTTTATAAGATGGATGCAGTTTGGTAGTCTTGCTACCGTTTTGCGTCCTCACTGCACGAAAGGTCTCGTTCGTTACCGCGAACCTTGGGCTTACGGTGACGAGGAAGTCGAAAAAGTTACCCGTAATTACATAAAATTAAGGTATCGTTTGTTACCTCTTATTTACACCGAGGCATACAAAGCCTACCGTGACGGAAGTCCTATTTGTCGCAGTATGTTATGGAATTACCCTAACGACAAAAAGGCGGCAAAGTGCGACGCTCAATACATGATAGGCAACAACTTACTCGTTGCCCCCGTGGTCGGTGCAAAATTTAATCAAGTTCCGTCGACGTGGTTCACCTCTCCCGTTAAAGTAAAATTTTACGACGGCAGAAGCCTTCAAGGCGAACCTATTAAAGAAGTTTGCTACAACGATATTACGATGAATTGCGACAACGTTTCGCCCGAAAAAGGAGTACCCGTATACGAATATTCGGCAAAATGGGAAACTTCGGTTTGCGTTAAAAAAGATTGCAAATTGTTTATCGAAGCAGACGACGGCGTACGCGTTTGGGTGGACGGCAAACTTTATGTAGACGATTGGAATTGCCATTCTGCGACAAAGTACGACTTGGGCAAATTTAAAGCCGATGAAGTTCATACGTTAAAGATAGAATATTTCCAAGGCGGGGATAAAGCCGTTTTAAGACTGCTTAGCACGGAATCTTACGATTTAGACAGTCGCAAGGTATATCTCCCGGAGGGTCAGTGGATCGATTTGTTTACCGGCAAACGTTACGTCGGCGGAAAGACTATAAAGTTTAAAACCGACGACATTGCGGTATTTCCGATTTTCATGCGTTCGGGCGGGGTTATGGTTACTGCACCCGACGCCCATAACACCAAGGTTCAAAAATGGAATAAACTTACCTTTGATTTATTCCCTTCGAAAACGGCTTCCGACGTAGGCTTTATCTACGAAGACGACAGAAACACCACCGCCTATAAATTAGGCGAATTCCGCACGACCGAATATTCATTAAAGTACGAGGATAATAAAGTAATATTTACTTTGTGCGGAGCAAACGGTACTTTTAAAGGCGAATACGCCGAAAAAACCCGCAAAATACGCATCAAATACCATATGGCAAGCGATTTAGCCAACGTTGCCGAAGTTTTGGTAAACGGTTCCGAGATAAAATCGATTACGAGGAGCAAAAAGAAAGGCGAATTTATCCTTTCCGACAGTAACTTTGCCCCCGACACTCGCTTGTTGACGGTTGAATTTACCGCCCCTGTTACCGAAACCGTAACCGTCGAATTTTTACTATCGTAGTAAACAGCCACGGCCGAAGGCGTAAAATCATTGGCTTGAAGGACTAAATCCCTATGTCTGAAGGTCTAAATCTACTCGGCAAAAGGTCTAAATCTACATGACTGAAATTACGCAATGTAAGTATAGTAATTAAAAATTTTTTAGTAAACAGCCACGGCTGAAAGCCTTGAAATAAATAGTAGTGATTAAAAACTTTAAAGTAATTAAAGCGACTAAAACTACGAAATAAATAGTAGTGTTAAAAGACTACAAAGTAAATTAGTAGTAGTAGACCAAGTAAATAAGTACGACTAAAACAGAATAGGTATTTGAAGTTAAAAAACGAGAAGTAAACAGCCACGGCCGAAAACTAAATTATTTAGAAAGATTTTATTATAAGGATTATCTTAAAACAAATATGATTTTATTACAAAAGATTATTTTTGAGCAAACATTGTAAAGACTTTATTATAAAGATTATTTTAAAACAAATCTTTTAAAAAATTATTAAAAGAGGACACCACAAGTTACGCAACATCGTAATTTGCCGTGTCCTTTTTCTATACAAATATTACCATAGGAATAGGTAAAAGGCTTATCAAAGTAATGATAAAAGATTATATTAACTTATGTGTATTCACCGGTTATAACGCATTAAAAGTCCACCTATAAGCCGATTATTGTCACTTTTTAGTCATGTTGAGCGTCAGCAAGCCTTCACCTGGTAGGGGAAGGTGTCTCGTAGAGACGGATGAGGTTGGGCGGTCTATGTAATTGTAAAGTTTATTAACATGTGATTAACAGTAAAAGTCCTTCTATAAGTCGATTATAGTTACTTTTTAGTTATATTGAGCGTCAGCAAGCCTTCACCTGGTAGGGGAAGGTGTCTCGTAGAGACGGATGAGGTTGGGCGGTCTATGTAATTGTAAAGTTTATTAACATGTGATTAACAGTAAAAGTCCTTCTATAAGTCGATTATAGTTACTTTTTAGTTATATTGAGCGTCAGCAAGCCTTCACCTGGTAGGGGAAGGTGTCTCGTAGAGACGGATGAGGTTGGACGATTTATATAACTGTAAAGTTTATATTAACTCCCCTACCTTATTACGTCATGTTGAGCGGAGCGCAAGCGTAGTCGAAACATCCGGGCGTTAGCCGCATAAGGGAATAACGTTTATTACGACAATCACCCCGTCGATTTCATCGACACCCCTCTTTGCACAAAAGGGGTAGATAAGGAATGACAAATTATATAGTCAACCTCATCCACCGCAAAGAGATCCCCCTTGCCCCTACCGGGTGAAGGCTAACAAGGAATGGCAAATTATATAATATGCGCGGCTTTGCCGCTGGATCCTTCGACAAGCTCAGGATGACCTACGGAAAGGCTTAGTTCACGGAAATGCTTGGTTCACGGAAATGATTAGTCCACAGAAAGGTTTCACAAATGGAAAGGTTTCACCCTCGCCACGGGCGAATTTTAACGTAGAAGAACATCTAACGTAACTGTGTACCTATAAAATTGATTTAATAGGCGTTTTGTCAGCCGACGTAAAATATTTGAAAAATTATCGATTATGTGATATTATTTGATATAAGATATTAACCGATTGCTTAACGAATGTGTCGTTAAAAAATATTATTTGTTGCGTTTTTGTAATCGTGCATACAAAAAACGTAAACGACAACGGAATTTATATCGTTTAATACCATGCAAAATAATAGAACGTTCCGATAAAGTATTTTTTAAAAAGTGTCGATAACCGACCTATAGAGGCATTTTTTTGTTTAAGATAAACAAAAAAAGTATTTTTTAAAACAAGTGTAACTAAAAACATGTTTTCATCTAAAAACACGGGTATTTTAATTTGCTGTTTGTGTTTTGTTTTTTAAAAAGTGTCGATAACCGACCTATAGAGGCACTTTTATGTTTAATATAAACAAAATGACCTTTTAAAAAGCAAACAAAGTGCCATTTTAAAAAAGCAAAAAAGATTTTAAAAAACAATCAAGATTTTTTAATAGCAAAAAAGCAGATTCGGCTTTTTGCGCATACGCACTCCGTTTAAACTCGGGCTTTTATGCTCGCCATATTGTTTAAACTCAGATCATTTATGCCCGTCCGTACCGTTTAAATTCGTGCTTTTTTTGCCCGCCAATACCGTTTAAACAACAACGTTATTAAATATATAACGGTTGGCATAATAAATGCAATCTATAAGATAATAAAAACAAAGCGAGGAATGCTATATGATATTGTACCACGCCTCAAAAATCGGCGAAATCGAATATATCGAGCCGAGAATATCCAATCACGACAAACCGCTATGCTACTTTTCTTCAAAAAAAGCAAACGTTTGCGTTTATCTTTCGAACGCCGTCGAAAAATTTTGGCTTTCTTCTATGCATGAACCGCTCGACAGATATTATAAGTGGGCAAGTTACGGGTTTTCTCATGACAAATTAAGAATCGAAGAATATTACAAAAATGCCCTTAAATCGACCTATAGAGGCGTTTTCGGATATATTTATACCGTCGTTTCGGATGATTTTACTAAGCTTGAAAACATACCGTTTGCATATACTTGCGATAAGCCAGTAAAAGTTTTAAAGCAAGAATACATTGCCGACGCTTACGAGTATATTTTAAAACTCATCTCACTAAAAACAATCGATTTCAAACCCTACGAAAGCCTTACCGAAAAGGAACTCGACGATATTAAAAGAATGATAAAAAAAGAATACGCCGAAGCAAAAACCCGAGACTACAAATTCTTTTTGGAAGGCAACTTTGATTTTCTCGACCGATCGTTACCGCCCCGATAAAGCGTAGACGGCATAACGCTTTTTTTACGTTTACGGTTGTAATTTAATCGCTTTACGGTTGTAATTTAATCGACAAAACCTTAGGTTTTGTATCTTTTTGTACAAATAGGCATTATGTGTATAAAAACTAAAAAACTCGATTTTAATGTTGACATTACCCTTTTTTTAGTGTAAAATAGTCGATATACTTTGAAACCGATGTATATTTATTGCCGTAAAACCGCCGTTCGAGCCCTTTTACCGCACAAACCCGCCGTTCGGTCGTTTTCAATAATTCGGTTTCAATATATATAGAAAGATATATCGAGGAGGATGGAAAATTGACTGAATTTTATCAAAAGTTGCAGGCAACTTCGCCGGTCTCCGCCGTAATTTTGGCAATAGCAATAGTGCTTTTATCGGGCTTTTTAATGACGAGGCTAACGAAACTATTAAAACTCCCGAACGTTACCGCTTACATTTTGGCGGGGATAATTATCGGACCGTTTTGCCTAAACGCCGTACCCGAAAACGTTATAGAGGGTTCGGCTTTCATATCTGACGTCGCGCTTGCCTTCATAGCATTTTCGGCAGGCGAATTTTTTAAAGTTTCGTCCTTTAAGGGCAAGGGAAAGCAATTATTGATTCTTACCGTATTAGAATCGCTTATGGCGTCTTTATTGGTGTTCGTATTGACCTATTTTATACTTAATCTCGGTCTTGCTTTTTCGCTCGTATTGTCGGCGCTTGCTTCGGCAACCGCACCCGCATCGACGCTTATGACCATCAGGCAGACGAAGGCAAGAGGCGATTTCGTAGATACTCTTATATCGATAGTGGCGTTCGACGACGTAGTGTCGCTGTTTGCCTTCAGTATAGCAATTTCCGTCGCAATGGCAACGGTTTCGGGGTACGTCGATACAAAAACGGTGCTTTTGCCGTTTTTGTACAACATTTTAATGTTGATTTTAGGCGGTGTAACGGGCGTTATATTGAAAGTGCTTATGCAAAAGCGTTCTACCGATAACAGACTTATCGTTTCGATTGCTTTGTTGTTCTCCCTTTGCGGTGTAGGTGCCGCGCTAAACGTTTCTCCGTTACTTGCATGTATGGTAATGGGTGCCGTTTACATAAATCTGTCGGGCGACGATAAATTATTTAAGCAACTCAATTACTTTTCTCCGCCCATACTTTTGATGTTCTTCGTAAGATCGGGTATGACTTTCAAACTCGACACGCTTTTTAACACAAGCTCGAGCATAGCGGGGGTATCTCTTATATTGATTGGTTGCCTATACTTCGTCGTAAGAATACTCGGTAAGTACCTCGGTGCATTTTTGGGTTGCAAAATTTGCAAAAAGCCAAAAAGAACGACTTACGCCATGGGGCTTGCCCTTATACCGCAGGCGGGCGTTGCGATAGGTCTATCCGAACTTGCCGCCAGAACCATCGGCGGAGACGTCGGCACGGTAATACAAACGATAATTATGTCGTCGAGTATTTTATACGAACTTATAGGTCCCGCAATGGCAAAACTCGCACTTACGCTTTCCGGCTCGATAGGTAACGACGTCGAACAACCTAAAGAGGTTACGAAGCCCGAAAAGACGCAAAGGGAAATTTTGATAGAAAAACTTAACGAAATCCAAAAAGAAATCGACCGAGATAATTACGCAAGAAGCGAAGAAGAAAAGGCTTTTTGCGACGCGGCGGAACAATCCGACGAGGTTACTTCGGAAGAATTGCTTTATAGTAGCGACAAAAACAGAAAATTTATAAACAGGAGGTAAGGAAAATGAATGATTATATAGCAAATTTATTGGGCGATTGGTGCCTTGGTTTTAACGTGTGGGGTATCGTTTTCAAACTTTGCTTATCCCTTGTATTGGGCGCGATAATCGGTTGCGAAAGGGCAACCAAAAGGCACGCCGCAGGTTTAAGAACTTTTATGCTCGTATCGCTTATAGCAACCCTTGCGGGTATGATAGACGGTTATATTATAGGAAAATTGAATTCTCATTTTTCGGTGGTCATCGGCGCAACGATCGTGGGTATAGCCGTAGTAAGTTCCAACACGATATTGTATAGTTCCAAAAGTCAGTTAAAAGGACTTACCACTTCGATTGCTTTATGGGGAATGAGTTTGGTTGCCGTACTCATAGGTCTTGATCTATATACGGCGGCGGTACTGTCGTTTATAGCCTTTATGGCGTGTCTGTCGTTGTTTATGAAACTCGAATACGGCTTCAAGCGTCGTTCGAATCATTTTGAAATTCATCTCGAACTAAAAAGCAAGACGTCGCTTCCGGACTTTTTGAACACAGTAAGAAAATTGGGCTTGAAAATAGACGACATCGAATTAAACACGGCTTATCTGAATAGCGGACTATACGTTTATTCTATTTCGCTTACCATAGTTTCGGGTAACTTTAAAAAGTTCGTAAAGCACGACGATATAATAGCCGCCCTCTCCGAACTCGAATACGTAAATTGCGTCGAAGAACTCGATTAAAATTATCGTAATTTTTACTTATAACCGTGCTTCAAAGTATTCGATTTTTGATTGTTTCCATTTCACGGTTATTGGTTATTTCTATTTTACGATTCATAGTTTAATTTTTAAAAAAGTGCCGATATAAGTCGATTATCGGCACTTTTTTATTGATTTGTCAACAAATTGTTTAATTATAAAAATAAAGTTATTCGATTTTAAATAAAAATATTTTCCGTAAAGGCAAACAGGTTCTATACCAAAAAAACTCGTTCATCCTACACGAAAACAAAGTTGTTCGATTTCAAAGAAAATTTTTATTAGACAAAAAGGCAAATTTGCCGTATTATAATGACAAATTTGCCTAATTACAAGAATTTTTTTATTCGACAAAAACAAGATTATAAAATACCAAAGACAATTTCGCTCTCGTGCCCAAAGTACAGTTTTCGAATTATAAAGACAAAAGTATTTTCAGTGCTTTATAGGCGTTGTCCGAGGTGTTTTTTGTGTTATGGTCGGTGACTGCGTTCGGGCGATAAGTGCTTAGCGACAAAACGAATTTTTCATTTTCGTCAAACTCGATTATTCCGTCGAACAAATTTATTCCGTTTTCCTTATCGTAAACTACTATGCCGTAATTTTTCCCTTCGACGGTATAAAAAACATAATCGTCGGCGTTTATGCCGTAAGTTTTTAAAACATTTTCGTCAAGTTCGGCAAATTGTACGTCAAGATTTTTTTGAGGCATGACCGATAAATTCAAAATCAAAATATCCGAATTTATAAGCCCGGTCGTGGTAAGCCTGTCGCCGTAATAGTCTGATTTTTCCGAGGACGCCGTCACGCTTACCGACTTTACCCCGTCGATAGCCGATAATTTGTTTTCGAGCAAAACAAAATTACATTTTTCCGCCGTAATAAAGGCGTTAAGAGTCTGATATTTTTTAGGAGCGGAAATTCCGTCGAAGGCGAATTGCCAGGCTAAAATCGATACGACTATAACGGCAATAAACCAACCGATGCTATAGGACAGTACGGTTTTTCTATTCATTTTCCTCCTCCTTTATTTCGATAGAGGCAAGGTATTTTCCGTTTGACGTTAATACGACATTACTGCCTATTTTTGGAAAATTTTGGTTTATGGGAATGTAAAATCTTCTTTCCAGTTCATCGTTTTTAACCGTAAAATTATAAAATTGCAAACCGCTCATGGTGGTAATTTCTTTATCCGTTGCGGTTACAACGCCCTCTAACTCGCTTAAAGAGGCGTTTTGCATTTCTCGAGTAAAAGAAATTATTTTTTTATTGTGTGCGCATACGGTAAAACCGTAAACACCCGTAAAACCCGTTAAAGCGGTAAATAGCGTTGCTATTGTTTGTGCCGTTATTCTCCCTAATTTTTCCCAAAATATAACGGCTAAAAGGCAAATGACGACCGAAATCGCCGTTGTTACGGCAAAAATCAGGTAAAAACGAGTGTTGTTTCTTTTTAGCGCGTTTATATCGATATCGTCAAAAATGTTTTTCATTGAAATCTCTCCGATAAACCGAGAAAGTCTTGAATTTTTTCCTTTTTAAGTAGGTCGTCGGGGTTGCCCTGAAGCGTTACCGAACCGTTATCCATTATGACGAGGTAATCGGCAAGTTTTAACGCCTCTTTTACGTTATGGGTAACGTAGACGAAGGTTATTTGCAACATTTCGTGCAATTTTTTAAACAGCGAAATACCTTCTTCCCTCAATTTTTCGTCGTAATTGGACATAGGCTCGTCCAAAAACAGAACGTCGGGTTCTTTTACGAGCGCCCTTGCCAAACTTACCCGTTGTTGTTGTCCTCCCGAAAGTTGTTTGGGTAGCCTTGACGTAAGATTTTGTATTCCCGTAAGAGAACAAACCTTTCCGACTCGCCGTCTTATTTCGTCTGCGGGCACTTTTGCGATTTTTAAGGGGTAGGCGACGTTATCGAATACCGTAAGATGCGGATAAAGGGCGTATTCCTGAGTGCAATAGGATGCCTTTCTGTTTTGCGCGGGTTCGTCGGTAACGTCAAAGTCGTTATAAAAAACTTTGCCTCCGTCCACACTCGTTATGCCGACGAGTGCCCTTAAAAGGGTTGTTTTTCCGCATCCAGACGGTCCCATTATAACCGTAAAAGAACGGTCTGGAACGGTAAGGTTTACGTTGTATAAGACCGCCGTTGCCGTCGATTTTTTCTTGTCGACGTAATATTTTAAAAGGTTGTCAGTCGTTATTTTCGGCATTGTATAGTCCTTTTTTGTAAATCTCCGGGAAGTTTTGTTTGTTGACGAATTCGTCCAAAACGCTGTCGCAACAGAGGGTATTTAAAATAATTTGCGCAGGCATGATAAAAATCGGAAGCAACACACATACAGCCAAAAAGGTGTACTTACCGGGGATAATCAAAGTTAAGTAGGGTGCGACGTTTGTAATAAGCAGTAAAAAGGAAACGAGAGGCTTCCTCATCGAAAGCATAAAAGAATTTTTGAGTTTACTCGAAAAAGCCAAGTTGTACACCGTGCTTTGAGTTATAAACGACGGTGCCATAAGGCATATAAGTAAGAGTGCCGCTATTAAAAAGCATATCGCCGCCTGAACGGAAAAACCGTCGTAAAAATACAGACTCCTCGCCAAATATTGCAAAAAATAATTGAGTGCGGCAAAAAGTGCGGCAACGAAACAAAAGGACAAGGCGTTTTCTTTTACCGATTTAAAAAAGTCTGACCAAAATATTACACCTTCAAGCCACACGAGCCGTCTTATGACGCCTATTGCTCCCGAAAGCCCTACCGCAAACACCGCCGCACAGGGGATAACGGCTAAATTTCTTGCGTTTACCATATAGAAAACTTCTTTTGCCCCTTCGGATGTCGAAAGAGTGCCGTTTTGTACTTTTAAATTGATTTCGTAAACCTTTAAATTGCCGATTGCGTAAACGACTATAAGGGGCGCCATAAACAAAAAAAGGATAAGCCCGAGCCCCGTTACAAGCCAAAAGCGGTTTTTATAAATGTCAAAAAATATTTGTCTTCTCGACCTCGGCAACATGTCGTCGGTAAAATCGACCTTGCTTTTTTTAAGTTTCATACACGTCCTTTTACTTTTTTCTTCAAAATACCGATAAAGTTAATCGTTTCAACAAACTTTTTTAAAAAAAATTAAAAAATTTTACGATAGGGTATTGACAGAAAGCCTTTTTGATGGTAAAATCATCTTACTAAAACGTTTTACTAAATTCTACTACGCTTTTTGTTTTTTGTCAATAGGGTATTTGAATTACTCGCGTTTTGAATGAGAAAAATACGTTAATTTTTTCAAGCACCGACTCGGGTCGGTGCAAAAAAAGTTTTACTAAAACGTTTTACTAACGTCAAAACAGTCGTTTTGGCGCAAAATAATAAAAATTTCCAATCGAACGATAACGATTATAAACGATAACGATTGTAGGAGAAAGCATAGATGAGCAAAATATACATCGTCGGCAGTGTTAATATGGACCTTTTGATAAATACCGACGTTTTTCCCGAAGCCGGCATGACGGTCACCGGTTACGGTTTTATGACGAATCCCGGCGGAAAGGGGGCGAATCAGGCGGTCGCCGTGTCGAAACTCGGCGGTGACGCAATAATGGTAGGTGCGGTAGGCAAGGAATTCGGCGACGAACTTATAAACGCCTTACACGGCTACGGCGTCGACACTAAAAATCTTTACCGCGCAAAAGACGTATCGAGCGGTCTTGCCGTCATAACGGTATCTCAAGGCGAAAACAGAATAATTCTCGACAAGGGCGCGAACGCACTCGTTACCGAGGATTTTGCAAAAAAAGCACTTGCCGAAGGAAAAGCGGGCGACTATCTGATAGTTCAACTCGAAATCCCCGCGGAAACCGTGTATGCCGCATTAAAGATTGCAAAAACTAAGGGGATGATAACAGTTGTAAACCCCGCACCGGCGTGTACCCTTCCCGAAGGAATTTTTAATTACGCCGACTATTTTATACCCAACCAAACTGAAACGGAATTTTATACGGGCATTTATCCGGACACGGAAGAAAAGGCAAAACTTGCCGCCGAAAAACTTTTCCGTTTAGGCGTTAAAAACGTAATAATAACGATGGGTAAGAAAGGTTCGTTTTACATGAACGAAACGACTTCTTCCGTCTGTGACGCCTACCTTGTACAAGCCGTCGACACGACGGCTGCGGGCGATACCTTCGTCGGTGCTTTGGTAACAAAACTTTCGCAAGGCAAGCCCGTCGAAGATGCAATGAAGTTTGCCAATAAAGCCTCCTCCGTAACGGTAACGAGAAGGGGAGCGCAACAGTCCATACCATATATCGGAGAAATAGAATAGTGCAAAAAAAAGTCACGATAAAGGATATAGCCGACAAGCTCGGCATATCGGTTTCCACAGTGTCCTTTGTTTTAAACGACAAAGGAGATATATCTCAGGCAACGCGGGATAAAATAAAGGAAGCCGCATTCAATATGGGGTACAGACCCGATTATTTGGCGAGATCGCTCGTTACCGGTAAATCGCACACTATAGGCGTTATAATACCCGACATATCAAACCAATTTTTCGCCGAAACGGTAAGACATATTCAAATCGGTTTGAGTTCGTACGGTTACGACATTATATTATGTAACAGCGAAGAAAAAACGAAGAACGATATAAAGTACATAGATTGGCTTGCAAGCCGTCGGGTGGACGGGCTTATATTGACCCTTTCCGCACAGTCGATGGAAAAGGCGAATCACGCTTTTATAAAAGAAGCCTTGGAAAACGCTCAAATACCCTATATGTTCTTGGACAGGTATTATAAATCCGAAGCACCTATAGTATCGATAGACAACGTATACAGCGGTTATACCGTTACGAAATACCTTTTGTCGCAAGGGCATAAAAACATCGGCGTTATAACGGGACCGTTGAGTCTTAATTCGAGTTATAACAGGCTTGAAGGCTTTTTACGGGCGATGAAGGAAGCCGACGCAGACGTAAACAAAGATAACATAATCAATCTTGCTTACGATATGGAGTCCGGTAAATCCGGCGCCGAAAAACTTATAAAAAAGGGCGTTACGGCGATATTTGCTTTCAACGATTTACAGGCTTACGGTGCATTGGAATATTGCAACGAAGCAGGTTTGAAAATTCCTAAAGACGTAAGTTTGGTGGGCTTCGACGATATCTTTTATTCCTCCATTTTGGAAACGAAACTTACGTCGGTGCGTCAACCTATTAAAGAACTCGCAAACGAAACTTGCAAAACGATAATAAATCTTTTGGAAGATAAAGAGTACAAACGAGAAGTAAAATTGAAAACCGAGCTTATCGTACGAGATAGCGTAAGGGACATAGGATGATGAAAAACAAAATCGTATTAAGAAGAATAGACGGGACGGAAGTTACCGTTTCCGACATAAAGGCGAGAAAAAAGCGTTGGACGAAGGACGATTGGACGCTTATATTGATGGCATCGTTAAGCCTTGTATTTCTCGCCGTTTTTGCGTACGCGCCTTTGTACGGACTTTTGCTTGCCTTTAAAGTAGACGGCGAGTATTTAAACGTCAAGCACGTAATACGTTACGGTTCTTGGGCGGGCTTTGAACAATTCGAGTCTTTTTTGACCGATCCCGATTTTAAGAACGTAATGATAAACACTTTGGGCTTGAACATTTTACAACTTTTGATAAACTTCCCCGCACCGATAATTTTTGCGATTTTGATGAGCGAACTTTTGTCGGACAACTTTAAAAAAGTAGTACAGACGGTAACCTTTTTCCCTCACTTTTTATCTTGGGTTATCTTCGGCGGTATCTTTATAAGCATGCTGGATTACGATTCGGGTATAGTAAACACCTTGCTCGTAAAAATAGGCTTAGTCAAAGAACCCGTCGATATTTTGGGCGGAGAACAATATTTTTGGCCGCTTATAATCATTACATCGCTTCTTAAAGGTTTGGGATGGGGTTCGGTAATATACGTTGCCGCAATCTCGGGGATCCCTAAAGAATTATACGAAGCCGCCCTTTTGGACGGTGCCAATCGTTGGCATAAAATACGTTATATAACGGTGCCGTATATCGCTCCTACCATTACTCTTTTCTTTATTTTATCGATAAGCGGTTTGTTAAATAACGGCATAGATCATTTATGGGTTTTCCAGAACGTAAACAATATCAACAGAAGCGAGGTTTTAGATACCTTCATTTATAAATACGGCGTAAGGGACAATGCGCGTTTCGGTTACGCCACGGCAATAGGTTTGTTTAAGTCTGTCGTATCGCTTATTCTCCTTGTGACGGGTAACACGATATGCAAAAAGATCAGCGGAAAGGGTATTTATTGATATGTTTGCGATATTTGATTACGAGTTTAAACATTTTAACATAGTGCGTAAAATTTTATGCACCGTTTGCGGTATAGTTTTGTTTTTGGCAATCTTTTTTGCCTATACCGCCCACATAGAAATAGATGCCGCCACCGAGCAAACTTATAAAGTTTTAAACATACTGTTTATCGTATTTACCTGTCTTGCTCCGATTGCTCTTGCCGTAATTATAGGTTATATCGTTTCGTACGCCGAATTACGCAAACTTACCAAAAACCATAGGGTAAAAAACAAAAAGCACATACACCTTTTCGACGTTATCAACTTTACTTGGATGGCTATATTCTGCGTGTTGTGTATTTACCCGATAATATACGTTTTGGTAGGTTCGTTTAACCAAGGTGCCGACTACGCAAAAGGCGGAGTTTATCTGTTACCGAGGCTGTTTACCTTTGAAAACTACAAAATAGTCTTGACAGATTCCGATCTTTATCACAGTTACCTCGTAACAATCGGTCGTACGGTTATAGGTACGGTTTCGGCACTCGTTTTCACCTCTCTTGTTGCGTATGCGATGAGTCGTGAAAATTTAAAAGGTAAAAACTTCTTTTACTGGGCGAACATAATTACGATGTTCTTCGGCGGCGGGTTGGTACCTTTCTTCCTTATTATACAAACGTTGCAACTTTTCGATACTTTTTGGGTTTACATTATCCCGAGTATCTACTCGGTTTACAACATGATAGTAATATCGAGTTTTTTCAGAGGCATTTCTAACGAACTTCACGAAGCCGCACAAGTCGACGGGGCAAGCGAATTCAGAATTTGGTGGCAAATTTACATGCCGCTCAGCAAGCCCGTTTTGGCTACCGTTGCCTTATGGCTTGCGGTAGGACATTGGAATTCTTACTTCGACACCATGATTTACACCAACGGCGGAGATTTGGAAACTTTGCAATACTTTTTGTTAAAAGCCATTTCCACATCGTCGATGACGGAAGGGCTTCCCGATACCATGATGCAAAGGGTTTCGCCGATGACCATTTCCCTTGCAGCCATAATAATATCCATTATACCCGTTTTGTTCTTCTTCCCCTTTGTAAGGAAGAACTTCCAGTCGGGCATAATGATAGGCTCGTTGAAAGGCTGAAACAAGCCGAAAACGGCAAAAAATCAAAACGAATATTTCCAAAAGGGGTACCCCTTTTGCGTTTGCCCTAACGGTCAAACGCAAAAGGCTTTAAACATAAAAACGCAAAACGGTTTTTAATTTATCGTGCAAATTTTAAAAGTACCCGAATCTTTTAAGGAATCGAAGAACCGATACGGTTCTATATAAATATGAAAGCCGATTTTAGGCTTTAGGAGGACATTATGAAGAAAAAAATCTTTCGTCTTATTGCGATTATTTTGACCGCAACGACACTGCTGTCTTTGGTATCGTGTAGCGACGAAGACAAACCCGCTCCGAAAGGGGATGACAACATGGCTAAACTTACCTATCCGGATTTTCCCGATACCCCTTCCGATAAAAACAGTTGGGAGTATATCGAAGACGGTACAGATTTAACTATCGATTGGTACGTCGACGTTTCTTCTTGGAACGCACCCACCGGGCTTGAAAGCGTTTCTCAAAAGATTAAAGAAGATACAGGTATTACCGTAAGATTCCAAACACCGGTCACCGACGACGGACAAAAATTGTCTACGATTATCGCAAGCAAAAAGATGCCTGATGTCATGACGCTTACGACAAGTAACTCTACTTGGTTATCCTCTCTTGCGCAACAAGGTTACGTTTACGACATCAACACCCTTGCCGAAAAATGGGCGCCTTCGCTTAAAACCAATCTTCCGAAAGACGTTTGGGAATGGTGGTCTTACGGAAACGGCAAAACCTATGGTATTCCCAACCATTATTACAGTTATGAAGACGTTCCCGAAGGACAACTTCAACCCAACGGCGGTATGATGGTAAGAAAGGATATTTTCGAAGCATGGCAAAATTACGTCGAAACCAATCTTAAAGGATCGGACGGTATGGTCGAATACACTTCCCGTACGACAGGACAAAAGAAAAAGGTCGAATGGCAGGGGTATATCACCACTCCCGAAGGCTTTAAAGAAGCGGCAAAGTGGGCTTTACAAAACTACAAAGGCAACGGAACGGGTCAAATTACCACCGGTCTTCAACTTTCTCAATTCAAGTCCGACGGTTGCACCAGTTTGACTTGGCTTGCTCAATTCTTCGCCATTCCTTTCGAAGACAAAGAAGGTAATTACGTTTACCAATTCACACAGGAAAGTTATGAAGAAATGCTTCTATACGTCAACGAATTATACAAAGAAGGTATAATTTCCGACTCTAACTTTACCCAAACTTACGACGGCGTAGGCGGTATCATTGCAGGCGCAAAAGCCTTTGCGACGCTCGCCACTCCTCAAGATTACCAAATGCACTTCGTTACGGCTAAAGACAGCGGTTACGAATATATTTCGATGTATATCACAAACGAAGACGGCGACGCTCCCGTTCTTGCCGACATCCGCGGTTACGGTTATATGTTCAATATGATAACCACCGATTGCGAACGTCCCGACCTCGTTATCAAACTTTTCGATTACCTTACTTCCGATCAAGGTCAACGCCTCGTAACTTTGGGTGTTGAAGGTCAAACATGGAACTATACCGACGAAAGTAAGACCGCTATTGCGTACACCGACAGTTACCTTCAAAATAAGGCGACGGGTACTACTTCGCAATACGGGCTTATGATGTTCGACCTTCTTATTAACTATCAATATTACGATAACATTCAACCCAAGACCAACCACGGTAAAACAGAACAAGAACTTTATCGTACAAACTTAAAGCGTCCGTTGACAATATATTCTTACGACTATAACGCGACACACTTCGTAGTAGATACTACAGATTCTCGCTTCCAGACTTACAACAACGCGCTTACCAAAATAAACAACCTTATCGGAACTCAACTTCCCAAAATTATTAAAGCGCAAGATACCGCTACGGCAAAGAGCATTTATGACTCGACGGTTAACAGCATGAAGAGCCGTAATTTGGAACTTGTTATAACCATGAACAGTGAAGCGTTTGCCAAATACAAACAAAAACTCGGCGTGGTACACGCATGGCCTTGCTATCAAGAGGGATACGTAAGTCCTTTGGACAGAACAAAACCCAACGGAGATCTTACGCTTTACAGGGGTTACTGATGGAATATAAAATTTTACTCGATACAGATATCGGCGACGATATCGACGACGCTTTTGCCTTATCTCTTGCTCTGAAAAGCAAAGATATCGACATTGTGGCGGTAACGACGGTTTTCCGTAACACATTATTCAGGGCAAGACAGGCAAAACAACTTATTTCCGTGGCGGGTAAAACCATCCCCGTTTATGCGGGCGAAGGTATGCCGACCGACGGTGTTATTCCTAATTTTTCCTTTACGGAAGAGGGTGACCTTTTAAAAACCCCGCCCTGTCAGTACGACGACGGCATGGAGGCTTTTAAAACGGAAGATAACGCCGTAGACGCCATAATAAGTTATGCCGAAAAGTATAAAGGCGAACTGATAGTCGTAACCATAGGCGCAATGACCAACCTGTTTAAGGCGTTAAAAAAGGATCCGTCCGTCGCGAGGAAAATCAAAAAGGTTGTTTCCATGGGCGGTTGGTTTACGAACTTCGAACCCGAATGGAACATCTTGTGCGATCCTTTGGCGGTACAAGGCGTGATAGATTCGGGCGTGGAAGTTGACTTCGTAGGGCTTGACGTTACTTTAAAATGCCCTCTCGACGATACTCTTTTGGACGATTTTCGTAATTCTTCGGATCCGTCGAACAAGCTTATCGTAAAATGGCTCGACAAATGGTTTAAAACTTTTAATTTCGCAAAATCGGTAATGCACGATCCTCTTGCCGTTGCAAGTATCATAACCGATGTTTGCACTTTTGAAAGGTTATACGTGAAAGTAATAACCGAAGGTCAAAAACGCGGTGCAATAGAGGTCAAAAAAGAACAAACGGAAGGCTATAAGCCCGTTAACGTTGCTTTATCGGTCGATAAAGACAAGTTTTACGGCACTATACGCGACGTAATGCTCGCAAAATAACCAAACAAAAAATAAAAAAATAAAGAAGTACATCGCAAAGCGATGAAACAATAAACTTCTATAGGAGGAAAATCACATGATTTCGGCAAAAAAAAGATTGTCTCTCATGGTCCTCGCCATATTGATGGCTTTAAGCCTTATATCGGCAGGCATCACGGCGTTAGCCGTAACCACGGACGACACAATCGCTTATCCCTTCCAAACTGGTGATAAAGCGTTCCAATACGCACCCACCTGGAACGGCGCAACCGCTTCTGAAGATTATTGGCAATTTTTTGAAGCAAAAATTCCCACGACTACGCTTGATAGTTTCGACTATCTTGCAATGCAACTCAAACTCGAAGGCAATCCCGGTTTGACCGTAGGTGCTCTTGCATCGACTAATAACGGACGTTTCGATACCGACGGGGCTAACGGAAACAAATTCTATTTTGTATCCGAAGACGGCACTATAAGCGAACTTACCGCAGCGAACGGTGCTATCAATTTGGGATTGAACGCAAAAGGCATGCTTTTAATGCCCAAAACCTCTCTCGTTTGGCGGTGGAATACCGATACCTCGATAAAATCTCTTTATTTCACCACGAATGCTTTTTATAACAGAGATTTTAAGGTTACGGTAGGCGAAATAGGTTATTACAAAGGCGAACCCAAAGAAGGTAATTTTACTGAATTGTTAGACCTTTCATTGGGTTGCAAGGAAAGTAACTATTACGTTGATAACGCAACAAAAACCCCTGTCGATTATCCCGTTTACAGAGCAGACGCTTATCCCTTCAGAGTAGGCGAAGACGCTTTTGCAAACGCACCTACCTGGGTAGGTCAAACCACTCAAGCCGAAACGGATTCATATCAGTTTGTGCAACCTAAATTTACCGAAACCGATTTTACGAACGTCGATTATTTGGCAATTCAGATCAAGGTGGTAAAGGGTAATCCCGGTATGACCGTAGGTGCTATTTCGAGTACAAACGGAAGATACGGTACTTTTGCAAACAAAGAAAACGCAGTCAAACTTGTTAAAGCCGACGGTACGGTTAAGAACCTTAACATCTTATATTCTTCCGTCACTTTAAGCGAAGGCGACGAAGGCATGCTTCTTATCCCGTTAGATAATTTGTCTTGGGTTAGTTGGGCCGAGGAAGAAACGAGAACCATTGACAAAATGGCATCCGTATACTTCGAAACCAATGCGAAATATAACTGGAACTTCAAGATGACTATCGGCGAAATCGGTTACTACGTAGGCGAACCGGGACAAAACGGTTCCATCTACACCGAACTTTTCGATCTCGATAACGGTGAACAAAAAACTAATTACTATATTGCGGCAAGTACTTTAGAATTCCCCTCGGACGATCCCAATGCCGTTCCCGAAACTGTTGAATACCCCTTCTTAAAGGGTAGCAATGCTTTTGAAAAGGCAGTCGTATGGGCGGGTACCGCAACCGGTGACTCAGCCGCCAACTGGCAGACTTTCTCGTTAAAATTCGACAGTGAAGCCGATTTAACCGACGCAACTTGGCTTGTTGTTCAGTATAAGGCAATGACGGGTACTCCCGGCATCACTTACGGTGTACAAAACGGCGGAGCAAGATACTCCATCGCAGGTTTTGACGGAACGAAATCTTATATGATAGACGAAAACGGCACCGTTACTGTGGCAAGTCAATATCAGTACGATGCAAGTAACGTATCCGGTAGTGGTGCACTTTTAATCAACTTCAACAAAATGGCTTGGCAGTTCGGTGAAGACGCCGACAAAGATCTTACAAAGATCAAACAACTCATTTTAACAACTAACTCCCAATATAATTGGAACTTTGAAATCGCTATCGGCGAAGTAGGTTATTACACCGGCACGTTGGGTGAGGACGCCGTTTACCACAAACTCGTAGACACCTCTAAGACCAACAAACTTTCACAGGCAACCGCAACCAGCGACAAGGCAGAAAATTGTTGTGCCGTACGCGCTTACAAAGTCGACAGACTCGTTTACGGCGACGTAACCTTAAACTGGCTTGCTACCGGGAAATCCGCCGGTTCCTTCGCGGTTTGGGACGGCGGTAGTTACGGTAAGGTTGAAATGGTCACCGACAGTTACGGCGACGATGCGGCAAAACTTACCTCCACCGGTGCAAATCCCGAAGGCGACCAATACACGGCAACCACCATTGCCGACGGTATCAAATGGGATTGGAGCGGTTCTAAGGGCGTTACATTCTGGGCAAGAAACGACAGTGACGTCGAAGTATCTTTCAACCTCGAAATCGATATTTGCAACAACGGATATACCAACAACGCAAAAGGTCATAACGCTCGTTACAACATCAAACAGGGCAACAGATTTATTTTGTACGACGTAAATACCGAGAAACAGACTATTTACATGACTCGTCCTTGCGCTACTCTTCCCGTAGGATTCGAAGGCTGGGTATTCATACCCTTTACCGCATTCTATCAGGCAGATTGGTCGACAAGTTCTCAGGGTGCAATGTTACGCAGTTTGTTCATTGACGAAAACAACACCTTTACGAGTGGTTCGTGGGCTTCTTACGTTGCGATAACCGCACACGCACCCACCTATCAGGGTAAATCCTTCAGCTTCAACAAACTCGGTTCTTACAAGGTAACTCCTTCTTTCATTTCCGCTTGCAATAATGAAACTTCGACGGCTAAGTCCGTTCCCACCGTAATGGATCTTCCCAAGGAGGAAAACTAAGATGAAAAACAATAAAAAATTTCTTGCAATAATCGTTACCGTAATAATGTTATTCTCGGTAACGGCTATCGTCGCATGCGACGGCGGTTTACCCACTAAACTTTCCGTACCCGAAGTAACCATAAGCGAAACGGGAGTGGCTTCTTGGAATGCAATCGACGGCGCCGTTTCTTACGGTTATAAAGTAAACGACGGCGAAGAACAAAACACCACCGCAACTTCCGTAACCTTACAAGACGGTCAAACGATTGCCGTAAGAGCGATAAGCGACGGAAAAACCAGACTTAACAGTGCGTACTCCGAAACTCAAACCTATGTTAAACCGATTATTTACGGTCTTCCGATGCCCGAAGCGGGTTACTATATCACCAATGCGGACGTTATCGAAGAAAACGCCACAACGAGATACATCGTTTACACCACCAACGAAACGGCTGCCGAAAACTACAACGTAATAGCCGTTCGTAAGGGCGTAAAAACCGAAAACGGTTGGCTCTACGGCGACCAAAGCGTTGCTATAGAAGGCGAAGAGAATAAGTGGGACAATTACATCGGTTCGGCAAGCATGGTTAAAGGTACTTTCAAAATGGGCGAAACCACTTATAATTACCTCATGGCTTACAGTGCAACCGACGACGCTAACGACAAAGCACAACAAATCGGTCTTGCCGTTGCAACCGATCCTATGGGCGAATGGGTTAAAGTAGGTACCTCTCCCGTTATCGCTTTCGATAAAGCGCAATACGGTGCTACTTCGGTAGGTTGCTATGCTCCCAGCGTAGTCAATTACGACAAAGAAAGTGCTATAAGAGTATTCTATACCTATGCCGACATGTACGGTCACTTCGCTTATATGTGGGATGCCGATTTATCCGATCTTACCGCAATCGGCGGACAAACGGCAATGGTTCCTACCAACGGTACCTTTACCTCAGGCGATAACGATTTGATGTTCCCGAACGCAGACTTTATGTATGACGATACGGCTAAAACTTTCTATGCCGTTAAAGATTATTCTCCTTCCGCTTCAGACGAAAAGCCTTATTTCGCAAACAAAATCGAATTGGGCGTCATTGACGAATCCGAACTTTATACCATCGAAATAGGTAAAGGCTGGAAGAGTTTGCAAGAATACGACTATATCGATTATGAAACCGAATACGAACGTCTTTACGGCGCATCCGTCGTTTCCGACGCTTACGGTCATAAACTCGACGGCGATATCGAAATAGTTTACAGCGTTTGCAAAACTTTAAGTCAAAACGCAGACTACTTGTATACTCAGATTTTACACACCGCAACTTATCGAGTTACCGCGGCTGAATAAGCCGTAGCGGGGAAAGCCTTCGTGGCTTTCCCCCCGCTTTTAAAGCAGTCGAAAGTTATTTCGACTGCTTTAAAAGCGGATAATCCGCTAAAAAGCGGAAAAAATTCGCATTTTTAAGCGGAAAATAAACCGTTATCGGAAAATAATCGGAGGAAATTTGTAAATGAAAAAACTAACCCGAATTTTCGTTGCCGTTATGGTTACGATTGCTATGTGTCTATCCGTAGGTTGCGATTTAAACGGCGGTTCTAACGATACCCCGCCCCCGCCTACCACCCAATCGGCAGAGGAAGGTAATTATACTCTTACCGAAAAAACGATTGCATCTCTCGACGTTACCTCTAAATTTTTGTCAAACGTCATTAACTTGAAGGACGGTGCCGTAACTTGGACGGAAATTACCATGTCCGGGAAAAACGTTCAAACGGGTACGTACACCTTAGCAAGCGGTAAAGTTACCGTTAAAATAGGATTAAAAAGTTATGAATTCACAACCGACAATAACTTTTCAAAACTTGAATTTTCGGGTAAAATTAATCGTAAAAACGTTGTTATGAATTATGTAAAAAACGAACAATACGTCGAACCTTCAGATCTCGGCTCGGTCGATTTTAAAGGCGAACTTTTCGGCGACGATATAAACGAAAACTTTTATAATTATTGTCCTACGATCATTATGGAAGGTCGTACGATGCACATTTGGTACTGTTCCAATAAGGACAGCGGAAACGTTACCGACTATGTAGCATACCGAAAAGGCACCTTGCACGATGACGGTAAATGGAGTTTTTCGGAAAAGTCACTCGTGCTCGAACACGGCGAAACGGGCGAATGGGATAGTCGCCACGTATGCGATCCTTCGGTTATCAAAGGAGAATTCAAGTATAACGGCGAAACTTATAATTATTTGATGGCGTATCTCGGTTGCTTTACAAGTAACGTTACAAAAAACGAAGTCGGCATCGCAATTGCAAAATCTCCGGAAGGTCCTTGGGTTAAACCCGCTTCTATAAACCCCGTTGCAAACTTTTTCAACGACTATGGTTTAAGCCGTACCGATTTAGATTCAAACGCCGACAATTCGGCAAATAATTCTTGGGGCTACGGTCAACCTTCACTCGTTTCGGTAGATAAAAAAGGCACCGTAATACTTTTCTATTCGGCAGGCGTCCCGACGGGTACTTTTACCAACGTCGAAATGTGGAATTTTTCAAATTTAAATAACCCCGAAAGAATAAAAAGGATAAACGTTTCCAATAAAAATATAACCAATTCATCGGGCGGAAGCGACGTTATAAACAATGCCGATTTTTGTTACGATCCGCAAACGGGCAGGCTTTACTGCGTAAAGGAAGACTTCGGTTATCCCACAAGTGACGGTATTAATTGGATCTCGGGCTCTAACACCGTATTTTATACCGATATCGGTAAAACAGAAACCATCGGTTCGAGATTATTCGAGGACGATCGGTATTCATGGGTTATGGTAGGAAAAATCGATTCGGGCGCAACGGGCTATAAACGCAATCACAATATGGGTATCGTTACCGACGCTTACGGATATATGCTCGATTCTTCCGAACTCCCCGTAGTATACACCATGTCGGAACTTCCCTCTAAGTATCCCGATTGGAATAAAGGCGGGCAATGGCCGGCACTTCATACCTATCGCTTACACGGCATAATGATTGAAATCGAGGGTTAAAAAGATATGAAAATAACAAAATTATCAGCCTTAATTTTGACTTTAACTATTATCGGTTGCTGTTTTTCCGCTTGCGTAGGCACTAGTGACGACGGAGAAGCGGTTACGATGACGGGTAATTATTCGCTTTTATCGGCAACCCAAAACGGAAGTGACGTTACCGATAGTTTCGGTATGTATTCGGTCGAGTTCAACGGTTCGAATATGAATGTTTTTATAACCTACTTAAATACGCCCGAACGCCGTAAATCGACCTATAGCGCGACTAATAAGACCGTTACCGAGACTTATAACGGGCAAAAATATACTTATACGATAGACGGCGATACTTTAAAAACCAAGTATAAAGACGTCGATTCAACTATCGATATCGTGTTAAAAAAGGAAGCCGATCCCGATACGATAGATAAATCGGTAGACTTTGAAAGCGTTTTGTTCGGCGAAAGCATTAACGACGTTAAAAAATTCAATTACTGCCCGGCAATACTTACCGAAGTAAACGACAAAGGACAAACCGTAATGCATATTTGGTACTGCACCAATAAAGAATCGGGCATTATAATGGATCACATCGGCTACAGAACGGGCGTTTTGCAGGAAAACGGAAAATGGCTTTTCTCGGACGAACAAATAGTTCTTGCGCCGACTTCGGATACGTGGGACAGTCGTCATACTTGCGATCCTACCGTTATAAAAGGCGAATTTAAACTTAACGGCGAAACATATAACTATCTAATGTCTTATCTCGGCTGTACTACCGAAGATTATCAGAAAAACGAAACGGGACTTGCCGTTGCCAAAAATATAGGCGGTCCTTGGGTGAAAGTAGATAACCTTAACCCCATCGTTCCTTGGTACGACGATGGCGACGAAGAAACCGAACAACAAAAATACGAAAGCTTTAAGGGTACGTCGAAAATTTACTGGGGTACCGGTATGCCGTCTCTTATCAGTGTCGACGGTAAGGGCGAGGTATTATTGTTCTATTCCTCAACGCTACGCGGAACGGGCGTAAGAAGGCTTGATTTATCCGATTTAAACAATCCGAAACAGGTTTACGTTCAAAGCGTAAATTATAACGGTGCGGTTAATTCTCAAGGTATGCAATGCACGCCCGGAATTGCGGATTTTGCTTACGACAAAACGGCAAAGCGTTTATACGTTACGGCAACGACGAACGAAAAACGCCCGCCCGACGTAACAAAAACTTTGGTAAGTTCGCACAGTCTTTTAATGTATATCGATAACGTTGAAGATATGAATTCGGCTTGCAACCTTTTATTAAACGGCGGATATAAATGGACGGTCGTGGGTTACATCGGCCCCGACGAAACGGGTTGGAACCGTAACCACAACCCCGGACTTGTCAAAACCGACGGCGGATATATCCCCGACAGTTCTAAAATCGGAGTCGTGGTTTCTACGGGTAACGTCGATTGGGCAAACGAAAATATATTTACCTATCGTTTGTTCGGTCATTGGTTTAACATAAAGTTGTAAGTATAATTTAAACATAAAGTTGTAAGTACAATATAGTTAGTAATCGGTAAAGTTTGCATGGTGCTTATAGTCGGTATGGCAAAGTTTATCTGATTAGTATCGAATAATGTCGTTAGCACGGTAAATGCCGTTTTTAGTGCAGATATCGCAGTAAGGATAAGTTTGTGCAGAGTAGTCGACTTTCCTTTGTCGTTGCCAATTAAAGAACGGCTATAATTTCAATTTAAATCTATACATGTTTACAATTTAAAATAACCGTGTTTACTATTCGGATTATCCGAGCATAATAAAAATTCCGCTGTCTTTGGCGGAATTTTTTTAAGCAAAATTATTAAAAAGTCGGGCTATAAGCCCGTTATTCGTGTTTTTTATAAAAAATAAGAGGTGGTTTTTTATAAAATAAGAAAAAGGCTTTTAAAAAATAAAAGACGGTTTTTATAAAAAATAAGAAACGGCGTTTTATAAAGAAGTCCCGATTGTTTATAACGGTAAGCAGTTTTTTAAAAAACGTAAACCGTTATACGCACATTTTAAAATCATTTTAATTTTTTTAAAAAATCTATGGCAAAACTTTTGTTTTCGTCCGATAGCGAATTAAACAAATCGAGGACGGATTTATCTTCTTCGTTATAATTTTTGCCGAGATAGAAAAAGTCTTGCGCGGTTATGCCGAAAATATCTAAAAGTTCCAACAAAGTGCTGACTTTTAATTCTACCTGTTTATTTTCTATTCTCGTAAGATACAATTCGCCTTTATTAAGCCTAAAACTCGTTTCTCGCGCACTTAAATTTGCCTTGTTTCTAAAATATCCTATTCTTGCTATTACTTCGTCGTAATTTAATTTATTCATAATAATTCACCTACTATTATTGTACATTAACATAGACAAATTATCGTTTCATAATATGATATCAATATTTCAAATATGATGAATAATCAATCATAGAATGATTGACAATTACAGTTTTTTGTCATATAATGGCAGTATGAGCAAAACAGTGGCATTTATCGGACATAGAATAGTTAACGAAAATCGTATTCAATCTAAACTTAAATCCGCCGTAGAAGACGAACTCGAGAAAGGAACCGAAAAATTTATTTTAGGCTTTCACGGAAAATTCGATCGGCTCGTATTAAAAATTTTGCTTGAAAAAAAGAAAAACAACATCGTATATATCGACTTGGTCTTTCCGTCTTTAAGTGCCGCAAATTCATTTAAGAAAATTTATCCCGACACCTTTAAAATGATTAACCCCGTAATATACGAAACCGAACTCATACATTACAAAAGAAAAATATCTTATTCCAATAAAGCGATGATAGACGATTGCGATAAACTTATTTGTTACGTCGATAGCGATGCTTTATCGAGCGGAGCACGCGCTTGTCTTTTATACGCCGAAAAGGCGGGAAAGGATATATTAAATTTATATAACGACATAACCGATGACAGATATCGTTGTTAGATTTTTTGATGTTTTATATAATTTGTTTTGTAAATCGGGTAAGCTCGATAGTTGATATTTAATAATTTAAAGCATAATAAAAATTCCGCTTTTTTGGGCGGAATTTTTTTAAGCAAAATTATTAAAAAGTCGGGCTATAAGCCCGTTATCGGCGTAAAAAGATATTGTTTTTAATTGATTTGGGATGATTTTCAGTATCAACACGGCATATAGATTTTATATCGATACGGCGTATAGATTTTATAACGGCACGACTTACAGATTTTATATCGACAAGACATATAAAGTAGTAAAAATATTTTCGTTTAAAAATTAAAAAACAAAAAAAATATATTTTTAAATAATCGTACCACCGCCGATAACCGTGTCACCGTCGTACAAAACGACGGCTTGACCTTTGGTTATCGCCCGTTGAGGCTTTTCGAAAACCACCTTTAAAGTGTCGTCGCTTAGTTGATAAACGGTTGCAGGTTGTTCGGTCTGTCTGTAACGAATTTTTGCTTTTACCCTCATGGGTTCTGTTATTTTTTCTACCGAAATAAGGTTTATGTCGTTGGCGTAAAGGGTGTCGCCATAAAGTTCGCATTCTTTTGCGAGGGTTACGGTGTTATCTTGCGGATTTACGCATTTTACGTACATTGGTTCCGAAAAAGAAAGCCCCAAGCCTTTGCGCTGACCCACCGTATAACGAATTATCCCGTTATGTTTGCCCAAAACGTTGCCGTTTACGTCGATAAAGTTTCCGCTTTGGTATTTTTTGCCCCGTCTTTGCTCGATAAACTCGGCGTAAGTTTGGTTTTGAACGAAGCACACGTCCTGACTGTCGTGTTTTTTTGCATTGGTAAACCCGTTTTCTTCGGCAATTTTTCTTACTTCCGTTTTGGTTAAAGAGCCGAGCGGAAACATCGTGTGTTTAAGTTGATCTTGCGTTAGGGAATACAAAACGTAACTTTGGTCTTTATTTTCGTCAACGGCTTTTTTTAAGAGATAGCGACCGGATTTTTCGTCGTAACAAGTTATGGCGTAATGTCCCGTAACAACGTAGTCGTAGCCGATTTCCTTAGCCCTCAGATACAGTTTTTCAAACTTTAAATATCTGTTGCAATCGATACACGGGTTGGGCGTTAAGCCGTTTTCGTAGGCGCAAATGAACTTATTTATTACCGTTTCCTCGAATTTATCGGTGAAATTCAGTACGTAATAGGGTATGCCGAGGGTAAAAGCGACGCTTCTCGCATCGTCAACGTCACGTAGCGAACAACAGGTTTTTTCGCAAGAAATTCCGATGTCTTCGTTATCGAAAAGGCGCATGGTCGCACCGACGCATTCATAGCCGTTTTTTTTCATCAAATAGGCGGCAACGCTCGAATCCACACCGCCACTCATCGCAATAAGTGCTTTTTTCATAGAAACTATTCCTACTAAATTACTATGAAATATTATAAACGACCTTAAAACGTTTGTCAAGTTTAAAAATAGGGCGTATAATAATATGCACGAAAAAGATTTTTCGTCTAAGGAGTTTTTATGAAGATTTACGATAACATTTCAGAACTTATCGGCAAGACACCACTTTTGCAAATAGATAAAAAAGATGCGAAAACGGGCTTATACGCCGACATTTTAGGAAAACTCGAAAGTTTTAACCCCGGCGGAAGCGTAAAAGACAGAATCGCAAAAGCCATGATAGAAAAGGCTATAAAAGAGGGCAAAATAAACGGCGACACCGTCATCGTAGAACCTACAAGCGGTAATACGGGTATCGGTTTAGCCCTTATCGCCTCAACCTTAGGGCTGAAAATAATTATCGTTATGCCCGACACAATGAGCGTGGAAAGGCGCAATTTATTACGTGCGTACGGGGCAAAACTCGTGCTGACGGACGGCAAACTCGGTATGGCGGGGGCAATCGAAAAGGCTGACGAAATCGCTAAAAATACGCCGAATTCCTTTGTTACGGGGCAGTTTGTAAACCCCGAAAACCCCAACGCCCATTATTTGACGACGGGACCCGAAATTTTTGCCGATACCGACGGCAAAGTAGATATTTTCGTTGCGGGCGTGGGTACGGGCGGAACGATATCGGGCGTCGGCAGATACCTTAAAGAAAAAAATCCGAAGGTAAAAATAGTTGCGGTCGAACCGCAAGGTTCTCCCGTTTTGTCGAAAGGCATAAAGGGCAAACACGGCATTCAAGGCATAGGCGCGGGCTTTAAACCGTCCACCCTTGACTTATCCGTCGTCGATGAAATTATTACCGTTTCCGACGAGGACGCCTATTTGTCGGGAAGATACCTTGCACAAAGCAAGGGCGTTTTGGTAGGAATTTCTTCCGGCGCAAGTTACTTTGCCGCAAAAAAAATTGCACAGGATAAGGGGAACGAAGGCAAACTTATAGTCGCTCTTTTGCCCGATACCGGCGAAAGATATTTATCCACGCCGATGTTTTCCGACGAAAATTTATAAAGCGAAAATCCAAAAAAGCGAAACCGTAAAATAAAAATTTATAAATTGAAAATTCAAAAACGGCAGAATAAAAGTCTGCATTTCAAAAATCTACCGAACGAAAACCGAAAAACAGAAGTCTAAAATAAAAATTTAATTAAAGACCGAACAAATTGTCAAAATAAACGAAAAACGCCTTTCAGACCAAGAAAGACGTTTTTTTGATTTAAGAAAAATTATAAAATTTTATTTACTTTCGGAGACGGTGACGCTTGACACTAAATTGCAAAAGGATTTTGAAGTAAACATGACCGCACCGACTACTATAACGATGGCTAAATCGGGCAAAACGTAACCTGCCTGATAAACGAGGCTGTATATAACGGGGTTTTGACCGCCCGCAAAAGCCGAAAAGGCAAAAATGCCGGACATAAGGTGCATTATAAATCTGCACGCACCTGCCAAAAGTCCGCCGAGTACGAATTTTAAGACGGGTAATTTTTCCATTTCTTTGTTTTGAGCGAATATTCCCGCAAGACCTATCGAAGCAAAAGCAAGGGGATAATCGAGTATAAACTGTGCGGGATGGATAATGTAAGGGTCTTGTACCGCTTGCAAAAGCCCGTAAACGGCACCGACCAAAAGTCCCTTTTTAGTTCCGAACATGTACGAGTAAAGCATTATGGGAAGAAGGGAAGCAATCGTTATGGAACCGCCCTGAGGCATTTTTACTATTCTTAAATAAGAAAGGGCAAAACTCATTGCGACCGAAACGCCTGCGTAGGTTATCGAGCGGGTATCGAAGCCGTCTTTCGATTTATCGAAAACGAATCCGAGAGATATAACGAGAGTGCTGAATATTATCGCCGAAAGGTAAAGTGCCAACGAGTTTACGTCCTCGTTCGTAATCCCGTTCATTTCGGCACCCTTTCCGCTTGCGAACCAGACGCCCATGCCCGTAAGCGTTGCTATAAATGAAAGCGTAACGACCGAAAGCCCGATGATTTTCAACGTTTTACTGCCCCTAAACAAAAGGACGAGTGCTAAAAATGCAAGGGATAATATAAGAAAAATAAGGGGAATAAACAATACGGTTATAAATTCACCGCTGTTTATGTTAAGTATGAAAGTAAAGGTCAATAAAGTTACCGAAACGGCGGTCAAATAAAACACGTCTATAATCGACGCCGTTTTTAAAACGTTTTTGCGTTTTTCCGTTTTCGTCGACATGATAAATACGACCTCTCCGATAAGAAGTGCCAAAGTAAGCCAAATAAAAACGGCTCTTAAGGCGTTAAACGGCGTTGAAAAGTCGAAAGGATACCAAGTTGCCGATGACAGTAAGTTAAACATAAAAAAACCTCCTAAAAAGGGGGCTTAAAAAAATTGCGTTATTTCCCAGTCAAGCATTACCTTGTCAGGTTCAACGGGTATAATCTCAGCTAAAAAGCACCCCTAATTACGTTAATATAATACCACCTATAAATTCGAGTGTCAACAAATCGGAATTCCTTTTATCATATTTATTGTCCTTTCGGCATAAAGTAGGGTAGGAATTCAAAAAAAAATCGGAGGACTATGGAATACGATATTTACGGCGATATTGCCGAAAGAACGAACGGGGACGTTTACATAGGCGTCGTAGGACCCGTCAGAACCGGTAAATCGACATTTATAACTAAGTTTATGGAAGAAATAGTTCTTCCTAACATGGAAGCAAACAAAAAAGCGGTAGCCGTCGACGAAATGCCGCAGTCGGCGTCGGGCAAAACCGTAATGACTACCGAGCCGAAATTCGTTCCGTCCGAAGCCGTAAGGATAAATATCGGTAACAAAACGGTAAAAGTTAGGCTTATCGATTGCGTCGGTTACCTTGTCGACGGCGCACTCGGTGCGGAAGAAAACGGCAAAGAAAGACTGATCGTTACCCCTTGGCAAAAAACGGCAATGCCCTTTTCGGAAGCCGCCGATTTAGGCACTAAAAAAGTCATTTGCGACCATTCGACTATCGGCATCGTAGTTACCTCGGACGGAAGTTTCACGGACATACCGAGGGAGGGGTACAGAAAGCGCGAAGAAGAGGTCGTAAACGAGTTAAAGTGCCTCAATAAGCCGTTTATCGTCATTTTTAACACTAAAACGCCCGACGATAAAGATACTCAAAAAACCTGCGCCGAACTATCGGAAATTTACGGTGTTGCGGTTATTCCGACAGACGTACTCAATATTAAAAAAGATGGCTTAGAGGCAATTTTAGGAAAGGTTTTGGAAGAATTTCCGTTACGCGTCATCGACTTATATATTCCCGAATGGATGCAGGTTTTGGGCGGAGAATCCAAACTTATATCGGATACCGTTTCAAAAATAAAAGAAGCGTCAAAATCGGTGTCAAAAATGAAGGATGCGTCCATACTTGAAAAAACTTTTGACGATTCCGACGTTTTCGAGCCTATCGAAGAAACTTCGCTCGACATGGCTATAGGAAGAGCAAAGCTTAATTGCAAAGTCAAAAACGGCGTGTTTTTTAAAGCACTTTCCGAAACTTCCGGGGAAGAAATAGGTGACGAAAGTTCGCTAATAAGTTACGTTAAAGATCTTTCTTCGGCGAAAGAAAGTTACGATAAGATAAAAAGCGCGCTAATAGACGCCGAAAACGACGGTTACGGCATAGTCAACGCAAGTTTACAAAAAAGCGTGGTCGGCGAACCCGAAGTAGTTAAAAAATCGGGACAATATTCGGTAAAATTTAAAGTCGATTCAAAAAGCCTGCACATTATACGGGCAGACGTTTCCCAAGAGATAGAACCCGTTTTCGGTAGCAAAGATCAGTGCGACAACTTCGTCGCGCTTATGGAAAAAGAAGGCTACAACGCCACCGTTTTCGGAAGAAGCGTTTACGAAATCGCTTCCGAAGAACTTAACAAAAAGTGTTTGAGGCTTCCCGAAAACATGCGCGGTAAACTTAAACGTGTAGTGCAAAAAGCCGTAAACGAAAATAAATCCAATATGTTTTGCATTCTTTTGTAAACTCTTATAAAGTCTTATAAACTTTTTTAAACTTTTAAAAACTCTTATAAACGGCGATATTTTTTAATGCCTGCTAAGATAAAAGAGTTTTGCAGTCTATTAAATAAGCGACGATTAAATTAAAAAACGTTAATTGCGATAGAATTTTTCCGTGCAGAAAAGTTTTATCGCATTTTTGCTTTATGTTTGGCTTGAATTAATGTATAATATAGTCGAAATAAAATAAGGTGAATTTATTATGCAAAAGTACAAACTTATCGCCTGTGACGTCGACGGCACGCTGTTAACAAGCAAAAGGGAACTTAAAAAGGAAAATATTTCGGCAATAGAAAGGGTTGTAAAAAGAGGTGCCGTTTTCGTCCTTGCTACCGGCAGACCTTACGAGGGCATAAAAAAAATAGCAAGCGAGATAGGCGAAGAAAACGGCTCGTTTATATTATTTAACGGCGCACTCGTGATGGCAAACGGCAAAACCATTTATTCGTCGTGCATGGATAAAGACGTCGCAAAACTTATAATTAACGAAGGGCATAAAAGAGAAACGACCATGATAATGTGGAAAAAGGACGGACTTTACGCCGAAAAAGAGTGTGAAAAGGTTAATTTTTACAAATCGATATCGGGCGTAGAACCAAAATACTTTTCCGACCTTACAGCGGTTTGCGATGACGACGTTATAAAAATACTGTGGTACGGCGAGGCGGAAACCACCCCTATATATCTAACCGAGATGAAAAACCTATTGCAATGTAAGGGTTCCGTTTACATGTCGAGAGCCGATTTTTTGGAATTCGTCGACGTAAAATGTTCAAAGAAAACCGCTTTGCAAAAAATTGCCGAATACTATAAAATAACTACTAAAGAAGTCGTCGCGATAGGCGACAGCGATAACGATATCCCGATGCTTACGGAGGCAGGGTTGTCCGTTGCGATGGGCAACGCCGACGAAACCGTTAAAAAGGTTTGCTCTATAGTTACGAAAGACTGCGACCATAACGGGGTACAAGAAATCATTGATAAACTCATCGCAAACGATTTATTATGAACGGTTTAGTTGAAATAATCGAATTAAAAAACGAAATAAATATAAAAAAGTCCGCCTATAGGTCGATTATCTACCTTTTTTCCGGTGAGTTAACGGTTTTAAAGTCTCAAAAAAAGAAGGTTTTAAAACCCAACGAGTATATCGTAATAAAAAACGACGTCGAGTATTCGGTTACTTTAAAGGAGAATTCGGAAGGACTTTTACTTTATACTTGCGGGCTTGAATTTTGCAACGAGGACAAAGTTTTTTATGACGATGTAGGCTCTTTAGGCGACGCTATAAAGTACGCAAAACTTTATTTGGAGTCGTCAGTCTCCAACGACAAAAGGGTTTCGGAGGCGTTTTACGGGGTAATAGAAGCAATTATAGGAGGTTTTTTCCCTTCCGGGAAAAACGCAACCGTTGAAAGAATTAAAGATAAAATTACGGAAAATTTTGCCGATCCCGACTTCGATTTGCCCGAGTATTTAAGTCAATTCGGGCTAAATTCGGACTATTTGTCGAGGTTATATAAGTCGAGGTATAACGTTACGCCACACGCATACCTTATAAAGTTAAGGCTCAATAAGGCAAAAACCATTTTATCGGGTGCGGACAGGCTTAATTACAGCCTTAAAAAAGTCGCACTGTCCTGCGGATTTAAAGATTCTTTGTATTTTTCGAGGGTGTTTAAAAAAGCCTTTAATTTAAGCCCGTCCGAGTACGTGCTTAAATTTGACGCTAAACCAAAAAAGAAGCACCCGTTGGGTGCAGTCGTCGAGGACGATTTATAAAAAAGTTTTATAAAAAATGCTTATAAAAGTAGTTTTATAAGAAATGTTTTCGGCGTAATATTTTTATAAAAATTATAAAAAATTCGGAAAACCATGACGCATAAAAATTTAAGATAACCGACCTATAGGCGGACTTTTGCCCGTTTTGGCGGTGATTGGAGATATATTATGACCGATGAAGTAAAAAAACTTAAAGAGATAATAAAGAATTCCGACAACATCGTGTTTTTCGGCGGTGCGGGCGTTTCTACCGAAAGCGGAGTGCCCGACTTCAGATCTTCCGACGGTTTATACAATCAAAAGTTCGACTATCCGCCCGAAACTATTTTGTCACACGATTTCTTTTTTAAAAAAACCGAAGAGTTTTACAAATTTTACAAAGAAAAAATGTTGCCGTCGGGAATAAAGCCGAACGCCGCCCATTTAAGCCTTGCAAAACTTGAAAAAGAGGGTAAACTTAAAGGAATAGTTACCCAAAACATAGACGGGCTTCATCAAGCGGCGGGCTCTATAAAGGTGTACGAACTTCACGGCACGGTACTGAAAAATCGTTGCGTCGCTTGCGGTAAATTTTTCGGGCTCGATAAAATAGAGAAAAGCAAAGGGGTTCCCAAATGCGACTGCGGAGGAATTATCAAGCCCGAAGTCGTTTTGTACGGAGAAACTTTGCCCGAGGACGCTTTATACGGGGCGATAAATGCCATCAAAAATTGCGATACCTTAATAGTCGCGGGGACTTCTTTGACCGTCTATCCCGCCGCGGGGCTTATCGAATATTTCGGCGGTAAAAATTTGGTTTTGATTAATCGCGACGAAACCCCTTGCGACCGAAAAGCCGATTTGATTATTCGCGAAAAGGTCGGCGAAGTTTTAAAAGAAGCGGTGGACGGGAAGTAATTTATACGAGCCTTTTTTCGAGCCGACGAGCGAGCCGATCGGCAAACTCGAAAACCCGACGAGTTAGTCCAAAAAAAGCCGTGACAAAAACCCGACGAGCGAGAGCGTAATATGTGCTCGAATAAATATAGTCGAATCGTAGCCGAAATAAAAGGTTCCGTAATAAACAGTCACCGAAATAAACAGTCACCGAAATAAACAGTCACCGAAATAAACACTCGTCGAAATAAACGGTTCCGAAATAAAAGGTTCCGAAATAAACGGTCGACATAACGAACATACGTATATAACAAGCCGAACCATTGCCTTTTAGATTGCCGTAGTTTTTACGCTTGACAAAATAAGCGTTTTGTAATACAATAGATCCGTTTTTAATAAGCACGAGGAATTTATAGCGTGAAAAAATATTTTACCGCCAAAAAGATAGCAAAGATTGCCATTTTTGCGGCAATGTCTTTCGTTTTGTACCTTGTCAACATACCGATGCCGTTTTTGTTTCCCTCATTTTTGGAAATCAATTTGTCGGACGTTCCCGCTCTTATAGGCGGTTTTTCGTTAGGACCTGTTGCCGGTGCGATTATAGTACTTACAAAAATACTGATAAAACTTCCCTTTTCGCATACGATGTGCGTAGGTGAGTTTTCGGACATGCTACACGGCATGGCGTTCGTTTTGACGGCGTCGTTGTTTTACAAAAAGCACAGAACTAAAAAGGGAGCCGTTTTGTCCCTTCTTTTCGGTTCTTCTGCGTCGACGCTTACGGCGATTTTATGCAATCTTTTTATAATGATACCCCTTTATCTTAAAGCGATGGGCTTTTCGCTCGAACAAATAGCAAGTCTTTGTCCCCCCGCTTTCGGCGTTACGACAGACAATTTTTACGCTTATTACACTTTCGGTGCGGTTTTACCCTTTAACGTTTTAAGATGTCTTTTAGCGTCGGTTATTACCTTCCTTTTATATAAGTCGTTAAGCGGTTTGATAAACAAAATAGGCGACTAACAAAATAGGCGAATAAACGATTTGCAATAAATTTTTGAAATAAATTTTGGGAATAAATTTATGGAATATATATCTAACTCTCCCGAAGAAACTATCGAGATAGCAAAAAATTACGCAAAGACGCTCAAAAAAAACGACGTTGTTATTTTGGACGGCGACATGGGTGCGGGTAAGACCGTGTTTTCAAAGGGCGTGGCGTTAGGTTTGGGAATAAAAGAAAACGTCGTAAGCCCTACATACGCCTACATGAACGATTACGACGGAATTTTATATCATTACGATTGTTATAGACTGTCAAGCGGCAATCAGGCGGTAAACCTCGGGCTTACAGACTATTTCGAGGCAGACGGAATATGCCTTATAGAATGGGCTGAAAACATAAAGTCGGTTTTGCCCGAAAACTGTAAAAAAGTTACCATAAAATCGATCGGCGACAATAAAAGGATAATTATAATATGAAATATCTTGCCATAGATACGAGCGGTGATTACCTCGTCATCGTTATGAAAGACGGCGATAAAATGCTTTGCCGTAACCAAAAAATACCCGGGGTAAAACATTCGGTGTCTTTAATGCCCGAAATCGAAAATATGTCGATTGAACTCGGTTTAGACCTGAAAGAGGTTGATTTTTTTGCTTGCACGACGGGTCCGGGTTCCTTTACGGGGATAAGAATAGGCGTTTCGACTATAAAGGGATTTGCCGATGCTTACGCTAAACCCGTTCTGCCCGTTACAACTTTGGAAGCGTTGGCATATACTGAAGTAGGAAAGCGTCTTGCCGTCATAGACGCCAAGCACGATCACTTTTACGCGCAAGGTTACGACGGCGACCGAGTTACGTTTAGCCCCGAGTATATTTCAAAAGAAAACCTCGCCGGTCTGACAAGGGAATATAAAGCCGTTTCGGTAACGCCCATAGACGGTATAGACGTTGAAATCGTCGATATATCCGAGGGTTTGATTTCGGCAATCGAAAAATACATTTCACGAATATCTTTCGACGTAGACAGTCTGCATCCTTTTTATTTAAGGCTATCCCAAGCGGAGGAAGGACGTAAATGATAAGGGAAATGGCTATATCGGACGTTGAAACGGTAGCCGAAATCGAGAGTGAAAGTTTTTTAGATCCTTGGACGGAAAAGATGTTTTTAGATTTGTTTTCGTCGCCCGTGTACAAAAATTACGTGATGACCGAAAACGACGAAATATCGGGCTATATGTCGGTTATCGCCACAAAATACGTTTTTGAAATTATAAATATAGCCGTAAAAAAAGAGAAAAGAAACAAAGGTTTGGGCTTTGCACTTATAAACAAAGCCAAAAATACGGCAAAGGATATTCGTGCCGATAAAATATTTTTGGAAGTAAGAAAATCCAATTCGGCGGCGATAGGGCTGTATTTAAAATCGGGCTTTAAATTTGACGGCGAAAGAAAGGGTTATTACCCCGACGGCGAAGACGCGCTTTTGTTATCGTGTACGATAGAGGTTTAAAACAATAGTAAAGAATATCGGCGGACTTATAACTTACGTAAACGGAAGTGGCGCACCCTTACTGTTTTTACACGGTTACGGCTCGTCAAAAGAAAGTTTTTATTACCAATTAAACTATTTTTCAGACTTTTTTACCGTGTACGCACCCGATTTGCCCGGGTTTAAAACCCCGCTTTTACGGGCGTATTCGCTTGACGATTATTGTAACATCGTCAACGATTTTATAATAAAAACGGGCGAAAAAGACTTTTCCGTTATAGCCCATTCTTTCGGTGCAAGGATAGTTTTAAAGATGTCGCCTTACCCTTTTAAAAGAATAGTTTTTACGGGCGCAGCGGGTTTAAAGCCGAGATACGCTCCCTCTTTTTATTTAAAAAAGTGGGGCTATAAGTCGATTAAACGCATTTTTGGCGAAAATACTGCTAAAAAATTCAGTTTAAAGGTAAATAAAAACGGGATAGAATCCATGCCCGTTTACAACAGGCAAAGTTTTATAAAAATCGTGAACGAACATTTGGATTATAAATTAAAAGAAGTAACCCAAAAAACCCTTATCGTTCAAGGAAGTTTCGATAAAGTTACGCCCATGTATATGGCTAAACGTTTTTTAAAAGGAATAAAAAACAGCGAACTCGTCAAAATTTCGGGTGGACATTTTGCTTTTATAGACGATTATTCGTCTTTCAATATTATCGTAAAGGACTTTTTAATGCAATGATAAATTATACCGGTGTAACGTCGTTTTACATGATATTCGGTTACGAATACATGATTTTTGCTTTCGTTGCTTCGCTACTGAACACCGTACTTGCATGCGTTATTTCGAGAAAATTCATGCAAATAATGCAAAGTGCGGGTTACGTAAGAGGGGTTTACGACAAGTGGACTTATAGGCGTGACAATATTTATATCATAAGACTGTGTATGATGGCAATGCTTTCGTTTATGGCGTACCTACTGTTCAGTGTCGGGTTTTCCTACACTCAACAGGAATGGAATTCCTTTATAGGCTTTGTCTTTTACGCGTTTTTTGCGATAACCTATATTTACTTCGATTTTAAAAGAAAGTATAAGTCGCTAATCGTATTGACCGCCCGTGCGGTAAGGCTTATGACCACGTTTGCCGTTTTGTATTTTTGTTTTACCTTTTTAGTGTTGACGATAATGCAAATACTCGGGTACGTTTTTATGAAAAACGCCTACTTTTTGGACGTACGTTTCGGTGTTTTATGCATAACGCCTCTTATGATACCCGTGATAACGGAATTTGCAAATTTTATCAATAAACCATTTGAAAACGCCAACAACAAAAAATACGTTCGCCGAACGATAAAAACTTTAAACGAGGCAGACGACCTTATAAAAATCGGGCTTACGGGTAGTTACGGAAAGACTTCCGTCAAAGAAATTTTAAGAACTATATTATCTGTAAAATATAACGTTTTGTCTACACCTGCTTCCTATAACACGCCTATGGGCATATGTAAAAGCGTTCGCCGTTACGACGGCACGCAGGACGTCTTCATTGCCGAAATGGGTGCAAGAAAACCCGGTGACATCAAAGAACTTACTGACATCGTTAACCCCGATTACGGTATTTTAACGGGGATAGGCAATCAACACCTCGAAACCTTCGGCTCGCAGGAAGCCATTTTAGACACCAAGTACGAACTCGTCAAGGGCGTGAAAGAGGGCGGAACGGTGATTTTCGATATCGACAGCGAAAACACTTACAGGCTCAGCGAAAGGGCAAAGCACGACGGCAGAGTAAATGTGGTTTGTGCGGGAGTCGACGGTACGAGGACTACAAAACTTTATTGCGAAGATGTAAAAACCGACGTTACGGGCAGTACTTTTTTACTTTGCGACGGCGATAAAAAGTTAAAAGTGTCAACCGTACTTATAGGTAAGCACAACGTTTCAAATATAATGCTTGCGGCGGCGGCTTCATACGAACTCGGTTTGAGCCTTGAAGAAATTGCCCAAGGCATAGCCGTTATAAAGCCGATAAGACATAGGCTTGAAGTTACAAAAAACGAAAAAGGCATGACGATTATCGACGACAGTTATAACTCGAACGTAGACGGTACTATTGCCGCGCTTGACGTTTTTTCGGAATTTAAAGGCAGAAAAATAGTAATAACGCCGGGGCTTGTGGAACTCGGCAGAATGGAAGATTTGGAAAACTTCCGTTTCGGCAGAAGGCTTGCAAAAATCGTCGATTACGCCATAATCGTCGGTAAGCCCAACGCCTACAAAATCCGCGACGGGCTTTTGGACGGAGATTTCCCTTACGAAAACATAAAAATCGTGTCCACCCTCGACGAGGCGGTAAAGCATTTGTCCGAAATTTCAAAAGAAGGCGACGTCGTTTTGTTTGAAAACGATTTGCCCGATAAATTTATGTAAAATTAAATACAGTATATAGGTAAACGCCTGTAAACGCACTTAAGAAAAGCCTGTAAACGCCACTTAAGAAAAGAGGAATTTTCCGCAAAATCACTTAAGAGGAAATAGTTTACAGGTGTTTTTTTGAAAAAAATTATTGTAATTTTCGGCGGAGTATCGCCCGAACACGACGTGTCGATAATCACCGGCGTTTTGTGCCTTAACGGGCTTGACAAAACCAAGTTTACCCCAGTCCCCGTTTACGTAAATAAAAGGGGAGAATGGTTTACCGGTGACAAACTTTTTAATCTCGGCTTTTTTAAATCGTACGACGAAAGGAAACTTTTGAGGGTAAACCTTACGGCGGGCGAAAACCTTTTAAGAAAATATAAAAGCAACAAACCTATCTTTTCGATATACGCCGCAGTCAATTGCATGCACGGCGGAATGGGCGAAAACGGTACTATAGGGGCACTTTTTGAACTTTGCGATATTCCTTGCGCCACTGCCGATTGCTATTCGGCAAGGATAGCCATGGATAAAGAACTAACTAAAACCTTCGCAAAAAACTTTAACGTAAAAGTCGTCGACTACCTTGTCGTACATCGAGACGAATTTTATAAACGGAGTGATGAAATCGCTTTTTCGGTTGCAAACCGTTTAAAATATCCTCTTATAGTAAAGCCATGTAGAACGGGTTCGTCTATAGGCATTTCGGTTGCGAAAAATGACGAAGAATTGTTTAATTCGTTGGTTACGGCATTAAAATACGACGAAAAAGCCATAGTTGAAAAATATATAGAGGGCTATACCGAAGTAAACTGTGCAGCGTACGAAAAAAACGGCGAAATTTTAACGAGCGAACTCGAAAAACCTATTTGCGGGCATGAAATTTTAACTTTTAACGATAAATATTCGGGCGGAAAGGGGAATACCCCCAAACGAGAGTTCCCCGCAAAAGTAGACAAGGAAATTTCTGACGAGGTAAAAGACGTTACCCGAAAGATTTATAAAGGCTGTAATTTTTCTTCTATAATACGCGTCGACTTTTTGGTTAAAGAAAAAACGGTTTATTTAAACGAAATAAATTCGGTTCCGGGAAGTATGGCATACTACTTATTTTACGACACGATTAGCGGGATAACCGACCTATTGACCGACTTAATAGGCGAAGCGGTAAAAATAAACAGGGCAAAACAAATCAATTTATGCGGTTATGATTCGGATATTTTATCTTTTAAAGGTGTTACGCTTAAAAAGTAAAAATCGTTTTACATTTTAAAAAAATAGTGCTATAATAATAATCGCAAGTCGGCTGTGCGACTGCGGTGAAGGCAACTTCAACGAGGAAAGTCCGAGCTTCACAGAGCAGAATGACGGATAACGTCCGCCGAAGGTGACTTTAGGGAAAGTGCAACAGAAAATTACCGCCCGCAAGGGTAAGGATGAAAAGGCGAGGTAAGAGCTCACCGGCGAAGCGGTAACGCCTCGCGTCAGTGTAAACCCCATTCGAAGCAAGATAGGAAAATATCGGTTACGGCTGCTCGTCGCGGTATTTTCGCAAAACGTCGCTTGAGTCCGTCGGTAACGGCGGAACTAGATAGATAGTCGCACAAGACAGAACTCGGCTTATAGGTCGACTTGCATTTTTGAAAAAACACGACGGTTATTTTGCCGTCGTTTTTCTTTTTTCGGTACCCCTCTTGCCCTCACGTTTTCTTTTGGCTTTTAATCTCGCTTTTTTTAATTTTGTTTTTCTTTTGGCTTTTAAGCCCGATTTTCCTTTTGGCTTTTAAGCCCGATTTTTTTTATTAAGCCGAATTTTCTTTTTGCTTTAATTTTTATTTTTTTGCTTATGTTTTTCGGCACCGACGGATTTTCTTTTTTGCTTAAATTTTCGGCACCGACGGATTTTCTTTTTTGCTTAGTTTTTCGACACCGACGGTTTTTTTTGTTTGTGTTTTTAAGCCCCGTTGTCTTTTTTTAAGAAAAACCGTATTTTTTCGAGCGAAAAATACGGCTCAATTTCAAACGAAAACGATACTAAAAAGGTATATATAGCGGAAACCGTAAAACGAGGACGTCGGTGTAAAGACGTTATAAGTCGGCGTAAAAACGACATGAAGTTGTACGCATACACGCGCGACACAAATATTTCGTCAATTAACCATTGACAACTCGTTATATGTGTGCTATAATCCGTATAAGAGAAATTTACGCCGTTTAGGCATAAATTTCGGTTATTTAACCGTAAAAATTCAAACATTCAGGAGGTTTATTATGAAAAATAGGTCTTTTAGATTATTGATTTCTATTTTACTCGTCATAACCATGTCGTTTACATGCGCTTTTTCGGTTGCCTGTAACGGCGGTAACGACGTTTCGAGCGGAGGGTCCTCACCTAAAGAGGATGTGACACCCGAACCTACACCGGAGCCGGAACCCGATCCCGACACTGCGGAAGACAGAAGTCAATATACATACGCTAACGTGCTTACCAACGCTTCCGATCTTTACGTCAAAGATCTTATCGGTATGGATCCCGATGCCATCGCATCCGTTTTCAAAGGATATTTGTTGGGTGACTTTTATTCCGTCGCTATTGACGAGTTTGTAAAGCAAGCCGAAGGAAAACTCCCGTTAGGCATAAAACTCAACGTTATGGGCTTGTCCGTTTACCGCGGTATAGACGGTAACTGGTATAGACCGATACAGACCAACAAAAAGGACGCCATCACCGGTGAATACATAACCGAAAACAACAGAGTAAACGGTTGTCTTAACAACATATTAAACTACAAACTCGATTCCAACAAGAAGTTAAAGATAAACTATTCGTTGTACGGCGAAAAAACTTTGGCTTACATACTTTTGGACTATACTCCCTCTACCGACTCTTCTTACGACAGAAGTTGGATGATAGGTATGGCTATAAAAACGAGTCCCGAACTCGAAGGTGCCATGAATATGACCCTTAACGAGTTGAGAACGCTTATGTCGGATACCTCGACCGATGCCGAAAAAGAGGCTATAATAATTAAAAGATTCGGTGACGTGGAAATAGGTTCGCATCTTCCTACGATTATAAGCGTTTTGGAAAAACAACTCGAAAGCGGTGAACAAAACGCTACCGTACAGACTATGCTTGCCATTTTAAAACAAGCAGAAACCAACGAGTTCGTTATTAAGACTACCAAAATCACCGTCAAACAATATTTAGCCATCAAGAACGCTCAAACCGACGCCGAAAGGTACAATACGCTCGCAACCGTTTATAAGGGCGTTACCATCGGTCAGGTATTAGGCCTTGACGACACGATGAAAGGTTATATTTCGGAAATTCACGATACGTCTTTAAACGGTATCTTTACCGCAATGGCAAACGGTAACCTCAAATCCTACGTTTACGGACGAATTCGCGGTCTTACGATTGACAAGATTATAGAATCTTATTTAAGAGAGGACGCGGACGCCCTTGCAAACTATAAGAAAATTTACAACCAATATAAGTTATTCTTCGACTTGTCGGTAAAAGACTTCGTTGACGCTTACGATGCCTTAAAAGACAGTACGATGCTTTTTAAAGATAAAGTTTTGCAGGCTATGTACGACACCGTTAAAGATATTCCCGTCGTAGGCGATATGACGGTAGACGGCGTGGTTCAAGGCATAAAAGCAGGCGTCGTTCCCAAAACGGATACCGCTCCCGCATCCTTTGACTTTTTGGCGTCGCTTAAATACTTCGACGAACATTTTGCCGACGATCTTGCAACCGTAAGTATTACCGAAACCGTAAATATGTCTCAACTTTTAAAGGGCGTTATTTCGAGCTTCGTTGCCGACGGAGAGGGTAACTACAAGTTTGATTTAGATACTTTAACCGGCTATCTCGAAACGGCTTTCGAAGGTAAACTCGACGAAGCGTCTCAAACGGTCGCGGGGATGAGTTATGCCGATTTAAAGGCAATGCTCAAAAAATGGAGTACCCCTAAAGAAGACGGCAGCGTCGATTACGATATGATAGCGGGCGACGTTTTTAAGATCTTTTACAACAAAGTTTTGGCACCCAACGGCATGACCGAAGAGGCTTTTATAGCACGGCTCAATAAAATGTTCGGCAAAGTCGTAACCTCGGACAACTGCACGACTATCGTAACTCAGGCAGTCAATAAACTTACGGGGTTAAGCGGGCAGGAACTCGACGATGCCTTTTTACCTATTGCGGGTAAAACCTTTACCGACGCTTTGGAAGAAATAACCGCCGACGTTACCGCAGGCAAAACACCCGTTACCGCAGTTTATAACTTCGTAAAGGCTTACGGCAAAGACGTTTTGACGCTTGCGTGCAAAGATAAGGAAGGCACACTTCCCGACGAAGACGCCATATTAAATAAACTTAAAACCATAATCGATAACAATACTTCGGTTGACGAAAACGGAAACAAGAAAGTAAATTACACGGGCGTCGTGTGCGATTTGTATAGCGAATACAGAACCACTCTCGTATCTTTCGTTAAAAACGTGAACGCTTCCGAAATCGACGGCAACAAGTTGGGCGAATTGACTTTCGACTACGATATCGTGGAATTCTTATGCTTTAAAGGGCTTGACGATAACCTTGACGGCTTAAAAGCGGGTACCGCCACTTGGGCCGACGTCGAAAACGATTACCTTAAAAACATGAGGAAGTTTATGGGCGATTATATCGAAAAGATGTCCGATACTGTCGATGATAAGGTTTTGTATTCCTTTACCGATTCTAAAGGCAACGTTTTGGACGTAACCGCCAAAGAAGTCTATGCGATAATCGGCGAAGTCTTGAAATACAAAGGCGGAGATTCTACCGCCGACGTCGTGGGCGCGGTTCAAAACCTTTTCGGTGACGCAAAAGTTTCCACCGTTATAGAATTTATCGATTACCTTAACGAAAAATACGGTGAAACGACTTCACTGGTTTTTGAAGGAATGGCTGCCTAAAAATATCTAAACAAGACTTTAAGGCTTTATTTAAGCCTTAAAAGGTTAGTTTTATCGAGCGCAATTTAACGAGCGGTAAATTTAAAAACTAAAATTAAAGCCCTTGATGAATCGAGAATATCACTCGTTTTTCGTCAAGGGCTTTTTGCCTGCCGAACAAGCCACCGTTTTTATAGCAAATATATATTATAGCAAATATATATTATAGCAAATATATATTTATATCGGCGTAAGTTAAAATATTGCGATAACGGGCTTATAGAAGGGTTTTTAAACGTTTTTCGTAATCCTCTTCGAGTCGTAAAAGTTCGTTTGCAAAGTTCAAAACGTCCTCGTCGAGGCAGTCTTTTCCTCTCGACAAAAGTTGTTTGAGTTCGGTTATCCCCATAACCGTGCCTTTAATCATCATTTCCGCCACGTGCGAACAAGAATCGTCCGTTAAAGTGTTCATTTTAACGGAAGTATAAAGCATGGCTTTTTTCATAACGCTTACGTCTTTTTGCTCGCAGTCGTTTTTTCGCATGTAAGCGGAAAGTTTGCCTATAAATTCCTGATAGCCCTCGTATTCGTACCGTAGTTCTTCTTTCATCTTAACAGACGAACATTCCGGCAATACGTTTGAAATGGATTGCATGGCGATGTGTGCGTTTTTAAACAGGTTGTTTAATTCTTCTTGATTGAGTTTAATATCGGTCATAATTGTCACCTCGTATATAAAATGGGCAAAATCGGTTTTTTTATGTAAATTCGTTTGACAATCGATATTTTTTATGGTATCCTACTTAAGAACCGCTCGTATAGGGCTTATTTTTAAGTTTACGGAAGCAATTTTCGTAACGCCCGTATTTTTTTCACGGCGAGATTGGACAGGGAGGTAAACAAATGTACGCAATTATCGAAAACGGTAGCAAACAATATCGTGTTTCCGAAGGTGACGTCGTTAAGTTTGAAAAACTCAACGCTAACGTAGGCGACAAGGTAGAGTTCAACGTTTTATTGGTTTCCGACGAAAACGGAATCAAGGTAGGAAGCGACGCTGCTTCTTTCAAAGCAACGGGTGAAGTACTTAAACAGGATAAATTCAAGAAAATTATCGTGTTCAAATACAAATCCAAAAAGCAGGAAAGAAAGAAACAAGGTCACAGACAACCTTTCACGGCTGTTAAGATTGAGTCTATATCAGCTAACTAATCAAATATGGAGGATAATAATATGTTTTTATTCAGATTATTTGCTCATAAAAAGGGTGTTGGCTCCTCAAAGAACGGTCGTGACAGTGCTGCGCAACGTTTAGGCGTTAAACGTTCGGACGGTCAATTCGTTCTTGCCGGCAATATCCTCGTTCGTCAAAGGGGTACTAAATTCCATCCCGGTAAAAACGTCGGCATCGGTAAAGACGATACTTTATTCGCTTTATCCGACGGCGTCGTAAGATTCGAAAGATTGGGCAAAGACAAAAAACAAGTAAGTATTGAAGTCAAAGAAAACTAATTTTAACTAAAAGTGCGCCGATAAGTCTGTTATCGGCGCTTTTATTTACTATGATAACTTTTGAAAACGAATTTTTCAATATCAAAGATACCCTTGACTGCGGACAGGTTTTTAGGTTTTCGGGCTTAGAGGACGGAAGTTATACTGTAAAATCGAAGGGCGAAACGGCTAAATTATCGCTAAAAAACGGCTTGGTGCAAATTACTTCTTCTAACGACGATTATTTTAAAAATTACTTTGATTTATCAAAAGACTATTCCGTTCTTTTGAAAAGCGTTTTGTCTTGCAATAACGAAAAGGTAATAAAAGTCGCCGAAAAATACAGAGGTATTCGCATTTTACGGCAGGATAGTTCAGAAGCCTTTTTTTCCTTTGTCATATCCCAAAACAATAATATTCCGAGGATAAAGTCGACAATAGAAAAGTTATGTGTAGCCTTGGGCGAAAAAAAGACTTTCGACGGCGAAGAATATTTTTCATTTCCGACCGCCGAAGCCTTTTCAAAAGCCGATTTATCACTTTTAAAGCAAGCGGGGCTCGGGTACCGCGCGGAATATATAAAAGAATCTGCACAAAAAATATGCGCGGGCGAAATCGATTTCGAAAAATTAAACGAACTCGATACGGACGCCCTTAAAAAAGAACTTTTAAAAATAAAGGGCGTTGGGGATAAGGTGGCAAACTGCGTAACCCTTTTCGGTTTCGGAAGAAGCGACAGTTTCCCCGTTGATACCTGGATAGAAAAAATTTATCGTGAAGATTTCAACGGAACGTTTACCGACAGAAAGAAAATCAGTCGTTATTTTTTGGATACCTTCAAAGAAAATTCCGGTTACGTTCAACAATATCTTTTTTACGCAAAAAGAGAAAACTTTATATAAAAATATGCGGAAGAGAAAAATACTCCTTCCGCATATTTTTTACAAAAAAACGGCGGTAACGAAAATACTCCTTCCGCATATTTTTTTACAAAAACGGAGGTGACGAAAATATCACTTCCGCATATTTTTTTACAAAAAAACGGCGATAATCGACCTATACGAGGACTTTTATATAATTATTCGTCACAAAAAGAAGGTAACGCCTTAAAATCTTTGTAACCTTCGTTTTTTGTAGTCGTTATCGGGGAGCGGTATTCCTCTAAAAACTCGCTCATGTTTTTTCTGTAACGACGGGGAAGATAGTTATCCTGCTGTTTAAGATTTTTTCTTTCCTTTATATTTACCGAATTGAAATAAGACTGCCATAGTTTTTGAAACTCTATCTCGTCTTTGTCGAGATACACCGTAATAGGTTGGTCGCTTAAAAAAGTTAAAAGTTCTTTGCCGTTGTAAACGGTAATTTTATTGCGGGTTACGTCGTGCAAAATAAAGCGTTCGTTGATAAATCTGTTTTTAAAATGAGGGGCTATCAGGTCAACCACGTCGTTATCGGGGGTAAAGTGAGCGTACCATATTCCGCCGACGGACTTTTCAAACCGAATAAACCCGGTAAGCCTATGGGCTTCGTACCCGATTTTGCTTTTTAGTTCGTAAAAGGCTAAAATATCGGGGTCTGAATAATCGTCGAGAAGGTTTTTTCGTTTTTGCAAGCACTTGTAGGCGGCGTTGAAAACTATGGTTTCCTTCAAATCGTCGTTCGACCTTAGAACGTAATAAAGTGCCGATAACAGGCTTATACCGCCACATTTTATAATTCCTTTCCGCACTCTTTCGCTGTTTATCGGGTTATTTTCGATAACTTTTACGGCGCAGTCGAAGGATGGTTGAAAGATTCCCGAAAACACTTCGATAGGTTTTTCCTTTGCGGTAAAACTTTCAAAAAGGGCGCAAAAAACGCCGTTCGGGTCGTTGGATATTTTATAGGCTATCATAATTCACCGCCTATCGCGCTTTTAGTCACGTCGCAAGTCGAAAACATATTTAATTGTTCGTAACTTTCCGCTCTTTCGGATAACATAAGTATATTTTTGACGGCGGAAATCCTTTCCATACCCCCGAACTTGCCGTTGCAGGTGATAAAGTGCATCGCCCGCTTTAAAACCACTCTCATTTTAAGCAGGTCTTTAAAGTCGAGTTTCGTATATTTTCTTGCGGCTACTATTTTGCTCGCGCTTCTAAAACCGATGCCGGGAACTCTCAATAAAACTTCGGGTGAGGCGGTGTTTATTTCCACGGGGAAAAGTTGCATGTTTTTAAGCGCCCAGGCGCATTTCGGGTCCATCGTCAAATCGAGATTTTCGTCAGGCTCTAAAATTTCGTCCGCCGTAAACCCGTAAAACCTCAAAAGCCAGTCGGCTTGATACAGTCTGTGTTCCCTCAAAAGCCCCACGGGTGTAGCGGGCAAAAGGCTCGTTTTAAAGTTTGCCGGCACATAAGAAGAATAGTAAACGCGTTTAAGTTTATATTTGTCGTAAAGCCCTTCGGAAAGCCTTACGATTTGTCCGTCCGTTTCGGGTGACGCGCCTATAATCATTTGGGTGGTTTGCCCCGCCGGTAAAAAGCGGTAGTTTTTTTCCTTTCTTGCCGCAATATACTCGTTAGCCATATCGCGCATTGGTAAAAGTATGGTTTTCTTGCTTTTTTGCGGTGCCAAAAGTTTAAGGCTTTTTTCCGACGGAAGTTCTATATTGAAACTCATTCTGTCGACGTAACTTCCCGCTCTGTCGAGTAAAAGTTTGTCCGCCCCCGGGATGCCTTTTAAATGAATGTACCCGTTAAAGCGGTAAACCTTGCGCAGTTTTATAACCGTTTCAAGCAACAGTTCCATAGTTTTGTCGGGCGACCCTTCCACCGCCGACGACAAAAACAAACCTTCTATGTAGTTTCGCTTGTAAAATTCGATTACGAGTTCGCAAATTTCGTCGGGTGTCATAGACGCCCTCGGTATATCGTTGGATCTGCGATTGACGCAGTATAAGCAGTCGTAAACGCACTTGTTCGTCATAAGAATTTTCAAAAGGGAAATGCATCTTCCGTCCTCGGTGAACGAATGGCAAATACCGCCGTAACTTGCGTTTCCTATTCCGCCGTTGTTTTTTCTCGACGAGCCGGACGACGAGCAGGACACGTCGTATTTTGCGCTTTCGGTTAAAATTTTCAGTTTGGTTTGATCAATCATGTTCGTTTAAACCTCAAACAAACGTTCTATAAACATTATATCTTTCTTACTTTGTTTTGTCAAACAAATGTTCTAAAAATTTTCGTTTAATTAAATTTTCGGGTTGTCTTTTTTGCTCGTAACCGGAAAATTTCCGTAAAAGTTTATTAAGTTTACCTAAAAATAGCCTTCATTTGCCGAAAACGGCGATAAAAGTATAAAAAACAGGTAAAAAAATTAAAAAATTACTTTTAGATATTGACTTTTTTTACGATTATGTGCTATTATAATCAAAGGTATAGAATTATGATTACAGAAAAAGAATTGTATTTGATTACGGACGAAAAGCAACGTTTGTATTTTACGGGTTATCAAAGCACGGACGGCTACCTCGTTTTGGGTAGAAATTTTAAGTATTTCGTCATCGACAGCAGGTATTATTACGCTGCGCAAAAACTTTTGGCAAAGCGTGGCATAACGACGATTTTGGGTTCCGATTACAGTGCGTTAAAGCAAATCGTTACCGAAAAAGGCATTGAAGTCATAGGCGTCGATTACACGAAAACGACTATGGCGGATTACGAAGTTTTCGTAAAAGAGGGCTATAAGTTAAAAGACGTTTCTCAAGAAATAAAAAACTCGATGCTTATAAAGTCGATAGACGACTTGAAGAAGACTCAAAAAGCCTGCAAAATCGCAGAACTTGCCTTAAAGCAAATCATGCCTCTTATAAAAGAGGGCATAAAGGAAAGAAAACTCGCGGCAGAACTCGAGTATCGCATGAAGATGCTCGGTGCGTCGGGGACTTCTTTTGAAACTATAGTCGCTTTCGGCGAGAACACCGCCGTACCCCATCACGTTACGGGCGAGACGACTTTAAAACAAAATATGCCCGTTTTAATAGACTTCGGTTGCGTGTACAAAGGTTTTTGTTCCGACATGACGAGGACTTTTTACTACGGAACGCCCGATCAAGAGTTTATCGACGCATATAACGCCGTTTATCTTGCGCACGTTAAGGCGGCGGAAAGTATCGTCGAAGGAACCGATTGCGTTACCGCGGACGGGTATGCCCGCAATATTTTGAAGGAAAAAGGGCTCGATAAGTACTTTACCCATTCGTTAGGTCACGGCATAGGCGTAAATATACACGAAGCCCCCGCACTTTCGCCGAGAGGCAAAGGCACTTTAAAAGAGAGAATGGTCTTTTCCATCGAACCTGGCGTCTATTTCGACGGTAAGTTCGGTATAAGGATAGAAGACAGCGTAACTATATATAAAGGAAAAGTCAAGTCGTTTATGACTTTTTCCAAACGGCTTAAAATTTTGAAGTAATTTTAATTTTTAAAATTATTTAAGATTTACAAAAGGAAAATCCACAAAACAAAAAATAAATAAATAGCATATAAACAGGAGACATTTATGGTATCAGCAGGCGATTTAAGAAAAGGCGTAACTATCGAATACGAAGGCAAAATTTACGTCGTAGTTGACTTTTTACACGTTAAACCCGGAAAGGGCGCGGCGTTCGTAAGAACTACCCTTAAAAACATCGTAGACGGCAGAGTTTTACAACTTACCTTTAACCCCACCGAAAAGTTTGAAAACGCGGTTATCGAAACCAAAAAGATGACCTATTCTTATAACGACGGTGAACTTTATTACTTTATGGACGAAGAATACAACATGATTCCGTTAAACCACGATCAGGTTGAAGATTCGTTAAAGTGGATCAAAGAAAACGATCCCGTAACCGTTAAATTCTACAAAGGTTCGGCTTTCTCGGTAGAATGCGAAAACTTCGTCGAACTTTTAATCACCCAATCCGATCCGGGCGTTGCGGGAAACACCGCTACCAACGCAACCAAAAACGCTACGCTTGAAACCGGCGTTACCATTCAGGTTCCTATGTTCGTTAACGAAGGCGACACCATAAGGGTCGATACCAGAACGGGCGAATACATGGAAAGAGTTAAAAAATAAGTTAATCAAACAATTAAAAAGGGAGATTTTTCTCCCTTTTTTATTTAAAAAACAAGGTAAAAACGATTTTTCCGTCAAGGTAAAATCTACATGACGGTAGAACGAAAAGATTCAAAGGGCAATGTAAAATGAAAATCGCTTTTATAACCGGCGGGACGAAAGGCATAGGTCTTGCCGTTGCCAAAAAACTGCAAAAGTCGGGCTATACGCCCGTTATCAACTATTTTTCGGATGATTTTACCGCAAAAAAAGTGGAACGTGAATACGGCTTTTACACCGTTAAGGCAGACGTTTCAGACGAAAAAGCCATAACCGATATCGTGGACAACGTTATAAAAAAATTCGGCAAAATCGACGTTTTGGTAAACTGTGCGGGAATCGCACCCAAACAAAACGTATTGCTTGACGTAAAAAGCGAAGAAATTGCACGCACGGTAAAGGTAAATTTACTCGGCACCGTTTATACCGCGAAAGCCGTTTTTAAATACATGCTTAAACAAAGGAGCGGTGTTATAATAAACGTGTCCTCCGTTTACGGCGAAAGAGGTGGCGGGTGCGAAGCCGTGTATTCGGCGACCAAAGGCGGAATAAACGCCTTTACTCGTTCGTTTGCCATAGAGGCGGCGGGCGCAAACGTGAGAGTCAACGCAGTTGCCCCGGGGTTCATAGATACCGACATGAACGCCCATATAACCGAAGATGAGCGCAAGGCTTTTTGCGAGGAACTTTTGGTAAAACGCATCGGCACCCCCGAAGAGGTTGCCGACGCCGTTGCCTTTTTGATAAACGCCGAATATATAACGGGTGCCGTTATCTCGGTCGACGGCGGAATGTGTTTACAGTAATTTAAGCGGGCGATTCTATCGCCCTTTTTTGTTGCCGTGTTTACAACCACGCTTACAACCACGCTTACAACCCCACTTACGACCCCGCTTGCAACTGCGCTTACGACCATTGCCGACAACCACGGTTGCTATTTCGTTTGCTATCTCGATTACGACCTTGATTTGTCGAAAAAGTAAATTTTTCGTCGTACGAAGGCACCTTTTAAGCCTTTCACGGATATAATAGTTAAATAAATTTAATTTAATATATAAATTTACATTGCAAAATTTCAAAAATGTGGTAAAATAAAAGCGAAAATAAATCGGACAGGTGGATTATGGCAAAAGTTACCGAAGACCGTAAAAAAACTCAATTCGAAGTCGCAGACATTACCAAACGCAGAGTAGGGCGTCCGACGAAGAAACAACAGACTTACGGAAACGACGTTCCCGTCTATCTTTTTCACGAAGGCACGAATTATCGTTCCTACGAATTTTTAGGTGCGCATTTTACCGAAAAAGACGGTAAAAACGTCGTCGTTTTCAGGGTATGGGCGCCTAACTGCACGGAAGTTTCCGTGGTGGGCGACTTTAACGGATGGGATACCAATGCGAACCCGATGACGAGGATAAACGGCGCGGGTATTTGGGAATGTTTTATAGAAGGCGTAAAACAGTACGACATTTACAAATACGCCCTTAAAACTCCGCAGTCGGGTCTTAATTTCTTTTATAAATCCGATCCGTTTGCCTTCCATACCGAAACCCCGCCCGAAACGGCTTCAAAGGTTTACGACCTCGAAGGATTCGAGTGGCAGGCAAGCGAGTTTGAAGAAAAAAGAAAAACCATCGACGTATACAACGCGCCTACCAATATTTTTGAAGTCAACCTGCTTTCTTGGCGTAAAAACGAGGACGGTTCTCCGCTATCTTATATTCAACTTGCAGAGACCCTCGTTCCCTACGTAAAGGAAATGGGGTATACCCACGTAGAGTTTATGCCTATAACGGAATTCCCGTACGAACCGAGTTGGGGGTATCAGGTAACGGGGTATTTCGCGCCTACTTCGAGAATGGGTACGCCCAAGGACTTTATGGCACTTATCGACGCATTCCACCTTCAAGGCATAGCGGTAATTTTAGACTGGGTACCGGCGCATTTTCCGAAAGACGCTTACGGGCTTTACGAATTCGACGGAACCTGTCTTTACGAGGACAAAAACCCGCTAAGGCGCGAACATAAAGATTGGGGAACGAGAGTTTTCGATTTCGGCAAAACCGAAGTTCAGTCATTTTTGGTTTCGTCGGCGATGTTTATGTTCGATAAATACCGCGTCGACGGTTTAAGAGTAGACGCCGTCGCTTCCATGCTGTATCTCGATTACGGAAGGAAAGAGGGAGAATGGGAGCGTAACAGTGCCGGCGGAAACGTGAATTTCGAAGCCGTCGCCTTTTTACAAAAATTCAATTCGGCGGTAAGAACTGCTTATCCGTATGCGCTTACCGTTGCCGAAGAATCCACTGCTTTTCCAAAAGTCACTTGGTCGCTCGACGTGGGCGGTTTAGGCTTTACGCATAAATGGAACATGGGGTGGATGAACGACGTTTTAAGATATATCGAAACCGATCCGATGTATAGGTTCTATCATCATAACGAACTTACTTTTTCCATGATGTACGCTTATTCGGAAAACTATATTTTGCCCATATCTCACGACGAAGTAGTTTACGGCAAAGGTTCGCTCATAAACAAAATGCCCGGTGCTTACGTCGATAAATTCGGCGGGGTAAGGGCTTTTATGGGATATATGATGTCGCACCCCGGCAAAAAACTTATGTTTATGGGGCAGGAATTCGGTCAGTTCGACGAATGGGATTATAAAAAAGGTCTCGAATACTTTTTGGTCGACGAATACGACGCCCACAAAAAGATGCAAACTTTCTTTAAAGACCTTAACAACTTCTATAAAAATCACGACGCCCTTTATTCGATAGATAACAACTGGAACGGTTTTGAATGGCTTGTTTCGGGCGATGCGCAAAACAACGTTTTAGCTTACGAAAGAAAGGGTTACAGCGGAGAAGTTTTGCTTTGCGTCATAAACTTTTCAGGCGTTTCGCACTACGATTACCGCATAGGGGTAAACGGGCAAAAATACAAACTCGCGTTTTTATCCGACGATGAAAAATACGGCGGTTACAACAAATTCGGCGACTGGGTATTTACTGCGGAATCCATACATTCAAACGGCAAAAGCAAGTCTATAAAAGTCAACCTTGCTCCCTTGTCTTTCATGTATCTTATAAAAGAAAACTAATTAAAAAACTATTCGGCGTTTTGTAAAAGTGCGAAACGTTTTACTTAAAAATAAATTTCAAAGGGGACAAAATGGCAATCAAAAAAGAATGCGTCGCCATGCTTTTGGCAGGCGGACAAGGCAGTAGACTTTACGCTTTGACGAGTAAAGTCGCAAAACCCGCGGTTACCTTCGGCGGAAAGTACAAAATAATAGATTTTCCGCTTTCGAACTGCGTAAACTCCGACCTTGACACGGTTGGGGTACTTACGCAATATCAACCGCTTTTACTCAACGATTACATCGGTAACGGTCAACCGTGGGATTTAGACAGATCTTTCGGTGGCGTACATATTCTTTCACCCTATCAGGCAAAGACGGGCAGTGATTGGTTTAAAGGTACGGCAAACGCCATCTACCAAAACATAATGTTCATAAAACAATACAATCCCGATTACGTGCTTATATTGTCCGGTGACCATATTTACAAAATGAATTACGCCGCCATGATTGCGGAACATAAAAAGAACGGTGCGGATTGCACCATTGCAGCCATACAGGTCCCCATCTCGGAAGCCTCTCGTTTCGGCATTTTAAACACCAACCCCGACGGAAGCATTTACGAATTCGAGGAAAAACCAAAAAAGCCCAAGTCCGATCTCGCATCGATGGGCATATACGTATTTACCGCTTCCAAACTTTATAAATACCTCGAAGAAGACGCCAAAAAGGAAAAAACTTCCAACGACTTCGGAAAAGACGTTTTGCCCTCCATGCTGAATGCTGGCGAAAGGATGTTCGCTTACAAGTTTAAGGGGTATTGGAAGGACGTCGGAACGATTGATTCTTTGTTCGACGCTAATATGGATCTACTCGGCGATAACCCCAAGTTCGAACTCAACGACAGGGAATGGAGGATACACTCCCGCAACCCTATCGCTCCTCCTCATTATGCGGGCGAAAGCGCGGTTATTAAAAACAGTATAGTTTCCTTGGGCGGTGAAATTTACGGCACCGTCGAAAACGCCGTTTTATCCGATCACGTTACCGTAATGAAGGGCGCGATAGTCAGGAACAGTTTACTGTTTAAAGGCGTCGTCATAGGCGAAAACGCCGTTATCGAAAACGCCATTTTGGACGAAGACGTAGTAATAGGCAAAAATGCGAAAGTCGGCAAAATATCGGAAGAAGGTCGAAAAATCACCGTAATCGGCAGAGGTTACGAACTTCCCGAAAACGCCGTCGTTCTTCCGGGCGAAATATTGGAAGTCAAAGAATAATCGGGAGGTCTATTATGAACGCATTAGGTATTATATTTTCCAACATTCACGATAACAACGTTCCCGAACTTACCATGAACCGCACCATAGGCGCAATTCCCTTTGCAGGAAGATACCGCCTTATAGATTTTACTTTGTCGAGCATGGTCAATTCAGGCATTACCCACGTCGGTTGCGTTACGAAACGCAACTATAGGTCGCTTATCGACCACGTAGGTAGCGGTAAAGAATGGGATTTGGCAAGAAAAAACGGCGGTTTCGTTTTGCTTCCTCCGTTCGGCGAAAAGGATTCCGACACACTTTATTCGACGAGGCTCGAGGCTCTTAAAACGGTACTCGGTTTTATCAGCAGATGTACCGAAACCTACGTCGTTATGTCGGACACAAATTCGGTTTACAACATCGACTTCAACAAGATGTTGCAAAGCCATATAGACAATCAAGCCGACGTTACCTTGCTTTATACGCACAAAAACGTTAAAGATATTTCGGGTACCAACAACGTTATACTGAAAATGAACGAAAACGGCGTCGTAAACGAATTGTCGGTTGACCCCTTAATGACGGGCGACGTTAACATTTACGGCAACATTTGCATTATGAGAAAGGACCTTTTGGTTTCCCTCGTTTCTAACGCCATAGCGCACGGAATACGTCATTTCATCAAAGAGGCTCTCGCGCAAAATCTCGACGCCTTAAAGGTAGTCGGTTACGAGCATAAGGGCTATTTTGAAGAAATCTCATCCCTACAACGTTTTTACAACGTTAACCTTGCGCTATTAGACAAAGCCACGCGTGACAGTTTGTTCGGCGTGTCCGAGGTGTACACGAAAATAAAAGATTCCGCTCCCACCGAATACGGCGAAAACGCAATCGTTAAAAACTCCCTCGTGTCCGACGGTTGTTTGATAGAAGGCGAAGTCTACAACAGTATTATATTCCGCGGAGTAAAAGTAGGAAGAGGCGCAGTCGTCAAAAACAGTATTTTGATGAAGAACACGACGATTGGCGATTATGCAAACGTAAACGCCGTAATTACCGATAAAAACGTATCCGTACGCGACAGACGGGTTTTGTCCGGTTGCGAAGACTTGCCGTTTTATCTTAAAAAAGATTTAACGGTTTAATCGTTTGATTTTTATAAAAAACCGCCCTATAGGTCGGTTATTGACTAAAAAGGAGACAGAATGAGCGAAAAAAAGAAAAGCAGTACGACCAAAAAAACGGTCGAAAAAGAAAAGCCGATTAAAGAAATAAAGGCAGTTAAAGAAACAAAGGCAGTTAAAGAAACAAAGGCAGTTAAAGAAACAAAGGCAGCTAAAGAAACGAAAACGGTTAAAGAAACTTTAAAGCCTTTGACTTTTACGGTTGAAAGAAAACCTTCAGTTCTTATGGTCGGTTCCGAAGCCACGCCTTTTATAAAAACGGGCGGTCTTGCCGACGTATTAGGCTCTCTTCCCGTTGCCCTTTCCAAAAACGGCAATCTCGACGTAAGGGTAATTTTGCCCCTTTACGGAGCAATGGAACAAGGTTTTAAAACCCACTTGACTTACGTTACCAACTTCAACGTACCCGTCGGTTGGCGTAATCAGTATTGCGGGCTTTTCTACTACAAGCGTAAAAACGTAACATTCTATTTTATAGACAACGAATACTATTTTAAGCGCGATAATTTATACGGCTATTACGACGACGGCGAAAGATTTGCCTTTTTCTCCCGCGCGGTGTTAGAGGCAATGTCGCATTTAAACTATTATCCCGACGTAATGCACTGCCACGATTGGCAATCCGCACTTGCGATAGTTTATCTAAAGACGATTTATAAGGACAATCCGTTATATAACGGCATTAAAACCTTATTTACCATACACAACATCGAGTATCAGGGCAAATACTCTCACGACGAGATAACCGAACTTTTCGGGCTTGATTATTCATACTTACCCGCAATGGATTACAACGGCGGAATAAACCTTATGAAGGGCGCACTCGTCTTTGCCGATAAAGTTTCTACGGTAAGCACGACTTACGCCAAAGAAATTTTATCGCCCGAATACGCTTGCGGGCTTGAATACGCCGTAAGAGACGCCGAATATAAACTGACGGGTATCGTAAACGGCATCGACGAAAAATCTTTCGACCCCGAAACCGACGAAGCCCTTTTCAAAAATTATTCGGCAGGCGATTTGTCCGGTAAAGCCGTTTGCAAAAAGGAACTTCAAAAACTTCTCGGGCTAAATCAAAAAGAAAACGTACCCGTTATAGCCATGATTTCGAGGCTTGTTTCACACAAGGGGCTTGATCTCGTAAAAGCCGTTCTCGAAAAAATTCTTTCCCTCGACGTGCAACTTGTTATACTCGGCAAGGGCGACAAGGAATACGAAAATTATTTTAAGTATATGTCGGAAGTTTACGAAGGCAAAATGAGGGCAATAATTGCCTATAACAAAGATATGTCTTCAAAACTTTATTCGGGGGCGGACTTGTTCTTGATGCCGTCGAAATCCGAACCTTGCGGACTGTCTCAAATGATAGCGGCGCGTTACGGCGCAGTGCCTATCGTCAGAAGAACGGGCGGTCTTAAAGATACTATAATTCCTTTCAACGAAACGAGAAAATCCGGTAACGGTTTCGGTTTTAACGATTACAACGCCGAAGGCATGTTCAACGTAATCGTCGACGCCGTAGAAACATTTAAAGATAAAAAAACTTTCGATAAAATCGTACACGAGGCGATGACGACCGATTTTAGTTGGGATAAGTCCGCCGTTGAATACGAAAATTTGTATTCGGAACTTTTAAAATAAACGAAAGATACATCTTCACGGCGAGTAAAAATCAAAAAGTCGGTTCGTGAAGGTGTGTTAGACTTGTATAATCGATTAAATAAATTATTGCGAACAGGAAGTTATTATGGAAAAATACACCGCAAACAAAATGCACGAACTCATAAAAGGCAAACTCAATAAATTCTACGGGGTTGAAGAAAACGAATGCACCCACGATACTTTGTACAAAGCCGTAGTTTTGACCGTTAAGGATATATTACTCGAAAAACGTCAAAGGTATCACGAAGTAACCAAAAAAGACCATTCCAAAAAGGTATATTATCTTTGCATGGAGTTTTTACTCGGCAGGTCTTTAAAAAACAACGTTTACAATCTCAATCTCGAAGGCTGTCTTTCCGAAGCATTGAAAAGTTTCGGCGTAACTCTTGACGAACTTTACGAACTCGAACCCGACGCAGGGCTCGGCAACGGCGGTTTGGGAAGACTTGCCGCCTGTTATATGGACGGTTTGGCAAGTCAAAATTATCCCGCATACGGCTTTTCCATACGCTACGAATACGGTTTGTTTAAGCAAAAAATCGTAGACGGATGGCAGATGGAACTCCCCGACGATTGGCTCCCGGGGGGTGAAGTATGGCTTAACCGCAGATCGGACAAGGCTTTTAAAGTAAGATTCGACGGCAGAATAGAGGAAGAATGGACGGATAACGGGCTTAAAGTAAACCACGTCGATTACGAAGAAGTCGAAGCCGTTCCTTACGACATGATGATTTCCGGCAAAGACAGCGAAGCAGTTTCTCTTTTAAGGCTTTGGGCGGCACGTTCCACCAAAACTTTCGACATGCACCTTTTCTCGCAAGGGGACTATATGCGTTGCATGAAAGAAAACAACGAAGCCGAACTTATAACCAAAGTTTTATACCCTTCCGACAACCATTTCGAGGGTAAGGCGTTAAGGCTCAAACAGCAATATTTGCTCGTTTCGGCATCTTTGCAAAACATTTTGGCAGATCATTATTACCGCTACGGCACTTACGACAATTTGCCCGATAAGGTAGCCATTCACCTTAACGACACCCACCCCGCTTTGTCCGTTCCCGAACTTATGAGGCTTTTAGTCGACGAACACGGGTATTCTTGGGATAAGGCTTGGGAGATGACTACAAAAATCATCGCATACACCAACCATACCGTTTTACCCGAAGCACTCGAAACCTGGAACGAAGATTTGATTGAAAGAAGATTGCCGAGGATATACTCGATTATTAAAGAAATCAACCGCCGTTATTGCGAATATCTTTGGAACAAATACCCCGGCGATTGGGAAAAAATCGAAAGAATGTCGGTTATGTCTTACGGAAAGGTCAAAATGGCTAATCTGTCGGTTATAGGTTCGCACAAAGTGAACGGCGTTTCGGCACTCCACAGCGAAATTATAAAACAAACCATCTTTAAAGATTTTTATATCGATACTCCCGATAAGTTTTTAAACGTAACGAACGGCATAGCGTACAGAAGATGGCTTTGCCAGTCCAATCCCGAACTTTCCGCCCTTATAACCGATTGTATAGGAGACGGATTCGTTCACGACGCGTCAAAACTTAGCGACTTTTTAAAATATAAAGACGATAAGACGGTTTTGGGCAGGTTGGAAGCGATAAAACGCATTAAAAAAGAACAACTTGCAAAAATGATAGCCGAAAGAAACGGCATTATAGTAGATACCAATTCCCTTTTCGACGTACAGGCAAAACGTATGCACGAGTACAAACGCCAACTTTTAAACGTTATGTACATCATACACCTTTACGAAGAATTAAAAGCCGACCCCGATAAAGAAATGCTCCCCAAAACCTTCGTTTTCGGCGCAAAAGCCGCACCCGGGTATTACATGGCTAAGGAAATAATCAAACTTATATGTTGCCTTGCCGACGATATAAACAACAACCCCAACCCCAAGATAAGAGAAAAATTGAAAGTCGTTTATATGGAAGACTATTCGGTCACGATTGCCGAAACTTTAATGCCGGCAACGGAACTGTCCGAACAAATTTCTCTTGCAGGCAAAGAGGCGAGCGGAACGGGTAACATGAAGTTCATGATAAACGGCGCATTGACCATCGGCACCGAAGACGGCGCAAACGTGGAAATGCACGAACTCGTCGGTGACGACAATATTTACATCTTCGGTTTACGTTCCAAAGAAGTGGAAAATTTGTGGGCGACCGGTTACGATGCGGTTTCTTATTATAAAAACAATCAAAAAATTTACCGCATTATTCAGTCTTTAAGAAAGGGATATTCGGGCGTAAGTTTCGATATGTTCGCTCAATACTTTACTACGAATTCTCCCGTTGCGGATCCTTATATGTGCCTTGCCGACTTCGGTTCTTATCTCGAAACAAAGGAAAGAATCGATAAAGATTACCTCGACCGCGAGTCTTGGAATAAAAAATCTTTGATAAATATCTCAAAAGCAGGGTTCTTCTCCGCCGACAGATCGATACGCGAATACGCCGACAATATTTGGAATTTAAAACAAGTTACGAGTAAAACCGTCTCGGACAAGCAATCAAAATAGTCAAATAATCGACCTATAGGGGCATTTTTGCCCTTATAGGCAATAGTTACCACGTTATAAAATAAATCACTGATGTTTATATTTAATCCCGTTGAAAAAGACTTTAAGTCTATAGCGGGCGCAGTACAAGAAGAGGAAGAAGTTATTATATCCGTCAAATCCGACGCAAAACGGGTTAATTTGCTCATTTTAAGAGACGGTGACGGTTACGAACGTTACTCAATGACTTATGACGAGTCGTCGGGTAACTTTTTCGTACCCTTTAAAGGGAAAATCGGATTGTATTTCTACCATTTTGAAACGGAAAACGACTTATACGGTGCCGATTACGATTTGTCGGCAGTCAAACAAAGTTTTAATTGTTATCGTGATTTTCAACTTACCGTAACAAAAAGGGGATATGAAACGCCCGACCTTTTAAAGGGAACGGTCATTTACCAAATTTTCCCGGACAGATTTTACAGGGGCGGAAACGCCGAAGTCAAGAAAGGCAAAATTTTATGTAAGGACTGGGGGGCTACGCCGACCTACAGAAACGAGGACGGGCAAATTTTAAACAACGAGTTTTTCGGCGGTGACTTTAAAGGAATTACCGAAAAATTGGACTATCTTAAAGAATTAGGCGTCGGCACGGTATATCTTAACCCCATCGTTAAAGCCTTTTCCTCCCACCGCTACGATACCGGCGATTATATGAAAGTCGACCCTCTTTTAGGATCGGAAGACGACCTTAAAAACATGCTCAAAGAGGGCGAAAAACGCGGTATATCCTTCGTTTTCGACGGCGTTTACAATCACACGGGGGCGGATAGCAAGTATTTTAACAGGTACTTAAATTACGATTCGGTAGGGGCGTATAACTCTAAAAAATCCCCCTATTACGATTGGTACGAGTTTTACGATTACCCCGACGGGTATTCGAGTTGGTGGAACTTTTCCAGCCTTCCTTCCGTAAAAAAGAATTCAAAATCCTTTCAAAATTTTATACTCGACGAGGTTTTGCCACATTACTTTAAAATGGGCTTTAAAGGTGTCAGGCTCGACGTCGTAGACGAGCTTACCGACGAATTCGTCGAAAAAATAAGAAAGGTTGCAAAAAATTACGGTGCCGTGGTTATAGGCGAGGTATGGGAGGACGCAACCAACAAAACGGCTTACGGCGTAAGGCGCAAATACTTTTTGGGAAACGAACTCGATTCCGTAATGAATTATCAGCTCAAAGACGGCATATGCGACTTTTTAATAAATAAAAAAACAGACTATCTTACCCACGTTTTTCAAACGCAAAAAAACAATTATCCCAAAACCGCGCTCGATAATCTTATGAATATTTTATCTACGCACGATACGGTAAGGATAATAAACAACCTCGGAAGAAAGGAAATCGTAACCGACAAAGACAAACTTAAAGATGTCGTTTTGTCCGAAGAAGAAGTCGAAAACGGCAAAAAACTTGCCCGCATCGCATACGCCTTACTTTTTACGGCGTACGGAAGCCCTTCTGTTTATTACGGCGACGAAGTCGGTTTAACAGGCGACCTCGATCCTTATAACAGGCGTTGTTTTCCGTGGGGAGAGGAAGATATTGAATATCTGAATTTCTTTAAAAAACTTTCGGTTTTGAGAAAACACCCCGTTTTTATTGACGGAGAGTTTAATTTGTTGTATCATACTAAGGGCGTGATAGTTTACGAAAGGGTAAACGACGATACGAGAATAATCGTTGCGTCGTCCGTTCACTTTACCGACGTAACCATAAAATTTTCGTCTCCGCTCGTAAATCTTATTCGAGACGATTTGCCTGTCGTAACCGAAATAACCCTTCCGCCGTTTAGCGTCGCGATCTTAAAGCAGATTGAATAAAAACGCCGATAATCGACCTATAAGCGGACTTTTCCGTTTGTAATATAAGTAAAGAGACAACCCGAGCGCAAAAAAATACGGGGCGCGCACCTAAATTATCCTAACAAAGAGAGAGTAAAAATGGACGTTCTTGAAAGAATTACGGGCGAGTTTAACCTTCGCCCCGAACATGCAAAAAACATCGTACAACTATTAGACGACGGGAATACGATTCCTTTCATCGCTCGTTATCGTAAAGAGTTAACCGGTCACATAGACGATCAGGTTTTGAGGGAATTAAGCGACAGACTCAATTATTTGAGAAACCTCGAAAAGAGAAAGGAAGACGTTAAAACGGCTATCGAAGAGCAAGGCAAACTTACCGACGAAATCGTCGAAGCACTTTCCAAAGCCGAAACTCTTACCGAAGTCGAAGATATTTACAGACCGTACAAGCAGAAAAAGAAAACACGCGCCACGGTTGCAATCTCCAAGGGTTTGGAGCCTTTGGCGGACGTAATTTTGGCGCAAGAAATAAAGACGGGCACGGTATACGACCTTGCCAAACCTTACGTCGACGAAGAAAAGGGCGTAAAGGACGAAAAAGATGCCATTCAGGGTGCTGAAGACATCATCGCCGAAAGAGTATCCGACGACGCCGAATTAAGAAAAAAACTTCGCCGTATATTCATGAGAAACGGAGAAATCTTCTCCAAACTCGTAAAACCCGAAGAAGAGGGCGCATCCGTTTACGAAATGTACGCCGATTATTCCGAACCGGTTGCCGAAATAAAAAGTCACCGTATTCTTGCCCTTAACCGTGGCGAAAAGGAAGGCTTTTTGCGCGTAAAAGTTGCCGTCGACAAAGATTTTGCGTACAGAGTTTGTCAAGCGGGTTACGTAAAAGAGGGAAGTATTACCACCGACCTCGTAAAAGACGCCGTTTGCGACGGCTACGACAGGCTTATTTATCCTTCCATAGAACGTGAAATAAGAGGCGTTTTGACAGATTCGGCAGACGAGCAGGCAATAAAGATGTTTGAAGTCAACCTTCAACCCTTGCTTATGCAACCGCCCGTCAAAGACGTTGTTACCATGGGTTTCGACCCCGCATACAGAACGGGTTGCAAGATCGCCGTCGTAGACGAAACGGGCAAAGTTTTAGATAAAACCGTCGTTTATCCCACCCCTCCGCAGTCCAAACAAGAGGAAGCGACGAGGGTTTTGATAAATCTTATCAACAAATACAAAGTCGACGTTATTTCGATTGGTAACGGCACGGCTTCCAAAGAATCGGAAATTTTCGTTTCCGAACTTATCAAAAATCCTTTAATCGACCACAAAGTCAGTTATATAGTGGTAAGCGAAGCGGGCGCATCCGTTTACTCGGCGTCAAAACTCGGTGCAGAAGAATTCCCCGACTACGACGTATCCGAAAGATCCGCCGTTTCCATCGCGAGAAGGCTTCAGGATCCTCTTGCCGAACTTATTAAAATCGATCCGAAATCCATCGGCGTCGGTCAATATCAACACGACATGCCCGAGGCTCGTCTTGACGAAGTCTTGAAAGGCGTTTTGGAAGATTGCGTAAACAAGGTAGGCGTTAACTTAAACACGGCAAGTCCCTCACTTTTGTCTTACGTTTCGGGGCTTAACAGCGCGATAGTCAAAAACATAGTCAAATACAGAGAAGAAAACGGCAAATTTTCTACGAGAAAGGATTTATTGAAGGTTCCCAAACTCGGCGAAAAGGCTTTCGAGCAGTGCGCGGGCTTTTTGCGTATTCCCGACGGAAAAGACGTTCTCGACAACACCGGCGTTCACCCCGAAAGTTATCAGGCGACGGTTAAACTTCTCGATATCTTCGGTTACACTCCCGAAGACGTAAAAGAGGGTAAAGTAGCCGAATTAGGTCAAAAAATCAAAGAATTCGGCGAAGAAAAAACGGCGGCTCTTTGCGGGTTGGGCGTCCCCACCCTTCGCGATATTTTAAACGAACTCGTCAAGCCCGGAAGAGACGTAAGAGATTCCCTTCCCAAGCCCATGCTTCGTTCGGATATAATGAGTATTTCCGATTTGGTACCCGGTATGCAGATAAAGGGTACGGTAAGAAACGTTATCGACTTCGGTGCGTTTATAGATATAGGCGTACATCAGGACGGACTCGTTCACATATCCGAAATGTCTGATAATTACGTTCGTCACCCCTCCGAAGTTTTAAAAGTCGGTCAAATAGTTACCGTTACAGTACTCGGCGTCGACGTAAAAAAGAACAGAATATCTCTTACAATGCGTACACAAAGAAAAAACGCTTGACATTAAGGGTAAATTTTGATAAAATCAAAAATATCATAAGGAGGTATTATCATGACTTTCGATAAAGTTAGACAAATAATTGCGGAACATCTCGGTATAGACGAATCTACCATCACCGAAAACAGCAAAGTAATTGCCGACCTCGGCGCCGACTCTTTGGACATAGTCGAATTGGTTATGACGATCGAAGACGAATTCGGCGTTACCGTTGAAGAAAGCAATCTTCAAAAAATCGTTACCGTTGGCGATATCGTTAAACTTATAGATAATCGTTAAACCGAAAATAAAAGTAAATATTGCCGTTAATCGGCTTATAGGCGGACTTTTTGCAAAAAAGCCCGCCTTTTTCGTTTAAAAAACCCATTAAACGAGCAAGATTTTCATGATGAAATTCGCGCGTTTTTAAGTCAAACGAAAAGATTTTTTCAACTTAAAATTCTTTAGATTTTACTCGTAAAAAATTACCGCTTTAAAGTCGAACAAAAAGATTTTTTGGTTAATATAAGGACGGCTTTGTTTTACTCGTAAAAAGTGAAAACGTTTTATACGAGGGGACGGTTTTAAAACAGAACAAAAAATACTCGTTCGGTATAAAATTTCGGCTAAAATGCTTTAATTTTTCATAAAAGTGTGATATACTTTTTATAACTAAAGTTATAAACGGTTTGAATTGAGGCGGAAAGTTGAGCAAAGGCGTTAAAAGTAAACAAGGTGACAGAGCAAGCGGGTTCGCAAAAGAAATATTGGGAATGGGAATTCTACTTTTCTCGGTCCTGTCTTTACTGTGCCTTATTACGGGGGATCTTATATTTTACACGGTCGGTCGCTACGTTCGCGGGTTTTTCCTCGGGCTTTTCGGCTATTTTTCCTTCCTTGCGATATTGGCTTTTTGCCTTTTGGGTTTGCGCTTGTTACTCGACCGTTCGGTGCTTAATAAAAGCGTTAAACGGACGTTGTCGCTTATATGTTTGATTGCTATTTTGATAGCGTCGATAGTGCAAACGGCTGTTTTTTACGATTCCGCTTTAAGTTTCGGCGATAATTTTTCATCTGCCTACGGTGGCGGTTTGAAAGATTTCTCATCCTCCACGGTTACGGGGGCGGTGTCCCTTCTTATAATTTGTCCGTTGGGGGCGATAATAAGCAAAGTCGGTTGCTATATAGTGTTTTCGGTGCTTATAGTGCTATCATCCGTTTTGCTTTTTAAATCGCAAATTGCCCAAATATCCTTTAAACGCTCCGATTCGGCGAAAAAACCGCACAAGGAAAAGAAGGGTAATATTACCCCGCAATCCACCGAAAAAAAGAAGGATGACGACAAAGATAAATTTGAAAAAGATAAAGTTGAAAAGGACAAGACTTTCGACGATAAAGACGGCGATAAAAATAAAGATGACGATTTTATAGAAACCCTTTCCGTTAAAAGGCCGGAATATATGGGCGGCGGAGATTTCGGTTTAAAAACCAAGCGCGATTATAACAAAACTCCCAAGTCGATAGATTTCTTCGGCGGGAATTTCAATTCGAGAAACAACAAAAACAAATCGGATATTCAGGATCGCACTTACGGCGAACAATACAAAAAAGATCTCGGCAGAAATAACGATTACAGAAAGGATTTAAGCCCCGAGGCCAATTATATAATGACTCCTCCTCCGCTCAATCCCGAAAGCATCGGTCAACCTCCGATTAAAGCGGACAATCCTTCGAATCGCTACGACGGAAGAAGGGGAAGCGCACCCGAATACGACAATAACGCCATTTACGGTTCTACCTATAACGTGAACGGACGGGAGATGCAAAGAAAGCCTGTTCGAGACGGAGGTAATTTATCGGGTGATCGTTACGAGTCAAATAATTTAAGGGGCGGGCTTTTCGACGGCGCACCTCGCACTTGCGACGGTTTCCAAAACGGAACGCCTAACCCGAGACAAGACGGTTTCCAAAACGGAACGCCCGATAAAAATCAAAACGGTTATCAAAATCGGGACGGTTACAGGAGCGATGTCGAACAACGCCTCAACGCCTTCCGCGGTAAAAATCTTCCTTCGGAAAACGACGATACCAAGGGCTCTGAAAAGCCTTTGCATTCCGACGGTTTGACTCGTGCGGTTGACGAAATGATTACTCGCAACTCAGACGAGCCGAGTATGCCCAACATGTCGAAAATCTACAATCCCGCAATAAAGGCAAACGGATTAAGCACCGACGGCGAAAAAGCCGATTCTCGTTTACGTACTCAAACGGCTCCTTCCGAAAACGAATGGCGCGACGCACCTCGCGGAAGTTTAAACTTAACCCGCACGAACGTCCCCGATATGACGAGGGATAATTACGACGATTACGATAGGAAGCCTTCGGAAAACAATTCGCCTAAAAGAGGTGATTTTTCCGATAGATTCGATAACGGCGATTACGACGATAAAGAATTTTACAAAAACGATGTCGATACCAAAGTCGGCACCGAAAGAACCGCCTTACACGGCACTACGGAAGTCGGTAGAAGGTCGGACGATGGAAGAAGCGAATATCCCAAAAGATCGGCAGACGATTTTAACGGAAGCGATTACGACGGAGAACCTAAAAAATTCGATACCGCACCCAAAAACAATACCGATTTTTCTTCCGCAACGACTAATTCGGTAACTTTTGATTCGTCAGTCCAAGATATCGATACTACCGAGGAAGAGGAACCCGACGACGGTTACATGTCCATAGAGGACATGCCGAGAAACTACAAGTACGTAAAGCCTGCGATAGACCTTTTAAAGGTTATCGATATCGACGAAGCAAAAGTTCTTGCCGAGCGTCAGCGTCTTATGGAACTTGCAAAACTCGTCGAAGTCAATTTCTATAAACGCGGTACGACGGTTACCTTGGTAAACATCGTTTACGGTATGTCCATAACTCGATTCGAGTATTCCATTCCTACCGAAACTTCGGTTAAATGTTTTACGCAAAACCAAGGCGATATAGCGGTGTGGTTGCACGCCAAGGGCGAAATAAGAATAATTGCCCCCATCCCGGGCACTTCGCTTATAGGTATCGAGGTACCTAACCTCGTTCGTTCTACCGTCGGACTGAGAGAAATCTTATCCTCACCGCAGTTCAGAAAACTCAACCAAGACGGAATATACATTCCCGCCGGCAAAAACGTTATGGCGGAGCCCGTCTTTTTAAACCTTACGGAAATGCCCCACTTATTGATAGCGGGTGCAACGGGTACCGGTAAATCGGTATTTTTAAACACGATGCTGGTAAGTTTACTGTACACTTACTCGCCCGAAGATTTGCGTATCGTAATAGTCGACCCCAAACAACTCGAATTCGTCGGATTCGAGGGCATACCTCATTTGATGTTCAATAAAATAATAACGCAAGCCGAAGAGGCGGCGGCTCTTTTAAGAGCCATCGTAAAAGAAATGGACGAAAGGTACGCTTTGTTTGCCCGTGCGAGGGTAAAAAAGATTTCCGCATATAACGCTTCCATCGACAGGCGCACGACCAAAAAATTGCCGTACATCATCGTTTTAATCGACGAATTCGCCGATCTCATGATGAAAAATCCCGTTGCCAAAAAGGATATGGACGCAAGCATAATGAGGCTTGCTCAACTTGCGAGGGCGGCAGGCATATCGTTGGTTTTTGCTACTCAACGTCCTACGACGGACGTTATCGACGGTACGATTAAAAACAACTTCCCCGCGCGTATTTGCTTTAAAACGGCAGACTACACCAACTCTCAAGTCGTTCTCGGCGAAAACGGAGCCGAAAAATTGCTCGGCAAGGGCGATTTGCTGTATAAGGTGGGCGGTCCCATGGAAAGGGCGCAGGGTGCTTTAGTAGGCGACGAAGAAATCGAAAAAGTGGTAGACTTCGTCAACGAACACAACACTTGTTATTACGACAAAAAGATGCTCAAACAAATCCTTGCGATGGCAAAAACTTACGAACAGGCGCAGGGCGGAGAAAAGGGCGGTCAAATGTCGATGAATCTCGGCGAGGGTCCGAGTCCTGCCGATATGCCACCCGATTACCACAAAGCGGTAAGGCTCGTTATAGCCCTTCAAACGTCGTCCAAGTCCATGTTACAGACGAAACTCGGCATAGGCTACAACAAAGCCGCAAGAATCATCGACTGGATGGAAAATCAAGGTTTTATATCCTACCCGATGGACAACAAACAACGTGAAATCCGCATAGACAGAGAGGGCTACGAAAGAATTTTCAAAGAACCTTTCGAAGAAGTTTAATAAGAAAAACGATTTATTTTTATGGAAAGAAAAACGGTGGGCATGATATCGCTCGGTTGCGATAAAAACCGTATGGACAGCGAAAGGCTTTTGGGCTTTTTGCAAGACGAATACGAAATAACCAACGATATCGCCCGAACTCAAATTTTAATAATCAATACATGTGCTTTTTTGGAGTCTGCAAGAAAGGAATCCATCGAAACGGTTTTTTCGTATCTTCCGTACAAAGAAAACGGAAAACTCGAAAAAATTATTATGACGGGTTGTCTTCCTCAAAAATTCATCGGCGATATTTTTAAAGAGCTTCCCGAAGTCGACGGCTTTTTGGGAACTTTCGACGGAAGCCTTTTAAAACAGTTGATAACCGACCTATACGCGGGTTTTAGGGTCAATTACGTAGGAAAGGGCGAAACTTTAAAATGCGAAAGATATTTGACTACGCCCAATCATTACGCATATCTGAAAATTGCGGACGGGTGTAACAATCACTGCACTTACTGTCTTATCCCGAAGATAAGAGGTAGTTACGTTTCCGAAAAACTCGAAGACCTTATCGAGGAAGCAAAGGCTATAGGCGAAGTCAAAGAACTTATTTTGGTCGCTCAGGATACCACGCGTTACGGGGTGGATTTATACGGGAAACCTATGATAGTCGAACTTATAAGAAGGCTTTCCGCACTCGAAAACGTTAAGGGAATAAGGCTTCTTTATTGCTATCCCGAACTCGTTTCGGACGAACTTATAAACGAGTTTAAATCAAACGACAAACTAATAAAATACATAGACATTCCTTTGCAACACGCATCGGACAGAATTTTGAAGCTTATGGCAAGAAAAAGCAGTGAAAGGGGCAACCTCGAACTCATTGATAAGCTTAAAAAAGAAGTCCCGAATATTGCCGTGCGTTCGACCTTTATTGCGGGCTTCCCGGGAGAAAGTCGGGAGGACGTCGAAATTTTAGCCGACTTTTTAAAAAAAGCCAAACTGTTTAACGCGGGCTTCTTTGCTTATTCTCGCGAAAAGGACACGCCGGCATACAAATTGGAAGGGCAGATACCTTATAGAGAAAAGCAAAAAAGAACGAAATATCTTTACAAAGTGCAAAACGCCGTCATGAGCGAAATTTTGGATGGTTTCATCGGCAAAGAACTTGACGTCGTATGCGACGGTACCGACGAAAACATGACCGAATTTTTCGGCAGAGCATGGTTTTCCGCCCCCGATATCGACGGAAAAGTCATACTTTGTTCGGACGGACTTATAGAACAAGGCAAAACCTACAAAGTGTTAATCAAAAAAAGACGCGGATTAGATCTTCTCGGAGAAATTCTTTATGAACTTACCAAATAAACTATCTATTTTAAGACTTTTGCTTATCCCCGTGATAATGCTTACATTTTATTTGAATTTTCCCTATCATTACGTCGTATCGTGCGCTTTGTTCGGTTTTGCCGCTTGTACCGATTTTCTCGACGGGCATATCGCAAGAAAGTATAATTTGGTAACTGACCTCGGTAAATTTTTGGATTCGAGTGCAGACAAAGTCCTCGTTTTGACCACTCTTATTCTGCTTTTGGATGCGGGGTTTATAACGGGCGACGTACTTCCTTCCTTTGTGGGCGGATTGTGCATTTCCGTTATTTTGGCACGTGAAATTTTAATTTCTTGTTTAAGAATGGTAACGGCTGCAAAAGGCGTCGTAATGGCGGCGGACAAACTCGGAAAATTCAAAACCATTTTGCAAGACGTTTCCATAGTGTTTTTCCTGCTTGCGGGCGAACTCGAAAAAACGGGCACGGTATATACTAAAATCACCGACACCGCTTTGGCAGGCACTTTACACGACGTCGTTTACTTTATAGGTTTGGGGCTTTTCGTCCTTGCCATAATTATGACGGTGGTTTCCGGCGTGCATTACGTAATGGTTTACGGAACGCAACTGGAGGGGAATAAATGAAAACCGTAGTCGTGTCGTTTAAAAATCGAACGACCAATGCGGATATGCGGGCGGAAAGTAAATTCATAAACTTTTTGAACGAGTATACATTATACGCAGACGAGGTCGTAATTTTGGACGAAAGGGCTAATAACGGGCTTATAGAGGCACTTTCTTTGGATTTTGATTTGCTTTTCGTATTGAATTTCGACGATGCCGATTTTTACGTTCCGACGGTTGTGTTAAACGCTTACGAGCCATCGAAGTTCGAAGGTTTTTTCGGTAACGACAAAACCGTTTCGATAGTTCCTAAGGATTACAAAGGGAAATATCGCAAACAACTCGAAGAATTGTTGACAAAAAAATTCAACGTGAGTTTCTGGAAAATCACTTTTAAACTTTTCGGAACTTCTACCGAAGAAGTTTTATCGGTCGCAAACGAGATTTGCACCGATAACCCGTCGGTGTATTTCAACGTCGCAAGCGATTTCGGCGATATCAAAGCAAATTTGATGTATTCCGATTACGCACCGAAAAAGCAAGTCGACGGTGCGGTAAAAGAATTCATTGCGAGGCTTAAAAATCACGTTTACGCCGAGGACGACGTAACCCTTCCGCAACGGCTTTTTGACGTGGCAAAACTTCGGAAACAAAAAATTTGTACCGCAGAATCCATGACGGGCGGAAAAATCGCCGCAAAAATAGTTTCGGTAAGCGGTGCAAGCGACGTTTTTTACGAAGGGCTCGTTACCTACAACACTTTGGCAAAGGAAAGACGGCTCGGCGTAAAACACGCCACGGTTGTGCGTAACACGGTGGTGTCCGAAGCAGTCGCTTACGAAATGGCAAAGGGACTTTTGGAACAGAAAAATTGCACGTTGGCAATAACCATAACGGGTTACGCCGGTTCCGACGTTCACCCGTCGACGGACGACGGGCTTTGCTATATAGGCGTCGGCGCAGAGGATAAAATCCAAGTTTATAAATACCGCTTTAATGGGACGAGGGAAGAAAACGTCGAAAAAGCCTCAAACGCAGCCTTGTTTTTGGCAATTAAGACGATTGAAAACCTTGACAGTCTATAACAGATTACAAATATAATAAAAAAGTACATACATAAAGTACATACATAAAGTTAAATAACGGAGGACAAAATGGAAGACAAACTAAAGGCCCTTGAAAAGGTCGTTCACGAGATTGAAAAGGAATACGGCAAAGGCGCGATTATGACCCTCGATCAAACCGTTGCCGCCCAAGGCATCGATACTATTTCGACGGGGTGCATCACCCTCGACGTTGCTTTGGGTATCGGCGGTTTACCGCGCGGAAGGGTGGTTGAAATTTACGGTCCCGAATCTTCGGGTAAAACCACGCTCGCCCTTCACGCCATAGCCGAAGCGCAAAAAGCGGGCGGAATTGCCGCTTTTATAGACGCCGAACACGCACTCGATCCTATTTACGCTCAAAAACTCGGTGTCGATCTCGATAAATTATATATATCTCAACCAGATTGCGGTGAGCAAGCCCTTAATATAACCGAAATGCTCGTTGAAAGTTCGGCTATCGATTTAATCGTAATTGACTCCGTCGCGGCGTTAACGCCCAAGGCGGAAATCGAAGGCGAAATGGACGACAACGCCGTCGGTATGCAGGCAAGACTTATGTCCAAAGCACTCAGAAAACTTACGCCGATAATCAATAAAACCAATACGTGTATTATTTTTATCAACCAATTGCGTGAAAAAATCGGCGTTATGTTCGGAAGTCCCGAAACGACTACCGGCGGTAAAGCACTTAAATTTTACGCAAGCGTTCGTATCGACGTAAGAAAGGCAGACGCCTTAAAAGATACTTCGGGCATTATCGGTAACAGAACGAAGGCTAAAATAGTTAAAAACAAACTCGCGCCTCCGTTTAAGGTTGCCGAATTCGACGTAATTTACGGCAAAGGCATTTCGCAAGCGGGTTGCATTCTCGATATGGGCATAGAACTCGGTCTTATCGAAAAGAGCGGTTCATGGTTTTCGATAAACGGCGAAAAGATTGCCCAAGGCAGAGAAAAGGCGAGAGATTACATCGAAACCCATCCCGAAATTTCAAGCGAAATCGAAAAGCAGATAAGAGAAAAACTCGTATTAAAAGATATCGATACCACTCAAAGTTTTTCCGACGACGAAACGGAAGAATAAATTTTATTAAATTGACGGAATCCATCCGTCAATTTATTTTTGACAGGCATATTATATATGGCGGGCGTAACTTTAAGTTACCCAACCTTTGCCGAGGATAAGTTTAAATTATGGAAAACAAAAAAACTTGCGTTAACGGGCTTATAGACCGATTTTTATCACAAAATAAGGAATGCGAAGAATATATTTCGCCTAAAATTTGCGACGATATAATAAACGAAATAAAACACTTGTTTTATCCCGAAGTGAAAAAACCCGTTAAATGTTTCAAAGATAAAACCGAAGAGGCGGAATATCTTTACGACCTCGTTTATTCCCAGATATCGGTAAGCCTTAACAAAGAGGAAGACAAAACAGAAAAGATCGTTCAAAGTTTTTTCGATGCTTTACCCGAAATAAAAAATATGTTGTCGGGTGATCTCGACGCCTTTAAAAAAGGCGACCCCGCCGTGGAAACGACGGAGGAAATCATTCTTTGTTATCCCGGGTTTCACGCCGTCTTTACGTATAGGCTTGCCCACGTTTTGTATAACCTCGCCGTTCCCGTTCTTCCGAGAATTTTTACCGAAGTCGCCCATAAAACCACGGGCATTGATATTCACCCCGGGGCAAAAATAGGCGGTCGCTTTTTCATCGACCACGGTACCGGCGTCGTTATAGGCGAAACTTCGGAAATCGGCGAAAACGTAAGTATATATCAAGGCGTAACGTTAGGTGCGATATCCCTTAAAAACGCCTCCTCTTTAAAGGGCGTTAAAAGGCATCCCACCATACTTAACGGCGTAACAATTTACGCAAACGCAACGGTTTTAGGCGGAAATACGATAATCGGCGAAAACGTAACGATACCTTCGGCAGCCTTTATTACCGAAAGCGTATACAAGAAAAAATTATAAGCGTATACAAAAAAATAATAAGCGTACACAAGAAAAAATAATGTTAAAAAACGCCCGAAACCCCTCTATAGGTCGGTTATCGGCGTTTTTTTGTTTTTTTGCAGGCATTTTTACGGTTACAAGTATGTTTTTATAGCCGACGGCTTTTTATTTATGCGTTTTTATTGCTATTACGTCGAATAACGAAAGCCTTCGATACTATACGTCAAAGTTTTCCGTCGGTTCGAAAGATAGTTTTTTATTTACCTTTTACCGAAAAGCAATATTAAAAATCGATTACCGCCGACTTTTAAAATCTTTACCGATTACATTTAAAATCTTTACCGATTATCTTTTAAAATCGCCGTCGCAAACGATGCTATATATAATAATATATTTATATAATTAATGCGAAAAAATCAATTGACAAAAACAAATATATAGTATAAAATTAAATGGTATAAAAACATATTAAGCGTGCGCTTTGGTTTTTTCGGAATATCGTTTTAATAATTCCGCTAACATAATTGCCGATGTAATTGCCAATGTAATTGTCAATATAATTGCCGATATTATCGCAAACATTATTGCGAATATAATCGCAAACACAATCGCAAATATGGTTAGAAAGGTTTTAAAATTCCCCGAAAACACGGACAAGCGCCCACGTTGTTATATTTTTTTATAATATTCATATTCTCAGGAGGTTTGTTATGTCTCAGTATGCAAGCTCCCTGTTTCTTGCAAACGGTTTAGATCCCGTTTTAATAATCGTGATAGCGGCGGTTGTCGCCGTATTGGTATCCGTAGCAGGCATTTTAGTCGGTACAAAGCTTATCGCAGACGCACGCAACAAAAAAATCGGTTCGGCGGAAGCGGTTATCGCTCGTATGAAGGAAGATGCGGAACAGGAATGCAAAGCTTTAAAAAAGGAAGCAATTTTAGAGGCAAAAGATGCAGATTTGAAGCTTCGGAACGAGTTTGAACGCGAATCGAAGGAAAAACGCCAAGAACTTCAGAAGCTCGAACAACGCCTTAATCAAAAGGACGAAATTTTAAGCAAGAAAGATTCCAACTTGCTTAAAAAGAACGAAGAATTGGAACAACAGCAAAAAGAACTCGACAAAAAGAACGCCGAGGTACAAAAGGTCAAAGAAAAACTCGCAAATCAAGAATCGCTCATGATGGCGGAACTCGAAAAGGTCGCGGGGCTTACCAAAGAGGAAGCCAAACAACGCCTTACCGACAGCATTTTGGATGAAACCAGAAAAGATTGTGCCATTCAAGTCAGGCAAATCGAGCAGGAAAGCAAGGACGAAGCCGATAAAAAGGCAAAAGACATCATCAGTCTTGCAATTCAACGTTGCGCAACCGACCACGCTTCGGAAATCACCGTTTCCACCATTGCTCTTCCCAGCGAAGACATGAAGGCGAGAATCATCGGTCGTGAAGGCAGAAACATAAGAGCCCTCGAAAACGCAACGGGTATCGAACTTATCATCGACGACACCCCCGAGGTCGTTATCGCTTCCGGTTTCGACCCCGTCAGAAGAGAGGTTGCCAAAATTTCTCTCGAAAGACTTATCGCCGACGGAAGAATTCATCCCGCAAGAATAGAAGAAACGGTTGAAAAGGTTAAAAAAGAACTCGACGCTCAAGTCAAGCAAAACGGCGAAGAAGCCATGTACGAAGTCGGGCTTTTCGGTATCCACCCCGAACTTATCAAACTTTTGGGTAAGTTAAAATACAGAACGAGTTACGGTCAAAACGTTTTAAAACACAGTATCGAAGTTGCTACCTTAGCGGGTATTATGGCTTCCGAACTCGGTGCCGACGTAAACCTTGCAAAACGCGGAGGGTTGTTACACGATATCGGTAAAGCGGTAGACCACGAAGTCGAAGGAACTCATATTTCCATCGGTGTAGACCTTGCCAAAAAGTACAAAGAAAGCAAAAACGTCGTTAACTGTATAGCCGCTCACCACGGCGACGTGGAACCCAAAACTATAGAAGCTGTTCTCGTTCAGGCGGCGGATGCGATTTCCGGTGCAAGACCGGGCGCAAGAAGGGAAACCGGCACGAACTACATCAAGAGGCTTGAACAACTCGAAAGCATCGCATCCTCTTTTGCAGGCGTTGAAAAGAGTTACGCCATTCAGGCAGGCAGGGAAATCCGCGTAATGGTTAAACCCGATCAAATCGACGATAACAAAGCCATGTTCTTGGCAAAAGACATTGCTAAAAAGATCGAGGGCGAACTCGAATACCCCGGTCAGATAAAGGTAAACGTAATAAGAGAATGGCGCGCCGTCGAGTACGCTAAATAGAATCAATATCATAGGGCCGGCGTAAATTACGTTGGCCCTTAAACGTAAAAAGGACTATGGCGGTTATTTTACCGAATAAAGTCGCAAATAATCGTAAGTATGAACGATATATTGGAAAAAAAGATAAAAATGCTTCCGACCGATCCGGGCGTATACGTAATGCTCGATAAAGACGGGCACGTTATTTACGTAGGCAAGGCAAAGGTGCTTAAAAACCGCGTGAAGCAATATTTTTATTCTAACGTCAAGACAGACAAAGTCATGGCGATGGTTTCCAATATCGAAGATTTTTATTATATCATAACTAAGTCCGAAGTCGACGCGTTATCCCTTGAAAACAATCTTATAAAAAAATACAAACCGAAGTACAACATACTTTTAAAAGACGACAAAACTTACCCCTATATAAAAGTCGATCTTAAAAAAAGTTTCCCGTACTTTGAAATCGTAAGAAAGATAAAGAGAGACGGTGCAAAATATTTCGGTCCGTTTATGGGCGTTTCGGCAAAAGATATTTTGGAAATCGTAAACGATTGCTATATGATTCGTTCTTGCACGATGTCGCTCGAAACCCATCGTGAAAAGCGAGAATGTCTTAATTATCATATAAAACGTTGTTTGGCACCGTGTACGGGGCGTATAACCGAAAAAGAGTATCGGGAAAACGTCCTAAAAGCCGTTGACTTTTTGTCCGGTAACGACGACGAAGCCGAAAATATTTTGAAAGAAAAAATGCTTAAGTTTGCCGAACTTTCCGAATACGAACTTGCTATTTCCGTTCGTGACAAACTTAAAGTTTTGGATAAAATAAAACAGAAAAAAATTACTAATTTAAACCGTTTTATCAACGCCGATATAATAGCGATTGCCTCTAACGGTTTGTACTTTTCGGTAAACGTTTTATTGACGAGAAGCGGACGCATGCAGGGCGGAAAAAACTTTTATCTTAACACTTTATGCACCGAAAAAAGGGACGCGCTTTTTGAATTTATCAAAAGCTATTACACGATAGACGAAAGCATTCCCGACGAAATAGTTTTGTCCGAAGAATGTGCGGAAATCGACCTATTGGAGGACTTTTTTAAAAAAGAATACAATAAATCGGTTTCAATTTTGGTGCCGAAGCAAGGGGTAAGACGGCAACTTGCCGAAATGGCTTTACAAAACGCTAACGACTATCTCGAAAAAAACATATCGAAAATATTACACGACGAAGATTTGACCGTAAACGCTTGCAAAAAACTTCAAACGGTGCTTAATCTCAAAAGATACCCCAAGCGCATGGAATGTTACGATATTTCAAACATATCGGGTGTCGATAAAGTGGCGTCGATGGTGGTGTTTACCGACGGCGAAAAAGACGCTAAAGAATATCGTCGGTTTATGATTAAAACGGTGGAAGGCGCAAACGACTTTGCTTCCTTAAAAGAAACCTTGCAAAGAAGGCTTTTAAAACTCGGAACGGCAGAAGAAGAAAGATTTCCTAAGCCCGATTTGATAATCATCGACGGCGGTAAAGGACAGTTATCGTCGGTAAAAGAGATTTTCGACGAACTGGGAATTTCGGACATCGACCTTATCTCTCTTGCCAAACGAGAAGAAGAGGTATATACGGTGTTTTCAAACGAGCCGGTGATAATTCCGCATAGCGACTACGCTTTACGGCTTTTGCAAAGAATACGTGACGAGGCACATAGATTCGCCATAACTTATTTCAGATCAAAACATTTAAAGCGAAACCTCGAATCCGTCCTCGACGGAATTTCGGGTATCGGCAAAAAGAACAAAGACGCGCTTATGGATGCTTTTAAAACGGTAGAAGCAATAAAAGAAGCCGACGTCGCGACGCTCGAAAGCGTTCAAGGCATCGGCAAAAAACGTGCAGAAGATATATATAATTACCTAAGGAGTATCGAAAATGGAAACGGTTAAATCGGTCGGTGTAAAAGAGTTTGCCGACAAATTGCAATTAACTATAGTAAACGACGGCATGGGCGAAGTGGTTTTGTCCGACGTAAGCGTATCGAGACCGGGGCTTCAACTTGCCGGTTATTACGAAAAATTTGCCAACAGGCGTGTTCAGGTTATAGGTTCCGCCGAATACGAATTTATTAAGAGTTTACCCGAAAAAGCCCGCTATAAGTCTGTTAAACAACTTTTTTCCAAAAATTTGTGCTGTCTTATAATAGCGCGCGGGCTTGAAGTTACCGACGAAATTTTTGCTTGCGCAAAAGAATACAGTTGTCCGCTTTTCGTTTCCGACAAGGTGACGACCCTTTTGATACACGAACTTACATTGTATCTTTCGGAGGAGTTGGCACCCGTTGACAGGCTTCACGGCGTTTTAATGGACGTTTACGGCGTAGGCGTTTTAATTACGGGTAAGGCAGGCATCGGCAAAAGCGAAACCGCACTTGAACTTATTTCGCGCGGGCATAGGCTCGTTGCAGACGATACCGTCATCGTTCAGCAAAGCGGTGATAAAATTTTAGGAAAATCCCCCGTCAATACGAGGTTCTTTATGGAAGTAAGGGGCATCGGCATCATAAACGTAAAAACCATGTACGGCTCGGCGTCGGTAAGGACGGATAAGCAGATAGATATTTTGCTCGAACTCGTCGCCTGGACGCCCGAACTCAAATACGACAGACTCGGCAACGAAAAAACTTATACCAAAATTCTCGATACGGATATCGTTTCTTACGTCATACCCGTGCAACCGGGGAGAAATATCCCCGCAATAATCGAGGCGGCGGCTAAAAAATACAGACTTGAAGAACAACTCGGAATGAGTGCTACCGACGAACTTATAAACAGTGCTTTCGGCGAAAAATAAACTCGACAAAAAATTCGCCGTACAATAAATTCGGCAAAAACAAGTTTGCCTGTAACAGGTTTGACTTAAAACGGCAAAAAACTTACCGAAAACCGAACGGCAAAAACAAGTTTGCCTTAAAACGGCAAAAAAATAATATAAAGATTTTAATTTTATGAGAATTATCGCTGGAAAACACAGGGGCAGAGTTTTAAAGGAATTTGACGGAAAGGATATTCGTCCGACTTCGGATAGGGCAAGGGAAGCACTTTTCAATATATTTTCGGAAAAGATTCCCGATTGCACTTTTCTCGACTTGTTTGCGGGTACGGGTGCAGTCGGTATAGAGGCGATTTCGAGAGGGGCAAAAAAGGTCGTAATGGTGGACATTCGGCGTGAAAGCATTGAGTTAATCAAAAAAAATCTTGCCCTCGTAAAGGAAAGTGCCGTAGTCTATAACAAAGACGGCATCGAATATTTAAAGTCTACGACCGAAAAATTCGATTTTATTTTTATCGATCCTCCATATAAAAGCGATTTAGGTTATATTGCGCTTGAACTTATCGGTAAAGAAAAACTTTTACAAAAAAATGGCGTTGCCGTTTTTGAAAGCGACAGAGAGTGCGAAAACCTGCCGTACTTACAAAAAACGTCGGTAAGGCGTTACGGAAAAAATATTTTTAACATATTTACGGCGGAGGCGGAAAATGCAAATGATTGACGAAACCTGCGTTTTTGCAGGCTCATTCGACCCTGTAACGAACGGGCACGCCTATCTTATAGGCATGGCGGCAATGACCTTTAAAAAAGTAATCGTCGCAATAGGCGTAAACGAAAAGAAAAAGTATTTTTACAGTCTTGAAAAACGCCTTGAAATGCTAAAAAAAACTTGCGCTAAATACGATTCGGTAACCGTTACCTCCTATAACGGGCTTACGGCGGACTTTATGAAAAGTTGCGGTGCCCGTTATCTCGTCCGCGGGGTTAGAAACCAAGTCGATTTAAAATACGAAGAGGAAGTTTTTAAAGCCGTTTTAAAGGATTACCCCGAAGTTGAAGTTATGATGTTTAATTGCCCGAAAGAACTTAGCAAAGTAAGTTCTACCTTCGTTAAACAACTTATTGCCGACGGAAAGCCTTATAGTAAATACGTTCCTTACGAAATAGCGGATATGCTTAAAAATAAATAGCAAAGCAAAAAGGCAAAAATGGAGTGGCACAGTTTAGCCAAAGCGAATATTACAAAACGCACTTTACATTTACCGAGGTAGGTAAACGATTGACACCAAACCGATATTCCGCCGAAGGAAACGAGGGCAGAACAAAGGGATACCGAAATTTTGTCGTTACCCGACTTAGCGAGCATAAGTGCGCCTTTCGTACATTCGATAATTCCGCTACATAACGCACTCGAATAGTTTTGTCCGAAAATCAAACCGAATAATTTTTCGAGAGGATAAAGTAGTCGTAAGTCGCTTATCATCTGTGAAAAAGTAAAAAATACGGCAATAAGTCCGCCGACTATCAAAACGGAAACAACTGCGGAATATATAGATTCGTATAAAAGATTATCACTGTCCGTTTTTATACAAAGTGCCTCTATAGGTCGATTATCGGGTAGTTTTCTAAATATAACACCGCAAAACATACTTGCCAAAATATGCGATGAAAGTATAACCAAACCGATACTTTTACTGTTATACATACCGATGCCCACCGCACCGACGATAAATAGCGGACCGGACGTCGAAGTAAAAGTGCAATATTTTTCGGATTGCTTTTCTGATATTACGCCGTTTTGATACAAATCGCAAATTATCTTTGCACCGACGGGATAGCCCGACAAAAGGCTCATAAGTCGCACATAAAGGGAAATTCCTTCCGAACCGTATAAAAACTTCGAAAGACGATTGAGTTTGTTTGAAAACTTTGACAGGTTCGCCGTTTTCGTTAATAGGGCGGTCAAAAAAAAGAAGGGGATAAGGCTCGGCAAAACGGTCGTAGCCCAAACCAAAATGCCTTGATAAGTCGTTTGGATATACCTGTCGGATTTTGCAATAAATAGGGCTATAAGCCCGATAACGACCAAAATTACTATATTATTCGCCGTTAAAAAGGCGGGTTTGCCTTTTTTTAAATTTATTTTCATCATACTAAAATATATTAGTTTTACCCTACTTTAAGACTAACGAAGAGGAAATTATGGAAGACTTTTTTGATATGTTAAACCCCAAAACGGAAAGAGAACCGCTTGCCGAAAGGATGCGTCCCGTTACCCTTTCGGAGTTTATGGGACAAAGCCACATAGCCGAAGAAGGTTCACTTTTACGAAGAGCCATAAAACTCGACAATTTAGGCAGTTGTATATTTTGGGGACCGCCGGGTTCGGGTAAAACGACCCTTGCAAACATAATTGCAAACTCCACCGACGGCAAATTCGTAAAATTAAACGCCGTAACGAGCGGTGTTGCCGATATAAAACGCGTCGTCGAGGAAGCAAAAAACGACTACAAACTTTACCGCAAAAAGACTTACTTGTTTTTGGACGAGTGTCATAGGTTTAACAAGACGCAGTCAGACTCGCTTTTACCGCACATCGAAGACGGAACGATTATTTTCATAGGTTCTACGACGGAAAATCCTTATGCGGCGATGACGCCCGCGATAGTTTCCCGTTGCAGGGTTTTCGAACTTAAAAAACTTTCCGACGATATTATAGAAAAAGCCCTCTATAAGGCGATTAACGACAAAAAAAGAGGGTTTCCGAACCTTGATTTGGTTGTAGACGAAGATGCGGTTAAACACATTTCGATAATGGCTGCGGGCGATATGCGCGTTGCTTACAACGCTTTGGAAATGGCTGTTTTGACCACTCCGCCGAATAGCGACGGCAAAGTGCACGTAACCTTAAAAGACGCCGAACAATCCATTCAAAAGAAGTCGCTTTCCTACGACGAAGACATGTATTACGACCTTTTAAGTGCCTTTTGCAAGTCACTTCGCGGTTCTTCGTCGGACGCGGCGTTATATTACGCCCAACGTCTTGTAAAGGGCGGTTGCGACCCGGTAATAATAGCAAGGCGGGTTATTGCCCACGCCTCGGAAGATGTAGGAATGGCAGATCCTAACGCACTCGTAATTGCCGTAAGCGCACTTACCGCTTTAAAAAACATAGGGTATCCCGAAGGAATGTTGCCGCTTTCCGAAGCCATAATTTACGTTTGCGAAGCCGAAAAATCCAATTCCGTCGTTATGGCTATGGACGCCGCGGCAGAGGATGCCGAAACGGTAAAAGACGATTTCGTTCCGACAAATTTGCGCAATACTCCGTACATGTCGCCCGAACAACTAAAAACCAAAAAGCCTTATTTATATCCGCACGACTACGGCGGGTACGTGGAACAGCAATATATGCCCGATAAACTTGTCGGCAAAAAGTATTACTTCCCAAAAAACAACGGCTACGAAAAAGTCGTTAAAGAAATCAGACGTAAAAAAGGTATTAAGGAATAGTTTTTTTTAAGCCTAAAAACCAAAAAGTCTAAAAACCAAAAAGCCTAAAAAGCCTAAAAAGCCTAAAAATCAAATAACCGACGAAACCGCTCGACTTAAAAAACGACGATAAAGAGTTTTTTGATAAAAAAGAAAAAACTGAAATTACAGCCGAAGATAACGAGAAAAACCCGCCTATAAGCCCGAAAACGGCAAAAATTCAAATTTAAACGCCCCAAAAAACGACAAACGCATAAATTCAAATTTAAACGCCGAAAAAAATGACAAAAGAAGAACGGCAAACGTAATTAAAAAAACAAACGTCAATAAAATTATATAATCGAGGTATATATGAAAAAGATATTGTTTTTCGGTGACAGCATAACCGACGTCTGGAGAAATCGCGACGAGAAAGAAGACCTTCCCGCATACGGCTACGGCTATGTAATTCAGGTAGCGGGCGAATTGCTTTTGGAACCTAATAAGTACGAAATAATAAACAAGGGCATAGGCGGTGACAGAATCGTCGATTTATACGCACGTGTAAAACGGGACGTGTGGAACGAAAAGCCCGACGTTTTATCCGTACTTATCGGCATAAACGACGTGTGGGCAGGTGTCTCTTGCGATAACGGCACCGAGATAGACAGATTCGAAAACATTTACGACATATTATTAAAAGAAACGAGGGAAAGGCTACCCGATACTCGTATTATTTTAATGGAACCTTTCGTGCTTAAAGGTAGGGCAACCGAAGAGAAATTCGAAAAGTTTTCCGAAATCGGAAAATACGCAAAAGTAGTAAAAAAACTTGCCGATAAATATAACGTCGAGTTTTTGCCCCTTCAAGACGAGTTCGACACTTTGGTTCCGAAGTACGGAGAAAAAACTTTGCTTATCGACGGCGTGCATCCCAATGTCGTCGGCACTAAGATAATAGCCAAAAAATGGCTCGATTGCTTTTATAAAGGCGAATAATTACCTTTAACTAAAAACGACTTGCGCATGGTTATGAAAACGCAAGTTAATACGCAGTTAATACGCAAGTTAAAAAATAATTTAAAACGAATGATAAAAACCGAGATGAAAATCGGAATAAAATTAAGATAAAAACAAAAACGGGCGCATAGAGTTTGTGCCGAATTAACCGTTTAAATAAAAAACGTCGGGTTTAAGTTTGACTTTTACCCGATTTTTTTATGCGAAAAATAAATGCATAATGTATAAAAAAGTATTAAAATATACAAATCTCATTCAAAAAAGTATGCAAAAGGGCTGAATTTTTGCATAAACTGAATAAATTTAAAAAAATATCCAAAAAATTTAAAAAATGACGTAAAAAATCGTTGACATTCTTTTTTTTAAGGGGTATTATAAGCGGGCAATCAAACGAGGCGACCTCTTTTAAGAAAACGCGCGATTATCTTGAAGGGTTTCTTCAAAAATTTAAACGAAAAAAATTTTTTATCATAAAGGAAATAAAAACAATGAAAAAACTTTTAACGATTTTACTTACCGCATTATTCGTATGCACGATGTCCATCGGCTTTACCGCTTGTGCGGGAAACCAATCAAAGGTTAAACTTATCAACATAGCACTCACTTCCGAAAAGTATGCTTTCGCATTAAAGGGTGACAACACCGCTTTACAAACTTCCTTCAACGCTTACTTAGCCGAAATCGAAGAAAACGGAACAATGGAAACGATTATGGCTAAATACTTTGAAAACAAAGGCGAGAAGGTCGGCTACTCTTTCCTCGGCAATGCAGAAGGAACCGACGTAGAAGGTGCAACTACCGGCGAAGGTAAATTAGTCGTTGCTACCAATGCACCGTTCTCACCGTTTGAATACGTAGAAAACGGCTTAATGTACGGCGTAGATATGGAAATCGCGGCAGGCTACGCTAAAAAGAATAATTTACAACTTATCATTAAAAACATCGACTTCGACGCTATTTTGCCCGCATTAGACGCAGGTTACGCCGATATCGGTATGGCGGGTATGTCCGTTACCGAAGACCGTGCCGCATATCTTTTCACCACCGAATACTATAACGCTTCCATTAACCTTATCGTTGCGGCAGACAACACCGACTTCGATAACTGCAAAACGGCTGAAGACGTAAAAAATGTTCTTAAATCGCTTACCGGTAAAAAGATAGGCTTCCAAAACGGCACGACTTCTTCCGATTACGTCGGCGAATACAGTAATATCGAAGCGGTCGGTTACGACACTGCGGCAATGGCAACTTACGACATAGTAAACGGTAACCTTTACGCCGTTGCATGCGATAACGCTCCCGCAGCCGCAATAGTCGAATCATACAGCAAACAATAAGCACGTAAATAAATTCGCGCTGAAATTTCCCGCAACGTCCGTTGCGGGAAATTGCGCGTTTAATAAGTAAAAAAGGAAAGACACAATGGATTGGGCTACCAAGTGGGAAATCTTCATAAACAAAATTTCATACAACAATTACGATAACAACTACGTAAAAATGCTCGGCAACGGCTTGCTGGTTACGGTAAAAATCGCGGTTTTCGGCTTGCTTATAGGTATAGTTATAGGTACGATTATAGCGGCATGCAAAGTCGCGCCTAAATACAAACTTTACGTAAGAATACTCGACGGTATTTGCTCGGTTTACACTGCCTTTTTCCGCGGTACGCCTATAATGGTACAATTGCTTTTGGCGTACTACGTATTTTTGCCTATGATGGGTATTAAGGGTGTAAACGCCGAAAAAGTAGGCGTGATAATTTTCGGGCTTAATTCGGGCGCATACGTATCGGAAATCATGAGGGGCGGTATAAATTCCGTCGACATCGGTCAGACCGAAGCGGGAAGAGCCGTCGGTTTAAGTTACGGCGTTACGATGATAAAAATCGTAATACCTCAAGCAATAAAAAACATTCTCCCCACTCTCGGCAACGAATTTATTACCTTGATAAAAGAAACTTCGGTTTTAAGTTTTATTACCGTCGTCGACCTTTACAACGCACTTAGAACTATTGCAACGGCGAACCAAAATTACGAATTCGTTATCCCGTACATAGTCCTCGGCGTAATTTACATAGTACTCGTACTTATAATAACTTTGCTTGTAAGACTTCTCGAAAAGTTATTGGCGAAAAGCGACCGTTCTTACAGCGGAAAACACAGACACAGACAGGCGGTGAAGGCGTAATATGAGCGAAACTATTTTAAGCGTTAAAAATTTACAAAAGTCGTTCGGCGACAATCACGTTTTAAAGGGCATAGATATAGATATAAAAAAGGGCGAAGTCGTCGTAATAATAGGGGCGTCCGGATGCGGAAAGTCGACCTTTTTAAGATGTCTTAACTGTATGGAAGATCCTACCGGCGGTTCGATATTTTTCGAAGGGGAAGATTTAGCCGATATGAAGGTTGATATCAACAAGCATCGCCAACACATAGGCATGGTCTTTCAGCATTTTAACCTGTTCAATAACAAAACGGTGCTTGAAAACATTACTCTTGCCCCTACATACGTTCAAACGAGAGAGCATTTAAAAATCGCAAGAAAAAACTCGCATATCAAATTTAACAATTTGTTTAAGAAAGACAAAAAACCGTTGATTCCGAATAAGTCCATAAAGGAAATAAGAGCCGAAAACAATAAAAAGGCGATGGGGCTTTTAGAAAAAATAGGGCTTACCGATAAAGCCGAAGTTTACCCGTCAACACTTTCCGGCGGGCAAAAACAACGTATTGCCATAGTCCGCGCCCTTGCAATGGATCCGAAGGTTATTCTGTTCGACGAACCTACGAGTGCGCTCGACCCCGAAATGGTAGGCGAAGTTTTGGATTTAATGAAGGAAATCGCCAACGACGGCATGACGATGCTCGTCGTTACCCACGAAATGGGCTTTGCTAAAGAAGTCGCTACCAGAGTTATTTTTATGGACGACGGCAAAATTAAAGAGGAAGCAACTCCTCAAGAATTTTTCACCAACCCGAAGAATCCTCGTTTAAAAGAATTTTTGTCAAAAGTACTTTAATTCTTTTTAATAACTTATAGCGTTATTTTAAGCCTGTCTTCCGTTAAAGATAATCGTTCGGGTTTTACTTATAATACTGTTTTAGGTATAACGTTGTTTTGTTTGACTTATAATTTTATTGTGTTTGATTTGCAACGTTATTTTGCTCATATCGTTATTTGATTTATAATCTCATTTTCTTATATAATTATTTTGTTTGACTAACAATATTTTTTTATAGAGTTATTTTGTTAGATTTACAAAGGCTTGCAAAACTTATAATATAAACTTAAAAGTCCGCCTATATGCCCGTTTTCGGGCATATAGGCGGACTTTTTTACCTAATAATTTTTAATTTTCGTCGTTTAGTTTGACGAGTTTCGAAAACGCTTGTAAATCGGTTCTGTCGATTGTTAAGGGGGTTATCGAAACGTAACCGTTCATGCATGCGTCCACGTCGACAGACAAGTCGTTGCCGTGAATGGGTGCAAAATCGGTCGTTTGAAAGTATTCGCCGTTTTCGGCGATTTCAAAGCGTTCCTTATAGTAAAAGCCTGCTTTACGGGTAATTTTGATTCCTTTTGGATTGAGCGGAATATTAACGTTGTACACGTCGTTAACGCTCAAAAGGTCGTTTTTGACGACGAAGTCATATACGGGTTTAAGCCAATTTTTTGCCGTTTCGTAACTGTCGTACACCGTCGAAAAGGCAATGGCTTTATACCCTCTTGCGACCATTTCGAAAGCCGACGAAGCCGTTCCGGAATATAAAATATCGTTACCGAGGTTAAAGCCTTTGTTGATGCCCGTCAAAACCAAGTCGTAATCTTTTTTAAGCCCCATAACGGCAAACCTTGCGCAGTCGGCAGGGGTGGAATTAACGTAGTAAGCGTCGACGCCTTCCATAAAATCGTATTTTCCGATTTTTATGGTGTTGCGGTAATCTATGGAATGGCTTTTTCCGCTTTGCTCTTCCAGCGGGGCGACGAGTGTGACTTCGCCGAGGTTTTTGGCAAATTCCGCCAAAATTTTTATGCCTTCCGATTTTATTCCGTCGTCGTTTATAATAAGTATTCTCATAGCCATCCGGTATTGGTTTCCTTGTATTCTTTAAGAAGGGTATCCGCGTCTTTTAAAAGTGCTTTGAATTCTTCCTCTGAATGCACGTAAGCACCCGCGGCGCACTCATGCCCTCCGCCGTTGTACTTTTCGCCCAGTTTATTTATGGTTAAAAATCTCGAGCGCAGTCTTACGCGCGTAGGACCGTCCTCCGTTTCTATAAAGGCAAGCCAAATAAGACTACCTTTAATGGAATCCATAAGCCCTATAACGTTGCTTGCTTCCTCGTGCGAAAGATTGAATTCTTTTTGCATACCTAAACTTACGTAGATGTACGCAACGCCGTTTTCGGTAATATTGATACGTTCGGTTATTTTTGCGTTGAACTTTAACGCCTCGAAGGTATCGAGGTATAAATTGGCGTACAAAGTTTCGGTATCGATGCCGAAATCCAAAAGGGTGGCGGCGTTTATGAGGGTTTCCGAGGAAACTTCTCTAAACTTAAATCTTCCGCTGTCGGTTACCATGCCGGTGTAAAGATAGGTTGCCGCCGTTTTGTCCATTTTCAGTTCGGTAGGGAAGGAGCGGTAAAAATCCACTATCATTTCGCATGCCGACGAGCGGTAATCTTCCACCCAAAATAAATCGCCGTAAGGGCTTACGTCTATGTGGTGGTCTATTTTTATAAGTTCTTTGCACAAAGACATTTTTTTGTTTGAAAGTCTTTCTTCGGTTGCGGTATCAACCACGATGCCGAGTGCCGATTTATAAAATTCGTCCGATTGAGGCTCGTCCTCTCCGCCCATAAATTTAAGATATTCGGCGTAGTCCTCGTTCAAAAGTTTTATATCTTTATCAGGGAAACTCAGTTGCAATATTCTCTGCAATCCCTTTGACGAACCGTAAGCGTCGCCGTCTGGGCGGAAATGGCGTGAAATTATAATTCTGTCGTATGATTTGATTTTGTCTAAAATTTCGCGTTTAACGCTCATTCGTTTTCTCCTTCTTCGGTAATGACTTTTCCGCTTTTTACCAAATCGTCGAGGTCTTTAAGCATGCTTAAAGCCTCGTCTTTATTTTTAAGGGTTGCACCGCTTGCCAAAAGGTGACCGCCACCGCCGTATTTTACGGCAATTTTGTTTATATCGTATTTTGAAGAGCGAAGTTCGCACAACACGGCGTCTTCCGTTTCGGTAAAGTTAACCCAAATATCCACTCCGCGGATTTCCGCCATAACGTTTACCATTCCCCTCGATACGGTAAACGAACTTACGCCGTAAGTTTTAAATTCTTCGTAATCGGTGTAAATATAGCCGACGTTTTGCTCGGTAAATTTTGCCTTTAAGGTAAAAGTCGCTCTCAATTTAACCATTTTAAGATCGTCGACGTAAAGATTGGAATATATGTCCGCCGTGGTGAATTTTTGTTCGGTAAGAAAGGATGCCAAACTAAAAGTCCTCGACGTGCATGAACCGTATCTGAATCTTCCGCTGTCGGTTACCATGCCCGTAAACAAAGCCTTTGCCGATTTGGAACCGAGTTTTAAACCCGTAGTTTTGGCAAAGTAGGCGATAACGCCCGCGCAACTTTCAAAGGTGTCGTCAACAAACTCTATATCGCAAAATTTTTCCACGAATTTATGATGGTCGAACCTTACCGACAGGTCGCAATATTTATATCTCAAATCGGACACGAGGGAGGAAGTCCCCGAGTCCAAAACGAAACAAAGGGCGTCTTTATAGTATGAATCGGGAATATTGTCTATCGCAGAGCCTTCGATGAAGGAATACCTTCCCGCTAAATCTCCCACGGCGTAAACCTTTTTTTCGGGGTAGTTGTCCGAAATAAGGTTTTTAAGCCCGACCTGGCTTCCGATGGCGTCGCCGTCGGGGTTGAAGTGACGATGTATTATTATCGTATCGTGACTTTTAATTGCTTCTAAAATATCTTCGAACATGTGAAAACAACCTTTTGTTTTTTTAAAATTATGCGATAACGGGCTTATAGCCCGACTTTTGCTTTTTTGTTGTGCCTATTTACGGTAAAATACCGCAAAATACCGCAAAATCGCGGTTATTTACGGAAATACGTCGTAAAATTACGTAAACGCCGCTAAATTGAATAACAATGATATCGTTTACGGTTTTACTATTTTATAAGAAAAGCCCTACGAATTGAACCAAAAGCCACAGAAGTGAAATGCAAATCGTCGGCAAGAACAAATAGGCAACGAGCGAATGTTTGCCGAGAATCATTACGGGGTTAAGCCACTTGGGCGGTTCTTTCCGTTTAAGTTTTGTGGTTTTGTCTTTATAAAAACGTTTACCGAAAACTCCGCCTAAAATAAAGAAGCCGAGGTGGGGAATAAGCGGTTCGAAATTGTTCGGCGAAACCTCATACCCGTGCTTATTGTATATAAGAAGTGCCAAAAAGTCGTTTTTAACGAAGATGCCGTCGTTATAAAACCTGTTTACGTAAAACAATACGATGCCCGCAACGATTATAACCGAACCCAAAATAATTCGATATATATCGGGAACGTTTAGTTTTTCGAGTAAGTACCAAACGGTTACGGATATTGTTAAAACGGCGACTATGTTAAACACGACGTATCCCGTAAGAAGATTGGGTATAACGAAGTGTAGCCCCAAATAACCGCCCATAAACACGACGGTAAATATCCAAAACTTTATGACTCTCGAAATTCCGCTGTGCGAAAACATACAACTTATGCCCGACATAAAGCACAAAAGCCACAAGGCGTAGGGATAGCCGTGGTTGCAAAAGTAACTGTTTAAATAGGCAACCGCAACGCTCCCGATTGCTTTTCCGAAAGCCGTTTGAAAGTGAATTATTCCCCAGTAATAGGAAAACCGCGCGATATGGTCGTATGTAACAACTATCATAATCAGTCCGCGAATAAGGTCGAGTTCCCATACTCTCGGGCGCTTCCCGGGAAGGTTATAGGTAAAAAAGTCTTTTAACTTTTTCTTAAGTTTAGCAAAGAACCCCGTATTTTCGGCGGTGCTGTTTTCTTGGACGGTGCTGTTTTCTTGGTCGGTGGCAAACGTCGTGCAGTCCGCCGTAATCTTATTTTTCTCCATTGATTTTAGTCCTATAAATAATAAATGCGTCTATGTTTTTATATGTTTGAAAGGTAAGTTTCGACGCAAATTCTTGCCGACGAAAACTTATTTGTTTTTTACGAAATTTTCGATAAATTTAAAGGGATTTTTGCCGAGAAAGGCAAGACAACGGTTTTCGGGCATGTCGAGTTCCATCGAAAGCGTCATTACGTCAAGCACGATAAAGAGTGCCGGGTTGAAAAAACTCGTGTCTATCATGGAATACATATCGAAAAGAAGTATGGATACGGTTATTAAAACCGCCGCGGGATTTTTGTACATGGGAAGCAGTAAAAAATAACGCCACAAAAAAAACACGGTCATAAAAATCACACCCACGATGCCCATGTTTGCCAAAAATTGGAAAAAGGTCGAGTGGAAAAAGTAAGGTTGCCAAATGCCCGCAAGATTATGCGTAAGTCTATAGCCCCAGCCTATGCCGAAAATCGGGTTTACTTTAAACATGCCGACTGCTTCGGGATAAATGGAATCCAATCTGTGACTTGACGACATGCCTTTATCTATCATAGTCGACAAAAGATTTAAAATGGAATCGTTAAAGTTTATAAAAAGCAGGGCTATTGCCACGAAAGTTACCGTGCAACTGAAAAAATACAAAGTTTTGTTTTCCGTCTTCCACATTACGTATAAAAGAGCGGATGGGGCAACTATAAGCGAAAACAGCGTTGCGCCTCTGCTTCCCGAAAAAATTACGAGGGTGAGTTCGATAAAAAATACGATTACGCAAAGGGGAACGATTAAAAAGGATAATTTGCGTTTTTTGATGCAAAAATAAAGCGTGCAGGGAAGCCCCATCGAAATAACGGAGGCTATGGTGTTAGGACCCGTCCAACCTATCCAAATGTTTTTTTGTTGCAACGCGGTAACGATTGCATCGATACTTCCGAGCCTTAAAAGGTAAATCAAAAGTTCTATCACCGCAACTACGGATAGGGCGCAAACGGACTTCAAAATATAGTTCATAAAGTCCTTACTTTGGCTTTTTGAACACCCTACGTACAAAACGAGATACAAAAGGGTGATTAAGATAATTATCCCCGCCGCAATTAAAGAGGCTTTTTTATCGTTGCCGTTATAGCCTACGCCCGCAAACAAAAAGGGGATTACGAGCAGTATATGGGCAAAGGTAAAACCCTTGATTTTGTCAGGCTTCAAAACGGAAAGGCTCTTTTTGTAAATTATAAGATTTCCTATAAGCGCGATAGCTTCCATAACGCCGAACGTAAGGAAAAGTATTACGTCGGAGTTCGAAACATCTTGCTTGCTCATGGTCTCGTTATACAAAATCAAAAAGGACAATACGTGCTTTAAAGAGGGCGAAACTATCGTTCCTATTATGGTAAGAACGAGCATCGCCAAAATAAATTCCACCCAAAAACCCGTTATCCAACCGACAAGTACCATTGTCGCCAAAAGGACGATGTAGTAATCGGAGGAATAAATCGACCTTAGTACATCGATTGTCTTCAAATAAAAATTCTTCTTCATAAGTCGAAAAACCCCTAAAATATACTATCACTTAACTATGCCGTTTGTCAACGTAAAACACGGCACAACCCGATAATATATCTATGAGAGAACATAAACGTTTGAATTATAATATAAATTAACAAAGAAAGTATATCGAAAGGGTGAAAACAATGCGAAATCGCTTGTATTTTAACGACGACTTTTGCTAAAATATACGAGATAGAACTTTTTTATCGTAGTAATTTTCAAAAAGACAAACGGAGAAAATTTATGAAAGTTAAAATAACCGCAGTCAAAAAAGTATGGCACAAAGATTTGTCGAATAAATACGAAAACCCCCTTTTGCACGCTTGCAATATAGAGGAAGGCGACGTATTTATAAGCGATAACGGGCTTATACCCCCGCTTTTTTGCAAATCGGCTTGGCAAAATTTAGAACCTTTCGTAAAATTTTTAGCGGACGGAAATGAAAATTTGTTCGACGGTTGGATGAAAAACCCCAAGTCTGCAATGATAAGTTGCAACGATGGTTTCAGACCGGTAAGTTTTTATATCGAAGTGTTAGAATAATGCCGATAACGGGCTTATAGCCTTGTTTTTTGTATAATTGGTTGTTTTAACGAACCGACATCATAAATATTTCACGCAATAAAACTTGACAACATTTTGCATAAATGTTAATATATAAAAGGGCGCACGGCTTGCGCATTATGAGGTTATAGATGATTAAAATTATAGTTGATGCGATGGGTGGGGACAACAGTCCGTACGTAAACGTTGAAGGTTCCGTAAAAGCCTTAAACAAAATTTCAGACTTACATATTACCCTTATCGGTCCCGAAAACCAACTTAACGAATTACTCGATAAATATAATTACGATAAAAGTCGTCTCGATATAGTAGACGCAACCGACGTTATTACCTGTAACGACAGACCTACCGACGCCATAAGGAACAAAAAAGAAAGTTCTTTATACAAAGCGTACGAACTTTTGCGTTCTTCAGACGAATACGGCGGGCTTGTTTCAATAGGCTCGACGGGTGCTATTTTGGTCGGCGCGATAACAAGGCTCGGGCGTATAAAAGGGGTTTCGAGGCCTGCCCTCGTTCCCGTCGTTCCCACTCTTTCGGGTGACGGGCTTGTTGCCTTGTGCGACAGCGGTGCAAACGCGGAATGTTATAGTTATCAAATCGATCAGTTTGCGACGATGACGAGTTTTTACCTCGAAAAAGCCTTCGGTGTCAAAAATCCGAGGGTCGGTCTTTTAAACATCGGCACCGAAGAAAATAAAGGGGATAATTTAAGAAAGGAAACTTACCAACTGTTAAAAAAGAACGAACATATCAACTTTATCGGTAACGCCGAAGCAAGGGAATTTATGTCCGGCAATTTCGATATAATCGTTTGCGACGGGTTTTCGGGAAATATTTTGCTTAAAGCGACGGAAGGTGCTTGCATGCACACCATGAAGCTTTTCAAAAACACCCTCATGAAAAACTTAAAGACGAAAATTTGCGCCTTATTTTTGAAAAAGGAATTCCGTGCGGTTAAGCATAAAATGGATTACAACAACTACGGCGGTGCCGCGCTTTTGGGCGTTTCGAAAACAGTCGTCAAAGGTCACGGTTCAAGCAAATCAAAGGCGGTTTGCAAGTGTATAGAGCAGGCTTATAACATGGAAAAATCAGGGTTACGTGTTGCCATTACCGAAGGACTTAAAGAAGAAACGAAAGACGATAACTTAGCGTAAATTAAAGCGGGCGCAAAATGCGTCCGCTTGCGGTTTATTTTACGATAATTTATTTATAACGATAAAAAGCGGGGCTATAAGCCCGTTAATCGCATTTTTTATATGTTAGGGGCGTACTTATGTCGGAAGAAAATATAAAAGATTCGGCACAAATAAAAGCCGAAAATAAAAATTTAAAAAAGGAAAAATTAAAAAGCAGAATTACCGAAATAGATTTTATCAGAGGCATTGCCATAATAGTTATGGTGCTTGATCACGCCATGTACGACTTGGGGTATCTTCTTCCGAATATGTTCAAAGATTACCCTTATAAATACGATTTTACCGAGTCGGTATACAATTTTGCAAGAACGTTTTGGAACTGGCAGGTGAGGATAGACGTCAGATATTTCGTATTGTTTTTATTCCTTGCCCTTACCGGGATAAGTTGTTCTTTTTCGAGAAGCAATTTTAAGCGAGGAATAAAACTGTTCGCCGTCGCCATGTTTTTAACCTTGGTAACCTACGTTTTCGGTAAAATCATAAACGAAAGGCAATTGACGATAATGTTCGGCATTCTGCATTGCATTTCTGTAACTATTTTATTGATTTCTTTGATAGAATTCCTCACCGAAAAACTATCGTTCGACAATAAATGGTTATATCTTGCGCTCGGCATAATTTTTACCGCCGTAGGCGGGTATATTATTTTCGTAAACCCCAAAGTCAGTTACGGCTCTTACGGACAAGAACCTTTGATTACTTTGCTATTAAAATCCGTCGTAGGAATTTACGAAGTCGGAAGCGACAGTTATTCTCTGCTGTTTTACGGCGGTCAAATATTTTTAGGCGTGTTTTTGGGTAAATTGTTGTATAAGGACAGAAAGTCGCTTATAGTAAAAGGCGACTACAAAAACAACTTCATCACCTTTGCGGGGAGGCACAGCCTTCTGGTTTATATTGCACACCAAGCAATTCTGCCACTTATTTTCTCTATAATTCTGCTATGTCTCGGCTTTACCCTTGCTTTATAAAAGTAAGCCTATAAGCCCGTTATCGGCGTTTTTTAAGTAATTTATACATGCTTTTTTAGAAATATCTTCAAAAGCGCAGTACCGCAAAAAAGTACGGCGGTTTTCGTTCTATATACGGCGGTGTAAATTCTGTGTACTTCGGATTAAATTCTGTACACGGCGGTTTAGTTCTATAAAAAAATTACAAAAAGGGAAGCGGTTTAATCGCTTCCCTTTTACGATACCTCGTTAATATTAAGCCCGAATAATTTATATTAAGCCAATATTGCTCATAAAAACCCACACGGTAAAATATAACGTCCAAGATTGGTAAATTGCAATAAAAAACGCCGTTCCCGCCACGCCTATACGGGTGCGTACATCTATATACCTGTTTGTTTTCGTCATAAAACTATATTTTAGTGCGGTTTTTCTAAAATAGCAAAACAGAACCGCCCCGAAGATAATAGAGATAACGAAACATGCGCAAGTTATAATAGTTGCCGAAAGAGGAAGCTCTCCCTTTATCTCCGTCGGTGCGCTACCAAAAAACAAGCATGCAAGACATATTCCGAAAAATGGTAATACCCACAGAAAAATTTTGGTTTGCAACAGTAAATAAGCGTTTTCGACCTCTTTTGATGAACCTTTTTGAGTTACCTCGCTTTTTGCAACCGATAAATTATACGCCTGCAATTTAAAACGTTTTAAGTTTCTAACAAGCATAACCAAAGATGCGATTAGCGAAAGGTAAGATATCCCGTCGAAAACAACCTTCATGTTTTATTCTCCGTTGCGGATTTTTTAGATATATTATCTCGTTTACGCTTTTTAACCGCTTCGGTTAAAAGATATTCTATCTGACCGTTTATAGACCTGAACTCGTCATCAGCCCAACGAGAGAGTTCGTCGTACAAATTTTTTGAAACCCTTAACGGAATTTGTTTTTTTTCGTCAGCCATCTGTTACCGTTTTTATTAGTAAATGGAACCCGAATTGACTATGGGCTGAGCGTCTTTATTTCCGCACAAAACAACCAAAAGGTTGGATATCATAGCGGCTTTTCTTTCGTCGTCGAGGTTGATTTCGGAATTCTTTTCAAGTCTTTCGAGAGCCATTTCCACCATGCCTACCGCACCGTCGACTATCATTTTTCTTGCGTCGATTATAGCCGAAGCCTGTTGGCGTTGAAGCATTACGGCGGCGATTTCGGGCGCATACGCAAGATAGGTGATTCTTGCTTCTATGACTTCAAGCCCCGCAATTTCCACTTTGGACTGAATTTCTTCCTTTATTCTGTTTGAAACGACTTCGGCAGAGCCTCTTAAACTGCCCTCGTCGAAAACGCCGTCGCCGGTGGTGTCTACGTTTGGCGCAACGTCGTAAGGGTAAATTCTGACGATGTTTCTTAAAGAACTGTCGCATTGAAGTGACAAATATTCTTTGTAGTTGTCTACGTTAAAAACTGCTTTTGCGGTGTCTACGACCTTCCACATAACCGCAATACCGATTTCTACGGGGTTACCGAGGCAATCGTTGATTTTTTGGCGATTATTGTTTAAAGTCATAATTTTGAGGGAAATTTTTTTGTTGACGATAGATGCCTCCGCACCATTTTGTTGGGTTGATGATGCTACCGCGTGCGCAACGCTTACGTCACCGCTTTGTTTAAGTTTGGTTGTCGCCGCAGGGTTTACCGCCGAACAGAATGGGTTTACAAAGTAAAAACCTTCGCCCTTAAGGGTTCCGACGTATTTGCCGAAGAGTGTAAGAACGAGTGCTTCCTGCGGTTTTAAAATTTTAAGCCCGATGGTGCATATTAATGACGAAATAAAAAGTAAAAAGGCTATACCCACCATTATACTACCCGGCATTCCCGTGGCACCATCCATAGCCTGCCCGCCTAAAACGAATAAAGCAATAGAAGCGATAAAAGCCAAAATAATAAGAAACAGGGCAAGTCCGCCGTGTTTGTTTTTAGATAAAACCTTTTCTTCCATAATTTAAAACTCCTTTAATTCAATTTGATATCATTATGATATCAAAAGTTCGCTCGCTTGTCAAACAAAAAATCGCTTGTCAAACAAAAAATCGCTTGTTAAACAAAAAATCGCTTGTCAAACAAAAAATCGCTTGTTAAACAAAAAATCGCTTGTTAAACAAAAAATCGCTTGTTAAACAAAAAACTATGTTATAAAAAGGCAAAATATGTATTTTCACAAAATCGTCATAGTTGCATTTATTTTATTGACTTTTTTATGACGTCGTAGTACAATATAAAAAAGTTCGTTTGCGTATATGTTTAGATGTACGCGTGCGCACGCGTACACTATATATTATATAACACGCTATACTATATAACACGCGTACACTATATTATATAACGTCACGGAGGATAAAATCGTTATGATATTAAATTCACTGGTTGCTTACAATAAATATATAATCATCGGGTTTTACCTGCTTTTTGCAATAGTGTTAGTCGTAAGAACCCTTTGGGGCTTAAAAGCAGGACTATTGAAAGCACTTATTCGTGCTATAGGCACGGCTTTGGCGGTTGCCGCAACTTTTGCGACTTTCTCGCTCGTGTTTAAAGCCTTACAACCCACTCTTTCGAGTATGCTTGAACAATATTTGAATTCCCAAGAGGGCATGGCGGTCTTAAACGACCTCGACGCTTCGAAAGAATCCGTAATCGCTACGGTTGAAGGTCTTTGCGGACCGTTAGTGTTCACGGTGCTGTTTATTATGTGGAACGTCTTGTTTGCGATAGTATCGCTTATAATAAGATGCGTTTTGAAACTTATTCCGTTAAAATCTAAACTTGCGTCAAAACTCGGCGGTGCAGGCGTATCGCTGGTAACCGGTTTAGTAGTTTTAATGTTGATTATCATGCCGATTGCCGGTTATAGAGTGGAAGCCGTCGAGATATATAAAGAACTCGACAGTAGCGGAGCCGCAGAAATCGACGACGAAACCGCACAATATTTTGCGACTTTAAGCGAAAACGAAACTGTTTTCGACAAATTTGTAGCAACTCTTACCCGCCCTGCGTTTAAATTTTCTTCCACTATAAAAACGAGCGACGGAACGGAAATTGATTCCTTTAAAGAAATCAAATTTGTTATAAAACTCGCACCGAAACTCAAAGCCCTCGAAAACATGGATTTTTCCGACATGAGCAATGTCGATTTTACTGCCATTAACGCAATTTTGGACGAAGTCGACGACTCCGATTTGATTTCCACCATAATTTCGGAAGTGCTTTCAAAAGCCGGGACGGAATGGAAAGCGGGTAACGAATACCTCGGTATAAACTTAAAACAACAAATAGCAACCAACGCCCCGGGGTACGAAAACGCATTGGACGGCGTTCTCGATAAACTTTCCACCTGCAATAGGGCAAATTGTTCGGAAGTAATGAGGGAATTCACAAAAGCCCTTCAATCGATATCGTCGATGGTTACCTATTTAAATAACCTGTCTAATTCTTCGACCGAAACGGGCTCGACGCCTACCGCTCAAGAGTTAGCCGACCTTTTAAAAGGACTTGATCAATCTACTGTAGATATGATTCTTCCCGCCGTATCGGAAGAAGTCTTGACGAATTCCGGGCTTGACGAAAACCAAGCAAAACTTGCTTCCAAAGTCTTACAAAACACTTTAACCGAAGTCGCTACGATGAGCGACGAAGAAATCGACAACGAAGCCGAAGCCATAGACACCCTTTTGAATTACGCCACCAACGAGAACGCCAATCCCGACGCAAACGAAGTCATAGACGCTCTTATGCAGTCGAAAGTCGTTTTAACGAGTGCCAAAACGGTCGTCGAGGAAATGCCCGACGAATCGTCCGCAATACTCGGAAACGTTTCGGAAGAACAAAAAACGTCAATATCCGACGCCCTCGATAATTACCAAACCGAGCATCCCGACGCCGACCAAGAAAACATCGATTTAATAAAATCGCTCTTCGGCATCGCTTAAAACTTTTTGTTTGGAAAAGTAAATTTCAAACTTCGATGATAACCCTTTGTTTGGAAAACAATGTTTCGGCGTTTCTTAATAAAGAACACGTTATAAAGTAACTAAACAACATTATCGAAAACAACTTGTTTGACGGTGCTATTGCCGTAAATAACTTTCGGACGGCGTTACTATCCGAAATAACGACTTTTCGGCAGTGTCGTTTTTCAAAAAAGTTTTCTGAAAACCTATTATAAAAAAGGCAACGATATTTAACTTCGTTGCCTTTTTTCGTGCGTAAAAAATAGTTGACAGTGATATTTATATGTGTTACAATAATGAAGCTAAACAAAACTGAATGTATTATGGGCGAGGTGTCTTTTTTTTTGGGACGCATAGTCTTTTTTTACACAATTACTTTTGAACTTGGTAAAATGCAGATTCTATTAAGTGATTGTGTAAGTGAATACTTCGCTCATTTATGTTTTGTTTAGCGACTATCGGAGTCTGCGTTTTTGTGCGTTTACTTCGGTAGGCGCACTTTTTTATATAGGGGGTAAAAAATAATGTTGAGAAAATATTCAAAACTTAGGATATATAAGAACTTGGTGATAGTAAAGAAATTGTCAAATATTGCTTTAATTTTAGGCGTTGCATTAGCTCTTATGGGTGTGCTACAATTTATTATCATTAAAAAAAATATTGAAATTTGGAAGTATTTTAACATTACGCTAATGATATCTTACGAATGGTTATTTTTACTGCCACTCAGTATAAGACCTATTTTAGGCCCTGAAGATATCAAAAAAGCAAAAATTGCAGAATTTAGGGAGGAGAATAAACAAGTTTTAAATAATGTGTATTTAGGCGAGACACGGTTTAATAACGATTATTTTATTACTTTGATGAAAATTATACTAACTATTTCTCCTTATTGTTGTATAATAATTTTTGAATTACTTGGCACCTTGTTTGACAGTGATTTACTTTTATCAATAACAGAAGGAATAGCTTTTGTTTGTGGAAGAACATTAATATCTCATATTTTTATTTATATTGCAGATATATTTTTGATATATAACTGTGTATTAATTAAGCGAGAGTGGAAATTAAATCCCCCTGAATTTATTAAGCTTGAAAAAGAAGACCGCGAGCAAGTAAAACAAGAAAAGACTTTGAATTTAGCTAAACAGTTACTTTCACGATGCGGTTTTAAGTTTTTTATCAAATACTATAATCAAATAAAACTATTACCTATGCGTGATGTGGAAGTCGTTGAATCTTATGAAAATAAAGAAAAATTAGAAAGACTATCTTCTGTAAAGACTATTATTGACTCAAATTTAACTGCAGTAGTCGTAAACGAAATATTAAAAAATTATAACGAGTTTTTGACCGAAGACGATAAGGTCGAGTTAAACAAAATAATGGCTACGAGATAAATAAAACAAAACAAGGAGGAGAGTATATGAAATATAAAAAATGTCCTAAATGCGAAATAAACTTCATCTCGGAAACGGAAGAAGTTTGTTCGGTATGTGCATGTGCAGATGTAGAGATACACCAATTTAATAAAAAGTCGATAACTAATGATTATTCGACAATAGTTTGCGGTCGTGTTTACGGAACAAACTCAAGAACTATTTATGAAAAATTCTGCGAATCACTTGATTGGGATAAGACAAAAACTAAATGTTTTGGTTTTCAAACTCCCCTTTATGCTAAAAATTGTGATACGAATAGAGAAAACGATGTGTGGTTCATATATTATCCGAATTACGATAAGGATAAATTATACTCAGTCGTTGATGATTTTCACGCAGTTAATTTTATTTTAAATGACGGTGAAGATATCGTTGAGGTAGTTGATCAAAAAGAGGGAAAGTCTAATAACGCAAATAGAATAACTTTTGTAAAAACAAATGCCGGATATGAGTTTTTAGGAGTGTACAAAATAGTCGAAAATTCATTGACGAGGAAGTATAAAAGAATAAGTAAGGTTTATCCGTTGTGACTTTTAAAGTTAATTATATATAGCGAATTACATGTAAAGCCTCGGTTATGACGATAAATCGAAAAAAAGGCAACGATATTTAACTTCGTTGCCTTTTTTCGTGCGCAAAATGCTCGTTTTTTACGCAGAAAAAAATATTGAAAAACACCTGATAAGAAGGGACTGAAAGCAAGCAAAAAAAACAATAAAAAATAACCGATACAAAAAGAGAGAAGCCACAAAGCAATAAAGGTAAAAAAGAAAAAGCAAAAAAACAAAATAACAAAAAAACAAAATAACGAAATCAATATTAAACAACAAGACGATAACCGACTATAAAAAAGGGGATAGTCGGTTTAGACGCCGTATATTCAAGAATATAAAAAACGGAGAGCAAATTAACGCTCTCCGTTTTTATCTTTATATGGGAATGTCGGGAATGTCAAGAAAAGTTTGTAAGTTATTTTAGTTAAATTAAATTTTCATACTTTTGCATAAGCGTTCGGAACTTATGATTGACCGTAGGTTGGTTTTTGATCAGCCCGATTTTGTATGTAAGAGCCGCTAAACCCTGATATAAAAAAACGGAGAGCAAATTTAACGCTCTCCGTTTCCGAACGCCTAAAATTGCGGTTCAAACGTTCTTAAATGTTAACGATGAATGTATCGTCGATTATAAGTTGTTTTCAGGGTTATCGTAATCGTACGGCTTTTCTTCATCCGATTGTTCCTCGGCGGTTTCCTCGGTGTTATCGGCTTCGGTTTCGTTTTCCGTAGTTTGGTCGCCGTCGGACTTATTATCTGCGGTATCCGATTTTTCCTGAACTTTTGCTTCTGCCGCTTCTTTAGCGCGTCTTGCTTTGTTGGCGTTGATTTGCGCTTGTGCCTGTTCACGGCTGTTGCGGTTGTAGAAGTTTCCTGTTGCGATTTCTGCTTTCTTATTCTTCTTGACGATAAGTCTGATGATAACGACTGCCAAAACTACTACCAAGACGGCTGCAATGATTATAGAAGTCAATTGAAGTGCCCAGTTAGCCTTTGCGGTGTCGTCCGTAGTGTCGTCGGTGGAAGAAGAACTGCTGTCGTCGTCGCTATCGTCCGTAGAAGTGGTTTCGTCGATTTCCGTAGGAGCGTCGATGGTTTCCAAAGAAGCGATTATCGTTGCGCCTTTTTTGTATTCGGTGCAAACAACCGTTTCGGTGTAGGTGCGTTCGTAAGTTGCGTCGTTGCCGTCGGCATCGGTGTAAGTTACGGTTGCGGGTTTTCTCGTGTACTTGGTTTCGACTACGTCGCTATCGTTCGTAACGAATTCTGCCTGCATTTTTGCCTTCAAATTGGTTACGTTAGCGGAAGTAGAGGTTGATACGGTGTTATAAAGTACTGTGCCTTGGCTTTGAACTTCGCCGTCTCTCGAACCGTTCCAGAGTTCGACTCTGTAAGAAAGGTCTTGATCGCCGGTGGTTATTACGAAGTTAACGGTAACCCATTTATCTTCGCCCGAAGGTGCGTTATCCTTGGTTACTTTTACTACCATGGGTTTACTTGCAACTTCCAAAACGCCGAAGTAGGAAAGGGGATCTGCGTTTGCAAGATATACGTAAGCGGTAGCGTCGCCCAAAACTTTGACTTGAACGGAAACGAGTGTCGTCGTGTTCTTGGACATTGTAAGTTGACTGCCGAGATATCCGTAGCAATAAGAAGTAACGTTGTTGATTAAAATAGGTTGAATATTTTCGTCGCCCTTGAGTGCGCTTACCGAAGATTTGATTTCTTCGCTTAAAGAATATTTATCAACGTATTTACTCGAAACTATACCTGAAATTACGTTTGCGTCGGAATAAGCAGTTTTATCTCCGCCTACCATGGTGTGGTTGCCGACGACGCCGGTGTAACCTTGTACGCCCGTTGCGGGTTTATAGGTCAAGTCGGTCTTAGTGGAAGTCGTTGCGGTGAAAGCGAAGTTATCGGTTTCGTCTTCGTCTTCTTCGGGACCGTTAGGATATTCGTAACCCAAAGTTATGGTCGATTTATAATCCGCTTCGGAAGAAACGATGTCGTATTCCGATTCGGGAAGTTCTCTACAGTTAAAGCCCGTGAAAAGTGCATAACCTTTGGTAAGGTTGTAATCGGCAGCGTCGAATACGTTGTCTGTCGTACCGAGGGTGAACTTCAAACGGATATATCTCGTAGCACCTTGGTCGTTTTCGACAAATACGCTAACCTTCTTCCAAACGTTTGCATGATCGGTCGTAGAATAGGTGTTGTAGTTGGAAGCAACGGACGCCGTGCCTAAAACTTCGGACGCATCGAGGTTTTTTACTTCTTCGACGTCGATTTTGGCACCCGGTTGATTTTGAAGTTCAACGTGAACGTTGGTTAAGAAGTTAAACTGCATTCTCGTGTTTGCGTTAACTTCTATAACGCTCGAAGTAAGAGTATAACTCGAAACCTTGCTAAGGTTGATGTAGGCGGTTTTTGCCGTTTCGCCGTAAGGATTGGTTACGCCGTCGATGCCGATTTCGTTAAAGGCTGTAATGCCGAAGGTTGCGCCTTCCGCATAAGCATCGGGGTTGTGTTTATAAACCTTGTTATATTCGCCCGTGTAGGTTAACGATAATTCTTTCGACTTCATAAGGTGCGAATAAAGGTACTTAACGGTAGTAGCGCTTTTGTTTTCGTTAGAAAGGTAAGTTTTTTCGCTTTCGTCAGTCTTTAATTTGTCTTTATCTACTTCGGTACCGTCGTCGGTAAAGAGAGAATATTCGCCGTCGTTGGTTGCCGTTTCGGTTTTAAAGGTTTCTTCGTCGATTTCTTCGTAATGAATATTGTCGAAGTAAGCAAAACCTTCAACGTATTCGGCTTTATAGCTATCAGAACCGAAGCCCAAACCGACCGTTAAGGTGTAACTCGATTTAGCGTAGTCGCTCGTTTCGAGGTAGATAACGTAATTAGCCCAAACGCCCTTTGTGTCGATGTTTTTAACGACGAAGGGGCTTCTCGTAGAAGAAAGGGTGTTGTTGACGGAAATGTATGCGCCGTAAGGTTGTCCCTGTTGAAGACTCGTTAAGTCTTTGGTTAAAACCCATACGGAAATTTTACCGTAACCCGTTGTCGTCGTAAGCGAAGATGAAGAAACGAACTTTTGAGCGGTACCTCTGCCCGCGGTGCTCGTCACGTTGTGGATCATTAAAATTTTCGTTCCGCTCGTGCAGAGTTTGTCCTCGTTGGGGTTGTCTTCGTAAGTTTCTTCGTCGTACTTATATAAGGTATTTTCGTCGATAAGCCCGTAAGACTCGGGAGTCTTGGGATTGAAGTATGTGTCGTCGTCGTTCTTGGGGAAATTGTTGGTTTCCGCAATTTTAGCGTACGCATCGGCTTCGGTATCGATTATACCCGAGTTTTTGGTGGAAGATTGTGCCGACGTCGAGTAAGAGTTGTCACGATACTTCGTCCAGTTGATACCGGTATAAACGGGATAAGTGACGCTTTTTGAGGAGGTTCCGAATTCAAAGTCACCGTTTTTAACGGATTGATAATCGGTAACGCTGACTGTAGAATCGTCATCCGATGAAGAAGAGGAGCTGCTGCTTGAATTGTTTCCGCCGTCGCACGCTACGGTGAAAGCAAGGCAGAAAGCCAAGCAAAGGCATGCGAAAAGCGAGAAAAATTTCTTCAAGTTAAAGTGTTTGATTTCTTTCATATCTCACCTTTATATGTCAATTAAATTTTTTACTATCAATTAACAATTGATCGAACAATTGACTAACATTTAGAATTATACAATACTTGCAAGCAAAAATCAATCTTTTAAAGCACTCAAACAAGAAAATAAAACAAATTAAATAGAAAAATATAATAAAATTACCGCGTGCGTACGCGATACGCACGCCTGCAAACGCGATTTTATATGTTTTCCGAAAGTTTTCGGAATATGATTTCTAAAAGTTTGCGGACTATTTTAGGTGCAACGGGAATATTCAAGGGCTGATTTTAAGTGTAAGGGGAATAATCTATTGTTTATTCTCGGGCGTGAGAGCGATAAAAATCGTTGGTAAGGTAGTTTTTGTCGTTTAAAATTTTTTAATTTAAGTTTATCGCCGATTTTTAGGCGCAAACGGGATAATTCAAGTGCTACTTTAGGCACAAATGCCGTAAAAATCACGAAACAAGTATTTTTAGCGGTTGATGTTTTAGCGGTTTTGTTTTTTAAAAAACATTAAAAAAACGGTTTTGTAAACGCAAAAAAAATTTTGCCAAGCAAAAAGAGTTCTTGGCAAATTAAAAAAAGTTCTTTGCAAATTAAAAAAGTTATTTGTAAATCAAAAAAGTTATTTGCAAATTAAAAAAGTATTTGGCAAATCGAAAAAAGCCCCGGTAAATCAAAAAAGAGAGTTTTGCCGATAAAAAAGCCGTTTGACCGATAATTACTTTAAAATTCCGCAACATAACTTTATGAAGAATAAAAAACTCGATAAAAAGCAAATTGTCTTCTTAATTCTTTCGGGTGCCGTGTCGGGTGCGGTAAACGGTTTCTTCGGGGGAGGCGGCGGAATGGTCGTAGTGCCTCTTTTGGTGTGTTGTTGTCACTTTTTCCGCAAGAACGCCCACGCCACAGCAATATGCGTAATGTTGCCCGTTTGCGTAATATCCGCCCTTGCCTATATCGCAGGCGGAAGTTTTGATTTTAAAGTCGTTCTTCCCGTGACGATAGGTTTTACCGCAGGCGGAGTTCTCGGTGCCTTTTTGCTCAATATGTTGGACGACAAATGGCTTAAATATATTTTCAGCGCACTTATTTTCGTTGCGGGGGTGAAACTTGCATTTTTTTGATAAACCCGCCTATATGCCCGTTATCGAGGCTTTTTGCCCTTTGGTAATATATGCGAAGAGAAGATAATTCCCTTTGATAATGTATATGAGAAGAAGTTTTTTGCCTTAACATATATAAAAAATATTATTGCCATTTGGTATGTTCTGTGTTTTTTCCTTTACTACGTTCCGAGAAGTTTTTTCTTTCGCACGGCATGTTCTATTGTTTTTGCCGTTTGCACGATACACTAATCTTTTATTCTTCCGATATGCTTTTAATTTTTTTGTTCTTCAAACGATATGTGCCGAGTTTTTTATTGTTCGCCCATATGTAATGAGTTTTTATCGTTTGCTCGCACATATGTACATATGAAAGATTTTTTGCTTTTCCTTTTATGCGGTTTTGCGTCCGGCGTCCCCGGCGGAATGGGAATGGGCGGGGGCACCCTTCTTATACCCGCACTCACTATTTTTTTAAACGTTAATCAACACGTCGCTCAATGCGCAAACCTTATAAGTTTTATACCGATGGCAATAATTGCCGTAATTATCCACGCAAAAAACGGTTACGTAAAAAAACAAGGGCTTTTGTTTATCGTTGTGCCTGCCGTAATCTTTGCGGGGCTTCTCGGAATCTTCGTAAAAAACGTTCGTTCCGATATATTAAAAAGGGTGTTCGGCGGTTTTTTGATACTGACTTCGTTGTTTGCTTTTTTCATAAAAAAAGTCGGGTAACCCTAAACATGAAAATTAATTTTCGTTTTTCCTCGTCGTTTTGCCGTTTTTATCGTTATGTTTGTGCATTTTGCACAAACATAGTAAAGAATATAATTTTTAAAAATGAATATAAAAGTAAAAAATATTTATTATTAACAAATTTATTTACAGATAAATCTTTGTATAGTTGCCTATAAATTTATTTTTTTAAAAAATTGCACAAATATTGCAATAATAGTGGAAATTTCCTTTAGAAGATGTTATAATTTAGCCGTTAATAAATTTTTGGGTAATTCCCGAACGAAATCGGTATCGGGTACAAAGGACAATAGGTATGGAAAAAATTGGTATTATCGATCTTGGTTCGAATTCAGCCAGACTCGTCATCGTCGAAATGCTCGGCGACGGACATTTCATGGTTATCGATCAAATTAAGGAGAGCGTAAGACTCGGTCAGGACATGGAACGCGACGGTTTTTTAAAACCTCAACGCATTGCCGAAACGATGAAAACTTTAAAAATGTTCAGAAAACTTTGCGACGCTTACGGAATTGAGCGTATCATTGCCGTTGCGACGGCTGCCGTGCGTCGTGCAAAAAACCAATGCAGTTTCTTGGACGAAGTCGCCAATAACTGCGGTATCAAACTTAAAGTTTTATCTGCCGAAGAAGAGGCAATGTACGTTTATCGCGGTATAATTAACACTATGGACGTGCCTAAGGGGCTTATCGTCGAGGTGTCGGGCGGAGGAACGAAGATAATTTATTACAACAGACGTAATCTTTTAAACTTTGCAACCCTTCCTTTCGGCGCGATAACTTTGACCGAACTTTTTGCGGGCGACGGACTTACCGGCGAGGAACAAGCCGAAAAGATAGAAAAGTTTTTCGATCAACAACTTCAAAGTATCGACTGGCTTAAAGATATCGACCCCGAAACCCAACTCATTTTGGTCGGCGGTTCGTTTAGGAGCCTCGGCAGAATCAGTAAGATGATGCACAAAAGCCCTTACTCGATAATTCACAACTATCGCGTTTCGACGGAAGAATTCGATACCATTTATAAAAAATTGTGCGGAATGGAACTCGATAAAAAGAAACGTATAAAAGGCGTTTCTTCGGCAAGGGCGGACATTTTGCCCTCCGCACTCGCCGCGGTAAGACCATTCTTTAGTAGATGCGGATTTACCGAAATGGTGATTTCGGGTAGCGGTTTAAGGGAAGGTATTATGTTTAACTACGCAATGCCGTCCACTTTCGAAAAGCCGATTTCCGACGTTTTGACGTACAGTTTAAAGACTTTGGACAAATATTATCACTGCAACGAAAACCACGTCGATCAGGTTTTGAACCTCTGCATACAACTTTTCAAGCAGTTAAGGGTTCTTCATAAATTCCCGCGCCAGTATATGAGAATTTTAAAAGTCGCCGCAATGCTTCACGACTCCGGGACAAGCATCAAGTATTACGACTACCAAAAACACTCGGCGTACATTATTTTAAACACTTCGCTATACGGCATTTCTCAGCGTGAAATAGTTATGGCGGCGTTAGTCACTTCGATTTACAAAAACGACGACTTTTCAATGAGTGAACTCGTAAAATATAAAGAGTTCATTTCGGAAGAGGACGTCGAGGTAATACGTAAACTTGCCATCATTTTAAGAATAGCCGAAGCACTTGACAGAAGCATGGCGGGTTCGGTAATCGGGTTATCTTGCGATATCTTGGGAGACTCCGTTATCATGAAGACCGAGCTTAAAGGGGATGCGTCTTTGGAAATCAAAGAGGCTATGACCGCATCTCAAGATTTCAGAAGAATTTTCAAAAAGAATCTCGATATACTGTAATCCCCAAAACTGTAATAAAGCCCAAACTGTACACCCTCCAACTGTAATAAAGCCCCCACTTTTTGAAAAACACCTTTTAAAAAAGACGGATGAATAAGTGCGAAAGCATTTTTTGAACATCGCTAAACAGTGGGTAATACTATAATACAAATATACGAAGAATGACCAAGTTTTATTAAACGGAGGTTGCAACGTAATTTAGAGCGACAATAATATATCGCTTCGAGATAAAATACAGAGGCTGTAAAAAACGAGTCCCCAAAAAAAAGACTACAAACCGATCCCAAATGGTCGGTATGTAGTCTTTTTTGTAAATTTGTCGGTTATTTTTTTACCTTTGTTCAGCCCTTAGTTTTTTTACCTTCGTTTATCAGATAGAGAATAAAACCTATCGTTGCAACGATACATTCGGAAACCGGATACGCACACCACACACCGGTCATTTTAAACAAAGACGATAGCAAAAACGCTACGGGTACGAGTATTATAAAACCTCGGGAAAGGGATATTATTTGGGCGTACAACGGTTTTTCGGTGGAAATAAAATAGGTTGCCGTAATGATATTGAAGCCTATGAACGGGCAAGCGATAAAATAAAGTTTCAGTCCATTTTCGGCAAGCGTTTGCAAAGTTTGGTTGTTTTCGCTGTTGAAAATCGACGTTAAGGCAGAGGAACCGAAAAATATCACGCTGTAAATTACGCCCGACAAAATCAGCATGGTTATAAGGCTGTATTTCAAAACGAGTTTTACGTTTTCGTGTTTTTTTGCGCCGTGATTACCGCTCATAACCGGTTGCGCGCCTTGAGAAAGTCCCGTATAAACGGCAATAATTACGAGAGATATAACCGAAATGACGCCGAAAGCGGCAACGCCGATGTTTCCCGATATGCGTAAAATGATAAAATTAAACAAAAACATAACAATACCTGACGTCGCTTCGGTAAGAAAAGGGGAAAATCCGCTTGACAAAATTTCTTTTACGCATACACCGTCGAGTCTTGATTTTACGAAACGGAATTTGTTTTTTCTTCTTATCAGATAGGGCGATATTACCAAAATACTGATGATAGGTGCCAAACCGGTTGCGAAAATGGCTCCGAATATACCCATATCGAACGGAAAAATAAATATATAATCGAGCAAAACGTTTGATAGGCTCCCGGTAATCATTGCCGCCATAGAAAGTGACGGGTTGCCGTCGTTTCTTACGAAACACTGCAACAAATTGTTAACTAAAAAGGCGGGCGTAAACAAAAGCATTACTTGTGCGTAAGTGTTCGTCGTTTCGATTATAGTTTCGTCCGCGCCCAAAAACTTAACGATGTATTTTGAAAAGAATATGCCCGCTAAAACCAAAACGCAGGAAAACACGGCGGTAATATACAACGCATTCGTAAAAATGCGGTTTGCCTTATCTATATCGCCTCGGTTTCGATATATCGAATATTTTGTTCCTCCGCCCATTCCTATCATAAGCCCGATACCGTTGATGATGCAAAATATCGGAAAGGCGAGGTTTAGTGCGGTAAGTCCGTTTGCACCTAATTTTGCGGACACGAAAAAGGTGTCGGCAAGCGTGTAGCACGATAGTGCGATTTGCCCTAAAACACTAAGTGACACATATCTTGAAAAATCTTTAAAAATGGCTTTGTTTTTCATATATATATACTCCTTTGGTTAAATAAAAAATTTAGTTAAATAAAAAGCGCAGATGAATAAGAAATTTAGTTAAATAGAAAGCACAGATAAACAAAAAATTAGTTAAATAAAAAGCACGAATAAATAAAAGATTCAAATAAATAAAAGCTTCGGATAAACATAAAACGCGCCCGCACACAAATAGCCTTTGTGTACGGGCGCGTCTCAAACCGTTGCTATAAAAATAGCACGTTTTAAAACAATAGTCAACAAATAATTACGGTTTAAAATTTAAGTATTAAAAATTTTTTTTTAAAAAATATTTAGCGAAATTTTGACTGAAACTTATCAAGCTCAATCAAAAACTTTAAATTACATTTTTAAAAAGCAGGCGTGGAATTTTATTTTTAAAAAGCGGGCGTGACATACGAAAAAGTCGCTTAGGTAGTTTATGTATGCAAAACCGCCGATCAGAACGAGCTTACGCTAAGCGTTGAAAACCTTAACGCATTTTTTATTACGCATTTTTATCATTAGTAAAGGAAGGTTATTTGTCATACCGAAATGCAAAAATAGTAAAAAGCCATTCTGCTTTTAGTTGCATTTTGTAAAAGTCGGCATATAAGCCCGTTATCGCACTTTTAAAAGTTAAAGAAAAAAGCCTTAAAATTGAATTTACGGCTTGATTTTTATATCGATAATAAAAAACAGGGTAAATATATACCGCAACTTGCCGAGCGGATTATACGGCATAAATTATATAAAAAGTCGGGCTATAAGCCCGTTATTCGACATTTTTATTTATTTTAACCTTATATCGGCAAAAAACGAGGCGTTTAGTTTTTGGTTTGTTCCAATTTACTAAAAAGGCGTTTAGTTATAGGTTTCGCAACAAAGAATTTAGTCGGTCAGCCGAAAGGCGGTTAATTAAATGCTTTCAAAAAAAGTTTTTAGTTACAGGCTGTTATGAAAAAACGAGTCGTTTATCGTAGCAACGACGCATTTGTCGTTTATAACAAGGTAACAAAAGGTCTTTTCCGTCGAATACTTTTGAAGATTGCCCGGGTTTATAAATAAAATATCGTCGAACTTCAATATTTTGTTTGCGTGGGTATGCCCGTATATAACTATATCGCAAGAATTTTCTTTGGCGTAGTAGTATAAAGAAGTCAACCCGCTTTTTACGTGGAATCTATCCCCGTGGCACAATAAAATTTTATGCCCTTCGGCTTTAAACATAATCTCTTTGGGGTAGTGGGTGTAATCGCAATTACCCGCAACGATTTTGGTTTTGTCGTATATATCTTTCGGCAAAGCCGAAAAATCGTTGTCGCCGTCGCCGGCAAACAAAACCATATCGGCTTCCTGAAGAATTTGTTTTAATTTTAATAAATCCGAAACGTTTCCGTGCGTGTCGGAAAGTACTATTGCTTTAATCATTTTCCCGTTAATTGCTATATGTTTTTTTATTGGATTATACTTTTTGTTTGCTTTTTTAAATCTTTTAGAAAGCAAAAAGTGCCTCTATATGTCCGTTATCGGCGTTTTTTATCTATCGAACGACGATTATCGCAAAAAAGCAACGGCATAAAATTATAGTATTCGTTTGGTAGTCGGATATGCTTTAACGCTATAACTTTAATAAAGTACGATTATTGATTTTTAAGTTGTAAAAGTAGATTTTTCACCGCTCTGTATCGGTGAGAAACTGCGTTTTTTTCTTCGTCGGAAGACACCCCGAAACTCTTTTTTAAGTCGTAACTATAAAATACGGGGTCGTATCCGAAACCGTGGTTTCCTTGTGGGGATAAAAGTATTTCTCCTTCCGTTTCACCGCACGCCGTATAGATTTTGTCCTTCGTAACGAGTGTTATAGCCGTTTTGAACCTTGCCGTTCTTGTTTTTATGTTTTCGAGGTTTTTAAGCAAAAGGGTGTAATTTTTCACGTCGTCGCCGTGAATGCCTGCATACCTTGCGCTATAAACGCCGGGGGCTCCTGAAAGTGCGTCGACCATAAGTCCGCTGTCGTCGGCAAGGGTAGGGACGGAACAAAAATCGAAAACGGCTTTGGCTTTTATGTAAGAGTTTTCCTCGAAAGTCGAACCCGTTTCCTCGACGTCCTCGAAAAAGCCTACATCGGCAAGGGATAAAAGGGTAAAATCCTTACCTAAAAGTTCTTTATATTCGTTTAATTTGCCTTTGTTTTGGGTTGCTATTACGATTTCCATAAAACACCTAATTATTAAAAAAGACCTACCCTAACGAAAAAACGGGGTACTCCCCGTTTCGTTAGTAAATTTAAGGACACCTTTTAAAGACACCTTTTAAAGACACCTTTTAAAGATACCCGCTCAACGATACCCGCTCGACGATATCTTCTTAAAGATTACGAGATATCCGTTACAGGATATCTACTATAAGCATACCGGATTCGGCGTCGTAACTGACGTCGTTAGCCATTTCTTTTATTTTATCCATTGCTTGCGATTGTTTTACCGTGGGTATGGTAAACAAATTGGGGTTGACCGCACCGTTGGACAGTAAGTTTATTGCTGAATCTATATTGCCGTAGCCGTTGGTTACGCAAATAAAGTTGAGTTGCTTAATAAGTGCGACGTTAAAGTTTACTCTTATTGAGGGAGTGCCGAACCCCATAAAGCAAACGGTTGCGTGTTCGCCGGCAAGTTTTAAAGCGATGTCCGTGTTTAGGTTAGAACCCGTCATATACACGACTCTTTTCGAAAGCCTTGCCCCCGTGATTTCGGAAACGCTTTTTTCGAGTTTGTTATCGGCAAAAAGGGTGTGATAAACGCCCGCACGCCTTGCAAGGTCGAGATTTTTTTGGTTGTTGTCGACCAAAATCGGAATGCCTTGGTAGTACATTACGAGTTGGCTTAAAAATATACCCGCAATGTCTGCACCGACGATAATTACGTGATCGCTTTTGTTTAGGTTAAGTTTGTCTATAACCTTATCGCAAATAGCCACGTGGTCGATAAAAAGCGCGCTGTAATCGTTTACGCTTGGCGGAAGAAGGGAAATATCTTCGCTTTTAAGCACGGCAAAATCACGCAAAAAGCCGTCGACGTTCTTTCCCGCAACGTTAAACGAAGAGCAATTTTCTTTATCGCCGTGGAAACAGTCGAAACATTTACCGCAAGCCGTTTCGGGATGCGGAAAAACCCTCAAACCTCTTTCAAAACCGCCCGTGGAATTATCCGACACGGCAGAAATCTTGCCGATGCCTATTCTCCCGGGAATTATCGGGTAAGTCGCCCTTTCGTCGCCGAGGTAAGTGTTGAAATCTTCCCTTATAAGCAAGGTTTTCGTTATTATGACCTTTGCACTGTCTATACTGTCGAAATTTTCGGTTTTACTGATCGCGTTCAATTTTTTTGGCGCGATAATCTGAATTCCGTCCATACGTCCTCCTGAGACTCGAAAGTTATTATACAATAAATTCGTTTTTTAAGCAACTATTTTTACAAAAATACTTGCAAATTAGTGGCTTTAGACATGCTTTTTGAACAAATCGGCGGTTTTTGTCGTGTTTTTAGAAAAAACTTAAACTAAGTTTGCTTTAAAAACCCCTTTTTAGCCTACAATTCCGTGAAAAACGAGATAAAAACAGTTGACATTGGTTTTACGATATAATATAATAAATAACGGCATCGGAAATCGATGTAACTTTTTTGCGAGGTGCAAAGCTATGAAGGAAAAAATTCATCCTAACTACAAGATAGTCAAGGTGCAATGCGCTTGCGGTGAAACTTTCGAAACGGGCAGTACGAAAGACGTTGACGTTATCAAGGTCGATATCTGTTCCAAATGCCATCCTTTCTTCACCGGCAAGCAGAAGCTCGTCGATACGGGCGGCCGTGTAGATAAGTTCAAAAAAAGATACGGTATTTAGTAAACATGGGCAGCTCCGTCACGTTTTGGGGCTGCTTTTTGTTTAATTTTATAGGTTGTTTATGGCAAGAATGAAAAAAACCAATCGCACCAATATCGGCGGTCAAGCCGTGTTGGAAGGCGTTATGATGAGAGGGAGTACTTCCATGTGTACTTCCGTAAGAGATCAGGACGGCAAAATCAGGGTGGAAACCGAAAGGCTTAAATCTCTTAAAGACAAGCCGTTTATTTTCCGCGTGCCTATAATCCGCGGAATGATAAACTTTTTCGTGTCCATGGTTTCCGGTTCCAAGGTTTTAATGCGCTCGGCTGAGGTTTACGGGGAATCCGAGCCTACCAAATTTGAAAAATGGTTATCCAAGACGTTAAAAATAGACCTTATGAGCGTCGTTACCACGTTAAGTCTTATAATCGGTCTTGCGCTTGCCGTTTTTTTGTTTATGTGGCTTCCTCAATTTTTGACGGGGCTTATAGCAAAACCTATGAATCTTTCCTCTACGTCGGTATGGTTTAACCTTATCGAGGGCGGAATAAAGATTTTGATTTTTTTAGGGTACATACTGCTTACCTCCATTTTAAAGGACATAAAACGCACCTATATGTACCACGGTGCCGAGCATAAAACCATAAACTGTTACGAATACGGGCTTCCGTTGACGGTCGAAAACGTAAGAAAATGCACACGCATACACGACCGTTGCGGTACGACTTTTATATTTTTCGTAATGTTCGTAAGCATTATAGTTTTTTCGCTTGCAAACTCCTTTATTCAGGCGGAAAGGATATACAGGGTTTTGTTAAAACTTGCCCTTTTACCCGTCGTTGCGGGGTTAAGTTACGAACTTTTAAAGGCACTTTCCAAAACGGATTCGGTTTTGGTGCTTCCTTTAAAAGCCCCCGGGATGCTCCTTCAAAAAATAACTACGAGCGAACCTACCGACGATATGATAGAGGTCGCTATAAATTCCTTTAACACCGTTTTGAAAATGGAAGAAGACCAAACCATTAAGCCCGAAAAATTCGTTACGGCACTGTCATGCGACAAGCTTTTGGAAGAGATCAAAAAAACGTTGAAGGAAAACGGAATTTCAGACGACGCAGACTCCGAATGGATAGTGGCGATTTCCGCCGATATGAAGCGTTCCGAAGTTACGACTTCCAAAAAGACGTTGTCGCCCTCTGTCGTGGAAAAAGCCAAACGTTACGCAAAAGAAAGGTCGAGCGGTCGTCCTTTATGGTACGTAATAGGCGATACCGACTTTTACGGTTACACCTTGAAAGTCGACGAAAGAGTGCTTATTCCTCGCCCGGAAACTGAGGAAGTCGTATTAAAAGCCCTATCGTATATAACAGAAAATTCTTCGGTGCTCGATTTATGCACGGGTAGCGGAGCAATAGCCGTCGCCGTCAAAAAAGAAAAGAACTGCTTAGTTACGGCAAGCGATATTTCAAAAGACGCTATCGCTTTGGCAAAAGAAAACGCCCTTTCAAACGGTGCCGATATAAACTTTATCGAAAGCAATTTGTTTGAAAGCATAGAAGGAAAGTTCGACGTGATTATTTCAAATCCGCCCTACGTTAAGACATCGGACATGCAAAATTTACAAAAAGAAGTTACCTTCGAACCGACGCTCGCATTGGACGGCGGAGAGGACGGATTGGCGTTTTACAGGCTTATAGCCCGAGATTTTGAAAAACATCTTAAACCTTTAGGCAAACTTATTATGGAATGCGGAAAGGACGAAGGCGAAGATATAGTTAAAATTTTCGGGGCTTATAAGGCGACTTGTTTTAAAGATCTTAACGGCATCGACCGAATAGTCGTCGTCGAAATTTGAAACCTTTTCGATTTAAAAAGAAATTAAAAAATCAATATAAAAAACGGAGATAAAAATGCTTTCAAAACTTGAAGGAATACTGTCAAGATACGAAAACTTAACCGAACTCATTGCCGACCCTAAAGTCTTAGCCAATATGGACGAATGGCAAAAGTACGCCAAAGAGCGTGCCGACATGGAAGAAACGGTTGAAAAATACAAAGAATACAAAAAGATTGCCGAAGAACAAGCCAATGCGGAAGAACTTTCCAAAACGGAAACCGATCCCGAAATGAAAGCCATGCTCGAGGACGAAGTTTACGATTGCAAAAGGCGTATGGAGGCAGTCGTCGAAGAATTAAAAATTTTGCTTATCCCCAAAGATCCCAATGACGACAAGAACGTCATTTTGGAAATTCGTGCGGGTGCGGGCGGAGAAGAAGCGGCGTTGTTTGCTTACGAACTTTACCGCATGTACGTAAAATACGCCGAAAAAAATCGTTGGAAAACAGAAGAAATCGATTCCAACAACACCGAACTCGGCGGGGTAAAAGAAGTAACTTTTTCGGTTAGCGGTAAAAGCGTTTACGCCAAATTAAAATTTGAAAGCGGAGTGCACCGCGTTCAAAGGGTTCCCGAAACCGAGTCGCAAGGGAGAATTCACACTTCCACCGCAACGGTTGCCGTTTTACCCGAACCCGAAGACGTCGAGGTCAATATCGAGGACAAAGACCTTATTATCGAAACCTGCCGTTCGTCGGGTGCCGGCGGTCAGCACATCAATAAAACCGAGTCGTGTATCCGTATGGTGCATATTCCGACGGGTATAGTCGTTAACTGTCAAGACGAAAGGAGCCAGACCAAAAACCGCGAAAAGGCAATGAAGGTCATGAAGAGCCGTGTTTTCGACTATTACAATTCAAAATACCAAAGCGAGTATTCGGAAAACAGGCGCAGTCAAGTAGGTACGGGAGATCGATCGGAAAGAATAAGAACGTACAACTTCCCCCAAGGCAGAGTTACCGACCACCGCATAAACAAGACCATGTACAACCTCGAGGAATTTTTGATGGGCGACATCGACGAAATGGTCGAGGCGTTAAGAATAGCCGACCGCGAAGCAAAACTTTCCGGCGAGAACGAGTAAAACTTTAACAAGTAAAACTTTCGACAAGAGCAAATTCGGTTTTAAAAAAACGATGCGGGTTTAGAAAAAACGATTACGGTTTGAAAAAAACGATTACGGTTTTAAAAAAACGATGCGGTTTAAAAAAACGAATACGATTTCAAAAAACCGACGGTGTTTGAAAAAACGATTACGGTTTTAAAAAAACGAATAAAGCAAATTAATTTTAAAAACCGAACTCAGACTTTAAGATTTGTTTTTTTGCCGATTAGGCTTTCGACGGTTACGAGTTTTACCGTATTCCGCCTATACCCGTGCTTTTTTAAACGCTTAATTTTTACTTTTTTAAGTTGCTTAATTTTGTTTTTTTCGGGTGACTTAAAAAAATAATCTCAAAAATAATAATTATTTGTTAAGAAAAGACAAAAAACGCGTAAAGTTACGCAAAAGATAGTTTTTTTGTTTAAAAAACTATTGAAAATTATCGTAGAATATTATATTATATTATCAGGCGAAGGATATTCTCGCTTTAAGTTTGAAATTCGCGCCTTTATTATTAAAAATTCAAGTTACAAAAATTCAAATTACGGAGGAACTCCAAATGATTCAAATTATTGCAGGCCCTAAGGGCACAGGAAAGACAAAAGTCATGCTTGAAATGCTTTCAAAGGCATGTGAAGACGCGAAAGGCGATATAGTTTTTATTACCGATAAAAGGTTTAACACGGTCAACATCAGTTTTAAGGCACGCCTTTTATATACCGAAGAATTCGGCGTAATGGAACTTAATTCCTTTATCGGTTTTATCAAAGGCTTACTTGCAGGGAACGCCGACATCGAATATTTGTTTATCGATGGTCTTTGCAAAATGACCGGTTACGAAACCGAAAACGTTGCCGTTTTTACGGACGAGCTTATTAAACTCGAAAAAGAATACGGATTTAAAGCATTTATAACCATAAGCATGGATTACGATAAAATTCCCGAAAACGCAAAACAATATCTTAAAGACTGATTTTTAAGTAATTTTTAAAGATTGAATTTCGGGCGTCATAAATTTGCCGAAAAGGTTCGGCAGATTCTATTTTGAGGTAGTTATGAAAAAAACAGTATTCAGTGCCGTTCAACCGAGCGGTATTCCGACGATAGGAAACTACGTGGGTTCTATAAAAAATTGGGTAAACATGCAGGACGAGTACGACTGCATTTATTCGCTTGCCGATCTTCACACACTTACGGTTAAGCAAATTCCCGCCGAGTTAAGACAAAGAAGTTACGAACTTTTGGCGTTGTATCTCGCTTGCGGTATCGATCCCGAAAAATCGGTGGTTTTCGCGCAGTCGCACGTGTCTCAACACGCCGAACTTACCTGGATACTCAACACCGTAACCTACCCCGGCGAACTTACCCGTATGACTCAGTATAAGGATAAATGTCAACGCCATGCCGAAAATATCAATATGGGGCTTTTGGATTACCCCGTTTTGATGGCGGCGGATATTTTGCTTTACGGAACCGATTTGGTTCCCGTTGGTGCCGACCAAAAACAACATCTCGAAATCGCAAGGGACTTAGCCGTACGCTTTAATAACAGGTATTCCGAAACCTTTACCGTACCGGAACCTCTTATACCGAAGGTCGGTGCCAAAATTATGAGTTTGCAAGATCCCGATAAAAAAATGTCGAAATCCGACGAAAACCCCAACGCCTATATTTCGATGAACGACACTACCGACGAAATTATTAAAAAATTCAAACGTGCGGTAACGGACAGCGAAGCAGACATAAGATACGACCCCGAAAACAAAAAAGGCGTTTCAAATCTGTTGACGATATACACCTTGTTTGCCGATAAGACCGTTGAAGAAGCCGAAAACGAGTTTAAAGGCAAAGGTTACGGCGATTTTAAACTTGCCGTAGGCGAAACTGTTGCAAGCGTTATCGAACCCATTATTTCTGAGAAGAACAGAATTTTGAAAGACAAAGCCTATCTTGAAAGCGTTTTGAAGTCGGGCGCGGAAAAGGCGGGGTACCTTGCGCAAAAAATGATGCGTAAGGTGTACAGAAAAGTCGGACTTATTCAACTTTAACATGTTTGGATATTTAAAACCGTACGATCCGTATTTATACAAAAAGGACGACGTATTATACAAGGCGTTATATTGCGGTATATGTAAGTCTTTAGGGGCAACGTGCGGGCAAATGGCAAGAATGTCTTTAACGTACGATATTACTTTTTTGTCGGCGTTTACCCACAACGTAAGAGGCGAAGACGTTAAAATAGAAAAGCATACGTGCGTCGCTCATCCCTTCAAAAAAGGTCCCGTAATAAAAAGGGACGGTATTTCGGACGAACTTGCGTACGTGAATTTGATTTTACTTAAATACAAACTCGACGACGACGTAATAGACGGCAAAAAGAGGTCTTTTAAAGGCTTGCTTTTTAAAAGACAATACAATAAAGCCAAACAAAAATACAGTGAAATCGACCGTATCGTAAAAGAGGGATACGCAAGGTTGAGAGAACTCGAAAAAGCCGATAGCGGGCTTATAGACGCAGTTTCCGAGGAATTCGGTAATATGCTTAAAGCCATATCGGACGAGGTTTTAAAAGAATATAAAACGGAATATACCTCCGATTTGTTTTATTACGTAGGAAAATGGATTTACGTTTTAGACGCAATAGACGACTACGACAAAGACAAACGGCGCGGTGAATATAATCCGTTTTTGATACGCTACGGAGATGAATCGGCAAAGGAAATGATTGAAAAAAGAGCCGACGACATCGACTTTATGTTTTCGGATATATTCCGCAACATACGTGAAAACCACTTAAAAATCCACTATCGTTTTAATCGCGATCTTATAGAAAACGTTTTGCTTAAAGGAATACCTTCGCAAACCAAAGCGGTTATAAACGAAAAACTTACGGGAAAGAAAAAGGGAACCTTGTATGATGGATAAATATTACGAACTTTTAGGCGTCAGCGAATACGCTACGGACAGTGAAATTTCCGAAGCCTATTTAACGCTGCGCAAAAAGTATATGGAAGAAAGATTTTTAGACGGTGAAAAGGGTAACGAAGCCGCCGAAAAGTTAACCGCCATCGACAACGCATACGATGAAATCAAGCGTTTCAGATCGGAAAAGCAAAACGGCGGTGACGATAGTCTTTATAAAAAAGTCGACGAAGCCTTGAAAAAGGGCGATCTCGATACGGCGCAGTCGGTGCTCGATTCTTTCGACGAAAGAAGTGCCGAATGGCACTATTTGCAATCGGTGGTTTTTTACAAGAAAAACTGGATGAACGAGTGCAAAAAACAGCTCGAGATTGCAATGTCGCTTGACGAAAAAAACACCAAATACAAAGAAACTTACGACAGACTGTTGGAAAAAATGAAGGGCTCTACCGAAAAAGCAACGGACGCCGATTGGAATAAATCGGGCTCGGGAAAGGGTAAAGCCAAAACCTATAATTACGACGAACCGCAAATGGGCGGTGACAGTTGTTTGGACTTCTGTTGCCAAATGGCGATTTGCAATATGTGTCTAAACTGTTGTTGCAATATGCGATAACGGGCTTATAGAAGGACTTTTATGAAATTATCGAAGGTAATCGCGTTGTCGTCGCTGTGTACGGCGATATCGGCTACTTTACTTTGTATAGGTGCTTACTTTTTGACATTCAGTTACAGTTGTATCTTTTTGGCAAGCGTGGTTATTTTGCTTCCGCTTGCAAAAAACACCTACAAAGGGGCGATATTAACGGTTATTGCAAGTACTTTGCTTAGTTTTTTGATTGCGAGTTTCAGTTTTGAAACCGCACTTCCGTATTTGTTGTTTTTCGGGTTTCATCCCATCGTCAATAAATACTTTGAAGAAAAAAAGTTGAACCGTTTTTTGGCGTATTTGATAAAAGATTTATGGTTCGTCGGTGCCATGCTTTGTTGTTACTTTTTAACGAGCATGTTTATGGTCGAAAACGAAACGCTTAAAAAGTATATGATTTACATCATAATCTTCGGCGGAAGTTTGTTTTTTATCGTGTACGACGTTATGTTTAGGTTTTTCCAAAGGCAAATGAACGTAATCGCTAAACGTTTAAAGATTTAAAAATATGAAGAAAAACGACTTATTGACGGGTTTTTGCGAACAAATCGGTTATAACGGAGAAGGAATTTTCCATATTGAAGGCACGACTTTTTTCGTGCCTTATTGTTTGGTCGGCGAAGAAGTAACTTTTAAAATTTTAAAGTTGAAAGGCAATATCGGTTACGGAAAGGTGGAAAAAATTCTTACCGAAAGCCCTTGCAGGGTTGAGCCTAAATGCCCCGTTTTTACAAAGTGCGGTGGGTGCGACTTACTGCACTGCGACTATAAGACCCAACTTGAAATAAAAAAAGAAATCGTTAAAAACACCTTTAAAAAAGTCGCCGGTTTAGACGTTGAGGTTTCCGATATTTACCGCGGAGAAAAGGTTTTTGGGTACCGCAACAAACTTCAACTGCCCGTAAGAGAGGAAAACGGCAAAGTAAAAATAGGCTTTTTCAGAAGCAACAGTCACGACGTGGTCGAAACCGACGACTGCTTGATTCAACCCGATTGGGCAAAGGTTTTTATCGAAGAATTAAAAAGATTCGTTGACGGAAAAGTCGTTACCGCTTATAACGAAGCCACTAAAAAAGGGCTTTTGCGTCACGCCGTTGTAAGGGAATTAAACGACGAATTCATTTTGACTTTGGTAATAAACGGTGAAAGGATAAACGGCGTTAACGGGCTTATAGACCGACTTTTGGTTAAATTTCCTAAATTATCGGTGTATTTGAACGTAAACAAAACCGACACAAACGTAATTTTCGGAGATAATTTTAAACTTATTTACGGCGTCGGAAAAATAAAACTTAGCGAATTCGGCGTTAGTTACGAAGTAGGACCGGAATCCTTTATTCAAGTCAATACCGAAGTTAAAAAACTGCTTTACGAAAAGGTTACGAGTAAATCCGATCTTCACTGTGACTACGTCGTTATAGACGGCTATTCGGGCGCAGGCGTAATGACCGCAATGCTGAGTAAAACGGCAAAAATGGCTTACGGCGTGGAAATTATAAAGGAAGCCGTCGACACGGCAAAAAAACTTGCCGTAGATAACGGGCTTGAAGATAAAATGACGAGCATTTTAGCCCCGTGCGAAAAAGTCTTGCCGGAAATTATTGAAAAAGAAACGAAAGCGGGTAACAAAACCGTTCTCGTTTTGGATCCGCCGAGAAAGGGCGTTGAACTTAACGTTTTAATGGCTGCGTTAAAAGCAAAAGTAGACAAAATTATTTACATTGCCTGCAGTCCTCAAAGTTTAGCCCGCGACGTTGGCGTGCTTTTGGATAGATTTTCCGTAGAAAACGGAAAAATTACGGGGCTAAACAAAACTCCCAACCCCATATACGAAATGGAAAATTTATACCTTTTCGACCTTTTCCCTCAAACAAAACACGTCGAGTCGTTGTGCGTTCTAAATATAAAAGGTTAGACCTTTGCAAGTCGAATTTAATAAAAGTCGAATTAAAAAAGGCGTAGACTTTTTATTGATGAAATTAAAAAAGGTTAGACTTTTGTCGTTACGGAAATTATAGAAAAATATTTTTTATTTACCGTAGACGGGCTACCGAATAGTCGATATATCGTTTAAGCGTTTTTGAACTAAAAAGGAGAGTGTTTTTTACGTTATATATAATGCGACACGGGCAAACCGATTGGAACAAAGTGCATAAACTGCAAGGAAGGTCTGACATTCCTTTAAACTCGGAGGGCGAAAAAACTGCACGTGCGGCGCACGATAAATATATAGACGTGCATTTTGACGTGTGCTATTCGTCACCGCTTAAAAGGGCTTTAAAAACTGCGCAAATCGTGCTTGAAAACAGAGACGTCCCTATTATGACGGACGAAAGGCTTTTGGAAATGAGTTTCGGCGATTACGAGGGCAGAAGCGACTTTTTAAGTGTCGATTGTCCGCTAAACGTTTTATTTACCCATCCCGAAAATTACTCGAAATCAATCGGCGGGGCGGAAACTATCGACAGTCTTTTCGCACGGACGGGCGAATTTTTAAATAAAGTCGTTTATCCTCTGATAGGTGCGGGTAAGGACGTGTTGATAGTCGGACACGGCGCAATGAATTTAAGCATAATATGCCAAGTCAAAAATCTTTCCATCGAAAACTTTTGGAGTTACGGCTTAGAACAGTGCAAGTTGACGAAACTTTAAAGACTTTAAAGATATTGCGTGCATTGTTTAACTTAATTTGTTTTTAGACAATAGAAAAACGAATAAATAATTAAAAAATTCGGTTCGTCCTACTTGTTTGTTTAATTTTTGAAACTAAAAAATTAACGTATAACTAAAAAATTAATATAAGACTAAAAAATTATAACGAACGGAATTTTCAAAAAGGTGTTTTATGGTATTTTGCATTGGTGAAGTTTTGATCGACGAATTCGTAAACGGAAGCGAAAGCGTCTGTCATGCCGGCGGTGCGCCCTTTAACGTTTGTTGCAACGTGAATACGATGGGCAAAAACTCCGTGTTTTACGGTGCTTTGGGGTGTGACGAAAGGGCAAATATAATTAAAGATTACATAAAAGAGCAGGGTTTGCACGCTTATTTCGACGAGTTAAAGGGAAGAAGCACCACGGTTGCAAAAGTTACCCTTAATAACGGCGAAAGAAGTTTTTCCTTTGAAAGGACTAACGGCGCCGACTATATGCTTTCGGTCGAAAACCTACAAAAAGCCTACTTTGACGCAACTAAAAATTATAGCGAAAAGGTTATCGCTCATTTCGGCTCGCTTATGCTTTCCAAAAAAGAGGGTATAGCGTTTTTTAAAGGGGCGGTCGAATTTTTCAAAAGGGTAGGCGGAATAATTTCCTTTGACGTAAACTATCGAGACGACGTTTTTGCTAATAAAAAAGAGTCTGTAGAAATCATTCGGCAAGCGATAAAATTAAGCGATATCGTTAAATTTAGCGACGAAGAACTTAAACTCATCTCGGGGAAATCCGATATCGAAGAAGGACTTAAGGATATAATAAATGAAAATCAAATAGCAGTCGTTACTTTCGGTAAAGACGGCTCGATGTATTACCGATGCGGAAAAAGCATTTTCGTTTCATCTAAAACGGTAAAGCCTATCGATACGACGGGCGCGGGCGACGCTTTTTATTCCTACTTTTTATATGCGTGCGATAAAAATTTTGACTTAAACAACGAAGATGAAATAAGAAATATACTGAAAACGGCAAACGCTTACGGCGCATTGGCAACCCTTAAAAAAGGCGCACTCGGTGCTATCGCAAGTAAAAAAGAGGTGGAAGCCTTTTTGGCAAATTCATAAAATTATTATCAAAAAGTCCGCCTATAAGCCCGTTATCGACAATTTTAGCAAATTTTAACGATAAAATAAAAATAAAATAAAAATAAAATAAAAATAAAATAGAAACAATATAAAAATCCGCCTATAAGCCCGTTATCGAGCATATAGGCGTTTTTTTATTTTTTTAGCGTTTTACTTTACCTATCAACAAATATCGGTAAGCAGTTAAAACAAAATACAACGAAAAAAAGAACGCCTATGAACTATAAAAGATAATAAAATAACGAAAAGTATGAAATAAAAAACCGTCATCATAAAAAATTCATTTAAAACATAAAATATTTTATGCCGATAAAATCACCTGAAAGAGGGCTTTCAATGTGATAAAATGGCAAAAAATCTTAAATATCGCATATTTTAATTGAAATAATGCGGTAAGTGTTTTATAATAGGAGGTAGTAAGCTTTTGAATAGTTACGATGACTTTTTAAAAACTTTCCCGACGCTTAAAGCAGAATCGTCCTACGATATGTCGAAACATACGACTTATAAATTGGGCGGATTGTGTGATTTAGCGGTTTTTCCCCATTCAAAGGAATTGCTTAAAAAGGTAATAGAATACCTTAAAGGAAGGCATCCGTACTGTATTTTGGGCAGTGGTTCAAACGTTCTCGTTTCGGACAAGGGTTTCCGCGGTGTTTGCATATTTACCGACCTTTTGAAAAGGATGACGTTAAAGGGCAATATTTTGGAAGCCGAGTGCGGTGTAAAAATTGCCGACGCCATAAAACTTTCCGTAGAAAACAACCTAAGCGGACTTGAATTTGCCATAGGCATCCCGGGGACGATAGGCGGTTTGGTAGCAGGTAACGGCGGGTGCTTTAACAAAAGCGTTTCCGACGCCGTTTGCTACGTGCGTGCCGAAGACGGGGTTTATAACAACAAATCGTGCAACTTTAATTACAGGCAAAGTAGGTTTTTAGAAGGCGAAATCGTCCTTTCCGTCGGTTTCAGATTGAAAATCGGCGAAGAAGACGTTATCGAGCAGAAGTTGACGAGGTTTCAAACGGCACGTCAAAAATGCCAACCGAAGGGCAGAAGTGCGGGAAGCGTCTTTCTTAACCAAGGTTATTTTGCGGGTAAAGTCATCGACAAAGCGGGGCTTAAAGGTTACCGCATAGGCGGTGCTTACGTTTCCGAAAAGCACGCAAATTTTATCCTTTGCGACGGAAACAAAGCGTCGGACGTTTACGAGCTTATAAAATACATAAAAGAAACCGTTTTCAAAACGCAAGGCATCGCCCTCAACGAAGAAATACGTTATATAGGCGAATTTTAGGCATTTAAAATGTTGAATTTTGATTATCATACACATACGACGTATAGCCACGGCACCGGTTCCATACTTGACAACGCGCTCGCAGCAAAAAAAGCGGGGCTTAAAGGTATCGCTATAACCGACCACGGATTTTCCCACCTTCTTTTCAGTATGAAAAGAAGAAATCTCGACCAAATGCTTAAAGAGTGTCGAGAGGCGGAAAAAATTACGGGGCTTACCGTCAAACTCGGTATAGAGTCGAATATTATCGGCGAAGAAGGCGTTTGCGACGTAAAACCGAAAGATTACGACAAAATCGAAATCTTTCTTGCCGGCATGCACCGTGCCGTTTGGTACCCGACAAGCCAAGATTTGGAAAGGGTATTTATCGAAAACATAGTTACCGATTTTACAAAAATAAAACCGACACGGCAACTTATCGATTATAACACTAAAATTTATATAAACGCCGTAAAAAACAATCCTATAGACATTTTGGCGCATCCGTTGTACGGCGTTTTTGCCGACGCGGTGGAAGTTGCCAAATGTTGCGCCGATTACGGCACCTATTTTGAAATAAACACCAAAAAGATTCATCTTACGCCCGACGAGTGGCAAAAAGTAATTGACACGAAGGTTAATTTCGTAGTCGATTCCGATGCCCATTCGCCCGACCGCGTAGGAGATTTGAAACTTTTTTATACCCAAGACGAAGTAGTGCATTTTCCGAGAGATCGCATTTATAATTTCGACGATAAAATTCCGAATCTTCGTTACACGGAATTTAAAAAGCATCTATAACGGCGTCTTAATTCAAAAAGCATCTATAACGGCGTCTTAGATAGCGACGTCTTAAATCAAGACAGCGTTTTTAGCTTAAAGGGGAAGGTGAGAGGTTATGAATTTTACCGAAAAGGTTAAAAACGAAATAATAAGCGAAAAAATGACAAGCCCTTGTTGTAAACTTGCGGCTTTATCGGCGTATCTGAGAACTGCGGGGACGATAGAAATTCATAACGGCAATATCGGTTTTTCATTTTCGGGCGACGTGGCAACCAACGAGTTTTTTAACGATATCGTAAAAACCATGTACGGGTTTGAACCCGAAGTTTTTATCGACCAAAGAGGGGAAAGAACGAAATCTGTTTTTATAAACGACAAGACCGTTCAGGTTTTAAAAGACGCCGAAACTATAAAACTTTCAAAAGGCGGGCTTGATATAGAACTCGGAATTTCCGACGCCCTCGTAAAAAAGCGTTGTTGCCAAAAAGCCTATATAAAAGGTGCGTTTTTGGGTGCGGGAAGCATAACCGTTCCCAAAATGAAAAGCGATAAGGCAACGGGGTACCATATCGAATTCGTCTTTTCAAAGTATCTTTCCGCCCTCGATTTCAGCCATATTTTGGGTGAAAACGGGCTTGAATCGAAACTTATCGAAAGAAAGGATTTTTTCGTCGTTTACAGTAAAAGTTCGGAAGAAATTTGCGACCTTTTGGTTACCATGGGCGCAAAAAAATGTTGCCTCGAACTTCAAGACCTCATCGTCAAAAAAATGGTTAAAAACAACACCAACCGCATAGTAAATTGCGAAATGTCTAATTTGACGAAACAAATAGACGCTTCCATTAAAGCGCGTAACGATATTTTAACCATCTCCGAAGTTTTAGGGCTTGACAATTTGCCACTTCCTTTAAAAACCGTTGCCAAAGCACGGCTTGATTTCCCCGACGACACTTTAAGCGGACTTGCCGCAAGACTGAATATTACCAAAAGTTGCCTGTCCCATCGCTTGAAACGCCTATCCGAAATCGCCGAGCAACTTTAACAAACATAAGTTTTTTTTGAAATCATCGAACGACTTTAACAAAAACAGTTTTTTTGAAATCGCCGTGCAACTTTAACAAAAGCAAGTTTTCCGCAGGTCATCCCGAACTTGTCGAAGGATCTAGCGGCATTGCCGCGCAAGGATACGAATATTATATAAATGCGGCTAAAGCCTGGATGTTTCGACTACGCTTGCGCTTCGCGCAACATGACGAAAAACGTCGATAATCGACCTATAGACAGGCTTTTGACCATTAAAGTAAAAAATAAACCTTTTTCATAAGCTCATCCTGAGCACAAAATGTGCCCATCCGCAGGTCATCTTAGGTAAAAAACGCAGTCTTTTTGCAAGTCGTTTTAAGCACAAAAAGTGTCCATCCGCAGGTCATCCTGAGCTTGTCGAAGGATCTAGCGGCATTGCCGCGCATATTATATAATTTGCTCGTCCATATAAGCCTCTCTTGTGCAAAGGCGAGGTGGCAGGCGAAGCGTGACGGAAGGATTGCCTACATAAAAAAAGAATTGTTCATATAAATTTTTCGTTCTTATCTTTCATAAGCAAAAAAATCCACAAAAATTTATAAGCAAAATAACCGCAAAAATTTACACGCAAAAAATAACTACAAAAATTTTGCAAACAAAAAAACAACAAATTCATAAGAAAAAAATATAAAAAATATAAGAGATTTCGTTCATTGTCACTAATTATCGAAAAGGCGTTTTTCGCGCTCTTTATTGTGACGGTTAGGGCGCAATAAAGGCGTTTTTCGCGCTCTTTATTGTGACCGTTCGGGGTTGGTACGGCTTACACTGCACCTCTTACGCACGCAAAAGCAGTTAGCGATGACACGAATGCAATCTCTGAAGGAACTACATTATGACAGCATTGGAAATAGTACTCATAAGCGTAACCGGTACGCTTGTAATTTTAGCGGTAATCGCAATTATACTTGTGCATATGTTTAACAAAGCAATGTACAAAAAAATCATCGATTACAAAGTTTTAAACGAGTTTGCGCCGTCAAATCCCATTGTGTTTTTGGGCGATTCTTTGACCGATTTATACCCTATACACGAATTTATTCACGACGGACGAATCGTAAACCGAGGTATCGCCAACGAAACCACTTACGACATTATGGGTAGAATCGACGACATAATATCCCTTAAACCCCGTGCCGTAATATTACTTGCCGGCATAAACGACTATTTAAGAAAAAGCGTAAAAAGTCCGCTTACCGTGTCGCAAAACGTTATAAAAATAGTGGAAAAGTTAAAGGAAACCGTTGACGACGTAAGGGTCGTTTCACTTTACCCCGTAAATAAAAAGAAGTTAAAAATAAGTTGGCTCTATTTAAGAAAAGTCAACAACAAAAAGATAATTTTGACCAACGAATACCTCAAAAAGTATTGCCGTCAAAACAGAATAGAGTTTATCGATATGTATTCAAAACTTACCGACGACACCCTTAACCTCAACAAAGATTACACCATCGAAGGTTTGCACCTTAACTTGAACGGCTATGACGCCGTAACCCCCGTTTACAAACAAATCGTCGACGAAATAAAGTAAAAAACACCCTTGGCTATTGCTTTTGGCAACAGTCAAGGGTATTTTTGTATGACCGTATTTTTTTTATTTTTTATTTACCTTTAACGCAACTTAAATTTATAAATAACGACATGTAAATTTGTAAAAAGACGCAAGTAAAATTTGTAAATATCTAATTTGTAAATTTATAAAAAAGTCCGTCTATAAGCCGATTATCGGCGTTTTTTCGGTAATTTTAACGATATGTCGAAACGCCATAATGACACTACAAATGCCACAACTATAAATGTAAGCTCTACACCGTTATCGCTACAACGTTGAAACAATACTATATGCTATGGTTTTTGTACTAAAATTTAACGCTGTGGTTTTTGCTTAATAATTTTAGGCGATAACGTTTACGAGTCTTCCTTTTATGACGATAACTTTTTTGGGTTCTTTTCCCGAAAGTGCTTCTTTGACGGGTTCAAAAGCCAAAACAGCCTCTTTAATTTGGTCCTCGGTCATGGATTTTTGCAAAACGATTTTGCCTTTCATTTTGCTGTTTACCTGAACGGCGTACTCGACGTCCTCTTTAACGAGTTTGGTTTCGTCGCACACGGGGTATTCCGCTTTGAAAACCGATTGTTCGTTTCCGAGTTGGTGCCAAAGTTCTTCGGCAAAGTGGGGGACGCAAGGTGCTAAAAGTTTTATCAAAGTTACCACGCAATCGTACAAAAGTTTTTCGTTCTTCTTTTGTTTCAGTTCGTACTTCGTAGCAGCGTTCACAAGTTCCATAAGCCTTGCGACGGCGGTATTAAAGGAGAAAACTTCCATATCGTGGTCGACTGATTTTATGGTGTTATTAAGGATAAATTCGAGTCCCTTTTCGTCGTTGTCGTAAAGATTTTCGTTTTTACCGTTTAATTGGGTAACTTTATTAAACAGTCTTTCCACTCTGTCCAAGAACTTTGAAACGGATTTTATTCCGTCGTCGCTCCAAGGACCGCCTTCGGTGTAATTGAAACCGAATAAAAGATAAAGTCTGAAAACGTCCGAACCGTACTCGTTTACGTAGGAGTCGGGTGCGACGATGTTGCCGTGGGACTTACTCATGCGGTTTCCGTCGGGTCCTAAAATTACGCCCTGATGGGTAAGGGACAGGAAGGGTTCGTCAAAGTTAAGATACCCCATGTCTTTAAGGGCTTTGGTGATGAATCTTGCGTACAGTAAGTGCATGCAAGCGTGTTCGGCACCGCCGACGTATTTGTCGACGGGAAGCATTTTATTTATTATTTCGGGGTCGAAAGGCATTTTGTCGTTATGTGCGTCGGGATATCTTAAATAGTACCAACTCGAACATACGAAAGTATCCAAAGTATCGGGGTCTCTTAAAGCGTCCCCTCCGCATTTGGGGCATTTAGTGTGCATAAATTCGTTGCACTTTGCCAAAGGAGATTTTCCGTCAGGTTTAAACTCCACGTTATACGGAAGTTTTACCGGTAAATCTTCGTAAGGAACGGCAACGTCACCGCAGTTAGGGCAGTGGATAACGGGGATGGGTGCCCCCCAATATCTCTGGCGTGAAATCAACCAGTCGCGGAGCCTGTAATTTACCTTGAATTTTGCCTTGCCTTCTTTTTCGAGTTTACCGACTATAGCCTTTCTTGCTTCGTCGCCTATAAGCCCGTCAAACTCTCCGCTGTTTATAAGGTACCCGTCCTCGGTGTACGGCAAAGTCGCATCGCCCGTTTTATTCGTAATAACTTGGTTTACGGGTTGATTGTATTTTGTGGCAAAGACGTAATCTCTTTCGTCGTGTGCGGGTACACCCATAACCGCGCCCGTACCGTAACTGTATAAAACGTAGTCGGCGGCAAAAATAGGAACCTTTTTGCCGTTTGCGGGGTTTATTGCGTAAGTGCCTAAAAATACCCCCGTTTTTTCTCTGTCGCTCGAAAGCCTTTCTATTTCGTTCGCTTTCGAAGTTTCGTAAACGTACGCCTCGACGCATGCTTTTTGCTCGGGCGTAGTGAGTTTTTTAACTAATGGGTGTTCGGGTGCCAAAACGACGTAACTTACGCCCATAATAGTGTCGATTCTCGTAGTGAAAACTTTAAATTCGTCGCCCGTTTCGGCTTTAAAGGTTACCTCTGCGCCGAAAGACTTACCTATCCAGTTTTTCTGCATAAGTTTGGTTTTTTCGGGCCAGTCGAGTTTGTCCAAGCCGTTTAACAAATCTTCTGCGTAGTCGGTGATTTTAAAGAACCATTGGGTAAGATTTTTCTTGACCACCGTTGTTCCGCAACGTTCGCAACAACCGCCGACGACTTGTTCGTTGGCTAAAACGGTACTGCACGACGGGCACCAGTTTACAGGTGCTTCCTTTCTGTACGCCAAACCGTTTTCGTAAAGTTTTAAAAAGAGCCATTGCGTCCATTTATAGTAATCGGGCATGCAGGTTTTGATTTCCTTCGTCCAATCGAACATCGCACCGATTCTCGAAAGTTGGTTTTCCATGGTTTCGATGTTGTTAATTGTCGAGTCCTGCGGGTGAATGCCCGTTTTTATGGCGTAGTTTTCGGCGGGAAGCCCGAAAGCGTCAAAGCCCATCGGTTGAAAGACGGAATAGCCTTTCATGCGTTTATAGCGCGCAAAACTGTCGGTCAAGCCGTAGTTGTACCAATGACCGATGTGTAGTTTTGCACCCGAAGGATATGAAAACATTTCAAGACAGTAAAACTTTTTATCGTAGTTTCCGTCAAATTCGTTGAGCTTTTCGTCAGCCCATATCTTTTGCCATTTTTTTTCGATTTCAGGCATATTCATAACCGTTCACCTCGTAAGTTTTTAAAGGAAATTCCGTTATATTCGGAATTTATCTTATTAAAAACCGTTTGTAAGTATTTTCTAAAAAATTATTATATCATTACAGAGCAAAAAAAGCCAACGATTTTATAAAGTTTTGCAACTTTAGATAAACTTTTGCTCGAGTTTTAAACAATATAAACCTTTCAGCCGTTCAAAACCACCTTAAAATCAAGCGTTGGGCGGCTTTTTCAGATAAAATTACAAGTTTTTTACAAAAAAAACCGATTATGCATTGAAAATTGAAAAATGTATGGTACAATATATCGTATGAAGCGAAAAAACATAAAAATGCGGTAAATATTCGGATAAAAAATAAAAGTGCGGTATAAAAAACTAAGTTAAAAAGACCGAAGTTAAAATAGACGGCGTCGGAAAAGTTTTCAGAGCCGTAAACCGAAAGGATAAAATAAAACCGCATGTGCGGATAAGAAAGTGCCGAATGGCGTGTTTTGCGCGAATAAGGAGAGAATATGACATTTTTAAAGAAAAATTTAAATTACGTAGTACTGTTTTTTATGCTCGTCGTTTTGATGGCGGTCGGAACTTTTTTAGACCTTCCTTTTTCTCAAGCCGTCGCCGAGCTTGAACCGGGTAAATATTATTCCAAAAACGTTTTTGCCGTATTTTTCGAATGTTTCGGCGAAACTCCGATATACATATTGCCGAGTTTGGCACTCGGAGTGTTGTTCTTTTATATAAAGAGCAATCAAAAACTGAAAAAATCGGCAAAAATCATACTTGCCGTCCTCTGTTTTTGTTGCGCTTTGGGACTTAATTATTACGGCAGTCACAAGTTGCTTAAATACTATAACTTGCACGTTGCCACCGTTACGATGAGCGGTTTTTTAAAAATAGCGTGCGAAGCAGGGCTTGGTGTCGCTTTCACCGTTTTGTGGTTTTTTATAGCCTCTTTCGTAAAGCCGAAATATCTCAAAAGTCTGGCTATATGCTCGTTAATCGTAGTTTTGACCGCAATTTTTTCTCAAGTTACGACTCAGGCGTTAAAGCCGTTTTTCGGTAGGGCGCGTTATAGACTGATGAACGTAACGGGAGATTTTTCCGAGTTTACGAGGTGGTACGAAATAAACGTCGGCAAAAAGGTTTCCGCCGAGCAATTACTTGCGGGCGTTGAAAAAGACGGCTACAAATCTTTCCCGTCGGGGCATACCACGGCGGCGGCAATAGTGTTTTCGATTATGTCACTCGCATCGGTTTTCGTAATCGATAAAAGAAGGGAAACCCTTATATTCATAGCAACCTGTCTTTACGTTTTCGTCGTCGCTTATTTCAGAATAATTATGGGCGCGCATTACCTTACCGACGTTGCCATGGGTGCGATTATAGGGCTTTTAAGCTTCTTACTCGCACGCTTGATAGTTTTAAAAGTTTTGAAAAAAAACAAAGGCGGCAATTCACGATTACTAAAAAAGTTATACAAACAAAATCAATCGGTTCAGAACAAAAAAAATTAGCCGTCTTTTTGCCTTAGAGAAATTAGCCGTCATTTTACCTTAGATTATAAACGAATATCTTATATACGGCAAAAATATACTATATCGGTTAAGTATATTTTATGGCTTTCAGAAAAGAAATAACGGGTGTTTTAAGTCCTTTGAAATTTCCGTCGGGGCTTATATTTACAGTAATCGACGGTGCGGGCGGATACTTTGAAAACGTTTTAAAAATAGGCGAATTATCGACCTATAGCGTGACTTTTCTAACAAAAGGCGGAGTTTTTAAGGTTAACGGAAAGGATATAAAAATAGTAAAATATTGCGACGGCGATTTGGTGCTTAAAGGTACTATCACGGGCATAGAAAGGTGCGAGTGATGTCAACGGTAAAAATACTTATCGAGGGCAGAAACTTTTTACTTTTGATTGAAAGATTGAAAAAAGCCGACGTAAAGCTTTTAAAAATCGACCGCAAAAGCCCCACCGAAACTATTATAGTCGTAAAATATAAAGATTTAAAAAAAGTTTTTGCAATTTCCAAAAATTTGTGGTATAATACCATATTAGAGTTCGGCGGAACCGTGGGGCTACTTAAAAAGTTAACAGAAAAAGCACTTCCCGTTCTGTTGACCGTCTTGTTTTTCGTTTTTGCTTTCGTAAGCGATATACCCGTAACTAAAATCGAAGTAAACGGCGTAAGGGGTGACAAGCTTGCCAAAACTTACTCGATTTTAAAGGAAAACGGACTAAGGTTTAATAAAATAAACTTTATCTACGATACGGAAAGTTTACGCTCTCTTTTGTTTTCTTCGATAGACGGCGTAACATTCGTAACTATTAAAAAGTCGGGCAATAGGCTTGTTATCAACCTTTTTTTAAATGAAAGCTGTCAAAACGAAATTAATTATTCCGACGCCGTTTTTTCCAAAAACAGCGGTACGGTTTTAAAAATCAAGACCTATTTCGGAACTTCTTTAAAAAAGGAAGGGGATTTCGTTTCGGTAGGCGAAAAGATTGCCGACGGATTTTATATCGACAAATCGGGGCGTATTGTTAATTCTAAATGCTACTGCGCCTATTATTTGAAAATCAACGTAAAAAAAGAATATTTCGTATCCGATATCGATAATTTTTCAAAAGAAGGACTTCTTTGCAAAACCCTTTTGGATTTTAATATTGACGACGCAACGTTGTCGAGGGTGAATATCGAACCGATAATCGAAAACGAAAACGGCGTTACTTATCTCGTCGATATCGATTACATATATAAAGAGGAATAAAAGTTTGGAAAAATTTACCGAAGTAATAACCGTCGATAACCAATCAGATCTCAGCGAATTAGTAGGCAGTTTCGACGAAAATTTAAACGTTATAATGAAGGAAACGGATACTTTAATAACGGCTTTGTCGTCGGAAATATCCGTTTCGGGCGAAAAGGAAAATGTTTATATTGCAGTAAACGTCATCAATAAACTTTACGACGTCATAAAAGCGGGCGGAAGCGTAGATAAATCGAAACTCGTTTATTGCATAGAACTTGCCAAAGAGAACAATCTCGACGATATCGCAAAATTATCAAACGACGTCGTTGCGATAACTTCACACGGTAAGCCCGTAAAATGCAAAACGCTCGGGCAAAAACGATATGTAGACGCAATACGGAAAAACACCGTGGTCTTCGGCGTAGGCCCTGCGGGTACGGGTAAAACCTATCTTGCCGTGGCTATTGCCGTTTCCGCTTATAAAAACAAGCAAGTCGAAAAAATAATTTTAACTCGCCCTGCGGTTGAAGCGGGCGAAAGGCTCGGCTTTTTACCGGGTGATTTGCAGTCAAAAGTCGATCCTTACCTTCGTCCGTTATACGACGCTTTGCAAGAAATGTTCGGCTTGGATACTTACCAAAAACTAATGGAAAAGGGCGTTATAGAGGTTGCGCCTCTTGCGTATATGCGGGGCAGAACTTTAAATAATGCGTTTATTATTTTGGACGAAGCCCAAAACTGCACCAAAGAACAAATGAAAATGTTTTTAACCCGCATGGGCGAAGGCAGTCGTATGATTATAACGGGCGACGTAACGCAAATCGACCTTCCGTACGGAAAAACGAGCGGGCTTAAACACGCCGTTTCCATTCTTGACGGAATAGACGATATTGCCGTTTGCAATCTTACCTATAAAGACGTCGTAAGACATCCTTTGGTTATGCAGATTATCAAAGCGTACTCGAAAGAGGAGTCTAAAAGACGGCAAAAAAACGAAAATTAGTTTTTTTGTAATTAAAAAATGCTCGATAACGGGCTTATAGGTCGACTTTTTAAACAAAATTCATTGATAAAACCAACATACGAAGGTTTTGAGAGGTTATTATGTTTTTTCAAAATAAAAAATACAAACCGTGGAAAAAGAGCACCTTTTTTTGGTCGATTTTTCAGTTTTTCATTCATGCGGTAATAATTACGGGGCTGTACGCACTTGCTACCCTTATGTTTAAGGGCGTAAACGGCTTCGTCGATTACGTCACGGGTAGCCAAACCCGCATGTATGCGATTTACACAGTCATTATAGTTTTTATACTGTGCGCGGTTCTGTATCTGTATTACTTTTTCGAATTCCGCGATTACTTGATAAGACCGAAGAACATTGCGGTTTTGTTCATAGTAATAGAACTATCTTACATGATATGCGTGGCAATGGGCAGATATAACAGCATATTTGCCCGTCCGTCGGCATTGTGTTGTTTGCTTATTCTGCTTCTCGTAAATTACAGAACGGCGATATTTACAAACTTCGTTTTCAGCACCTTTATGCTATGTTCCGATCTTCTTCTTGACTGCGGGTACGAAACGACTATCGTTTTAGGTCAGTTTATTACGAGCGTGGTTACGGGGCATCTTGCCGTTTATCTCGTAAACAACGTAGGCTCGAGAATCAAAGTTTTCGGTATGGGCTTTGTAATTTCCGTACCTATAGCGGGCTTGGCGTTGTTGTTCTCGATAAAACCCGGCATGGAAACAATTAAAATAATGAAGATAATATTCGACGGCTTTATGTCGGGTATTTTGTCTACCGTCGTAATGATGGCTATATTGCCCGTTTTCGAATACGTTTTCAATATTTTAACCAATTACCGACTTGCCGAAATCACCGACCACAAGTCCAAGCTTATAAGTAAGCTTATAGAGGAAGCTCCGGGGACATTCCAACATTCCCTTGTCGTTTCCACTTTGGCTGAAACTTGTGCAACCGCAATAGGCGAAAACCCCATTTTGGCAAGGGCTGCCGCATACTATCACGATATGGGTAAGTTAAAACAACCCCTTTACTTTACCGAAAACCAGCACGGTTACAACCCGCACGACGAACTTGCCCCCGAACTTTCCACTCAGATTATCCGTTCGCACACCACCGACGGTTACGAACTTATCAAAAAATACCATTTGCCTCTTATTTTGGCGGACGTCGCAAGGGAACATCACGGCACTCTTCCCATTCAGTATTTTTACAATAAGGCTTTGAAATTTACCGAAGGCGACCTCGATATAAAAGACTTTTCGTACGCAGGACCCAAGCCTTCCACAAAAATAGCGGCGATCATCATGCTTGCCGACGGTTGCGAGGCAGCCGTAAGGGCGCAAAACGACCGTTCGAGGGAAAGGGTTGAAAAAGTCGTTACCGCAATCGTGGAAGACAGAATGAAACTCGATCAGTTTTCAGATTGCGAAATTACCATGCGTGAAATCGATATTATCAAAAACGCCCTCGAAGATTCCCTTTCCGGCGTATATCACGACAGAATCAAGTATCCTAAAATGAAGGACAAGCGTATTAACGAGTTCGATTCTTCGAGGAAGGAAAAGAATGGGAAGAATTAAAGTTTACGTCGACGGCGATTTTCAGGGCGCACAACGGATTGCCGACGTTTTATATAAAACGCTCGGGCAAAGAACAGACCTTTACGTCGAATTAGACGTAGTTTCACAAGAAGAAATAAAGGCATTAAATAGCGATAACAGGCATATAGACGCAGTTACCGACGTTTTATCCTTCCCTATGCTCGATGATATAAGAGGCAAAAAAATCTACAAAAAAGATTTTCCTTACGACTACGACGAGGACGAAAAAGCCATATTTTTAGGTTCGATAGCAATTTGCCTCGATAGAGCAAAGGAACAGGCAACTGAGTACGGACACTCGTTGCAAAGGGAAATGAGTTATTTATTCGTACACGGATTGTTGCACCTTTTCGGGTACGACCATATGACGGACGACGACAAAAAAGAAATGAGAGAAAAGGAAGAGCAGGTTTTGCTTAATTTAGGTATTTCAAGATGAAAAGCGGTATCGTTGCCGTCGTAGGGCGCGCAAATGCAGGTAAATCAACCTTAATAAACGTTCTCGTCGGCGAAAAAGTCGCCATCGTTTCGCCTAAACCGCAAACGACGCGTGACAGAATTTTAGGAATAAAAAACGGCGAAGATTACCAAATAGTCTTTGAAGACACGCCGGGCATTTACAAAGCGTCCTCACTTTTAAACGAAAGGATGCAAAAAAGCACGGAAGTCGCTTCACACGACGTGGACTTGATTTTGTATCTGATAGATATCCACGCAGGCGTCAAAGACGAAGACGCCGAAAACCTTAAAAAATACGCAACGGGGGAAGTCCCTCTTATTCTTGTTTTAACTAAAACCGACATTATGCCCAAGGAAAATATTCCTTTGGCGGTTGAAAAATTCGGAGACGTTCAAGGCGTAGATAAAATAGTAACGGTCTCCGCCCGTCGCGGTAAAAATTTGAAAAAGTTGACGGAAGAAATAGTTAAACTCCTTCCCGAAGGCGATCCGATATATCCCGAAGACGTAATTTCGGACAGATCGGAAAAGTTCATGATTGCCGAAATTATGCGCGAAAAAATTCTGTTAAAATACGACAAAGAGATTCCTCACGGCATAGCAATCGTCATAAACACCTTTGAAAAACAAAAAAACGGCGTTTACGACATCAACCTCGACATCGTTTGCGAAAAGCAAAACCACAAGGCGATTTTAATCGGTAAGCAAGGGCAAAGTTTAAAAGAGGTTTCATCTTTCGCCCGTCAAAGCATGGAAAAGTTTTTAGGCGCAAAGGTGTTTTTAACCGTTTACGTTAAGGTGAAAGAAGATTGGCGAAACAATCCCTCACGCCTTAAAGAATACGGGTATTCGGACGAAGATTTTTATTGATTTACGATTTATTATTTGGTTTGTCGTAGCAAACGGCGGTTAAACTTTTAAACGCTCGCTTTTTTCCTTTTCTTTCGACGTAAAGTTTAGTTTTAATTTTAAAATACTTTTTTAAGTTTGCGGTTTTTTTTACGATTAGGGTACATAATAGTATTGTTGACGCGGTTAACGCCACGGAGGATTTATATGAAAAAAGACCCGTCTGAAAAAGCATGGAAGATGTTTGAAAAAACAGGCAAAATTTCCTATTACATGCTTTACAAAAAGTTAAAAAAACTCGATTAACGGGCATATAGCCCCACTTTTATTTAAAATGGAAGAAAAATTCAATGCAATTTGCATACGCTCCGTGACCTATAAAGACAACGATAAAATGCTTTCGCTTTTCAGTTTGGAAAAGGGTATAGTCGATTGCGTTTTACGCGGAGCAAAAAAGCCCAACGCCAAATTGAAATTTGCCGGTGAGCTTTTTTGTTTTGCCGAATACGTAGTCGCCGAAAAAAGCGGAAGAAGAACGGTTATAGAAGCAACCCAGATAGACGATTTTTACGAAATCCGCCTCGATATAGAAAAGTATTATTGCGCAACTGCAATTATAGAGTATTTGCGCGCCTTTTGCAGAGAGGACGAAAAGCAGTACGATTTGTTTTTAAATACGGTAAACGCACTAAAAGCAATTGAAAACGGAAACAATTTTTCCGAACTCGTTTTGGTAAAATTCTTGCAAGAAGGCTTAAAAATAGAGGGCTACGGTATCGATTTTAACGGATGCGCAACTTGTAAAAAGGCGATAGAAAACAGAGTTTTTTTCGACTTTGACGCCTGTCGGTTTAAGTGCTATGACTGTGCCGATTATTTATGTACCGAAATGCGCATATCCACATATGTTCTGTTGTCAAACTTGGAAAAATTTCAACTTGAGGAATTTAAAAAACCGCTTAAATCGACCTATAGCGGGACTTTTGACGATAATGAAACGGTTAAAAACGCATTAAGGTTTTACGATTTTTTCATCACCGACAAAATCGGCGTGCATATAAAATCCAACCAAGCAATTCTCAATTTGTAACAAAACCGAATAAACCTCAATTTGTAATAAACCCGAGCAATTCAGAATTTGCAATAAAGTAGTTAACCCGAGCAATTTATAACCTTTAAATATAAAAATTCGCATTTAATTAAAAAAACACTCCTTAAATCGGTATCGGTCGCCCGTAAAAAAAGTCGAACTTTTAACGATAAAGCCACTCATACAAGCCGAATAGGCGAACTTAAAGAAGCAAGATTTTTTTGACAAATACGCTTTTTAAAGGAAAATCTGTTTACACTTTTTTGTAATTATGCTAAAATGAAAAAAGTCGCTTATTCTAAAACGAAAAAAATCATTGATGCTAAAATAAAAAGAGCCCAGAACTTTTTGTGTACCAAACCAAAGTTTTTCGGGCATAAATTAACATAATAAGCGAAATTAGCGAAATAAGCGCAACAAACGAAATTAGCAAAATTTGCAAAATTAGCGAATTTAGCGGAATAAGCGTAATTGCTCCGCTTATACGAGATAAATTTTGATTATAACACGGGGAAGGTATGAAAGAGGTAAAAATGTTGCAAATCCGCACCAAAGCGTCTGAATTCGACGGCGAATTCAAATGGCAGGCTGCGGGAATGTCATACATGATCTGTCTTAGCGATAACACTTTTATAATGATAGACGGCGGGCATGACGAGGATGCCGAACCTTTAATATCGAAGATGAAAATGTTTTCGGGCGAGAGTTTACCCTGCGTAAGGCTTTGGATAATCACCCATCCGCATGACGATCATTACCGCGCGCTTTTCCGCATTGCGACCGACGATTTACTGAGGTCATCGGTCGATATAAAAAGTCTTTGTTACGGCATTCCGAAAGACGGCAAACTTAAAGGAAGCGGGCTTTCCGTAGAGAATGAATTAAAGGAAATTGAGCAGATTCGCGACGAACTCGGTTGTGCGGTTTTGTCACCGCATACGGGCGACGTGGTTGATTTCGGAAATTTAAAAATACGTTTTCTTTCGACCTACAACGATTTTGACGCTTTAAACGACCCGAACGAATTGTCGCTTGTTTTTAAGGTAATAGGTCCTAAAAAAAGCGTAATGTTTACGGGCGATGCGTATTCTTGCGTTACGCAACGGGTGTGTTTTGATTTTTGGAATGAGCTGAAAAGCGATATTTGTCAGGTTGCGCATCACGGTTTGAACGGCGGTAGTGCCGATTTTTATGCAAAGGTAGACGCAAAAACCATATTGATACCGATTTCAAAGTCGGGTGACGTTTACATGAATGAGCAAAATCGTTTTTGGCCTCGATTTTTTGCCGAAAAAAACGCAGATACGGTTGTAAAGGCTTACCTCGGCGACACCGAATTTTTAATTTAGCAGGCGACACCGAATTTTCGATTTAGCAGTTAATGCGGAATTTTCGTTATAGCAGGCGACACCGAATTTTCGATTTAGCAGTTAATGCGGAATTTTCGTTATAGCAGGCGACACCGAATTTTCGATTTAGCAGGCAATGCGGAATTTTCGTTATAGCAGGCAGTGCGGAATTTTCGATTTAGTATTTTTATATTGATTTTAGCAATTTGTCGATATATTGTATTGCCTTTGTATCGGCTTTCGGAATTTGTCGATATTTGTCGATAGTTGTCGATATCACACCGTTTATATCGACGGTAAATTTAATATGCGGGTATGGCGGAATTGGCAGACGCGTTAGATTCAGGTTCTAATGGGGCAACTTCGTGCAGGTTCAAGTCCTGTTACCCGCACCAAAATAGCGTAAGTTAAACCGATAAGGTTTGATTTACGCTATTTTTTTATTCAAATTTACGTTTTTTATTTTTTACAAAGACGGTAACCGATGCTCTTACACCGTTATTTGTCGGGGTAACCGATACTGCTATGCCGATATTCACCGTTGCGCTTTCCTTATATAAATATGTTAAGCACATCGAAGCACGCTAAGTATATAGAGAACACAGCAATAATTACATAGAAAACACGGCAAATAAGTATACAGAAAAGACAACGATTATGTAGAAAGATAACGAGTATGTCGAACGTATGTACATCTGATGTTTTTTGCATATTTTTTTCTTTTGCCTATTGATTTCCCGCCCGAAGTATGATATATTTGAGTTGCGAGCGGTGGCACTTATGAATCATTTATTCGACTTACGAGCGGAGGTTTACTTACGTATCGTTTATTCGACTTACGAGCGGTGGTACTTACGCATTATTTATTCGACTTACGAGCGGTGGTTTACTTGTAAATCAAATATGTAATTTACAAGCGACACATTTGATTGGCGCATGGCGCATTTGTTTTGCGAGCGGTACATCAAAGTTGTCACATTAAAGTTGACGATAAGGGCATTTGATTAGCATAAATCGGGAGGTAAACAATTTACTTCCAAAAAAGTTGTAACAAAAGTAGTAGTTTTAAAAGTTTTAAAAGTTAGTATTGACATTGCGCGAAAGTGTGTTTTATAATTGAATCAGATAAAAATTGTCGCAGTTTGCTTTGGTGCGTCGTAAAAGGGCGCAACGGTCGCAAAACGCCCCTATATTTTTCCTCCGTCGTAGCCGTTTGTTTTCGGGTGCGTTTGCGGGTTAAAACCTTTACCCGTGCAAGTCAAAAAGCGACTACAAAAGGTCGCAAGCACTACCGTTACAGGTCAAAACCACCGCAAAGACAGGTTAAACCCACCGCAAAGACAGGTCGAAAACCGACTACGAATATAGTTTGAAAGCACTTTCAAATCAGCGCACGTTCAAAAAAAACGCTTTCGAATCAATGAACTTACGGAGAAAGGAGCAAATCAATGAAAAAAGAACTTATTTTTGATCTTGGCGACGAAAAGCAAATGGATGCCGTAACGCAGGCGTTATCCTCGCCCATGCGTCGCAAAATTTTGCAATTATTGCGCAAAGGCAGTTACACGATCAACGAAATCAGTTGTATTTTCAATCAACCGTTGTCCACGATATCTTTTCACATCGGTTTGCTAAAAAAGGCGCAGTTGATAAACCTTAGTGCGACGAGGGGAATCCACGGCAGTGCAAAAGTCGTTTCCCGCCGATACGACCGTGTCGTATACGATATGGACGATATGTCCGGAAACGCCGATGCCGAAATGAAAAGCGTTTCGCTTGAAATCCCCATCGGTCTTTACACCGATTGCATGGCAAAAAACATTTGCGGTATCGCAAGCGAAAAAGAAATCATCGGCGTAGACGATATGCCGTCGACCTTTTATTTACCCCAGCGTGTCGACGCGGGCATTTTGTGGTTTAGCGAAGGTTTTGTGGAATATTGCATTCCCAATTACTTTTTATACGGTCATCGCGCGCAAATATTGAATTTCAGTCTCGAACTTTGTTCGGAAGCCCCAAATTTCAACATGGATTGGCCGTCAGACATCACTTTTTGGATAAACGGTAAAGAAATTTGCACCTACACGAGTAAAGGCGACTTCGGCGATCGAAGAGGTTATCTTACGCCGTCTTGGTGGAGCAGTTTCAGCACCCAATACGGACTGCTTAAAACCTTCAAGGTAGACGGTTACGGCGTGTACATCGACGAAAACAAGGTAAGCGACTTTCCTATCGACGATTTAAAGTTGGAAAGCGGAACTCATTTTACCTTGCGTATCGGCATAAAAGACGACGCCAAAAACAAAGGCGGTTTGAATATATTCGGTAAAACTTTCGGCGACTACGCCCAAGACATTATCGTGCATATAGACTATATTTAAATAGTCGGCTTTTAAACCGTTTAAGCAGTTAAAAGCGTTTAAAACGATTAAAATCGATTAAAATCGACAAATTCCGACAAATTTATATTTTTTAGAAAGGGAGTACTCCCTTTGCGTTTGCCTTGGCAAACGCAAAACACCTTTTAACCGCTTATAAACTCGCTTTAAAACATAAACTCGATTACGAATTCAAAATTCCTTAAAAGTTCAAATATGAAAAGGTTTTCCGAACTTATAAAAAGCCATCTGTCCACGATATTGACGTTAAACACTTTTATCACCTTATTTTGTCTGCCCTGGGCAATTTGGTGTGTAATATGTCAATGTTTTTCGGCTGTGCTTATCGGCAAGGAACAATCGACTTTAACTGCGCTTACCTTGTGGGGCTTGGGCAATTTACCCTGCTTTATATTGTTGGCGATAGGTTTAAGCGGAGTGGCAAAGTGTTGCGCTAATATGTACTATAACGACAGCGGAAACGTCCGCAAAGGTTTTTCGGAAGCCAAACCCAACATTTCAAAATATTGTCTTTTGGCAATCGTTTTATGGTTATCGCTTATGCTGATGACGATGAGTGCGGTATGGTTACCGCAAACGACCATGCCACAAATATTAGCGTATGCGTGTTTAGCGATAAGTTGCATACAATTCGTGCTTATATCGGGCTGGACGGCTCTTTGTGCCGTTCAAAACCTGTTTTTTGAAGACAAACCGAAAGACGTAGCGATAAACGGCTTAAAACTGCTTTTTGCAAACCCGCTCGTTTTGGTATTCGTCGCAATTGCGGTATTGCCCTACGTATTTGCGTTATTGTTACCGTTGGTGTGGCAACTTACCTTGTGGGTAATAATCCTCGTCGTGTTTTCCTCACCGCTACTGCTTTTTATAATCGTAAAATGCAATACGATATTTGAAAAAATTACGAAAATCTGACTTTCTTTTTTATCGGAAAGGGGATACTTTTCCGAGGGAATAAAAAGAGAACACAAAAAGCGAATACAAAAAGAGAACACAAAAAGGTAGTACAAAAGAGAATATATTCGAGAGAATATAAGAAATCAACCTTATATAAAAAACTAACATCGGTCTTTATCGGAAAGGGGATACTTTTCCGAGAAAAATATATTAAAAGGAGACAGAAACATGAAGAATTTAGCTAAATTGCTCATTATGCTTCTTTCCTTCGTACTATGCTGTTCGGCATTTGTCGGATGCAGTATCGAAGCAAACAAGCATGTGTGCCAACACGTTTGTTCCGTTTGTGGCAAATGCCAGGACGAGACTTGCGACGACCCCGTTTGTAAAGACAAATGCCAAGGGCATAGTCAGACGCAGACTCACACCGTAACGATAGTCGGTGCGCTCAAGGCGTCCACGGTACAAGTTGCAGACGGCGAAAAGGTTACAAAGCCCGCCGATCCTACAAAATCCGGTTACACCTTCTTGGGCTGGTACGTAGACGATACGGAGTACGACTGGGAAACTCCCGTGACGCAGGATATAACCATCACGGCGAAGTTTGACAAGTTATTCGACGTTCGTAACGGTTCCGCCGTTAAAAACGAAGACGGAAGTTACACCACCACGAGCGGTAACACGTTGTTTACCTTAGATCAAAAGTTTACCAAAGGTACGCTTATCGGTAAGGTTACCCCGGGTACGAAAAACGACTGCGGTATCATCTTTGGCGGTGCCGAAGTTGCAGGTTCGACCACTTGGTGGGAAAGTGACGCGCATTACATTACCGTTCTTGTCAATTTCAACGGTACCGTACTCGTCTCCAACATAGACGGTAAATGGCCTGCAGACAAAGACGTATACGTATATGCGGGATTTGAAAATACTTACAACCCTCAAACCGAATACACGATCAAAGTTCAATACGACAACACTATCGAAGACGCTGACGGTTTGTTAGTTATTTACGTAAACGACGTTGAAGTTTATCGTAACCGTAATTTCGGCGAATTCTACGGCTCACTCGTCGGTTACAGAGCGGCGGCGGAAGGAACCACATTTAAATCCGTTGAAGTAAAGGAAAACGAAATGCCTCAAGATATCCAAGCCGACGTAGTAGGCGATTTTATCGTTCGTAACGGCAAACTTGCCGAAGAAAACGGTGCGCTTGTTGCAAAACAAGGGCAAATGCTTGCCGTAAGCAAAACCAAACAAATGCGTGACGGAACAATTACCGCCAAGATGAAAGCCGGCGCTAAGGGCGACAACGGTATAGTTTTCGCAATGACCGAGGCAAGTGAAGAGTCTTTCTGGGAAAAAGGAACCTCTTACTACTTCTTCTTTATCAACCAAAACGGTTGCGCTCACCTCGGTAAGGTTAACAACGGCGGATGGAAAGATTGCGGTGTAATTTCCGCAGTCAACAACTATAACGTTGCCAATGAATACACCTTAAAGGCAGAAGTCAATGGAGGCACGATTCGTTGCTACGTTGACGGAACCTTATATATAACCTATACCGACGAAGACTTTTTACCCGGCACTGCGGTAGGTATCCGTGCAGGCATTACCGAAACTACTTTCAGGGATTTCACCGTTTCCGCAGAAACGATCGAACACGTTAAACCCACTGATTATAACATCGTCAGCGGTGATTTCGAAGTTATCGGTAATAAAAACTATTCCGCTTCGGCAAACTCCATGATGATTTCCAAGTCCTTAACCCTCGAAACTTCCGGCACGATCTCCGCAAAGGTAGTTTCCGGTGCCGATAGCGGTATCGTATTCGGCGTAAAAGACGGCGGAAATACCGCTTTCTGGGAAGGCGAAAAAGACATTAGTTACTACTTCTTCTTTGTAAACAAAGTAGGTGCCCCCATTCTTGCAAAGATTGCGCCTACGTACAAAGAAATCAAGAGTTCTACTCTCTCCGCAATGTACGCGTCCGGTACCGAGTACGAATTACGCGTAGTAATAAACGAAGGCGTTGCTTACTGCTACGTAGGCGACAGATTAATGATTAAAGCAAACGTTACCCTTGACGGTTCCGGCGTAGGTTTACGTGCAGCCGTCGGCGGTATCAAGTTTGGCGACGTTACGGTTACCTCTTCTACCGACCTTGTCACGGCAGACACTCTTATTATCGGTCACTCTTACACGGAGTTCTGGATTAGCAGATATCAGCAAGACTTCTACGATGTAGACGATATTTTAGACATCGGTATCGGCGGAACGATTGCTCCCAATTGGCTCAACCTTGTTGACGAAGTTGCAACCTACAACCCGTCCACCATCATTTACATGATCGGTATCAACGATATGAGTCCTTGGAACGGTGATAACGCAACGGGTGCAAAGGTTTCTCAAATAGTATTTAATACTATCAACCAATTACACGCCAAGTTACCTGATGCAAAGATAATCCTTATCAACTGCAACAAAGTCCCCATGACGGAAAAAGTTGCTTATTATGACGAAATAGACAAATTTAACCAAGCGTATGCCGAATTCGCCGCAAAAGAGGAAAACAAGACTTGGTGCAAGGTCGTAGACTTTGCAAGTCAGGTTTGGGATTCCGAAAAGCAACAATGCAACGACGCTTTGATAAGCGGTGATACCTTGCATTTAAGCCCGAGCGGTTACGACGTACTTACCGCTCTCACCCGTGAGGCGATGGGGCTCGACGCAGGCAGAAATTACAGATTCGTTTGCGGTAACGGTACCTATTCGGAAGACGGTAAAATCACCTCCGACGCCGGCATGCTTTTAATAAACAAAACGGGCGAGTTCACAAAAGGTACTATTGAAACGACAATCAAGATGGACACTTTGTCCGACAGCGGTATCGTATTCGGTCTTTCCGACGGCAAAAATACTTACTTCTGGGAAGGCGAAAACGGCGTATCTTATTATGAATTCTTCCTTACTTCTTGGAACGGTGTTTATCTTGCAAAAGTTTACCGTGATAGCAAAAACGAACTATGGCACGAAATCAAGTCGTATTGGGCAGGAATAAACGCAGGACAGCAATACACACTCAAGGTTCAGTGGAACGGTGCAAATATACGTTGCTACGTAGACGGCGCTTTGTACATCGATTATACCGACAGCGATCCTTTAACCGGTGACAAATACGGTTATCGTGCAATTGGTGCCGGTGTGCAATACGGTGCATTGACAATATCCGATGCAATTACCGATACGTCTGTTGCACCCGAAGGTTACGACGAAGTACGCGGTTCCGCAAAAGTAGAAACCGTCGACGGCAAAAAGGTTATAACAACCCTTGCTCCTTGGACTATCTTGTCAAATAACCAAGCAACGTTTACAAGCGGTACCCTTACCGCAGACATAAAGACCGTTGCCAATACATATAACAACGGCGTAATCTTCGGCTTGAACGATAACGGTGTTAAAACCTATTGGGCAGAAAAGACCGTTAGTTACTACTTCTTGCTTATAAACCATGACGGATGGTTCATTTTAGGTAAATGCGGAAGCACTTACGAAGGCGGTTGGCTCCAGGCAGGAAGCGCACAAGTAAGTAACTTTGACATCAATAAAACTTACACCATGAAGGTTGAGTGGAACGGTAGTAACATCAAGTGCTACATGCTTGACGGTGCAACAACGGTTGCCTCTTTTGAATACACCGAAACCGATACAAACTTCAAATACGGTAGTAAATACGGTTATCGTACAGACGCAAGCGGCGTACAGTTTAGCGAAATCGCAATACACGTTTGTACCTTCGACCAAAAAGTTACAACCGATGACTATCTTGCATCCAAAGCAACTTGCTCCGAACCTGCAACTTACTACTTATCTTGCACGTGCGGAAAGCACGGTACCGAAACTTTTGAAAGCGGTGACAAGGCTCCTCACACCTATTCCGATAAATGGAGTTATGACGAGCAAAATCACTGGCACGCCGCTACTTGTGAGCATACAACCGAAAAGAGTGATTTGGCTCCTCACACTCTCGTAACGGGTAATGACGGCTATACGCAAACTTGCAGTATTTGCGGTTATTCTCCCCAACACGTTCACAGTTTTGACCAAGAAACGGTAGACCCATTGTATTTAGCAAGCGAAGCAACTTGCCAAGAATCTGCAAAATACTACAAGTCTTGCAAGTGCGGTCAAAAAGGTACCGAAACTTTCTCAAACGGTACAACCGTAGACCATAGTTACACCCAAGAAACGGACGAAGAAAAGTATTTAGCATCCGAAGCAACTTGCACCGAACCTGCAAAATACTACAAGGCTTGCAAGTGGTGCGGTTTAAAAGGTACTGAAACTTTCAACGTCGGCGAGGCTAACGGTCATAGTTTTGGTGAATACACCTCCGATAACAACGCAACGGCATTGAGCGACGGAACAAAGACAAGAACTTGTAGCTCTTGTTCAAAAACAGAAACCGTTACCGATGAAGGCAGTGCACTTTATAGCGTTGCATGTGGTAGTGGTGCAACCGAAAGCAACGGTAAAATCATCTCCGGTGCCGGCAATACGCTTTTAGTAAACAGGACTGGCGAGTTCAAAGAAGGTTCTATTTCGGCGACAATCAAGATGGACACTTTATCCGACAGCGGTATCGTATTCGGTCTTTCCGACGGCGGAAATACTACTTACTGGGAAACGGAAAACGGCGTATCTTATTATGAATTCTTCCTTACTTCTTGGAATGGCGTTTATCTTACAAAAGTTTACCGTGATAGCAATAACACCATATGGCACGAAATCAAGTCGTATTGGATAAATGCAGCTGCCAATAAGGAATACACTCTTAAAGTTGAGTGGAAAGGCGGCAATATTCGTTGCTATGTAGACGATCAATTATTCATCAATTACACAGACGATAGTCCTTTGACGGGTACCAAGTATGGTTATCGTGCGATGACTAACAATGTAGAATACAGTGAAATCGTTACCTCCGATGCTTTTTCCGACATTACATCTCTCGAAGGTTACGACGAAGTACGCGGTTCCGCAAAAGTAGAAACCGTAGACGGCAAAAAGGTTATAACAACCCTTGCTCCTTGGACTATCTTGTCAAATAATCAATCAACGTTTACAAACGGTACCCTTACCGCAGACATAAAGACCGTTGCCAATACATTTAGCAACGGCATAATCTTCGGCTTGAACGATAACGGCGTTAAAACCTATTGGGCAGAAGATACCGTTAGTTACTACTTCTTGCTTATAAACCATGACGGATGGTTCGTTTTAGGTAAAGACGGCGCAAGCAGTTGGCAACAACTTGCAGGAACGCAAATAGGCAGTTTTGACATCAACAAAACGTACACCATGAAGGTACAACGGAACGGTAGTAACATCAAGTGCTACATGTTTGACGGTGCAACTTGCGTTGCCAAATTAGACTATACCGACGCAAGTCCTTTAACCGGTAACAAATACGGTTATCGTACAGAAGCTAAAGGCGTACAGTTTAGTGAAATCACAATAACCGACAGTACCGAAAGTTTGGTTACCGCACCTACCGACTACAACGCGGTAAGCGGTAGCGCGGTTCAAACTGCGGACGGCAAAGTAGTATCTACCTATGGAGCAACTCTTTTAGTTAACAAAAGCGGAAGCTTTGAAAGCGGTACTTTAACCGCAACGATTAGACCCGTTGCAGGCAAAGACAACGGTATCGTGTTCGGTCTTACCGACGGCGGGCTTACAAACTATTGGGAACAAGAAACAGGCGTAAACTACTATTTCTTGTTCATCAACTTGAACGGTGATCTTCTTCTCTGCAAGGCTAATCCCTGGTCAGACGTAGGCAATGGCGGTCATATAGAAAACTTCGATGCAAACAAAACTTACACCTTAAAGGTTGAGTGGAACGGTAATAACATCAAGTGCTATGCGTACGAAGGTACAACGTGTGTTGCCAAATTAGACGCCACCGACGCAAATCCTTTAACCGGTGACAAGTACGGTTATCGTGCGCAGATTGCCAACGTAGAGTTCGGCACAATTACGACAAGCACGGAAATCACCGAAGACTAATCACGTAAACCGTTTTATTTCGAATATGCGTAATACGTATTGCGGATATAACTAATGTATAATTTATTTTTCTACGGCAGGCTTAACTGCTTGCCGTAGAAAGAATTTTATGGAGGATATTGATTAATGAAAAAAAGGTTTTTAATTTTACTGGCAATGCTTTTGATTTTTACGATGGCAATGCCCATGTTCGTTGCCTGCAACGGCAATAACGATACGACCGACAACGAAGGTCGCACCAAAATAAAGTTTTGGTATTGGGGCAGTAATGCCGAAGTTGCGGTTTACGAACAACTTATCGAAAGGTACATGGAAGAAAACCCCAACGTAATTATAGTTCCCACTCACTATGAGTCGAACATTTATATGACGAAATTCCAAGCCGAAAAACCCAAGCCGGACGTATTCTTTATGCCCGATACCGACTTTTTGGCATGGGCGGATGCAGGCGTTATGGAAGATTTGACCCCTTACTGCACCGAAGAAGAACTCGCATCCGTTTGGCCTAAGGCAATGGACGAGTACTACTACGACAGCGCAACCCACACTTTAGGTAAAAGTGCCAACGCCAAATTATACGGCTTCCCCAAGGACTTGGGCCCCGTAACTTTGGTTTACAACGAAACTTTGTTAAATAAACAAATCAAGGCAAACAACTTAAATAGTGAGGATGTTTACGCTTTGTTGGATCCTCTTACCCCCATGACTTGGGCACAGTTTACCCAATTATTGGTTGACCTTACCAAGGATCAAAAGAGTGTTGCCAAAGCCGACCGTATTTACGGTATCCCTTATTATGAATTAGACGCTTGCGTATATAGCAACAACGCAAACTACTTTAAAAACAACGCCACCGAACAAGGCATCGACGATAACTTTATCCAAGCAATCGCTTTCAACATTCGTCTTGCAACCGAGTATGACGTAATGCCCGACGCCGATTTCAGCGGATCTACCGACGCATATACCCGTTTCCTTAACAACAAGTCTATTTTCACTTGGATGGGACCTTGGGATAACGCAGACTTCTGGGATTACAAGAGTTTAAAATACAACGTAATACCCGTTCCTTACGGACCTGCCGAAGGTGCTTCTTCCGTCAGTTTCGTAGGTTCGATGTGCTACGGCGTATCTTCTGCATCGAAGGTAAAAGAAGAATCCGTTAAGTTTGCCAAATGGCTTTCCATGAGCGAAAGTTGTCAGGAATTATCCGTATCGCTCGGTCAACAGGTTCCTAACCTCGTCAGCATGGTTGACGATTACGTTTCAGCGGATTGGGACGTACAACCTGCCAACCGTTCGGTATTTATCGACATCATCGACGACAACACCGACAGCCTCGGTTTGTATAAAACTGCCGGCAAACAAGACGTAGTAAGCGGTAAAGTACGTGCTTTGTATTATACTTACGACTCCACTTGGCGTACTAACTTGCTTAACTACCTCAACACTCAACAGGCTTGGAAATTAAAAGACGAAGACGCAATCAAAGAATTATTGGTTGCATATCGTACTCAAATGCAACAAGACCTTGACACGATGAACAATCGTTTCAGTAAATAAGTTTAGCAATCGTTTCAGTAACTAAAATGAAATTACAAGGTAATAACTTACATAAGAAATCAAAAAACAATAACTTACGTAAGAAAGAACAGGTGACGGCACTGGCATTTGTGACCATTCCCTTGGTAGGTTTTATCGTGTTTACTCTGTTGGCTCTCGTCGTGGTGGTGTATTTTTCCTTTCATGACTATAACATCTACCGCGAAGATCTTACTCCCGTAGGCATACAAAACTACACCGATTTGTTTACAAACAGCACTTATAGCGATGCTTTTTTGCGGTCTATACTAAATACCGTACTGCTTTTGGCAAGCATACCCCTCGGTATGATAGTCGGCTTGGTATTGGCTGCCATTTTGCAAAGCAAGGCGATAAAAAAGGCGAACAAGTTTTTTCAGGTATTGTATTACTTGCCCGCCGTTACCAGCGCCGTTGCCGTAAACCTTATATTCCGTTATATTTTCAATCCGGAATACGGGTTTATCAACACGCTTTTTAATGCCGAAATTCCTTGGTTCGCCAACGAATGGTTAATCAAGGTCGCTATCGTAATCAAGAATATTTGGTCGGGTATGGGTACGAGCATGATTTTGTATATCGCAGGCATGCTTGCCATTCCGCAAAGTTACTACGAGTCCGCCGACGTAGACGGTGCTTCCGCGGTATGTAAATTTTTCAAGATTACTTTGCCCCTTCTTACGCCGACTACTTTCTATATCATTATTACCGGTATTATCGGCGGATTGCAGTCCTATGCCGACGCTCAAGTCTTCGGCGCGGGTGCTTCGGGTTCGCAAACGATAGTGTGGTTTATCTGGGAATACGGTTTAAACCAAGGCAAGCAAGGTCTTGCAAGTGCCGCTTCCCTGATACTTGCCGTTGCAATAATGCTTATCACCATATTGCAGTTTAAGTTATCCAACAAATGGGTTTACGGGGAGGACAAGTAATGAGCAGTCTTACCAAAGCATTGAATCGCCCTAACGACGCGTCCTCCGTAAAGAGGATAGTCGTAAAGGTTCTGCTATATATTTTGCTGATATTTGTCGCCGTATTGACGGTTTTCCCCTATTTGTGGATGTTGTTTACCACGTTTAAAGATCCGCTCGAAGCGATGATGCCGAGCCTTAGTTTGTTCCCGGAAACCTTTTTGACGGACAGTTACAAGCAACTCGCAAATTTAACTCCGAGTTTCTTGCGTTCTATCGGCAATACGATGATTATAGAAGTCGCAGTCGTGCCTATCGGTACCTTCGTAACGGCGTTGGCGGCGTTTGCCTTTGCAAAAATGCGCTTGCCCTGCAAACACTTTTTGCTTTTGTTTTTGATGAGCGGTATGATGGTTCCGTATGCCGTGGTTTTGTTACCGCAGTATAGGGCGTATTCCGCACTCGAGTGGACGGGTACTTTGTTGCCTTTGATTATCCCCGGGCTTTTCGGAAACATAGGCATGATGTTCTTTTTTATTCAGTACATGAAAAACACTCCCGACTCGCTTATCGAAGCCGGGCGTATCGACGGCGCAAGTTGGTTGCGCATTTTCTGGACGATAGTGTTGCCCACAATCGTTCCTGCTATTGCTGCACAAGTTATTTTCTGGTTCCTCGGTATTTGGAACGACTATTTCGGACCGTCTATTTACCTTTCAGGCGAATGGTTGACGGTACAGGCGTTGCTTGCTCTGTTAAACGACAATAACGCTCGTCGTCCCGATTTACCTCTCGTCATGGCGGGGGCGACGATAAGCAGTCTTCCCGTTATCGTACTTTACGTAGCGTTCCAAAAATACTTCGTGCAATCGTTGGCACTTACAGGTATCAAAGAGTAGGCTTATGGCACGATGTCCATAATACATCGATGCGGTTAACGCCAAAAAAAATAAAGGAGTTAATATGAAAAAAATCAGTCTTATCCTGTGTGTAGTGTTGGTCGCGCTAATTTCTTTGTGCGCCTGCCAACCTACCGCAAGCGAAAATAATAAAGTTTGGGATAAAAATTCTCCCGATCCGTTTGATTTTGAAGGCAATATGATAAATCCCGAAGCCGTAATCGACGGCAAAGACGACGACGAGTTGTGGCAAAGCCCCAACAAGGTTACGGTAAAATACGCCGATACCGAATTATCTATCGTTCGTAAAGCGGAAGCAATCTATTTGTTCTTCAAAGTAAAAGACTCCACGCCTTACCGCTACGTCGGTTCGGGCGAAGCCGAAGAAGTAACGCACAGCGACAACGTAGAGTTTTATTTCGACGCAAAATTGACGCGCACTTCTTCACCGTCAGCGGGTGACTACCAAGTAAACCTCGGCAGAGACGGTCGTACTCGTATTTGTTGCGGTGCGGGTTGGATAAAATGGATGGCAAAATATATGTTTGAAGTCCGTGAAGGCGACGTACTTTCGGGCGACGAAGAATATTACTACGTAGAAGTTATGATGCCTCTTGCTCAAATGGGCATAAGTTCTACACAGGCAATCGGTATGGCTTTCGGTCAAGTTGACAGATACGTCGACATCAATAACGACCTCGAAAATTATTTCTCTTGGAGAGGTTTGACATTTAACGGAAATTTCGTTGACCCGCAAATACCCAGTTCGTACGTCGTTTTGACTGCCGACGGAAGCCAATTGCTAAGCTATGAGCAATATGTTGCTCTTCAAAATAATTAACGGCGGAGGTCAACATGAAAAAAATATTAGGAATTATTCTTGCAGGAGCGCTTATTGTCACTCAACTTGCAATGTTCGGCGGATGTTCTACCACTACATCCGACAGCGGTGTGGAAAAGGAGAGTTTTACAATGCCTAATGTACAATATGAAACTTACAACAACGGCGATTTTTGCGACTTCGTAGGCGTCGGCGCGGAAACATCCAACGATTACGTTCCCGAACAGTGGCCCAACTACGGTATCGGGGATCCGTACGTATTCCGTTTTAACGGTACTTACTATTTATATTGTTCTTCGAGAGACAATTGGAACGGCGTTCGCGCTTGGAAGAGTACCGACTTGGTACATTGGACTCAATGTACAGCACAAGGCTTTACCGAAGCCCAAAAAGGTTACGTCAGTATCGACGAATCCCTCGTAGGTGCGTTTGCCCCCGAAGTATACTACTGGAACGGTTATTTCTATATGTATTCCAGTCCGTCCGGCACCGGTCACCGCGTTTACAGAGCGACCAGCCCCGAAGGACCTTTCGTAAGAGTAACCGACCGTCTCGATTCGAGAATCGACGGTTCCGTATTTATCGACGACGACGAAAAGATGTATTTCTTTACGGCAGGGGATTCCGGAATAATCATGTCCGAAATGAAATCCATGACGGACTTGTATTCGGGCGACACCGATTTTACCCGTGTAAATTTAAATAACGCAATCATAGGTTCTTGGACGGAAGGTCCGATGATGATAAAACGTAACGGTATTTATTATCTTACTTACACCGGCACCGACGTTGAAAGCCAAGCCTATCGTATCAGTTACAGTACCGAAACAGATTCTACCAAATTCGGCAGTAAGGAAGCCTTTACTTACGGCGTTGATTTGCCCATTATCCTTACCGTCGACGAAGAAAACAATTTCAAAGGTTTAGGTCACAGTTCTACAGTTATGGGCCCCGATATGGACAGTTACTATATCGTATACCACAGCCTTAACTCTCTTACGACCAACGGACCTTATCGTAGTCTTAACATCGACAGACTTATCTTCAACGGTACTCAAATGAGTGTCGACGAAAGCAAAACGAACAGCATAAAAGCCACTCAACCTGCCTTTTACGCAAGCAACGTCTCCGACGATAAGTTTGACGTCAGCGGAAATACCGCATTGTCCAAAGCTACTACCGGCAAAGTATTTACCGCGGAATTCAACATGAAAGGCAACGGCGTAAAATGCGTCGTAGGTTACGTCGATAACAACAATTACGCTTACGTAACCGTTGATTACACCGACAAAACCATTAAACTTATCAAGGTAACGAACGGTACCGAAAACGTCGCTTCGATGGGAACGCTCGTCAATAATTTCAGCAGTGACGTTATCCACACCGTAAGAGTCGCTTACGCAGACGGCAAAGCCGACGTGTATTTCGACAATATGTGCAAAATTTCCGACGCATCCGTAAGTCTTTCTCAAGGCAAGGTCGGTTACATCGGTGACGGCGAATACTACTGCACGACCTTCAGTAACGTTGCAAAAGGACTTTCCGACAAAGTCGAACTCAAACAAAGCGGTGCAAGTATCGGTGCTTCCAACTACTTACCCGAAGGTTACTACGACGGCGTTGAAAGTTACAAACTCGGCTCCGGCTCATCCCTTGAAGAAGTCGAAATCGACGAAGAATATTCCGACGATTTAGGTTACAACGGCAGTTATGCCTTAACCCTTGCAAACGGCGATTTTGCCCGTTATGCAACCTACTTCCGCAAAGGCGGTCACTACGGACTTAAACTTACCTACGAAAACGTTTACGCGGGTAAGAAAATAGGTTTAAGAGTCAACGGCGGTAAAATGCAAACGGTAACCCTTCCCGAAGTTAAATGCGGAGAAAACGGTTGCGTAATCACCGCTTTCGTAGGCGAATTTGACGTGGAAGAGGGCGTAAACTTCATTGCTTTGTACGGCGTAGGCGACAATGCTTCTTTCATTTCCTTCTCTTCGGAGCGTTTGGCAAATAACGGATACGAGTATTCGAATAATTTGGCAAACGTAATCGAAAGGGGCGTAACCTATTCCTCGATGTATCGTTTATACGACGGCGGACACGCAACCCGTGGCGGAAGCGTAATGCTTGCCTACATCGGCGACGATACTTTAAGCGACTTTGAAATGAGCGTAAAAATTAAATTTATCTCTCACAACGCTTACGGCGCAGGACTTATCGTACGCGGACGCAACTTCGCAAACGCTCGTTACGATACCGAAACTTCCATTCAAGGCTACTACGTCGCATTCGATTCGCGTAACGTAAGTATCAGTAAGTTCAACCACAGCAACAGCCAAACCAAATTGGAAGCCGACGTCATCGGCAAGACGAAGGACGAACTTACCAAAGAATACACGACGCTTAAAGTCGTTTGCAAAGGCAACACGATATCGGTGTACGTAGACGGCGAATATAAGTTTAAGTTGGAAGACGCACATGCATTCCTTACCGGTCACGTAGGTTTGTATAGCGACGGCGCAGAAGTCGTTTACAAAGATTTTTATATCAAACAGATTTAAGCTAAGGCAGGAAATATAAATGCAACAATTACAATGCTACAAAAAGGACTATCCTCGTCCTCAATTCGTACGTAGCAATTGGATGAATTTAAACGGAAAGTGGGACTTTGCTTTCGACCGCGATAACAGCGGCGAAAGCAAATGCTTCCAAGGTGGTTTTAAAACCGAAACACAAATCAACGTACCCTTTGCCTATCAATGCAAGGCAAGCGGTATCGACGAGCCCGAAATGTGCGAAAACATTTGGTACCAAAGAAATTTCGTTATTGGCGAACTCAACGGCGACAGATTGCTTTTGCACTTTGAAGGATGCGACTATCTTACCAAAGTATGGGTTAACGGGCAATATTGCGGTTTCGACGTAGGCGGTTACCATCGTTTGACCTTCGATATTACCGATGCCGTCAAAAAAGGCGATAATACCCTCGTTATCAAAGTCAACGACAGTTACTCTCGCGAGCAACCCCGCGGAAAACAACGCTCCGAGACTCACGATTACGGTTGTTGGTATATCGATACGTCCGGCATCTACAAAACGGTATGGCTGGAAAAGGTACCTAAAACGCATTTTATAAGTGCTAAATTTACGCCGAATTTAAAGAAGCATACACTCGAAATGCACCTTTTATTGAATAAAAGTTTGCCTAACGCCGTTATTTCGGCGCAGGCATACTGGCAGGGCGAAGAAGTCGCTTATACGGAAATCGACGTGTGCGATTGCGATACTTACGGGCTTCTTAATTTAGGCGATAAAATGCACCTTTGGGAAGTCGGAAAGGGCGGTTTGTACGATTTGCGTTTGACCTTAAAAGTCGACGGCGAAACGGTGGATACGGTTTCAAGTTACTTCGGTATGCGTGAAATCGCTATTGACAACGGTAAAATTTTGCTCAACGGCAAACCCCTTTATCAAAGGCTCGTGTTGGACCAAGGCTATTGGGAGGGATGCGATCTTACCGCACCCGACGAATCGGCTCTCGAAAAGGACTTGCTCGATTGTATGGCAATGGGCTTTAACGGTTGCCGTAAACACGAAAAAGTCGAAGACGAACGCTTTTTGTACTATGCCGACCTTTACGGTTACATCGTTTGGGCAGAAATGCCGTCGGTGTACGCCTTTACCGAGCAATCTCGCCATGCTTTATTGACGGAATGGAAACAAGTCGTTAAACAACAGTATAATCATCCGTGCGTACTTACTTGGGTTCCTTTCAACGAAAGCTGGGGGGTGGAACAGATTAAAGACAACGTCGCTCAACAGCGTTTCGTCAATCAAGTTTACATTGCCACCAAGGAAATAGACTCGATGCGCCCTGTTATTACGAACGACGGTTGGGAACATACCGTGTCCGATATTTTAACCATTCATGATTACATTCAAGACGGAGAAGTCATTAAAGAACGCTATCAAACGGTTGAAAAGTGCATCGGGCATCTTCCCGACAACGGCAGAGATGCTTTTATCGGCGGTTATAGCTATCGCGGACAACCCATAATGATTACCGAGTTCGGCGGAACGAGTTTCGTGAAGGACACTACGGGCGAAAAATGGGGCTACGGCGAAGCCGTCAAAACCGACGACGAGTACCTTTTACGTCTGAAAGGGCTTGTTAAAAGTATCGTTGATAACCCTCTAATTTGCGGATTCTGCTACACTCAGGTAAGCAACGTGTACAGCGAAGTAAACGGATTGATGGAGTTTGATCGTACCACCAAAGAACCTTTTGACGAATATCGCAAAATCTTCTCTCAACCCAATAAAGATTAATTAGAGTCAATCTTTAAAGAGCAATTAAAGTTAATCTCATAAAGGTTAATTAAAGTTAATTTTAAGTAATTAAAGTTAATTTTAAGCAATTAAAGTTAATCTCATAAAGAGCAATTAAAGTTAATCTTTAAGTAGTTCTACTTAATCTTTAACGATTAAAAAAAGAAATCGTACGGCATTTGCCGTGCGATTTTTTATATATATATTTTTTATTTATATATGTTTGCGTATTTATTTATGTATCCATGTATTTATGAATGAATGTATTTATGAATGAATGTATGTATGTATGTATGGCATGTATGTTTTTATGTTTGTATGTATGACATTATTTATATAAAAGTCCGTCTATAAGCCGATTATCGGTATATTTTAGTCATGTTGAGCGGAGCCGTAAGGCGTAGTCGAAACATATAGGCGCAGCCGCATCTATATAATATTGCGTATCCTTGCGCGGCTTTGCCGCTAGATCCTTCGACAAGCTCAGGATAACCTGCAGAGTGTCTATACTAACAATATAGGACGACCTGACGGAATATCTAAGTAAACAACAAAAGTCCGCCTATAAGCCGATTATTCATATAAAACTGACTACACAAGTCACATTTTTGACAGACTAAATCAATCATCATTTATAAAAAATACGCAGGCGAGAAAAATTTTCTCGCCTGCGTATTTTTTAATAACCAATTTAATAAATTTTTATAATCTAAACGTTTTACATAACCTTGTCAAGACGTTAGCCAAGTTTGGTGTAACCACGCCAAAGATCTCTATTCGGAACAACCCTGTTAAGACATTAGCTAAGTTTGGCGTAACCACGCCAAAGATCTCTATTCGGAACAACCTTGTTAAGACATTAGCTAAGTTTGGCGTAACCACGCCAAACTCTATTCGGAACAACCTCGTCAAACCTTAATATTTGAAACGACTTCACCAAGAACCATTGTCCGATTTAAAGGCTAAAATATTTGCATAACCTCGTCAATAAGCCGATTTACGGCAAAAAAAGTCAGTTATTTTTCACGCTCAAAAGTTCGCCTGTTTACATAATAGGTGAACGAAATTATTTTTTAAAAATAAAAACAATAATTTTTAGTGTTTTTACTATATAAAATCAAGCGCATTATCGATAGAAAACAGGCAAATTACTTAAATCAAAACCGATTTTTCGGTGCTGCAAAGTTTTTCTCATATTTTTTAGACAAAATTCGTCATAAACAGACGAAAATCGTTGACGCACTTCATAAAATAGTGTAAACTGTTTCACGTAAGGTTCACCTATTATGTAAGTAGCCGAACGAATTATACTCTGTTATCTGCCGATTTCGGAAACTTACTCGTTTGACTTAAAATTTTTTATTATTTTGTTGCAAAAACGGCAAACGTATCGATTTATCGTAGTTAAAACAGATAATTTTTGCCAAAACAATAAGTTTTTTTGTTATTAAAGGTGATTTTTAATAATCTTTGTGGAGGATATAATGGGTTTATTCGATAGAAAAACCGAAAAAAGCGAAAACAGCGAAAACTTTGAAATTTTAAAGCATGAGTTTTCCGAAAACGAAATAGCCTACCGTTATCCTAAAGAAAATTTCTTTGCCGGCAGCTTATTATTCGTTCAGCCGGGGCAAGAGGCCGTTCTTATAAAAGAGGGCGATCAAGACGGACCGTATACAAACGGCAGATATGTGCTTGACACTCACGAACTTCCGGGTATAAGCAAGTTTGTAAATAAATTATACGGCGGAACAAACGCTTTCAATTGCTATTTATATTTTATAAACAAAGCAAAGCCCGTTACCGTTTATTGGGGAACGCCGCATCCCATAATGGTTCGCGACGGCGAAACCATGCGTGAAATCAGAATGATGGCTAACGGAAACATGGCGTTTTCGATAAGCAACAGTTTGCAGTTTATCGAACGCATGAACGGGCAGGAATATTCTTTCGATGCGGACGCAATAGGCGATTTTCTTTTTGAAAAATTCATCGAAAGAATAACAAGCATGATTGCCGGTAAGTTCGATGAATTAGAACAGGTAGGAATGCCCGTCAAGCGTATTCAGTCACAAGCGGCAAGCATTGCCGACGCAATTAAAAAACGTGCCGTAGAGGAAAGAATTTTCGAAACTTACGGTCTTAGTTTAAAAGAGTTCTCAATTTACGAGATAAAAATGAACGCCGACGACGAAGCCGCGTTACGGGCAGAACAAAACGATCTTGCCCATAGAAAGCGCGAGGCGGACATGAAGTATTACGAAACGAGATCTCAAGGCGCGGCGGAAGCCGACGTAATGTGGGCAAAGGGCAAAGCCGAAGCCGACGTTATGAAGGAAAAAGGCGACTACTATTCCAAAGAAAGAATGTACGACGTTTTGCAAACGGCAGCCGGTAACGAAGCAGGTCTCGGCGGTAACAGTTTTATCGGTGCGGGCGTAGGCTTGGGCATGGGCTTGGGCGTAGGCGGAGGATTCGGTAGCGCAATGGGCAATATGATGGCGGGTGCTTTTAGTCCCGACAGTCGCAGACAAGGCGAACAAGCTCCGCAAGATACTCAAAAAGCCGAAGAAGGAGAAAGGTGTCCTAATTGTAACGCTTTAAATCCCAAAGGCGCAAAATTTTGCCATGACTGTGGCGGAAAATTAGGACCTAAGACGGTAAAATGTCCTTCTTGCTCGGCGGAAAATCCTGTAGGCGCAAAATTCTGTCACGAATGCGGTACTTCGCTTTTACCTAAAAAAGTAAAATGCCCGTCGTGCGGTGCCGAACTCGAAAACCCCGGTAAATTCTGCCCCGAATGCGGCGGTAAAATAGAAGGATAGTAAGGGGGCAAAACAATGAAAATCAGATCTAAATACTTAACGTTGATAATCCTTGTTTGCGTTGTCGCCTTATACAACTTCGTTTTGTTTATTTCGACGATGAACGTAGTCAAGTCACCGACCTTTTGGATATCGTATGCTTTCATTATGTTTTCCATGGCGATCGGCGTTTTGACTGCGATAGTAAAAAATCCGTTTACGAGCGGAACAAAGTTAGCACTAATGGTTACGTTAATCAGGGTAATTCGCTCTTATTTCGTATTTGAGTTTATAGTCGGCACGTTGTTCATGTTTTTACAGTACGTGGTTTCTATAAAACTTGCCCTTTTGATACAAATACCGTTACTTGTAATTTTCGTCATAATAGGGCTTGTAGTTTTGCTCGGAGCAAATCACATAAGCCAAAGTTACGCAAAACAAAAAAGCGACGTGCTTTCGCTAAACATGTTGTACGTGCAGGTCTCGTCGCTCGCATCCTCGGTGAAAAACGCCGATATAGCACAAAAACTTTCCATAATCGCAGACAAAATCAAATTCAGCGATTTCAACTCTTACCCCGAACTTGCGGGTGAAGACAGTCTTATTCGTTCCACGATAACCGAAATGAAAATTACGGAAGACGAGGCAACTTTATCCAATCTTGTCGTACGACTTGACAGACTTGTCGACGAAAGAAACGAGATGTGCAAATATATCAAGAAAAGCAGAGGTTAACTATGGAAGAAATTGTAATTACTTGCGGTTGTTGCGGTCATCAAGAATCTTACGTTTTACAAAAGACAAGCGTAAAATGTCGCAACTGCCGTCAACCTATAATCCCGACCGATTACATGGAAGCAAAGCAAATACCTGCGCCCGCAAGGACGAAGCAGATACTTTTGCTCAATCAAGTTGCGGCGTCTAACCCGACGTCTTCGGAAATTCCTATGGCACTCGGTTTGTTCTACTTAAGTAACGGTGCTTATCAATATGCTTTACCGCAGTTTAATAAGGTTATCGAAATGGATCCTTTAAACGCAGACGCATACTTCTATTTGGCGGTTACTTTACTCGGCGGAAATAAGCCGTTCTTAAGAACAATGCCTGAAATTCTTAAAATAGTCGAGAATTTAAACCTTGCCGAACAAATCGAAGAAAAAGCCGTTTACTTTTATTTGCACGCATACATTGCGTACGATTACTACAAACGTAAATTTATGGGCTGCAGACCGACTTATACCGAATTGCTTGCAAAAGCAAATTCATTGGGTATGACCGGTGCCGACGTCTATAATTTATTTGATTTATTAAAAACTGAAAAGCCTAACAATTTTTAAAGGAGTAGAAAGATGCAGGAAATTAAAAAAGAAAACTTTAGTTTTAGTAGTTTTTTCCAAACCAATTACGGTCTCGGTTATAAACCCACCGTACCAGCACTTAACAAAAAGAACATAGTCTTCGGCGTACTCGCCGTTATTGTCGGTATAGTTTTATCGGTGGTATTAAAAACCGCTATCGCGGCGATAATCTGTGCCGTTATAGGTGCGATACTTATTGTTCCTCCGATCCTCAAGAATACTGCTGCAAAGGCATACTTAGCAAAATGGAATGAAGAATTTCAAAATCGCAGCAATACGTGGTGGGGAGAATTCGATAAAACCGCTCAAAAAATTATCGACGATCAAAAATTAAAAGAACGCGGAATGGAATATCTCGGAATAGATGCCGATCAACTCGCTAAAGACGAAAACATGAGCGATACGGCATTCTTTATAACCGGTAACAACTGGGAAGGCGGTTGGAGAAGAAGAGGAGACGATTGGAGAACGGAATATCGCGAAATCACTTGGTTATATTTCGGCAAAGATCAACTTTATATTTATAGAGTTAAATTGTCTCTTATGAATCCTCAATCAAAGAAAGAAGAATCTCAAGAATTCTTCTTTAAAGACATCGTTTCCGTATCGGTTGCACAAGAAAGTATCGATATTAAGGGTACCGGTAGCGACGGCGATAACACTAAACAAGTCGACAGTGAAAGATTCCGCCTCGTCGTTCCCGGCGACAAACTTTCATTTGCTTATACGCCGACTCAGTATGTCAGCAAGTGTATAAATCAAATGAAGAGTTTGATAAGAGAAAAGAAAAACGGTTAGTTTTTTTAATGGTTGCACAGTTTTTAATATAATAACAAAACCCGTCGCTATGGGATGCCTGTAGTGACGGGCTTTTGTTTGTTTTAAATTTTAACGAAAAATACAATCATAAAAGGGAACGAAAAAACGAGCCGAAAAGAGCTTCGGAAAATTAAAAAGGGCATTAAAAACGGACTAAAAAAGTATCAAAAGAAAAATTTCAGAAGGTGCGGATAACGAAACTTTTTCGTTATCCGCACGCTTAAAACTATTAAAAAGTCGGTCAATAAGCCCGTTATCGGGCTTATTGACCGACTTTTATGCCAATATCGACTGCAATTGTTTGCGACAATATTATCTACTGCAAACTACGTAACATTCAATGCAATATTTACTGCAAATATCTACGCAATATCTACTGCTAATATCTACATTACCCAATGCGAATGTCTGCGCAATATTCGATGAAATATCTATCGTTTCGAAATCGTTATTTTTTATCTTCGTCGTTTTGAGAGCCTACAGGGCTTTCTATACTGTAACCTACGTTGATAAGGTGGTCCGCAACACGTTCCAAACCCAAAACCGCAGACGAATAAAAGGGGCTTAACTCGACTTTGCAAAAACCTTCGGCAAGGCGTGTAAAGTGTTCGGTTGTAAGTCTGTCCTTCATTTCGTCAACCCTTTCTTCGAGCGTATCGAGTTTTCCAAGGTCTTGTTTATTTGCGTTTTCGAAAGCGTCCTTTGCTATTTCAAACATGTCGAAAACGGTGTTTTTCATTTCCGTGATTTCTACTTTTGCCCTATCCGAAAAAGTAAGGTCTGATTTAGCCATTTCCTCGCCGATTTCGTTAAAGTTTTCGGCGTGGTCGCCGATACGTTCGAGGTCGTTTAAAACGTGGAAGTAAGAACCGACCGTTTGCTCGTCGCTGTCGTCGAGGTTGGGGGATAATTTAATCAAAAAGCGAGTAAGTTCGCTATTCGTAAAGTCGATTATTTTTTCGTTTTCGGCAATTTTTTTGGAATTTGCTACCGAACCCGTTTCCATTGCCACGAATGAAAGATTAAGGTTTTCTTGCACGACGGAAATCATATAGTCGATTTCCTTTTTAACTTGCATAACGGCGACCGACGGCATGGCAAGCAACCTCGAATCGACGTACTTTAAAGTCAATTCTTCTTTCGGCTTTTTGTCTTTTATAACGATATTTGAAAATTTGACAAGTTGTTTTACGAAGGGGAACAAAATAACCGTCGTCGTTACGTTGAACACGACGTGGAAGAACGATATTCTCATCTGTAAGGACATCTGATCGTCGCCCGGAAAAACCGACGATAAAAGATTCAAAACGTAAGGCTTTAACGTCCATAATATAACGGTGAAAATCACTACGCCTATTACGTTGAACATAAAGTGTATAAATGCAATACGTTTGGTGTTTTGGTTTGCACCGATTGACGCCAACAGTGCGGTTACGCAAGTACCTATATTTGCGCCGAGTACTATAAAAAGTGCCAAATCAACGGGTAAAACGCCCGTTCCTACCATGGTAATGACTATACCCGTCGACGCCGACGAACTTTGTATAAGTGCGGTAAAAATTACGCCGATCAAAATCAATAAAAGGGGAAAGTTTACCTTTTTAAAGATTTCTATAAAGAAATTTATTATGACGGGGTTTGAAAAAGCCTCTTCGCTGCTCATAATGTTAAGCCCTACGAATATAAACCCGAGTCCGCAACAAAGCGCACCCGCAAGTTTAACTTTTTCGTTTTTGAAAAACCCCATCATTACGCCCAAAAAGGCGAGAAGATACATTACGTTGTTAAAATAGTCGTTTTTTAAGGCGACCAAAACGCCAGTAACCGTCGTACCTATGTTGGCACCCATGATAACCGGCGTTGCTTGCATAAGGGTCATTGCTCCTGCGTTTACAAGCCCCATTACCATTACGGAGGTTGCCGAAGAACTTTGAATTATCGCTGTAACGCCGATACCTATTCCGACGCCCGAAAAGCGGTTGTTACTGATTTTTTCAAGCAGTTTTTTCATTCCGCTTCCGGCGCTCTTTTCCAAGGCTCCGCTCAAGAAATTCATGCCGACGATAAACACGCCGACACCCGCCAAGAGCCATATTAAACTCTTTATAAGTTGAGGAATTTGTTCCGCAGAGATCATTTTTTTGCTCCTACAAGTTTTTTCTCCGCCCGCAAAATATATTTTCTATATAAAGTGTAACATAATATATAATCTTTTGCAAGCGTGAAGCAACCGCTTGTAAAAATTTGCCTCTTTTTTGCCGAAGGCTATGCAAACGCTTGGCAAAGGAAAAGCAATGCGTACTGCCATGTATCGGTTAAACCTCCGATATATTGCCAATCGTCGAAACATAATTTGTCAGTGTATAGTAAGCCGACGCTTTTGCCGGAAAAAGAAAATAAAAACCGCTAAACAGGCACTCAAAGTTTGCTTTGATTTTTAAATTAAAGGTTGCTTGATTTTTAAATTAAAAACGGCAAAAGTCGGTCTATAAGCCCGTTAAATGACGTTTTTAAAACAAAAATTCCTCTTGCCGTCACGCAAGAGGGAGTTTTGCAAAACTAAACATGTTTAAAAAACTAAATGTATTTAAAAACTAAAATAAACTAACAAACTAAAATGAACTAAAAAAACTAAACGCTAAATACTTTGCACATTAAATCAAAGCCCTATTTGCTTTTTTAAAAGTCTTTTTTGCGGTTTTAATAGAACTTATTTTTAACGAAACAGAGGGCTATAAGCCCGTTATCAGTGCAAAGCGCGAGGTTGCGGGTAAGATTTTCCCAAGATATTTTTAATAAACGGATACAAAAGCACGAGTGAGGCAAAAGTCCACGCCCCGGGATCTCCCGCACAAACGGCTAAAAATGCAAGCGTCGACGCATCCGAGTTTATCGCTCCGCCGTTTACCAACGCCGGTAAAAACGCACAAATAAGTATACGTGCGGTAAGTTCTGCAATGCCGGCAGCCAAAACGAAGCTTGATTTGCAAACGCCTTGTACGGCGCTTCTTACTACTATCAAAAAGCCGAGTATAAAATATAGCGAAAAGTCGCAATAAACGTAGGTGTTACCGAACTTAATCGACTGCTCCGTTATTTTATCGGCACTCATAAAGATGTACTGATAGGCACCGTTTATGGAAAGCAAAAGTGCGCAAATTAAGCAAAATACATAAATTACAAGGGAAATAGCGAGGGCTTGAAGCGTTCCTTTTTTGACGGCTTCATAGTCGCCCTTGCCGTAGTTTTGGGCGTTGAAGCCGAGTATTGCCGACGAAAGCCCGTTATAAAACGCCATTAAAAAGTTTATAAGTTTATTAGCCGTGCCGAAGCCGTTTTGTGCGGGCGTGCCAACGACCATTGCACCCGTGTCGGTTACGTCGAACTTAATAACCGCGCCTTGCATTACTATTATGCCGATGGCAAGTATTGAAAACTGAAGCCCCAAAGGAATGCCTTGACGAAGGTGTGCGCTTACGTCTTTAAAGGATACCGAAAAATCCTCCTTTTTAAGGCGTAAATCTTCGTATTTTACCATCGTGTATACGAAACATGCGACAAAGCTTATAAACTGTGCGAGTATGGTCGCAATCGCCGCCCCTTTCGGTCCCATGTTTAGGGGAACGAGCATTAAAACGTCCAACCCGACGTTTAAAAGGGTGGATATCAGCAAAAACAAAAGCGGTGTGGCGGAATCGCCGTAAGCCCGTAAAATTCCGCAGATAAAGTTATAACCTATTTGGGTAAACGTGCCTATAAAAATTATAAGGCAGTATTCGTAAGCGGCGTTATAAACTTCCTCGTTTTGTTTGGTTACGTTGATAAGGTTAAGTAAGTAGGGTAGTGCGATAATCGCCGCAACGGTCAAAATTGCCGAAATAATCGCGCAAAGGTAAATTTGGGTTGCAAAGGACTTTCTTACCCGTTCTTTGTCTTTAAGCCCCACGTATTTAGCCGTTATAACGCTGAAACCCGCGGTACAACCGAAAGCAAACTGTAAAAAAAAGAATGTCAACGGTCCCGTGTCGTTTACCCCTGCAATTTGTTCCGCCGAAAGTACTTGCCCGCAAATAATTGCGTCCGTCAAAGCGTAAAGTTGTTGCAAAAAGTAGGACACGATAATGGGTGCGCCGTACAAAAGAAGAACCTTCCACGGCTTGCCGTGAGTCAAATCCACAGGTTTAAGAGCGTTTTTAAAAAAAGTTTTTATCGACATATAAAATACTTTGCCCCGCAAAAAATTATCCGTTCAAAAACGATTAAAATTATCCGTTCAAAAATGATATGATATTGTATTTGTTTTTTACCCGTTTGGCAAGCGTTTTTTTGCCGAAAAACAAAAAAAATATCAAAAAATTTCGGACGTATTCGATTAAAGCAAAACTTCATTCTGTCGCTGTTTTTCGTCGCAACTAAATTAAACGCTTGCAAAAAGAAAAAAACTATGTTAAAATTTATAAAAATAATGGTGAATTCGGCTATAACGAGCGGTTTACGATAACAAAGTCGTTTACGATAACAAAGTCGTTTACGATAACGAAGAGTTTATAGTCGCAAAAGGACGATAATGATTTTACAAAGGGTGCAAAACAGAGGTTCAAAAAACTTCGAGCAATCTTTTTCGCTTTATCTTACGGCGTTTCCCGCGGACGAAAGACGTGAAGAAGCCGAACATTTAAAAATTTTAGATAATCCCGACTTTCATTCCGACGCCATTTTAGACGGCGATAAGTTTATAGGCATTTTGATGTATTGGGAAACGCCCGATTTTATATTTCTCGAACATTTTGCCACTGTTTTAGAAGCGAGAGGAAATGGTTTCGGAAGCCTTGCGCTTTCCGAACTCAAAAAAAAGGGCAAACCCATAATTTTGGAAATAGAACCGCCCGTCGACGAGTTAACCGAGCGTCGTTACGGCTTTTATAAAAGGAACGGCTTTTTGATGAATGATTTTCGTCACGTTCAGGCAAGGTATCACTTTGGCGATAGCGACGTAGAACTTAAACTTTTGTCCTATCCCGACACTCTTACGCCCGAAGAGTATTTAAACTTTGAAGGCTACTTGTCGAGAAACGTTGCCGTAAAAATTCCCGAAAGCGACGTCGTCGTTCGCTCCATGACCGATAAAGACGATAAAAACGCCGTTGCCGAACTTATTTACGAGTCGGATATCTACATTTACCCCTATTGGTTTGACAGTAAGAAAGAGGGCGTAAAAGTTATTTCTAAAATGATCGACGGTGAAACTTTATATAATTACAAAAACGTCACCGTTGCCGAATGCGATGGTAAAATAGCCGGCGCGCTCGTTTCCCTTTATTGCCCCGTTATAGAAAAAAAAGAAAACATACTGCGTGCTTTTTCGCTTTCTCGTGTTAAATCGGACGAAAGAACGGACAAAATTTTCAACGACTATTATCTTCCGATGTCCGAAAGTCTCAACGGCTATTATATAGCAAACGTTGCCGTAAACAAAGAATACAGAAGCAGAGGAATAGCCTCTAAACTCATTACCAAGGTTTTGGATGGCAAAGGGCTTTGCCACCTCGAATGCGTAAAGGAAAACATCGGCGCCTGGAGGCTTTACGAAAGATTGGGCTTTAAAATAAAAAACGAATACCCCGGCGTATTCGGCGTGCCTTGCTATTACATGGTAAAAGAATAACGCTTAAAAAAGCAATTCTTAAACAGAAAAAACTTGAAAAAAGCAATTTTCAAACAGAAAAACACCTGAAAAAAGAATAAAATTTGCAAAAATGAAAACACTTGCAAATATATTTTGAGGAGCAAAATGGACGTATTTATAAGTTATAGAAGAGACGGTGGTTACGCTTTGGCAAGATTATTGTACGAATGGTTAAGAAAGGAAAACATTTCGGCTTTTTTGGACTTAGAGGAACTTCGTTCCGGTCCTTTTAACGAAAAATTGTATTCCGCCATCGAAGATTGTCAAAACTTTGTTTTGGTTCTTCCAGCAAGGGCACTCGACAGATGCGTAAACGAAAACGATTGGTTGAGGCTTGAGATAGAACACGCCATAAAAAACAACAAAAACATAGTGCCTTTAATGGCTGACGGTTTTAGTTTTCCGGACGAACTCCCCGATTCCTTAAAGTCTCTTCCTTATTACAACGGCGTGCCGGTAACGAGGGAATATTTCGATGCGTCCATGGAAAAACTTATTTCCATGCTCAAAAACGTATGCCCGAAAAATGCGTCGGACAACCTTTTAACAAGGCACGAAGACGTAAGATATTACCTTGACGACGACGAACAGGAACGCCATCGTCTTCATACCGAAGATACTCTTTTGTGGCGTTACGAAGAACCCGTGGTCAAAAAACTTTTGGAGGGAAGGCAAAACCTCGTATGCCTCGAGGTTAACGTTTTAAACCCCGAAAGCGCGATGCAAAGGCTGGAATACCCCGAAGTTTCAAAGGTAATTGCCTTAACTTACGACGAAGCAGTCGAAAAGCGCGGTAACGAAATAGCAAACAGCGAAAAGGTACGGTTCTTCAAAGTAAAATTTGAAAGCGACGATTTGGAAAGTCAAATAGAAAAGTGTCTTGAAAAAGCAGGCGTTTCCGGTGTCGATTTCGTATGCCTTTCGATGGCTATAATGGATTTTAAAAAGCCGTTCAGGGTTTTACAGGCTATCGGCAACTGCATTAACGACGACGCCGTAATGCTTATACGCGACGTCGACGACGGTGCCGTTTTCGCTTATCCCGACAAAGACGGATATTTTAAAAAATTTCAGTCCTTTTACATTCACGATAAATTCAGCGGTTTCAGATACACCGGCAGGCAAATTTTCTCTTACCTGAAAAGAATAGGGGCAAAAGCGGTGTGTTTGGATCATTTCGGCATCGATACGGCGGATATGTCCCGCAGAGACAAAAAAGCCCTTTTCGAATCTTGGTTCAGTTTTATTCCCAACGATTTCAAACGCATGCTTAATGAAAACCCCGAGGACAAAATCGCTAAGGAAGTAATCGACTTTTGCAACGAGTATTACGACGATTTATACGAGCAATTCTTTTCAAACGACACAATATTCTCGGCGGGTTACGTAATTTATTCGGCTAAATTTTAACGGGTAAAAAAACCGTTTTATGTGGCATAAGGACTGTTTAACGGTGGTATACACATAGCGGTTTAACGGGGCATAAGGACTGTTTAACGGTGATTTTTCGATATTTAGATGCGTAAAGTTTTTCGTGACACAAAGCCTCGATTTATCGGAGACCCAGTTTACAAAAATACAAAAAACACGATACCGTTATACAAAAACCGTGACACAGTACCATAAAACTTCGTGATAAAGTACAATAAAACGCCCTAATGCAAAATATAAAAAACGTAGCGTGGGCGTGACGCAAAATATAAAAAATCGTGCCATACCCGCAAAGCGTAAAGATGGCACGACGTAAAATTTAATATCGCACAAAAAAGAAAAAGCGACGGAAGTTTTATTGCTTTCGTCGCTTGATTAAAACCCGTAAAAGTGAGTGTAAATTCGAGTGTTGATTTGCAAAGTCCGAAGGATTTTAAAGTTTTCTTCCGCAGTTCGGGCAGAAGTGAGCCGTGTTTTCCACTTCCGCGTTGCAATCGGGGCAAGTTTTTTTCATGGGCTTACCGCATTCCGAGCAGAACTTCGAGCCTTTTAAATTGTTATGTCCGCAAGAAGGGCAAACGTCGAAATTTTTCTCCTCGTCCCGACGGTTTTTAAGTTCGTCGTTATTGTTTGCGGTTTCGTTAACGGTTTTAACCACCGTTCGTATTGCGGGGGTAACCTCCGTTGCCGTTTGGTTTATAACGGGTACCGCCTCGTTTTTGCCGTAAGTCAAAAGTTCTCTTTTAAACCCGAAAATAAGCATTATGGCTCCTGCGGAGATACAAGGGAATCCTATAAAAAATAAAAAGAAAAACCGAGGAAAGGTATAGGCGTAGTCAAATGACACAAACATACTTAAAAAGTCTATAAACCCCACAAGTACGCAAATTATACCGATACCTAAAAATATAAAGCCTAAAATTTTAAGCGTCGTTTTGGTTTTTTCGTGCTTATTGTTTTGTTTTTCGCGATAATAGGCATCGTAATCGAAATTATTCATTTTACCCTCCGAAATTTTTAAATCGTTTTTTAAAACGCTTCCAAAACGCTTGTCGAAACATTTGTCGAAACGCTTTTTAAAACGCACCGAGTCGTTTTTCGTTATCATTATATCAACGAAGGCTTTTTTTGTCAACGAAAATCAAAAGGGTAAATTTTTGATGATTTTACAAAAATAAAAACGACCTAAACCCTTAATTTTTAAAATTTTTTTTGATATATTCCCCGAATTTAGGTAATTTTAAGGTTAACATCGTAAATTTATTATCATAAACAAGCCATAAAAAGGAGGTCAAACTCATGAAAAAAATAAAAAGACTTTTGACGATTGTAATTTCGTTCATACTCGTGCTTTGTTTAACGGCTCTTTTAGGGTGCAATCAATCGGGCAACGGCGGAAGTACGGGAGGGGAAAGGGCGGAAAAGCCCGACTCCGTCGATTCTGCCGAAACCGAAAATCTGATTGCGACTTCAGGCGTTATAGATTTCGCCACTTTAAAAGAAGATGTAACGTATGACGGCGCAACGACGCTTTCCGACGCTTCTGTTGAAATAACAAAAGACGGCACCTATCTTTTAAGCGGTAACTATACCGAAGTCACCGTCAAAAAGGGCGTAACGGTGCATATCGTTTTAAAGGGTGCCACGATATCGAATACGAGCGGAAACGCCTTTTCGACGGGCAAAAACTGTCAAATAACCCTTACTGTTTTGGATGAAAACACCATAACAAACGCCGGTGACGACGTAAACGCCCTTCACGTTAAAGGAACGCTCAAAATCAACGGTAGCGGTACTTTAACGATAACAAGCGACTCTAAAAGCGCGATAAAAGTCAGTAAAGGCTTATATGTAACGGGAGCAACCCTTAATTTGACGGCGGTAAGTCACGGCATAACGGCGTCAAGTATAGCAACCGATTCGGCTACTATAAACGTTCTTTCCGCCGATAAAGACGGATTGCACGCCGAATGCGATTACGACGAGCCAGACGACGAGTCGTTATGCGTTTTTACGACCGAAGAAGGCTTCGTTTCAATGACAAACACGAACTATTCGTGTAGCGTTAAAGGCGACGGAATACAAGCCGACACCTTCGTTTATATCGACGGCGGAAATTATAACATAACCACCGAGGGCGAATTCATTCCGAAGTCTTCCGAAAACATGACGACTTACGGCTTGACCGAAGATGATTTCAGATACCTTCGTCGCGGAAACGTATACCAAAAAACGGATAGCGATCACAACGGCATGACCTTACTTTATGCCTTTGCGCAAGGTTGCAAGGGCGTAAAAGTCGGCGAAATCGAATACGACCTCGACGGCGACGGCGAAGACGACAAAACGGTAACCGAAAACACTTTTTACGCTATTATGATAAAAAGCGGTACGATAACCGTCGATTCGTCCGACGATGCCGTCCACGCAAATTCTGGCGACATATATATTTACGGCGGTACGCTTAATCTTACCACCTTGGACGACGGCGTAACGGCGGACGATATCGTAAAAATCTACGGCGGAGAAATCACCGTCGAAAGCTGTTACGAAGGCATCGAAGGGGCATACGTTGAAATCTTAGGCGGTACTATCGACGTTAACGCCTCAGACGACGGTTTGAACGCCGCAACCGACGACGACGGTATTACCGAACACATTATCATATCGGGCGGAAAGGTAACGGTATCCGCTTACGGCGACGGTTTGGATTCCAACGGCAGTATTTTGATAAGCGGAGGCACCGTAATAGTTCACGGTCCCGTAAGCGGCGGTGACGGAGGACTCGACGCCGACAGAGGCATTTTGGTTACCGGCGGAAGTCTTTTCGTTACCTCGGCACTCGGCATGGTGGAAACTCCGGCGCAAAACTCCACGCAATACGTTTTATCCTATGCCGCCGATACAAATATTAAGGTAGGCAGCGTTGTTACCGTAAAAGATTCCGACGGTAACGAGATTATGTCTGTAGAAATCAAACACGCCTGCAGGTCGATTATCGTAAGCACGGGCGAGTTTAAAAAAGGAAAAACTTATTCCCTTTATAACGGTGAAACTTTGTTGACCGAATTTACGACTTCAAATATTATAACCTATATCGGCAACGGCTCGCAAGGAACGGGCGGCGGTCAAGGAGGCATGGGCGGACAAGGAGGACAAGGAGGCCCCGGCGGTCAAGGCGGTGGCGGAACTCCTCCGAGAAGATAAAAACCCGCCTATAAGCCTGTTAACGCAGTGTTTTGGTTATAAAAACCATAAAATAACGGGCATAAAAGGCGACCTTTACAACTTCCTCAGCGTGATAATTTTTGAAGTTTGAAAAACTCTACGCTCGGCGTTAAAGAATACTTTTAAAATGATTTTAAAAAGATAAAAACCCGTCTATAAGCCCGTTAACGCACAATTTTTGTTTTAAAAAACAAATAAAAACCCGTTTAACCATTAAACGGGGATAAGGCAAAAAACCGTTTCGTTTTTGAAACGGTTTTTTTGCACTAAAGTCGTTGCCATATTCTATAAATAATGATATAATATAGGCGAAAATAACGATAGGTCGTATCTTTATGAAAAGAAGCGGAAATATATTTTTCGGTTGTTCTGTCACCGTTATAGGAATTTTTTTATTTGTTTTGGCACTGATTTTAAAAGTCGGTTCTAATTTTTCGGCTTTCATAACGGTCGTTTGCATTGCCTCGTTTGCAATTTTACTCGGCGTTATAGAAATCGTAATTTACCTAATCGACGTTAAGGTCAGACGGCTTGGAAGGGAGGCTGCCGGAAGGGTAGTCTTTATCAAAAAACCGCTTGACAAAAATACTCTTGCGACCAACGGGCAAACTTACGCCGTCGTATATAGTTACCTTTCGGAGTCGGGAAAGAAAAAACGCTTCAAAACCTATCTTCAAAAACACCTTGCCGAAAAATTAAACGAAGGCGATAACATCCCCGTAATTTTATATAAAGAACGAGCCGTTATAGATTACAAAAAACTTTCATAGTCATTTAATATTCATAGCCATTTTGATACAAGTCGTGCTATATTAAGTGATAGTGGTCTGCGCCCCGTTGCACCGACCTTTTACTTACCGATACAACTACGGCACCGATATAACCTACTGCACCGATACGACTATGAATACATATATGTAGCAGTAAATAAATTACCAACGTTACCCCGACAAACCGCCCCAAACTAACCCAAACTAACTCAAACTAACCCAAACTAACCCAAACTAACCCAAACCGACCCGATTTTATTGTTGCGTTAAAGGAAGTAAAAAATGAAAGAACTTAAAAATTTAGACCTCGAAATGCAAGCCGTTTATGATAAAGCGTTAAAAAATTTGCTTGAAACCGACGATTGTTTGGACGAAAACGAAAAGTCCGCCATTGCCGATTACGTTTTGGAGTTAAAATTGAAGGAGTCGCTTTTGGAAAAGGCGATTTTGCGTTACGGAAGCCTTTTAAATTACGACGAATTGAAGCAAAACGGCTTTGACAAAGATAAAATCAACGCTATTTTCGACGAGGATAAAGCCTACGTAGCAGGCGTCGAAAATTCATTCATGAACAATCACAAAAAACGCGACTACATGTTCGGTTATCCCTCGAATATGGAAAAGGATTCCTACCTATCGAGTTACTTAAGGTATCTTGAAAGCAAATTGTATTTGATGAACAATTGCGGTGATCCTTACGAACGCGGAAATTACGGCATGGACAGTAAAGAAACCGAGCAAACCATTCTTGAAATTTTTGCCGAAAACTTCGGGCTTAAAGAAGGGGAGTATTGGGGCTACGTAACCTCGGGCGGAACGGAAAGCAACTTTTGGGCGATACGCGAAGGCTTTACGAGGTTTAAAAGCGGTGTTTTGTATTTTTCCGAAGACGCCCATTACAGCGTCGAAAAGTACGTCGCAACAAACCCCTCGGCTTATCCCTACGTAAAGGTAAAAACCATGTCGAGCGGTAAAATAGACGTTGAAGATTTTAAAAACAAAGTTACTGAAACCAACCAAAAGTACGGCTATAAGCCCGTTATCGTCGTTTTAACTTGGGGCACGACAAAAGAAGGCGCAATTGACGATGTAAAAGAAATCACCGATTATCTTAAAAACAACGACATCGAATACTACTGCCATCTCGACGCAGCATTATTCGGCGGTATAGACAAAAACCAACAAAACGCACCCTTTATAACGGATCTTTTAAGTTTGAACGTAGATTCCGTTTCGGTAAGTTTACACAAATATTTGGGTGCGTCAAGGGCAAACGGAATACTTATTTCGCTCAAAAAGGGAGTGAGCAAAAAGATAGATTACATCGGGCAGGAAGATTCTACTTTTTTAGGCTCGCGTGATTTTCCGCCCTTTTCCACCTTGCAACGCATCAAAGAATTTAAAAGAAGAAAAACATCCGACCATTACTCGAAAAACGTACGTTTTTTTACCCGACTGCTTAAAGAAAACGGCGTTTTTTACAAAACTTTCAACGACGAAACCAATATATTCGTTATAAATAAGCCGAGCGACGCAATTTGCAAAAAATATCAACTTGCGACTTTTTCGGCTGACGGTAAGGATATGGCGCACATAATTATTATGCCCTTCCATAGCGAAAAGATTATAGAGGAACTCGTTTCCGACCTCAAAAACGACGACTCCAACCCTTAACATCTCAAGCCCGCTATCGGCTACCCACAGCCCGCTAACAAAACACGAGGATAAAATGAAAGAAAAATTAAAAAATTACTTTAAGGAACTACCCAAACGCTATTTTATAACGGCGTTTTCGGGAATGGCGCAAGGGCTTTTCGTAACCTTGATTGCCGGTACGATTTTAGCGCAAATTGCAGGGTTTATCGGCGACAATTACGTCGGCAACACCCTGAAAACCATCGCAAATATTGCAAAAACGATGATGGGTGCGGGAATAGGCGTCGGCATAGCGTACTCGTTAAAGAAGGGGAAACTTTTGACCTTTTCTTGCGCCGTCGCAGGGTTTGTAGGTGCGTTTTCCGATAAACTTTTTATCGGTCAAGACCCTCTTACCCTAATAAATCTCGGCTCCCCGGGGAACCCTATCGGCGCATACGTCGTAACCATGCTCGTTGCCGAAGTTTGTTCTTTGTACGAAGGCAAAACCAAACTGGATATTTTGCTCGTACCGCTCGGTGTCATGCTTTTGTCCTTTTTGGGGGTATTCGTTGCATTCCCCTTTATCTGGCTTATAAATCAACTCGGCGTGTTTATTGCCGTCGCAACCGAATTTACTCCGTTTTTCATGGGAATTTTGATTTCGGTCATCATGGGTATACTTCTTACCATGCCCACCTCGTCCGCGGCAATATGGGTTGCCGTTTCCGCCCCCGTTTTAGCTGGCGGAAGTTTAGAACAAATTAACGCCATTTTGCTTGCAGGCGGTGCCGCCACCGTCGGTTGCGCTTGCCATATGGTAGGTTTTGCCGTCGCTTCTTTTAGAGAAAACAAAGTTTCGGGGCTTATTTCGCAGGGGATAGGCACAAGCATGTTGCAAATACCCAATATTATGAAAAAGCCCGTCATCATGCTCCCGATGATTATAACGAGTGCCGTTTTGGGCCCCGTATCCACCTGTTTGTTTAAATTAAAATGCGGTGCGTCGGGCGGGGGAATGGGCACCAGCGGTTTAGTCGGCGTATTCGATTTATTCGCTAATTCCGACGGCTCCTTCGTTTACTCTTTGGGCGTAATACTTTTAATGATAATTTTGCCCGCCCTTTTAAACCTTTTAATTTCCGAATTCATGAGAAAAAAAGGTTGGATAAAAGACGGCGACATGACCCTCCCCGCCTAACTTTGCCTTTGCCTTTTGCCTTTGCTTTCCCGCTTTGCCTCTTGCCGTTCCGCTTTTGCCTTCCTTGTGCAAAGGAAGGTGGCGGTCGTAGACTGACGAAAGGATTGTGTTCTATATAATATGTCGTTCCGCTTTTGCCTTCACCTGGTAGGGGAAGGGGGATCGCTTGCGGTGGATGAGGTTGGAAAGTTATATAAACATTACATTCATATAAACCGTCCAACCTCCTCAGTCACTACGCGACAGCGTCCGCCTCGGTCTTACGACCTTCGGGCTTCGGCTACGGACAACAACTGTGTTATCCGCTTAACGCCTACGCACCCCCTCAAGGTGAAGTCTTTCTGTTGGTGAAGGCTTTCCGTCAGGTCATCCTGAGGTGACGAAGGATCTAGCGGCAAAGCCGCGCATATTATAAAATATGCCATTCCTTATTAGCCTTCACCTGGTAGGGGGAGGTGTCAACGGAGTTGACGGAGGAGGTTGGCTATATAATTTGTCATTCCTTGTCTGCCCCTTTTGTGCAAAGAGGGGTGTCGATGAAATCGACGGGGTGATTGTTGTATATAATCTTCGTTCCTTATGCGGCT